>CAZPSH010000001.1:0-15095 GCA_964589625.1 uncultured Thermoanaerobaculia bacterium
CCCCGCGCCTCCCCGGCCCCCAGCCTTGACACCGCCGGCCTCTTCATAGAAGACGTGAGACGTGAGATGTGAGGCGCGAGTCGAGAGACGGGGGCCTATGTAGCGGCCGATGCCCGCCTCGGCCGAAAAAATCGGCCCTTGCAAGCAAGGGCCGCTACAGGGAAGGCCTTCGAGGGAGAAGATCGGCGTCATGCGACGCCTCCCACAGAATGAGAGACGGTTTTTCCCAGTCCCCCCGTCGCCTAATCTCCGAGTCCCGACCCGGAGAGGCGGCCTTCCTACACGAACCAAAGTTCCCGCTGGGGTTCGGCGAAGAAGCGGGGGCCATCCCGAGTGATGAGGACGTCCTCCTCGATCCCCACGGCGCCGAAGCCCGGCACGTTCAGGGAGGGCTCGAGGGTGAAGATCTGGTTCTCCCGGACCGGGAGCAGGATGGTGTTCTTGTAGCGGGGCCAGCGTGGTCCAAGCAGGCACCCGCCGTCGTGGGCATGGCGTCCGAGTTGGTGGCCGAGGGCGTGAGGGTATTCTGGATAGCCGGCCCCCACGACCACCGCGCGGGCGGCGGCGTCCGCCTCGGTGCCCGGGATCCCCGGCCGGAGGATGGCCGCCGCGGCGTCAATGGCCCGGACGATGGTGTCGAAGCCCTTCCGCACGGGCTCGGGGGCGGTCGCCTCCCCGGGCTTCCGGACGTACCACGTCCTTTGCATGTCCGAGGCGTAGCCGCCCACGAAAACGCCCATGTCCACGTGGACGAGGTCGCCCTCCCGGACGGCGTTGTCCGTGGCGGCGCCGTGGCCCATGCCCGCCCCGCGGTCCCCCGCGAAGACCAGGGTCTGGAAGCTCGGACTCAGGCCCTGGGCGGCCATGCGGCCCTGGACGAAGTCGTAGACCTCCTTCTCCGTCCGGCCGGGCCGGAGGAACCCGCCGATGTCTTCAAAGAGGCCCACCGTGTGGTTCACCGCGGCTTGGAGGTGGGCCTGCTCCTTGGGAGACTTCTGGGAGATGAGGGCCCCGATGATGGACTCGGCGGAGACCACCTGGGCGCCCGGAGCGAAGGACTTGAGCAGTTCCTCGAGGTAGAGGAAGCGGCCGTGGGGGATGCCGTCGGCGGCCGTGTCGTTCATGGAGAAATTGACCGCCACGCGCCGGGGCTTCAGCCGGGCCATGAGGGCCTCGAAGGGCTCGCGGAAGTCCTGGACGAAGGTGATGACTTCGGTGAAGAGGCGGGAGGCCTCGAAAACCTGCTGGTCGAAGCGGCCGCAGATGAGAAAGCGTTCGCCCGAGGGCGTCACGGCGATGAGGCTCTCCCAGGTCAGGTGCCCCGGGGAGATGTAGTAGTAGATCCGCTCGGCGCCGGCGCTCGTCTCTTGGACGAAGGTCAGCCAGAGGTCGGCGCCCGACTCGCGAAGGGCGTCGGCGGCCTGGTCCAGTTTCTGGGCGATGATGTCCGGCGTGCTGAGTTCGTGCCCCATCGGGTGCTCCTCGCAAAGGGGCGGCCCCGCCTCGGGCCGCTCGACGAGAGTGTAGCACGCGGCCCAAAGCCGACGCGCGTCCCTGCCCGATGGTCTACGAAAACCCCTTCCCGTTCGTTGCCTCTTTGTGAAGAACCGGCGTGAGGCGGGGACGAACGCTCCCAAGCAATGGGCCGGGGCGCCCATCCCCGCCGCCCCGGCCCCTCCTTACCTACTCACCTACTCACTTACTCACCTACTCACTTACTGACTCCCCTGGCCTCTTCGACGCTCAGTACTGCCACGTCGTGGAGACCTCTCCGCCATCGGGATTGACGAAGCGGAAGACAGTGGGCGTCCCCTTGGGGACGGCGGTCTTGAGTCCGGCCCCCTTGAGGACGATCTTGGCGGAGCTCTTCCAGGTGACGGTGGCCCACTCCACGCCGTTGATGAAGACGCGGATGCCCTGCTGGAGGTTGGAGCCGTTGACCAGGAGCCGGAAGGGCCCCGTCTTCTTGAGGATGGAAGAGATCTGGGGGGCGAGCACCGTGGCCGCGATGGAAAGGGTCTCGGTGGCGGTCTGGTTGGTGGTGTCGCGCACCGTGAAGGTGACGATGTAATCCCCCGTGGTGGTAAAGACGTGGGTGGGGTTCGCTTCGGTGCTGGTGCCGCCGTCGCCGAAGTCCCAGAGGTAGGTGTAGGGGGCGATGCCGCCCGTGCCGGAGCCGGTGAAATGGACCGTGAGGGGCACGTTGCCGGTGAGGGTGTCGGCCTGGGCGTCGGCGTAGAGGGGCGGCGCGGCGATGCTGAGATTGCCGCCGGCGGCGGCCGTGAGGCCCCCGAGGGTGACGGTCAAGGTCCAGGCGTAGGTTCCCGCCGAGGCGTAGGTGTGGGAGGGGTCAGCCTCGGTGGATTCGCCGCCGTCTCCGAAGGTCCAGAGGTACGCCGGGGTCCCCGCGCAGTCGCCCACGAGGGTGAGGGTGGAGGCGAAGGCCACGGGCTGGCCCATGGTTCCGGAGGAGGGGACGGAGGTGGAAAGATCCAGGGCGCAGGTCACCACCGCCAGGCCGTGGTTCGCGCCCGAGCCGATGGAGACCGCTCCCGCTGCGACCTGCACGGGGGTCGCCCCCGATGGGACGGTGGAGGGCTGGGCCAGTTCGCCGTTGGTGTTGTCTCCGAAGGACCACAGGGTTCCGTCGCCCAGGAGGACCAGGCTGCTCTCGATCGTGGCCGCGAGCCCGGTGGCTCCCGCGAGCCCCGGCACGGGCACGGGGGAGAGGCGGTTCTGGGTCGTGCCGTCGCCCAGTTGCCCGCGGTCGTTGGCCCCCCAGCCCGAAACGGTTCCGTCGTTGTGGATGGCCAGGACGTGGTTGTACCCGCCGGCGATGGAGGCCACGTTGGACACGTCGGCGGGTTGCGGTGTGAAATGGTCCGTTCCCGTGCCGTCGCCCAGTTGGCCGGCCCCGCCCTCACCCCAGGCGTAGACCCCCCCGTCCTGAAGCACCGCCGCCGTGAAGTCCATGCCTCCCGCCGCTATGGCCACGGGGGGGATTCCGGCCAGTTGGAAGGGGTAGGAGGCGTTGTTCGTGGTGCCGTCTCCCAGGGCGCCGTAGTAGCCCCGGCCCCACATCCAGAGGGTGCCGTCGCTCTTCACCGCGAAGGCGTGCCACCAGGCGGAGCCGATGAAGACGATGTCCGTGAGGTTCTCCACCTGCCCCACGGTGAGGTAGTCGCCGTCCCGGCCCAACAGGCCGTAGTAGCGGCTCCCCCAGGACCAGACCGTGCCGTCGGACTTGAGGGCGAAGCCGCCGCCCCCACGCGCCGCGGCGATCTGGGTTACGCCGCTCAGGCCGGGCACCTGGACGGGGACGTCGCTGGGGATCCGGGTGCCGTTCCCCAGGGCGCCGTTGGAGTTCTCGCCCCAGGCCCAGACGGTCCCGTCCTCCAGGAGGGCCATGGACCAGCCGCCCCCTCCGGCGAGGGAGACCACGCTTCCAAGCCCCGTCACCTGCACCGGGCTCCACTTGACGGGTTCGCGCCCAGAGCCCAATTGCCCGTTCTGGTCCTGTCCCACGGACCAGGCCTGGCCGTTCGAGGCAACAATATGGGTGTGGTCACGGCCGACGGCGGCGGCGGCGGCCAGCGTCTGGATGCCGCATTCCACGGGAGTGGACCGGTCCGTCGTCGTTCCGTCCCCCAGCTGGCCCACGTCGTTCTTGCCAAAGACCCAGACCGATCCGTCAGCCTTTACGACCACCGAGTGCTCTTCCCCGGCAGCGGCGGAGACGACGCCCGCGAGGGGGGAGAGCGTGGGCGAAGTCTGCCCGGAGGTGTCCCCAAGCCCCAGTTTTCCATAGTTGCCGCTTCCCCAGGCGTAGAGGGTCCCGTTCTCCAGGACGGCCAGGTTGTGGCTCGTTCCGGCGGCGACGAAGGCCACGTCGGCGAGCCCGGGAACCTGGAAGGGGGAGAGGCGCGTCGTTGTGGTGCCGTCGCCCAGTTGGCCGGCAAAGTTGCCGCCCCAGGCCCACAGGGTCCCGTCTGAACGCACCGCAAGGGAGTGGTACCAACCCGCGGCGATGGAGACCACGGAGGTGAGGCCCGGAACCTGGACGGGACTCGGGTAGGGGTCCGTATTCCCCGTCCCCAACTCCCCGTATTCATTTCCGCCCCAGGCCCACACCGTCCCGTCGGCGGCCAGCGCGAGAGAGTGGTTGTATCCCCCGCAGGCCTGGATCACCGGCGGAAGGCCTCCCACCACGCCGGGGTTGGCGTAGCAGGTGAAGGGCGAGCAGGTTCGCCCCAGTTTGTTGCCGTCCCGGTTCCCCCACGTCCAGAGGGAACCGTCGGTTTTCACGGCAAGGGCGTGCAGGGGTCCCGCGCCGATGGATACGACTCCCGCCAGGCCGGGGACGGCCTGCGGAGTGCCCGAGGCCCCGCCGTAGGCGCCGTTGCCGAGGACGCCGTGCCCGTTGGATCCCCAGGCCCACACCGTGCCGTCGGCCTTGAGGCCCATGCCCCAGTAAATTCCGGCCGCCAGGTGGACGTAGGGGTCCGTGTCCGCCACCTGGACCGGCAGGGTCCTCTGGACGGGTACGCCCGTCCCGATCTGGCCGTAGTCGTCCTTGCCCCAAGCGTAGGCCGTTCCCGCCTGGGCCCAGGCCGCCCAGCCGAGCGACATGGCCGCCAACAAGATGACGCACGCCTTGTAGCCTCTTCCCTTGCTTCGAGTCATGGGCCGCTCCTTCGGGCGTTGTTCGACGCTCCCTCCACCCCGCCAACGGGGTCTCTCATCCCCGAAACACGCACGGTCCTCCCCTCGGGGTGAATGGCGGGGAGCCGGAAGACACGGTGCCGCTTACAGGGATCAGCGAACGACAAAGGGGAAGCGAAGGAGGAGAGCGCCGGTGGCGGGGTCGAGGAGGTCCACCGAGGCGGGGCCGGGAGAAAGGAGTCCGGCGGGCACCTGGAGAAGCGACGGAGGGCCGCCCGAAGAGGGGAGGGGGCCCTGCCAGATTTCCCGTCCCGAGGGGCCCGTGAGGCGTGCGACGACGCCTTCGGGCAGGGGTTCGAGGGTGGTGAGGAGCAGGGCTGCGGCCTCGCCCGAAGGCAGGGACGGAAGCCCCTCCGTGCCCCCCCGGACCGCGAAGGTGTCCGGGAGAAGCTCCACGAGGCGCGCCGGAGCGGGGGAGGAGGCGGAGACCTGAAGCCGGGCCATCTCGGCGGCGAGCCTGAGATTCTCGGCGCGCGCCTCCCGCCACATCCAGAGGGAACCGCCCGCCCCGAAGGCGGCCACGGCGAGAGAGGCCGCCAGGGCCCACTCCCTGCGCCTCAGCCCACCGCCCTCTGCCGGCGCTTTCAATCTCGGCCGCAGGGAGGAAGGGGACAGGGACCGCCCGTCCAGCCAGGTTTCCAGGCACGCCGGACAGGAGGAAAGGTGGGCGCGGAGGGGCTCCGCATCCCGGTCCTTCATGGTTCCCGCAGCGAGGGAGAGAATCTCCTCCGGGGAGGGGCACGGCCCCCCCTCCAGGCCGTAGGGCTCCAGGGCACGGCGCAGGTCGTCGGGGTTCATGGGTCGCCCCGGCCGGCGGGGTCGAGGCCCGCCCGAAGGAAGTCGAGTCCCCGTCGAAGGTGGGTTTTCACGGTGTTCACCGACAGACCGAGCAGGTCCGCCGCCTCCTGGGGCCCCAGGTCGTGGACGTACCGAAGGAGGAGGCAGCGGCGCATCATCTCGGGCATCTCCCGGATGCGGGCGTGAAGCGCCGCGATCTCCTCGAAGGACGCCGCCCGGCCCTCGGGGTTCGGAGCCAAGTCGTCGAGCGCCTCGGCGGGCGGTTCCACCAGGGACAGGTGCCTCCCCTGGAAGGCGCGCCGGCGATGTTCGGAGATGGCCTTGTTCTTCACGACCGTCACCAGCCAGGGCACCCGGCGCTCCTCCGGCTCCAGGTGCTTCTGGTTGAGATACACGCACAGGAAGACATCCTGGGTGAATTCGAGGGCCTGCTCTCTCGGGAAACCCTTGCGCACGAAGTACCCAACGGCCCACGACCTGTGCCTCTCGTACACCTCCGAAAAGGCCGGGTCGTCGGGCCAAGCTGCGTTCGAGGCCCCGGGGCCCGTCTCCAACATCCGCTTCCCCCGTGTGCGATGGACTATGGGTCATTTGGCGCGGCCGCCGGCTCTCCCGCGGCGTACCGTTCCGAAGGGCCCTCTGCGCGACCACCATTGTATCTCAGAACGGGCCGAGCAAGGGAGGTTTCGATGAACCGATGCAGACGGGGACCGGGGCGCGAAAGATGGGGGGGCGCCTTGACGGCGGTCCTCGCCGGATTCGCCCTCCTTCCGCTATGGGCCGGTGTGGTCGTGGAATCCGTCGCGCCCCTCTCCGCCCCCGCGAAGGCAGGCCTCACGGCGGGAGATAGGCTCGCGCGGGCAGCGGTTCTTGGGGAGGACGGCCGCCCTGGCGAGTGGGTGCCCCTGTCGTCTCCCTACGCGTGGGAGAGGTTCGAGGCTTTGCGGGCGGGGTGGGGCTCCGCCGTGCTCGAGGGCGAGAGGAATAGGACCCCGGTCGAGTGGCGTCTGGGACACGGCCGCGGGGGGCTCAAGGTCCGGCCCGCCCGCGAGGGCGATTCCCTCGGAACGTGTTGGGAAAGGATCCAGGCCGCCGGCACCGCGGCGGTCGACAAACGGTGGCAAGAGGCCCTGGGTGCTTTGGAGAAGGCGGAAGCGCTTGCGGGCGATCTGCCCCCCGAGGTCCTCCCCGGGATCCTCCTGGAAAGGGGCAACCTGCTCCGGAAAAAGGGCGATCTTGTGGGCGCGGGCGAGGCCTTCGCCCGGGCCGCCGCGGCCTGCGCGCAGAGGTTCGGCGCGTCGGATCTGTGGCGCGCCGAATGTCTTTACAGGCAAGGGGCCGCCGCTTGGGTGCGGAGGGACCTGTCCGCCGCCGAAGGGCCCCATCGCGAGGCGCTGGCCCTTCGCCGGAAACTGGCCCCGGGGAGCCCCGACGAGGCCGAGAGCCTCAACAGCTTGGGCGGAATCGCCTTCGCCCGGGCGGACTTCGACGGGGCCGCGGCCCTCTACGCCGAGGCCCTGGCTCTTTTCGAGAAGGCCGACCCGGGGGGCGTGGGATCCAGCAAGGTCCTCTCCAATCTGGGCAGCGTCCACCGGAACCTGGGCGATCTTCTCGAAGCCGAGGAGTACGTCGGAAGGGCCTTGGAAATCCAGCGGCGACTCGATCCCCAAAGCCTCGCCCTGGCCAATTCGCTGAACAACCTGGGCCTCATCGCCCACGAGCGGGGAGACCTCGCCAAAGCCGATTCCTGCCACCGGGAGGCCCTCGCCCTCCGGGAGCGGCACGACCCGGAGGGCACGGCCGTGGCCGCGAGCCTGAACAACCTGGCGGGCGTGGCCGAATCGCGGGGCGACGCCGTCCAAGCCGAGGCGTGGTATTCGCGCGCCGTCGGCCTCATGGAGAAGAAGGCCCCCGACAGCCTGGATCTGGCCTCCTGTTTGAGCAATCTCGGGGCCGTGCTGGGTGCCCAGGGAAAGGGAGTGGAGGCCCGGGAGGTCCACCTCCGGGCCCTGGCCATCGAGGAGTCCCTGGCCCCCGAGGGGGCGGGCGCCGCGGGAAGCCATTTCAACCTGGGCACGGAGGCCCTGCGCGCGGGGGACCCGGCGGAGGCGAGGTCACGCTTCGAGCGTTCTGCGGCCCTGTTCCGCAAGGCGGCGCCTGGGAGCCTGGGGCTGGCCGGGGCCCTGGTCCAACAGGGCCTCCTGGACGTGAGGGCCGGCGACGCCGCCGGCTCCAGGGCCTTTCTCGAAGAAGCCCTTTCCATCCGCGCCCGCTTGGCGCCCGGCAGCATGGCCGAGGCGGAGGTCCTGCGGGCGCTGGGGGCGGTGGCCGCCCTGGAGGGGAAAACCGACGAGGCCATCGCCTGGTCTTTGCGTGCCTTGGATGCCCTTGACTCCCAGATGGGCCGCCTGGGAGGCTCCCACGAGGTGCGCGCCGAGTACCGTTCGGGCGCGCTTCCCTTTTACGAGGAGGCCATGGACCGCCTCCTCTCCGCCGCGCGAGGCAGGGAGGCCTTCTCGGTGTTTGAGCGTGGGAAGGCCCGGGTCCTTCTCGAGATCCTCGGAGAGAGGGATCTTCTCCGGACCATTCAGGTTTCCCCGGACCTGGCGCGGGAGGGGCGCCGTCTCGACCGAGCCTGCGGGCGGGTCATGGAGGCCTTGGCGGAGACGGGGGGGGAGAGCGATCCCGAACCGTGGAAGCGGTTGACTCTCCGCCTCTCCGAGCTCCGGGCCGAACGGGCGGCCTTGGCCTTCAAAGTGCGCCAGGCGTCTCCGGCCTACGCTGCCCTTGCGTATCCCCAACCTCTCGGGATTGATGGCGTGTGCGGGAGGCTCCCCGAGGGGGTCTGCCTTGTGGCCTATTCGGTGGGGGAGTCTTCCACGCGCCTCTTCGCCGTGGCCTCTGGCGGAGGCTTTCGGGCGGTTGCGCTTCCCGTCGGACGGGACGCGCTCGGCGACAAGGTCAATGCCTTTCGGAAGGCCATTCTGGAGGCCCGGAGCCCGGCGCGCGGCACCCAGAGGGTCACGGCCCGCGGGCAGGACCTGTACGATCTCCTCCTGGGTCCCGCCGAGGCGCTCGTCGGCCCCTCGCGCCACCTCGTGATCGTGCCCGATGGTCCTCTTCACGCCCTTCCCTTCGGCGTCCTGTGCGCGAGTCGGAACGCATCGTTCCTCGGGGCCTTGAAGACTCTGTCCATTTCCCCCTCGGCCACGGCCTACGTGGAGCTGGGCGAGGGGCTTAGGGGAGATCGCGGAGGCGGGGTGGCGGCGGCCTTCGCATGGGGCGGAGAGGGCGGCGCGTCTCGCCCGAACCTGAGCGCCACGCTCCCCGAAGCCCACGAACTCGGGCGGCTTGGCCGGGAATGCCGATTCTTCACAGGGGAAGAGGCGACGGAAGCGCGCTTCCGAGAGTCGGCCTCTACGGCGTCGGTCCTTCATTTTGCCTGCCACGCCACGCTGGACGGCCGCTTTCCAATGAATTCCTGCCTCCTCCTCAAGGAACGGGCCGGCGGCCGTCCCGAAGAGGACGGGCGGGTGCGCGCCTGGGAAGTTCTCCAGGAGATCCGAACGCCTGCGCGTCTCGTGGTTTTGTCGGCCTGCGAGACGGGCCTCGGGAGGGAAGTGGCGGGAGAGGGTCTCCTGGGCCTCGTGCGCGCCTTTCACGCCGCGGGCGCGCCCGCCGTCGCCGCCTCCCTGTGGAAGGTGGAGGATTCCACGACGGCGCGCATGATGGGTGCTTTCTACGTCCACCTGGGGAAAGGCGCGAGCCCCGCCGAGGCCCTGAGGAAGGCCCAGTCCGACCTGCGGGAGGGGAGGGCCACCGGCCTGCCACTACCGCCCTATTATTGGGCCGCGTTTCAGATCTACGGGCGGGGGGATGGGTAAGGGAAGAATCGGAGGACGGACAAGAGGATCGAAGCGGGGGAGGCCGGATTCGGAGGCGAGGACCGGTGAGGGCCATCCGCCATCACCGTTCCGGCGGCTTTTCCCTTCCCTCTTCCAAGGCCCTCCTCATACTCACCTACTCACTTACTCACCAAATCACCAAATCACCTAATCACTTACTCACTTACTCTCTCCCTCAATTCCCCCTCACGAACAGGTTCTTCAGCACGAGGAGGGACATGGAGGGGCTTTCGAGCATGCGGCGGCGCAGGTAGGCGATGGCGTCGTCCCAGTCGGAGGCGAAGGGAACGTACAGTCGGACCGTCTCGCCGGTGGCGACAAGCTCCTTCTGGATGTGGTCCCGGGGAACGCCCAGGAGCATCTGAAACTCGTAGCGGTCCTTGGGGATACCCTTCCTGGCAACCAGGTCGCGCGCCTTGGCGAGGTATTCCATGTCGTGGGTGGCGATGCAGACGTAGTGGCCCCGGTCGAAAAGCTTCCCGATGAGCGTAAGCAGGTTCTCCTTCATCTGCCGCCTGTTCGTCACGGCCTTGTCGGGACCCACGTTGTAGATGCCGATGCAGGCCCGGACGTGGGCCTTCAGCCCGTCGAAACGGTCCACGTCGTCCAGCGTCCGGTGAAGCCGGGACTGGAGTACGGTGCCCAGGATGGGGTACTTGGGCTTGAGATCCCTGTAAAGGTCCAGGGTGAAGTCCGTTAGGTCCATGTCCTCCATGTCCACCGTGAGGCCCCGGCCGGCGGCCTGGCAGGCGGCCGCCATCTCCTCCACGTTCTTGCGGCAGAGGTCGGGGCTCACGTAGAAGCCGAAGTGGCCAGGCTTGATGGAGAGGGTGCAGTAGGCGCGGCCCTTCACGGCCTCCAGCGCCCGCAGATAGTTCTCCACGGCCCCGCGGACCTTGGCTTCGGTTTTTTCGGCCTCGCCCAGCACGTCGAGTGTCGTGAGAATGCCGCGTTCCTCGAACAGGCGATCAGCCACGGCGAGGCCCTTGTCCAGAGAATCTCCGGAGACGTAGGGGGCGGCGAAGACGCGGACCAGGCGTCCCGGGATCAGGTCGACGACCGATTTCTTCACGGCGTACAGGGACATCGTGCCCCCTCCTCACACGGCGGGGTCCTCGGGCCCCGAGGGCGGAGTATAGCACCGGGGAGGACCGTCCCCCCCCGTCCTCGATCCCACGCGGGGCCGGCCATGGGGGAAAACCCCCCTCGCCCGGACGGCTCCGGATGGGCCTTGAAGGGGTTGATTTCTTTGGATATGCTGACTCTCCGGTCCGGAGCCATCGCGGGCGCTCCTGGCCTCCAGCCCACATCCGGAGCCCGCCAGAGGGTCGCCGCATGTCCAAGTTGAAGCCGTTCCGCGGCTACAGGCCCAGGCCTGACCTCGCGGAGAAGATCGCCAGCCACCCCTATGACGTCATCAACTCGGACGAGGCCCGGGAGCTTGCCCGGGGCAACCCCTACTCCTTTCTGCACGTGGGCAAGCCCGAGATCGACCTCGACCCGACCGTCCCCCTCTACGACGACCGCGTCTACGCCAAGGGTGTTGAAAACCTGCGCCGCTTCATCACCGAGGGAGCCCTGCTCAAGGAGTCCCAGCCCTGCTTCTACGTGTACCAGCAGAGGATGGGGGAGCACGTCCAGGCGGGCCTCGTGGGCCTCTGCGCCATCACCGAGTACGAAAACGGTCTCATCAAGCGCCATGAGTTCACGCGCAAGGACAAAGAGGACGACCGCACCCGCCACGTGATGGAGCAGAACGCCAACGCCGAGCCGGTCTTCCTCACCTACAGGGCCGTACCCGCCATCGACGAGATCGTGGACCGTGCCCGCGCCTGCGACCCGGTCTACGACATCGTCACCGACGACGGCTTCGGCCATACCGTCTGGGTGGTGGCCGACGAGGAGGACCTCAGGGACATCGAAGGCCTCTTCGCCGAAAAGGTCCCGGCCCTTTACGTTGCCGACGGGCACCACCGCACGGCCGCCGCCGTCCGGACGGGACAGGCCCTTCGCGCCAAGGCCGCCTCCCGCACGGGCGAGGAGCCTTTCGAGTACTTCATGGCCGTGGTTTTCCCCCACGACCAATTGAAGATCCTCGACTACAACCGTGTGGTAAAGGACCTCAACGGCTTGAGCCCCGAGGCGTTTCTCGCCAAGGTCGGGGAGTTGTTTTCGGTGGAGCAGGACACCGGGCCCAGGCCCGAACGCTCGGCGACCTTCGGAATGTACCTGGGCGGCGAGTGGTACCGCCTGACGGCCCGGCCGGGCACCTTCCCGGCGGGGGACCCGGTCAAGGGGCTGGACGTCTCCATCCTCCAGGACAACCTGTTGGCGCCCATCCTGGGGATCGCCGACCCGCGCACCGACAAGCGCATCGACTTCGTCGGGGGAATCCGAGGGACGAAGGAGCTGGAACGTCGCGTTCGAGAGGGCTGGGCCGTGGCCTTCGCCCTGCATCCCACGAGCCTTCCCCAGCTCATGGCCGTGGCCGACGCCGGACAGGTCATGCCGCCCAAGTCCACGTGGTTCGAACCCAAACTGCGTAGCGGCCTCATCGTGCGGCTGATCGAGGACTGAAGGACTTACGACAGAGGACGCAGGGCTCACAGGGGCTCTGTCAATCTTATGGCTCCGTGGTCTCTGTGGTGATCACAAGGAGGGTTGAACGTGAAGATCCTGATTGCGGACGCGTTTGATAAAGGGCTCCCCAAGCGGCTGGAGCGCTTCGGGGAAGTGTTCGAAGACATGGGCCGGTTGGCGGAGGCGGAGGTTCTGCTCATTCGCTCCAAGACGAAGGTCACGCGGGACCTGATCGAGAAAGCCCCGGTCCTGAAGCTCGTCATTCGAGGGGGGGTGGGGCTCGATAACGTGGACAGGGCCGCCTGCCAAGCCCGGGGCATCGACGTGATGAACACACCCGAGGCCTCCTCGGTTGCCGTCGCCGAGTTTGCCATGGCCCTCATGCTCGCCATCCCCAACCGTATCGTGGAGGCCCACACCTCCATGAAGGAGGGGAAGTGGCTCAAGAAGGAGCTCAAGCGCACGGAACTCTACCAGAAGACCCTGGGCCTCCTCGGTGTCGGCCGAATCGGATCGGAGGTGGCCTCGCGTGCCAAGGCCTTCGGCATGACGGTCATCGCCTTTGATCCGTACCTCAAGGAGCACCCCGTGGCGCGCCTCGTCCCCCTGGACGAACTCCTTGCGAAGTCCGACTACATCTCCTTCCACACGCCGCTTACCGACGAGACCCGGGGAATGGTCAACGCCACCCTCCTCGGCAAGATGAAGGACGGGGTCATCCTGATCAATACCGGCCGGGGCAAGATCCTCGATGAGGCGGCCCTGGCGGAGGCACTGAAAAGCGGGAAGGTGGCCGCCTACGGGACCGACGTGTGGCCCAGCGATCCGCCTCCCGCCGACTGCCCCCTGCTGACGGCACCCAACGTCCTCATGGCGCCGCACATCGGGGCCTCCTCCAAGGAGAACCTCCTGCGCATCGGCGACATCGTGGTCGAGATCCTGTCCAAGCGGAAGTAGAGAGACGCTCACCACAGAGGACACAGAGATCACAGAGTAGGTTTCCAAGAAGAAAATCACCTCTGTGAGCTCTGTGGTTGAAGAGGAGGTAGATGCCATGGCAAAGCGAGTGATCAACTTCTACGCGGGACCGGCAGGGCTTCCTCTGCCGGCGCTGGAACGGGCCCAGGCGGAACTGCTGGACTTCGAGAACACGGGCATGTCGGTGATGGAAATCTCCCACCGGGCGAAGGAGTACGACGCTGTCCACAACGAGGCCATCGCCCTCGTGAAAGAGCTTCTGAGCGTCCCCGACAATTACAAGGTCCTGCTCCTCCAGGGCGGCGGAAACCTCCAGTTCGCCATGCTGCCCATGAACCTCCTCCACTCGGGACGCAAGGCCGACTACGTCGTGACGGGCTCGTGGGCCAAGAAGGCCTACAAAGAAGCCGTGATCGTGGCCGGCGAGAACGCGCGCTGCATCGCGACCACCGAGCCCGAGAAGTTCTGTCGCCTGCCGAGGCCCGAGGAAATCAAGGTCAACCCCGATGCGGCCTATGTTCACATCTGCTCGAACAACACCATTTACGGCACCCAGTGGAAGGCCTTCCCCGAAACGGGCGGCATCCCGCTGGCCTGCGACATGTCCAGCGACTTCATGTGGCGCCCCTTCGACGTGAAGCCCTTCGGCTTCATCTACGCGGGCGCCCAGAAGAACCTGGGACCCTCGGGCCTCGTGGTGGCCCTCATCCGGGACGACGTCCTCGAGATGTGCACGGACAAGCTCCCCACCATGCTCCGCTACAAAATCCACGCCGAGAAGAACAGCCTCTTCAACACCCCTCCCTGCTTCTCCATCTACATCCTCCGCAACGTCCTGGCCTACAACAAGCAGATCGGCGGCCTGGAGGCCATCTACAAGAGCAACTTGAGAAAGGGCGAACTGCTCTACGGTTGCATCGACCGACACGCGGGCTTTTACAGGCCGTGGGTCCAGGTGAAGGAGGACCGCTCCTACATGAACGTGGACTTCTTCCTGCCCACCGAGGACCTCACCGCGGCCTTCATCTCCGAGGCCAAGAAGAACGGGATGGTGGGCCTCAAGGGCTACCGCGATCTGGGTGGCATCCGCGTCTCCATGTACAATGCCGTCACCGTTCCCCAGATCGAGACCCTGGTCTCGTTCATGGAGGAATTCGTCAAGAAGAACGGCTGATCCCCCCGGTGCGATTCCCCCTGGCCGCCCGCCGTCACGCGGGCGGCCCTTTGTTTCTTGAGACGGGATGCTTGAGGGGCAAGGCGGAAGACGGAAGGAAAAAAAGGGCATTGGAGATTTGGGATTTCGGATTGCGGATTTAAAAACAATGGAGAAAACGAAATCCGTGGGGCGGGTGGCAGGGCGAGATGTGCGTAGGGAGAGCCGTGTCGGGAGGAAGAAGGCGCCCGTGGTAGACTCCACTAGCCCGGAACGGACGGAGGCTCGGCGTGGCTCTGGACGTAAAGACCCTGATCTGCTTCTACTTCGGCATGGTTCTCGAACTGGAGGGGGCCCTCCGGTTCGCGATGGCCCGGAAGCCTTCCCGGCTGTGGTACTGGGGGGCGGTCCCTTTTCTCCTCTTCCAGGGGTGGCTTACGGTGGGGCGCGACGAGGTCGTCCTTCGAAGCCTCGTGGTGGCCGTCTTCATGGCCTGGGTCAGCTTCCGCATCGCCTGGATCTTCCTGGCGGGGGAAGGGTGGTCGAACCACCTCTACCGCCTCTTTTCGATCCTCTACGTCCTCATGGGCGCGGCCATCCTGGTTCGGGCCCTCCTTTGGATGACAAACCCTTCCCACGGCCTCTTCGATGCGCCCTATTTCCAAACGGCCTGCTTCTCCCTGACGCTTGTGGCGGGCACGGGCGCCTCCCTCTGCTATCTCCTTGTGACGAGCCAGCGCCTGGAGCAGGAAGTGCGGTCCGGGGAGGAGCGCTTCCGGCGGCTCGTGGAGGCCTCCACCATGGGAATCGCGTTCTTGCAGGAGGAGCCGGGTGATCGCCTGACCCTCACGGGGGTCAACCCCGCCGCGTGCTCCATCCTGCACGCTCCCGAGGACCAACGGATCGGGAGGCCCTTGCGGGAGGCGTTCCCCGGCGAGGCCGTGGAGGTGTCTGTGTCC
>CAZPSH010000001.1:15105-116770 GCA_964589625.1 uncultured Thermoanaerobaculia bacterium
ACGTCCTCATGGGCGCGGCCATCCTGGTTCGGGCCGTCCTCTGGATAACAACCCCTTCCCACGGCCTCTTCGATGCGCCCTATTTCCCCGGCGAGGCCGTGGAGGTGTCTGTGTCCGTCGAAGGGGACCGTGCGAAGGTGGAGGTCAGCGACCGGGGTCCAGGAATCCGGCAGGAGATCCAAGGCTCCCTCTTCGAGCCTTTCGTGAGGAGCCGGACGGGTCACACGGGGCTCGGCCTGGCGCTGGCGCGCCACCATCTGCGTTCCCACAGGGGGGACCTTGAAGGAGGGGATAGCGAGCCGGGGCCCGGGGCGGTCTTCGCGGCCACCCTTCCGCTCCGGCCGGAGTTCTGCGACGCAACCGAGGCGGCGGAAGTGAGCCGGGTCCTCAGCAGATGAACGACGGGGAAGGGGGAGCGGAGGGAGGGACCGTTCGCCTGACTCCGGGGCGGATCTTCCGCTTCTGGTATCCGCTGGCCCTGACGTGGCTCATGATGTCCATCGAGGGGCCGTACCTGGCGGCCATCCTGGCGCGCCTGGAAAACCCCGTGCCCAACTTGGCGGCCTACGGCGTGGCCTTCGTTCTGGCCATGCTCTTCGAGTCGCCCATCATCATGCTCCTGAGCGCCTCCACGGCCCTCGTGGCGGACCGGGAGAGCTACCGGCGCCTGAGGAACTTCACCTTTCTGCTCAGCGGCGCCTCTACGATCCTCATGGCCGCATTGGCCCTTCCTCCCGTCTTCGGGCCCTTCGCCCGGGATCTCCTCGGACTCCCCGAAGAGGTGGCCGACTTGGCGCACCGGGCCGTCATCGTCCTCCTGCCCTGGCCCGCGGCCATCGGATTCCGCCGATTCTATAACGGGGTGGTGATCCGGAGCGGAAGGACGCGGCGGGTTGCCGTGGGCACTGTGGTGCGGATCGCGGCCATGGGCGCCTCCATGGTGCTCTTCGGCGTCGTCCTGGGTCTGGATGGGGCGGTGGCGGGCGCCGCGTCGCTGGCCAGCGGAGTGCTGGTGGAGGCCGTTGCGAGCCGCCTGATGGCCCGCCCGTCCCTGGAGGACCTTCCGGAGGAGGGACCTCAGGGGGAGCCTCCGCCCACCTACGGGACCATCTCCCGATTCTACTACCCGCTGGCCCTCACGGCTATCATATTCCTGGCCGTCCATCCCGTTGTGACGCTCTTCCTCGGGCGCGGGCGGCTTCCGCTCGAGTCGCTGGCGGCCCTCCCGGTGGTGAACGGCCTGGTCTTTCTCTTCGGAAGCGCAGGCATTTCCTACCAGGAAGTGGCGATCGCCCTCATGGGCCGAAGGAAGGAGCACTTTCCCGAGCTCGGGCGCTTCGCGGCCGTTCTGGGGACCGCGCTGGTGGCGCTCTTCGCGTCCATCGTCTTCACCCCCCTGGCGAACGTCTGGTTCGTGAAGGTCTCGGGTCTGACGGAAGACCTCCTGGCCGTGGCCCTCCCGGCATCGCGCATCCTCGTGATCCAACCTGCCCTCACGCTGGCCCTTGCCTTCCTCCGGTCCGTCCTCGTCGTGGACCGGACCACGGCGCCCGCGACCTGGGCCACCGTCGTGGAGGTTTCGGGGATCGTTCTCGGGTTGAGCCTGGGCATTTTCGCGTGGGACTGGGTGGGGGTGGTGGCGGCGGCGGTGGGTTACGTGCTGGGCCGCGCCGCCGCCACGGTCTACATCGCCTTCCCCGCCGCCCGGGCCCTGCAGAAAGCCGCTTGAGGAGCGACTCGGTGGATGCAACCCGAGGGGTCGCTGGTGCGTAGACGTTCTTTTCAGACCCCGGAGCCGTGCCCTTGGTCTGCAGTCGACGAACAGAGGAGCCTGGAATGCGAAGGGTAGAGCGCAGAGACTTCATCAAAGTGGCGGGAACGGGCCTCGGCGCCATCGCCGTTTCGGGCCTTTTCTCGGACCGCCTCGCGGCGGATCGGGCTGGTGTGCCCGGCGGGACGGTCCTGGAGGAGCAGTTCGGCGTGGCCGTCGAGGATGCGAAAAAGGTATTGGAGGCCGCCCTTTCGCGAGGAGCGGATTTCGCAGAGATCTTCTTCGAGCACACGATCGCCGGCTCCCTGACGGTGGAGGACGACATCGTCAAGGAATCCGCCGAAGAGGTCGTTCACGGGGCCGGGGTCCGCGTCCTGAAGGGGCCCCAGTGGGGGTACGCGTACACGAGCGACCTGTCCCTCGAGGCCATGAAAGGGGCGGCGATGGCCGCAGCCTCGGTGGCTGAGGCCGTGGCGGGCGCCCGAGTGGTGCCCTTCTCTCCGCAGGAGGCGGGGCGCAGGGTCTATTCCCTCGAAGGGCCGGTGGCGAAGGCCCAACTCCCCGCCAAGATCGCCCTCGTCAAAGAGGCCTACGCAGCCGCCCTGGCCCACGACAAGCGAATCATCAAGGCCTCCGCCACCCTGCTCGACGAATGGCAGAGCGTGGCCATCGTCAACAGCGAGGGGCTCCTGGCAAGTGACACGCGGCCCCAAACTCGCCTGATCGTCCGCGCCACCGCCGAGCAGAACGGCGAGCGCAGCACGGGGGCGGGGAGCGCCGGCGGGCGGGTGGGCATGGCCTTTTACGGCCAGGAAGGCACGCGCCCCAAGGATGTGGGCGCGGAGGCCGCCCGGGAGGCGGTCACCCTACTCGGCGCTGTAAACGCCCAGGCCGGCGAACAGGCTGTGGTGCTTAGGCGGGGCCAATCGGGCGTCATGGTTCACGAGGCCGTGGGCCACCCCCTGGAGGCGGACGGCAATTGGAAAAAGACCTCCATCATGTGGGACAAGCTCGGCCAGACGGTGGCGACCCCCGTGGTGACGATTTACGACGACGCCACCATCCCCAGCTTCCGAGGCAGCTTGGCCGTGGATGACGAGGGCACCCCCACACGTCCCGTGACCCTCATCGAAAAGGGAAAGCTCGTCGGTTTCCTCCACGACCGCCTCTCGGCTCGGATCATGAAAATGGAGCGCAACGGCCACGGCCGGCGCGATTCCTACCGCAGCCCCGCCATCCCCCGAATGTGCAACACGGTCCTGGCCAAGGGGGAAACGCCGCCCGAGGAGATCCTCCGCTCGGTGAAAAAGGGATTCTACGCCCAGACCTACCAGGGGGGCATGGTGCAGGGTACGGGGAAGTTCACCTTCTCCGTGAACCTCGGATACCTCATCGAAGACGGAAAACTGACGCGGCCCGTGAAGAACGCCACCCTCATCGGCACCAACGTTCAGATCCTGAAGGACATCGAGATGGTCGGCAACGACATGGACTTTTTCCTGGGCAATTGTGGCAAGGGGGGCCAGTGGGCCACCGTCACGGCCGGAACGCCCACCCTCAAGATCCGCTCCATGACCGTGGGAGGAAGGGCATGAGCGCCAACAGGCAGGATCCCCGGGCCCTCGCCGAGAGGCTCGTGGAGTTCGGGAAGCGCAAAGGGGCTTCGGACGTGGAGATCTCCATCGAAGAGACGAGGGAATTCCGAGCCGGCGTGAGGGACCAGAACGTGGAGAGCCTCCAACAGTCCGACTCCCGTACCCTCTCCCTGCGGGTTTTCGTGGATGGCAGGACGGCGAGCGCCTCCTCCACCGATTTGACCCAGGGGACCGTCGAGGGGCTTCTGGAGCGGGCCGTCGTGCGAGCCCGGCTGTCGGAGCAGGATCCCTTCGCGGGGCTCCCCGAAAAGGAGCCCTTGGCCTTCGACGAGGCGGCCCTCAGGATGTACGACCCTCTGATCTCTGCCTTCCCCGCCCACAAGAAGGTGGAGGCCGCACTGAAGACCGAGGCGGCGGGGCTTAAAGACCCTCGGATGAAAAAGAGCCTCGGTGCGAACTACGGGTCGGCCGAGCAGACCTTCCATCTCGCCAATTCGCGCGGCGTCTCGGCTTCCTACCGGCAATCCGGTGTCTGGGCCGGCTGCTATTTCCAGGCGGGGGAGGGGGACAATCTCATCCAGGACGGGTGGACCGACGGGTCCGTCACCGTTTCGGGCCTGATGGCGCCGGACGCGATCGCCGCCAAGGCCGTCGGGCGCGTGGCGCGCCTCGTGGGAGCGCGCAAAGTGGAGACCCAGGAGGTGCCCGTCGTGCTCGAACCGACGATGACGGCGTGGCTCCTGCGCTTTCTCTCGGAGTGCGTGTCGGGCTTCGCCGTCTCGCGCAAGCGCTCCTTCCTGGCGGGAAAGCTCGGGGAGGCGGTCTGCAGCCCCAAAGTGACCGTCGTGGACGACGGGCTCATCCCCGCCGGTCCCGGAACCCGGCCCTTTGACGCCGAGGGAGTTCCCACGCGCCGGACGCCCATTCTCTCGGGTGGCATCCTCCAGAACTACCTCTTGGACACCTACCACGCGAGGAAGTTGGGGCTCAAATCCAACGGCCACGCGGGCGGGACCACGAACCTCATCCTGGAGGCGGGGCCCGCCTCCCCGGAGGAGATCCTCAAGACCGTCGAAAAGGGGCTCCTTCTAACGGGGACCCTGGGCCAGGGCACGGTGGCCACCACGGGAGACATTTCGGTGGGCGCCTTCGGCCTCTGGATCGAGAAGGGGGAAGTCGCCTTCCCCGTGGCGGAAATCACTCTTTCGGGCAACCTGGGCGAGATCCTCAAGTCGGTGGAAAGCGTGGGAAACGACCTGGAGTTGCGTCGCGCCGTGGCGGGACCCACCGTGAAGATCGCCTCGCTGACCGTAGGCGGCAGGGCCGCCAAGGCCTGAATCCGGATCCTGGCGGAGGATCCCCGGACGCGCCGGTTCGGGGCCCGCCGCCGCCGCCGATCAGCCGTGGTCATTTGACGAATACACAGCGGCGTGCTAGCGTTTAGCGCTCATGGAGTGCTTCACATGAAGCGAGGCGGGAATGCGGCGGGGGTGTTGGCGGTGACCCTCTGGGGTTTCTGGAGCGCCGCGCCGCGGGTTTGGTGCAGTGCGCCCGATGGTCACGGCGCCGTGGAATCCCTCTTCTCGGCCTGTTGCCGGGACTCGACCCCCGCCTGTCCTCCCTCCGGAGACGTGTCCGCCGCCCACCAGGGGGCTGAGGCCCCTGGCGACCACCCGGCCCCGGGGCGTTCAACGGTGCCCTCGGGTGACGCCGGCTGCACGGATACCCTCCTTCCCTCGGCTCTCTCCCGGCCCGATCGCGGCCCGATCCTCCCTCCGCCCGCGTGCGACGCAGGATTCGGGATCGGCGGCGGGACGCCGTCCATTGCGGTCCGTGCCGGCGGCACGGGTCTCCTCCGTCACCTTGGGGATCTCTCTCCGCCGTCCTGCAGAGGATTTCAGACCTCCCTCCGGATCTAGCCGGCTCCTGCACCGTTTAGGTGTTCCCGCGCCCGGGGGCTACGCGCCCCCCGGGATGGACCCCGGTCACAGGAGCGTGGAATGAGCCGGATGGGTTGCGTGCCCTTTCTTTGGATCTCCTTATTGGCCTCTGTTTCGCCGGTGGCGCAGACCCCTTCAATTGCGGAGCCTGGAAGAGCGGTCACTCTCGAAGAGTGCAAAGGGATCGCCCTCCGGAACAGCCCCAACCTCGCCTCGGCCTCCGCGGCTCTCCGGGCGGCCCGTGGGGCGGCGCGGCAGGCGCGAGCCCTCTCCAATCCTACTCTGGAGGTCGGCCGCGACGATTTCGGCGGCGAGGGCCCCTCCATCGAGAGGGCGCCGCTCGAAACGCTCGGCTTCTCCCAGACGGTTCGTCTCGGCGGGAAGCGGCGAGCGGATGCGGAGACAGCCGATTTCGCGGAGGCGGTGGCGGCGGAGGAATTCCGCCGGCAAAGGCTGGACCTTCTGGCCGAGGTGGAGCGTGAGTTCGCACGCTTGCTCGGCGCGCAGGAGCGTGAGCTGCGCGCCGCCGAGAATCTGGCGACCGCGCGCGAAGTCTACGCCGCGGTCCTGTCCCTCGTGGAGGCCGGAGAGGCGTCGGCCATCGAGGGCCTGAGAGCCCAGAACGAAATGGACCTGGCGGAGATCGACCTGCGCGCGGCGGAACAAGCGCGTGCCGAGGCGAGGAGCCGGCTTGCCGGCGTGCTAGGAATGAAGGCGGCGGGCCTCGGCTCCGCCGCGGGAGATCTCCCCGAAAGCGCCGGAGTGCCCGACGAGGCCGCGGTTCTCTCCGCCCTGCAGGCGCTCCCGGACCTGGGCCGGCGGAGGGAGGAGGCCAGGCGCCTGGAGGCCTCCCTCCATCGGGCCAGACGGGAGGCGATTCCGGATCCTACCCTTTCCCTTGGGATGAAGCGCTACACGGCCACGAAGGAAAAGGCCTATTTTGCCTCGCTTTCCCTCCCCCTCCCCCTCCTGAACCGAAACCGCGGGGGGGTCATCGAGGCCTCCGCGAAGCTGGACCAGGGCCTTTTGGACATGCGCGCCGAGGAGATCCGCCTGAGGACCGCCGCGTCCGGAGCGCTTTCGGCGCTTCGGAGTTCCTGCGGAGAGGTGGACGCGCTTCGGGAGCGGGTCCTTCCCAACGCCGAAAGGATCTACGCGGCCGTCCAAGAGGGCTACCAGCGGGGCAAGTTCAGGCTCCTGGACGTCTTGGAGGCCCGCCGGTCACTGGCGGGCCTCCGGCTCCGCTTCGTGGACGCCCGTGTCCGACTCAGCCTGGCAAAGACGGATCTGGACCGCCTGACCGGAACCGATGAGCATGAGATGGAGGAGAAAGCCCCATGAACGGAACGACGTGGCCGAAGGCCCTCCTGATGTGCCTCGCGTGCGCAACGGCGCTCTCTCTCTCGTCCGGGTGCGGGGGCGGGGGAGTACCCGCCGGCCCGCAACACGCGCCGTCCAGCGCGCCTGAAGCGGAGCCCTCGGACCTCGATCGAGCCGTGGAGGACCTGAAGGCGGAGATTTGCGAGCACGAAATCCCGGCCTACACGTGCGACGAGTGCCGCTACGAAGTTGGGGTGGCGAAAGTGCCCCGCGAACTCCTGGATCCCGCGCAGGGGGGCATGGTGGAAACGGTGCGGGCTCAGGCGCGCGACGTGGGTGGTGGCAAGGACCTCAACGGGGAGGTCCGACTCGACGAGGAGCGGGCCGTGTACGTCGGCCCCATGGTGCCCGGCACGGTCAGGAGCATCGGTGTGGATCTGGGTGGGCGGGTGTCGGAGGGGCAAGTCCTCTACCAGGTGGACAGCCCGGAGTTCCGCCGGGCCAAGGCGGATTACTCCCGCTCGGCCTCCACCCTGGATCTCGCCCGGGCGACGGAGCGGCGGGAGTCCGACCTTTTTGCGAAGGGGATCTGCCCCGAGCGGGACCTCCTCGAAGCCCAGGCCGCCCTTCGGACGGCCGAGGCCGAGCATCGGGCGGCGGCCGGGGAACTGGCCAGCATGGGGCTGACGGAGAAGGACCTCGCGACTCTCGCCAAGCGGCCCGATGCCTCCGGGCTCATGCCGGTCCGCGCCCCTTTCTCGGGGGTCGTCCTCAAGCGGTCCCTGAGCCTTGGGGCCCTGGTCCATCCAGGCGACCGGGCGCTCCTGCTCGCCGATACGTCGCGGATGTGGGTCCAGACCACTTTGTACGAAAACGAGTTCGCCGCCCTCGTGGCGGCCCCGCCCGGAGATCCCGCCGCGGCGGAGGTCACCCTCGCCGGCTATCCGGGGCGGGTCTTCAAGGGGCGGGTCGAAAAGGTCGGCGGAACGATGGACGAGACCACCCGCACGGCCATCGCGAGGGTCGTTGTGGACAATCCGGACAACCTCCTTCGGGCGGGAATGTTCGCCCGCGTGAAAATCAGGCTCGAAATTCGTGGAGGCCTCGCGCTTCCCGAGGATTCCGTCCTCGAGGACGAGGGACGCTCCTTCGCTTTTGTCCACCTGGAAGGCCCGTACTACATCCGCCGGCCCGTTACGCAGGGGAAGAAAGAGGGCGGGTGGGTGGAGATCCTCGCCGGGATCTCGCCTGGGCAGACGGTGGTCTCCAAAGGGGCTTTTCTCCTGAAGTCGGATGTGCTGCGCTCGAAAATGGGCGCGGGCTGCGCGGACTAAGGTGAATGCCATGGATGCATACTTCGGGTGGATCCTCCGCAAAAGATGGTCGGTCCTTCTCTGCACCGCGCTGGCGGCCGTCCTGGGTGTTTTGGCCTGGGTGCGCCTCCCCGTGGACGCCTTCCCCGATGTCACGAACGTTCAGGTCATGGTCCTCACGAAGGCCCCGGGGCTGTCTGCCCTGGACGTTGAGCAGCGGGTCACGCATCCCATCGAACTGGTGATGGGAGGGCTCCCCAAGGTCACGCAGGTTCGCTCGATTTCCCGGGCCGGGCTCTCGCAGGTGGTCATCGTCTTCCGAGACGGTGTGGACCCTTACTTCACCCGGCAGGTCGTCTTCGAGCGCCTCCAGGGGGCGCGCCAGGAACTGCCCCCTGGAGTCGAGCCCGAATTGGGCCCCCTGAGCACGGGTCTCGGCGAAATCTTCCAATACACCCTGGAGGGCGAGGGCTTTTCCCCGATAGAGAAGCGGAGCCTGCAATCCTGGCTGGTGGCGCCGAGGCTGAAGAACGTTCCGGGAGTCACCGAGGTGAACAGCTTCGGCGGGGAGGTAAAACAGGTCCAGGTCGTCGTCATGCCCGAGCGCTTGGTGAAGTACGGCCTCACCCTCCGCGACGTGATGGAGGCGTTGGAGGAGAGCAACCGGAACGCCGGGGCCGGGTACATCCTCAAGGGATGGGAGCAGATGTACATCCGGGGGATCGGCCTTTTCGGGAGCGTGCAGGACGTGGGCGCCGTGCCCCTTCTTGCCAGGGACGGGAACCCCGTCTATCTGCGGGACCTCGCGGAGGTCCGTGTGGGGCCCCAGGTCCGCCAGGGGGCGGTCACCCGCAACGGGAGAGGGGAGACCGTGTGCGGAATGGCGATCATGTTGCGCGGCGAGAATTCCAAGACGGTCGTATCGGCTGTGAAGGCGGCGGCAGCAGAGCTTCAGAAAAGCCTCCCCGAAGGGCTGCGCCTCGACGTCTTCTACGATCGGACGGCCCTCATCGAGGCGTGCATCAAGACGGTGACGGATGCGCTCCTGGAGGGAGGCGTCCTGGTCATCCTCGTCCTCCTGCTCTTCCTGGCCGAGTTCCGGACGGCGGTGATTGTCGTCGCCTCCCTTCCCATCACCTTCCTGCTCACCTTCATCGTGATGAGCGCCCTGGGCCTTTCCTCAAACCTCATGACGCTCGGCGGAATCGCGTTCTCGGTCGGCATGGTCGTGGACGCCTCCATCGTGGTGGCCGAGAACGCGAGGCGCCACCTTTCGGAGAACCGGGACCCGGCGCGGAGGGGATCGATCCTGGTGAAGGCGATGGCGGAGGTGGCCAGGCCCGTGAGCTTTTCGGTCCTTATCATCGCCCTGGTCCTTTTGCCCCTGTTCACCCTACAAGGCCTCGAAGGAAAGATGTTCGCACCCCTCGCACTCGCGCTCCTCATCTGCCTCCTCGTATCGATCGGCGTCGCGATGGTCGTCGTTCCTGCGCTCTCGTCCGTCCTGCTCCGCCAAGTGGAGGAGAGGGAGTTCAAGGGGGTGCGCAGGTTCCACGAGGGATACCTGGCGCTTCTGCGGAGGGCCATGGACCATCCAAAGGTCACCTTCGGCGCCGCTCTCGCCGTGCTTGCGCTCTCGCTCGCTCTCGTTCCATTTCTTGGTTCAGAGTTCATGCCCCTCCTGGACGAGGGCTCCATCGCCGTCAACGTGGTGAGACTCCCCAACGCCTCCCTGGAAGGCTCCGTGGCCGTGGCTACGATGCTGGAGAAACGCATTTTAAGGTTCCCCGAGGTCGAGACGGTCGTCAGCAAAACCGGGCGCGCGGAGATTTCGGAGGACCCCATGGGGCCCGAGCAGACCGACCTTTTCATCATGCTCAAGCCCCGGAAGGAGTGGAAGAGCCGCCGGTCCAAGAGCGAACTTGTGGAGGCTTTGAACAAGGACCTCGCTAAGGTCCCGGGCATCCGGCTGTCCTTTTCCCAGCCCATCGCCCTGAGGGTGAACGAGCTGGTTTCGGGTGTGAAAAGCGATCTTGCCGTCAAAGTCTTCGGACCAGACCTCTCGGTGCTCAAGGCCTTCGCGGACCGTGCGGCCGCCGACATGGGGAGCATCCGAGGATCCAGGGATGTGAAGGTGGAGCAGGTTTCAGGGATGGCCGAGGTTCAGGTCTTGCCCGACGCGGAAGTCCTCGCACGGCACGGCGTGCGGATCGGGGCGGTGAACGACCTCCTCGAGGCCGCCTACGCGGGAAAGACCGTCGGGCGTTTCCTCGAGGGGGACCGGAGGTTCGACATCGTCGTGCGCTACCCGGAAGGGGCCCGGGCCGACCTCGAATCCCTGGCAAGCCTCCTGATCCCAACCCCCGATGGCGGGCGCGTCCCCCTTGGCCAAGCGGCCGCCATCCGGGTTTCCGAGGGTCCGATGCAGGTGAGCCGGGAGCGCGGAATGCGGAGGGTCGTCGTGGAAGCCAACGTGCGGGGGAGGGACCTCGGTGGATTCGTCCGGGAGGTGCGGGAGCGCCTGGCCCCAGCCGTTCAAGCCCTGCCCCCGGGTTACTTCGTGGAATATGGCGGCCAGTTCGAGAACCAGCAGCGCGCCATGAGACAGCTTGCCGTCGTAGTACCCATGGTCCTCTTCCTGATTCTCTTTCTGCTGTACTCCGCGCTCGGGACCTCGCGCCACGCACTTCTGGTCCTCCTGAACCTCCCGTTTGCCCTCGTGGGCGGGGTCGTCGCGGCCACGTTGTTCCGAATGACCCTCTCCGTGTCCGCCGCCGTTGCCTTCATCGTCTTGCTGGGCATCGCGGTACAGAACGGCGTCGTCCTGGTCGCTTTCTTCAAGCAGCTTCGCGAGAAAGGGCTCCCCTTGGCGGAGACGGTCACGGAGGGGTGTCGCCTGCGGTTCAAGCCGCTATTCATGACGGCGCTCGTGAGCTTCATTGGCCACCTGCCCATGGTCTACGCCACGGGCTCCGGGGCCGACATTCAGAAACCCCTGGCGGTGATCGTCATGGGAGGAATCGTGACTTCGACCCTCCTGACCCTCCTGGTCGTGCCGGTGCTCTACTTCGCCATCGAATCCCGGTGGGGGAGAGCGCCAGGCGGGGAGGCCGTGCGGCGAGACTTCGGTGGGGCGTGAGCCCGAGCGTCAGTGGTCGTGGTGGCAGGCCGGGCCGTGGGCGTGGCCGTGGGCCAGCTCGTCCATCGTGGCCTCGCGGACATCCAGCACGCGAACGGCGAAGTGAAGCGTCTTGCCCGCCAGGGGATGGTTCCCGTCCAGCGTCACCTCGGCTTCGTCCACGGCGACGACCTGGAAGGGATGCTGCGACCCGTCCTCGAGCTGAGCTTCCAGGATCATGCCGGCTTGCACGTCGAAGCCGAATCGCTTGCGGGGCTCCTTCACCACCCGTTCGGGATCGTGGGGCCCGTACCCGTCCTCCGGCGCTACCACGAAGGTGCCCGTTTCTCCCGGCCTCTTTCCGAAGAGGGCCTTTTCGAGGCCCGGAATCACGTGCCCGTGGCCATGGAGGTAAGTCAAGGGCTCGTCGCCCTCGCTGGTCTCGATGATCTGATCGCCATCGGTGGAGAGGGTGTAATGGATGGACACGATGCGGTCGGGCCCGATGGTTTCGGTCTGGCTCATGGAATCTCCTGCGGGGGGCGGGAAGGGATCGCAACCGCCGGCATCGGCGTACCGGCTGGAGGAACCTTCGCTGGGGTGTCCGGCGGGGCCTCTCGAGTCTCTGCCCAGTGGGGGCGAATCGTCGCGCCTGCGCCGGTGAGGCCGGTTCCGACGGGCTGCGTGGAGTATACTCCCTTGGTGCGGGGATTGCACTCCGTTTCGGAAGAAATCGGTCCGGGCGCGGGTTGATTTGGGTTCCCGCCCCGGTCGCGGGGCGATGTGGAGGAGGGTCCATGAACGTCTTGATCGTGTACGCCCACCCCAATCCCCTGAGCTTCAACCACGCTGTCATGGAGGTGGTCCGCAAGGGGCTGGAGGAGGCGGGCCACGCCGTCCGGGTGAAGGACCTCTATGGGGAGAATCCCAAGGTGACCCTGGACGCCCGGGATTTCGGCTCTATCTCGAAGGGACGGACTCCCGAGGACATCGCTCGAGAACAGGCGGAGGTGCTTTGGGCGGAGGGTTTAGTTTTCGTCTATCCCATCTGGTGGTTTTCCACCCCGGCCATCCTCAAGGGGTGGATCGACCGTGTGTTTCTGAACGGCTTCGCCTTCGAGATCGGCCCCGAGGGCGCCCGCGGCCTGCTGAAACATCGGAAGGCCCTGGTGGTGACCACCACGGGTGCGCCGGAGGCGAGCTACGAGACGGGGAAGGCCAAGGACGTCATCCTGCGGCCCATGACCGACGGCACGCTGGGCTTCTGCGGCATCCCGGACGTGGCTGCGAAAGTTTTCTACGCGGTGCCTTCGGCGACGGAGAACCAGCGGAAAGCCATGCTCATTGAGGCCGGGGCCCTGGGCCGGAACTTCTGAGGTAGGGCTACCCCCGCAGGTCTTCTTCTTTGCCAGCAGGGCCTCCCTCCGCTTCATGATTTCGTTCGTTACCGCCAAGGCCGGCGGAGAGGGGGCCGGTGGCTCCATGTCCACGCCGGCCTCCCGCAACAGGAACACCGGACCCGAATGTTGCGGCCGAAGGGAGGTGCGGCGTCCCGCGCGTCGGTCCTGGGGGAAGAGGATGCGGCCTCCTTGAAGGAGGGGATCGGGTCGCTCGTCCAGGAGGCGGATCCCTTGCCCCGATGTTGCGTCTGGATGCAATGGTGAAACTAATGTGTTACATTGACCGTCGAACCAGGGGAGATTAAAGGGGGCCTGTGGGGGGAATGAAGGTGGTGTTTGAATGGCAGGGATTGTTGCGGGACGGCCTTTTAAGACTGCCCTACTGCTATTCCTGACTCTGGCCAACGTCCTGTTTCTCGGTTTTCAGCTTGTGGAAATCCTCGAATCGAGGCATCGCCCCTCCCTGGAGTCGGCGGGCATCCAGGTCAAGATCCGCGGCGAACACCTCGTCTTGGAGCGGCTGGAGACCTCCGGCCGCGAAGGCCTAGTCGCAGGCCGGGCCCCCCTCCCGCTGGGTGACGGGGACCGGATTCTTGCCCTGCAGGCGGAAGGCCGGACGCCTGTCGAAATTGGCGGCCTTCTGAGCTGGATTCGAGCGCTTCGCGAACTCCAGTTCGGCGCTCCCTGGAGCCTTCAGGTGGAAAGGGCGGGGGGCGGGCCGGAAGCCGACAGGGTGTGGGTTCCGATGCCGCCCGTCGAAGCGCCTTTGGTCCTTCCCTCGCTCCCCTGGTCGGAGCTGTCCCTAAAGGTCCTGCTGCCACTCGTGTGCCTCGTTACCGGCGTGTTCATCGGGCTCGCGCGCCGGGAGGATCCTCGGGCGTTCACGGCGGCCATGCTTTTCTTGAGTTTCGCGAACGCCTCGCCGGCGCGGGGGTACATCATTCTGCCGCCCGGTCTGCGCGAGGCGGAGCTGGTTCTTGCGGTGGGGCTTTTTTCCGGGTGGTCCTATCTTTTTTACCGGTTCTTTTCCAAGTTCCCCGTCCCGTCGCCGCTGGAGAGGAAGCTTCCCAGACTCAAGACGATTCTCCTCGTGTTTCCCATCCTTTTCGCGTCCTGGAACTTCATTTGGACCTACACCCAGGGGGTATCCCTGGCGGCCTTCGACTCCCTGGACAGGGCCCTGGGATGGCTGGACATCACGCTGGATCTTGGTTTTGTGGGCCTCTTCGGCGCGGGGTTCGCGGCCATGGCGGCGAACCTGAAGGGGCCGCTCGGTCCCGACGACCGTAGGAGGCTCGCCATCTTGGGGGTCGGCTCCCTGGGCGTGCTGCCGGCCATGGCCCTCTATTTACACCGGGTCGTCCTTCGCGGTCCTGATCCCGAACCGTGGGTCCTTTCCGCGGCCGGGGCGGCGGTGGGTCTGTTTCCCCTCGCCTTCGCTTACGCCGTGGTCAAGCACCGGGTCTTCGGGATCCGGCCCATGGTGCGGAGGGGACTCCGGTACGCCCTTCTCTCCAAAGGGTTCCTCTTCCTGGAGGGCGCCATTGTTTTCGTGTCGCTCTTCTATTTGGCCGGCCCTTGGCTGTCCCGCGTGTCGCAAGGACAAAACCCCAGCGCCGCCGCCCTCGTAACGGCCGCCCTCACGATGGTGGCCATCCAGGGGCTCAAACGGGCCAACAGGAGGGTCATGCAGGCCCTGGATACGAGGTTTTTCCGCGAAGCCTACGACGGCAGGCGGATCCTGACGGACCTCGTGCGGGAAACCGAGCAGTTCGCCCAGGATCCCTCGGGATTGGCCAAGCTCGTGCTGGGCAAGCTCCACGATTCGCTGCATCCGGATCAGGTCTGCCTCTTCGTCCGAGGGGATCTCTTCGCCAAGCTGCCTCTCCAGGGCCTGCAGGCCAGGAGGGCCCTGATGGCCCTGGCCATGAGTCAGCCCGAGGATTTCTACTGCTTCTGCCGGATGGTTCGGGGATCTTCACCCGAGGTTCCGCCCGCCGTCTCCGAAACCTGCCCCGGCCCCTTTCTTTCGAGTCTGTCACGCGTGGGCCGGAGGCTCACCGCCATGGCGGGGGTGGAGCCGTCGACCTTGGACCTGGTGGACGGGGAACCGATGTCCTGGCTCCAGAGACCTCCGGCAGAAGAACCCGCCGATTTGCTGGAACGCGAGAGAGCCTTGCTGAGGGAGATGAATTCAAGGCTCTTCGTTCCCCTGGCGGCGCACCAGCAGATTCTCGGCTTCATCAGCCTGGGGGAGAAACGTTCCGAGGAGCCCTATTCCCGAGAGGACAAGGAACTCCTCCTCACCGTGGCCCGCCAGGCCGGTGCGGCGTTCTCCTATGCCGGGTCCGTGCGCCAGGATGCCGAACGGCTCCGGCTGAAGCAGGACATGGAGATGGCCCGGAGGGTGCAGGAAAGGCTCCTTCCCCAGCGCAGACCCCCCGTGGACGGGCTCGAATACGTCGGGCACTGCCGGCCGGCCCTAGAGGTGGGCGGCGACTGTTTCGATTTTATCGAGCTGCCCGACGGGCGGCTGGGGATCGCCGTGGGGGACGTGGCGGGGAAGGGGGCGGCGGCGGCCCTCCTCATGGCCAGCCTGCAGGCCATGTTGCGCGTTCACGCGGGGGTCCACGGCGATGATGTGGAACACCTCGCCGCGGACGTGAACAAGCAGCTCTGCTCCATCACCGATCCCAATCGGTTCGCCTCCCTCTTCTACGGGGTCTTCGACCCCCAGGGTCGGACGCTCACCTACGTGAACGCGGGGCACAACCCTCCGCTCCTTCTGCGGGCAGGACCGGCACGAAGCCTCGGGGCCGGAGCGATCCAGTTGGAACGGGCGCCCTCCCGCACCGAAAGTCCGGTGTGGCTTCGCTCCACGGGACCCGTTCTCGGTGTCGTTAAGGAGGGCCGCTACCGGCGCTCGGTGCTTCGTTTGGAGCCCGGGGACACGCTGGTGATCTACACCGACGGTATGGCCGAGGCCTCGAACCCCAGCGGAGAGCTTTACGGGGAAAACCGGTTAGAGGAATCGCTGGTGCGCCACCGGGGCTTGGCCGCGAAGGATCTCGCCGAGGCCCTTTTCGAGGACGTGGCCCAATTTGCCGGAGAAGCCCCCCAAGGGGACGATATGACCCTCGTCGTGGCGGTCGCGGCGAGAGGGGAGGGCGAATAGGCAGGCGTCTTGCCCCGCGCCGCGCGGGGCGGTAGGGTGGGAGGGGGAGGAAAACCATGGCCCCCAATCCACAGAAGCGCGCGGCCCGGATCTGGCTCTCGGTCTCCTTTGCGGGCGTGTTTCTCCTCCTTCAGCTACTCCTTTCCCGCCAAGGGGGGTCGCGACGGCCGGACGGTCAACGTTCCCGTGCCCGTCGGGAAGGAGGCGGAGGCGGACCGGGTGGTTCGGCACGTTCGACGCGAGTGAGGCGGCTCACTCCTCCCGCCTTCCCCATCCTACGGAACGGGGTCCGAACCGGGCGTGGAGGGCGTCCACCGCTCGTTGAAGCGCGCGATTCCGGTCCCTCACCGCATCTTCGAAGAGGTCCCCCTGAACGGGGGACCGGGAGGGCCGGAGGTCGAAGGCGGCCAAGCCGACGAGGCGCATGGGCTCGCTCAAATCGAACCGGAGGAGCAGCGCTTCGGCGGCCTGCAGGAGTTCCTTCCACGAATCCGCGGGCCGTGGGAGGGGGGCCTGACGAGCGTGGAGCCGGAACCGGGAGGTCTTGAGCTTGAGCCGCACGGCTCCGGCCATGAGCCCCTCCTTCCGCAGCTGCTCGGCCACTCGCTCGGCGGCACTCCTCAGGTAGGGAAGGAGGAGATCCGCTCCCACCACGTCGCGATCCAGGGTTTTCTCGGCGCCGACGCTTCGGGCCTCGCGGCCGGGCTCCACCTCCCGGTCGTCCTGCCCTCGGGCCAGGCGGAGGATTTGGCTTCCCGCCTCCCCGAGGCGGGCGCGCAGGGACGACTCGGAGGCTTCCGCCACGTCGCCGATGGTGGCCAGTCCCATGGAGAGGAGGACCTCCCGCGTTCGGGGCCCTACACCCCAAATCTTCGAGACGTCCATTGGCTGGAGGAAGCTAAACGTTTGCCCCGGCGGCACCACCGTAAGCCCATCGGGCTTTCGGTGATCGCTGGCCACCTTCGCGACGAACTTGGTGGCGGCCAGACCCACGGACACCGTGAGGCCCCCCGTGGCCTCCCGCACGGCTGCCTTGATGGCTTCGCCCATGGCCTCCGGCGGGCCGAAAAGCCCTTCGGAGCCCGTCATGTCCAGAAAGGCCTCGTCAAGGCTCAGGGGCTCCACCAGAGGGGAAAAACCATGGAAGACCTTCATGAGCCTCTTGGAAGCCTCCGCATACCGGGCGAAGTCCGGTTGGAGAAAGGCGGCCTGGGGACAGCGCCGACGGGCCTCCAGAATGGACATGGCACTGTGGACGCCGAAGGGACGGGCCTCGTAGCTGGCCGTGGAGACCACTCCACGGGGTCCCAACCCGCCCACCACCACGGGACGCCCCCTCAGGCCGGGATTGTCCCTCTGCTCCACCGCCGCAAAAAAGGCGTCCATGTCCGCGTGAAGGATAATCCGGGGCCAGACCGCCATGACCGCCTCATGCCATCAACTTAACCTCCCGATGCTAACACGCCGGCCTGTGGGCGATCCTTGGTAGGGGAGGCGCCGGAGGAGTTCCCGGAAGCGGGAGGGCCCTCAGCCCAAAAGGAAAGCGGCCGCCCCGGGGGGGCGGCCGTCCAATAAGGACTATCCGCCTAGCGCTTGGCGGGGGTAGGCCATGAGGGAGACATCGAGGGGCGGGTCCGAATCAACGGGCGTCAGAACCTTGCGCCCGCTATCGGCTTCTTCTTGCACGTATCCGTCCTCGACCAGTTCCTGAATCAGGCCGTCGAAGCCCTTGATCCAGAGAAAATAGCCCGCCTGGTTGTCCTCCACGGACCAGTCCACGTCGTCCCTGGAGGCGCCGGTCAACGCCTGGAAAACGTGGCGTTCCCACGCTTCGGGTGTGGTTGAGCCCAGTTTCCACAGCTGGCGGAGCATTTCCGATTTGACGAGCGACTTGCTGTCGCTGACGATCACGCCTTCGTTCATCATGGTGGGCCTCCTCGGACCGAGATCTTGAAACCGTGTGGTCCCCGGGTGCTATTCCAAGGCACCGTGTCGATTCTCGCCAGAATCGAGGATGCGGCCCCTTGTCACCTGCCGGATTCGGGGCTAAAATGGACGAAACGGCGCCCCCCCGTAGGACGAGGTGAAGCCCTGGCGGGGAGCCGCAGGAGAACCCGAATGGGATCCATGACGATCACGTTGACCTTACGAGATGTCCTCCTCGCCCTGGTGGCCATGGCGGTCCTGGTAGGGACGGCCTACTTCGTCGCCGTCCTCCGCCGTGTCTTGGCGGTCGCGGAGGAGTGGAGGCGCATGCTCCAGCAGGTCCAGGTTCTGGTTCCCCAGGTGCAGCGGGTTGTCGAGCACGCCGACGAGACCCTCCTGTCGGCCCGCCAACTCATTGTGAAGAGCCAGAGCCTTGTGGAGGATGCGGCGGCGGTGACGGGGGCCACCCGGTCGGTAGCGGAGGACCTCATCCGGGACCTCGCCGTGATCCTCGGTCCCGTCCACCTCGTCGCCACGCTGTTTCAGAAGATCCAGTCGGGGATTTCGCGTCTGAGCTCGTTCCGGACAACGAACGAATCATCCCAGGAGGACGATGATGAAGAGAGAAACCTCTAACGTTCTGGTCGCGTTTCTACTCGGCGCCGTGGCAGGGGGGGTGACCGCCCTCCTTCTGGCCCCCGCCTCGGGCGCCGAGACCCGCAAGAAGATCAAGGACTCTCTGATGACCGCCAAGGACAAGGCCCTCCAGGAGCTAGAGCAGGCCAAGGAATACGCCTCGGTGCAGAAGGAGGCCATCAAGGAGGCCTACACCGAGGGCAAGGAGGCCTACCAGCGCTCCGTGAAGAAGCACTCCGAGGCGTAGGTAGGGCACTCCCCCGAAAGGGGAATGGCCCATGAAGAACCGCGAGGCACCCCCGGGCGGCGAACCGTACGCCAGGCTCTGCGGCCATTGCGGGCGCCCGTACGACGCGGCGTCGAGCCTTTGGTGCGAGTGCATCACAGACCATCCCACGCTGGTTTGCCCCCACTGCCGAACCTGCTTTTGTGACGCAACCCGGGAGGAGATCGCGGCCTTCTGGAATGAAGCCCCGCCCTCCCTCTGGCGAAGGCGGCTCGAACGACAGGTCGAGCGGGAGAAAGGGCCGCCTTCCCTTGAGGGGAACCCCCTTCGGAGGCCCCTTATCCTGGTGGCGGACGACAACGACGACGCAAGGCTCATCTCGTTCCGGGTCCTGGAGGAGCTGGGCTACGGCGTGGTCCTGGCGCGTGACGGGATGGAGGCCTACGTCCTGACCTGCAAGTACTTGCCGGACCTCGTCCTGACCGACCAGGTCATGCCCCACATGGACGGCCGGAATCTGAGCCGAATGATCAAGTCCAGCCCTGAGCTGGCGGGGGTCCGAGTCATCCTCATGACGGGCCTGTACAAGCGGGACCGCGAACGGATCGAGCTCCTGAGGGAGAGCCTCGCGGACGACTTCCTGCCGAAGCCCATCTCCTTCGACAAGCTCGGAGAGGTTCTTGCTGGATGGCTGAAGGTCCCGGAAGGCCCCGGCGGGCCGTGATCCATCTCCATCGCGCCAAGAAGAGCCTGGGTCAGCATTTCCTTGTCTCCGAATCCGTCCTCTCCAGGGTGGCGGCGCTTTGCCGCGAGGCGGCCGAAGGGGCCGAGGCCATCCTGGAGATTGGCCCTGGGCGCGGGGTTCTCACCCGACGCCTTCTGGACTTTGGGTTGCCGATGCGGGCCGTGGAACTCGACGAATGCCTCGCCCGCGAGCTCGGGGGCCTTTTCCCCGCGCTGGAGGTCGCCGAAGGGGACGGGCGAGCGGTGGTATGGCCGGACCTTCCCGGAACCACCGGACTCTCGTCTTGGTTGCTGGCCGGGAATCTGCCCTACAACGCCGCCACCGAGATTCTGCTCAATGCGCTCGCTCAACCCGAAGTAGTCCAAGCCGCGGCCGTGATGCTGCAGAGGGAGGTGGCTTTGAAGTTCACGGCCCGTCCGGGCGGGGAGGGATACGGGTGGATGGCCGCCTGGACCGCGGCGTGGTGGGAGGGGGCGGTGCGGCTCCATGTGCGGCCGGGGTCCTTCTCTCCTCCCCCTAGCGTCCGGTCCTCGTTCCTTGTTCTGAGGCGCCGAAAGACGCCGTTTCTCCCCCCGCGGTGCGCAGGACCGTACCGCGCCTTTCTGGAAGCCGCCTTCCGGCAGCCCCGACGGACCCTGGCCTCCAATTTGGCGCGAAATCTTTATTCGGAGGGGCGGCCTTCGCCCGTTCGGTTGATAGGGATTCCCCCTGACCTACGGGCGGCCCAGGTTGGTCCGGAAGACTTGGCGAGGCTGTTCCTGGGGTGTTATGCAGCGCGACGGAAGTCCGGCGCGCTGGTTGCGGGTGGGGGTCCGGGGGAGGCGCCGCCGTGCCCCTCCCGGTATAGCTGATCCCAGAAGATCCCCTGCGCGCCACTTGCTAGGGAACTACCAGGAGTTCGGGAGGATCGCTCGGAAAGGAACGGTACAGCGCCGCCCCTTGCACCGCGTCGAGGCGGAGCCGGATACGAAAGGGATCGGCGGGCCGGAGGCCGAGACCTTGGAGGAATTCCTCCCAACGAACCCGCCACGAACTGACTTCCATCCGGGCCCCGGGGATCTCTCCCTCCAGCACCACCAGCAGGGTTCGCCCTCCCTCGAACTGGATCCGGTAGGACGGGGGCACAGGGATGAGATCCTCCAGCGTGGGAGGTTCCACTCCGGCCGTTCCGGGGGTGGGGGTTGTGGTTTCGTCCCCCGGGATGATGCGGATGCGATGGACCTGGGCCGGGGGATCGAGGTGTCCCTGGGACCAGGTGGCGGCGATCCATCGGTCATCGGCCTCCCTAGCGAGGAGAAGACGACGGGGGGATCCCACCTCCAGCGACTCCGCCGCGTAGGCGGCGATCATGGCACCTGTATGACAGAGTCGCAGCTCCCTTTGAGAGAGGTCCAGCTCCAAATAGAAGCGCTTGGAAGCCGCCAGGGCGGCTCGTTTCAAGAGTACGGCTTTGTCCCCCGGGGCGGTAGCCTGGGCGAGAGCCAGGGCGGGAGCGGAGAAGGCCGTCCAGGCCGCCAGGAGAAACACGGAAAAGGTCCTGCTCGGATTCGTCGTCATGGCGTTCAGTACATGTAAACGGCGGCGCCCACCGGAACCTTCTTCCAAACCACCCGGAGGTCGTCGCGGCCCACCCGGATGCAGCCGTGGCTTACGTTCTTTCCCAAAAGCCGAGTATAGAGGGTTCCGTGGATCATGTAGCCCGGGGGGCCTCCGCCGAGATCCAAGGCGTACTCGCCCAGCATTCCCTCCTGAATGCGGTCCGAACGGCGCTTGGGAATGGGTTCTCCCGATTCGATGTAATCCCAGTCGGGCGCCACCCAAATGGGATTCTCCCGTTTGCCCTTTACGTAAAAGCGCCCTGCGGGGGTGTCGAATACCCATTGGCGGTCGGTCTTCGGATCATCGAGGACGGAGCCTGCGCCCGCCGAGATGACGGCCGTCAGGAGGACCTTGTCGCCCTCGCGCAGATGAAGGAGGTTCTTGACCCGGTCGATAACGATGAAGACCCCCTTCGGGCGAATCTTAGCCAGCGTTGCCTCGGCGGCCGAAGCGGCCTTTTCGAGCGTCTGGCCGGAAGGGAGTTCGGGCGGGTGCGCCGTGTGCTCAACGACGTAATCGTCGCGAAGGGGGGAGTAGCGGTAGCCGGTGGAAAAGAAGACGAAGATCCCGAGGCAGATCAGCGGGATGCCCACAAAGAGAAAAAGGAGGACGAGGGCCCTCAGGGAGCGGACGAGGAGGCCCCCCCTCGCCGGGGCGTCTTGGGGTGTAGGCGCCTGAGCCGGGAATTCTGTCCGAACGTCCCCGCCTTCGCTCATCGGTACGACTCCGCCCTTCGAAGCATGGACCGGATGGGTCCGTCCCCGCCATCGGAACCGACGATGGCCACCACCGTGTTCAGCGGCGTCTCATTATACAAGACCGCCATGTCGCGGTCGCCTGGTGCAACGCAGCCGTCGGTCCAGTCGTATCCCAGGCCTCCTTGCCCGTGGATCTCGATGAGCCCGCCGATGCCCGTCCTCCGGGTCAGCCGGCCGTGGGCCTTCAGTTCGGCGAAACGCCTGCGGTCCTCGTCGTTGGGATAATTCAGGAGGAGGGCCAGACCGAACTTGGACTGGCCGTGGCCCTTCTTCTTCACCACCCTGTACAGTCCCTCGGGGGTGGCCCGGTCCCCGGCGTGCATCTTCTGGTTGATGGACTTTGCGCCGAGGTCCACCCGAACGGTTCGGACGAGGCGCCCAGCCTTGTACACGTGGAGGACGTGGTGTTCCTTGTTTACGACCATGGCGATTCCCGCGGGGCCCTTGGAGGCCTCCACGGCCTGGCGGATCCACCCTCTCCAGCGGCTCACGTTGCCTGGGTCCGAGAACCGGGAGAGCGAGAGCTTGGATCTCGTGTGGGCATGATCGCTGGAGGACTTGGAGGCCCTGGCCTCCGCGGCGGCCTCGTCGTAGCGGGCCGCGGCGAGGTAGGTCTGAGCCTTCTTCAGGTGCATCTCGGCATCCGCGATGTGAGATCGCGTGGAAGCGACGGGAAGGCTCGCCTCCACCAAGTCGAGGGAGTCGTCGAGGGAATCGCGGGCCTCGGCGATCAGTCGTTCCGCCTCCCTGCGCATCCTGCTCTGGTGCGCCGCCGTGTCCCGCCAGAGGAGAAAGGCCTTCCTTTGCGCCTCGTCCATGGACTTCTGGGCCCTCACGAAGTCCCGGGTTCCCCAGTAGCCGGCCGCCTGAAGGTTCATTTCGAATCGGGCTCGCTTGAGGGCGTCCTTGGCGGATTGGTACCGCTGGGAGTAGATGCGTTGGGCACCCGAGGTCCGCGCCTCATCGAGGAATCGCTGTGCGCCCCGTCCCAGGGAGTCGGCGGGAAGGTCCTGGCTGCCGTCCACAAGCGGAACGATGCGGGCCGAGGCGAACCAGACAGCCGCCAGGAGAAAGATCCAGGTGAATAGCCTCAGAAACTGCCGAATTCGGGGCAAGGCGTCGGTCCTCGCTCAAAAAAGAGGGGGCGGCAGGGCCGCCCCCTTCCTTTAGGGGTACACGAGGTAAAAGGTACCTACCTCTTGCCCTTTTTCATCTCAATGGCGGTCTGGACGTCGGCCACGACCTTGTCGGCCTTCGCCTTGGCGCCGTCGGCCTTGGCCTTGGCGTCAAAGAACTTCTCGGCGGTCATGTCGGCCTTGGCAGCCTCGATCTCCTGAGCGGCGGCGTCCACGTCACCGGTCATGGCTTCGAGGTCGGCCTTGGAGCCCTTGCCCTTGGGGGCCTTGGTGAGGGCCTCGCGGGCGGCGACGACGGCGGCGTCGGCGGCGGTGATGGCGGCTTCGGCGTCGGCCTTGGCCTTGGCCTTGCCGGCCTCGGCATCCGTCTTGGCCTGGTCAGCCAGACCCTGGAGTTCGGTGGTCATCTGGGTGGCGACCTTGTAGCTCTTGAAGAACTTGCTTTGCTGGGTGGCGAGTTCCTGGTCCAGGGCGGCCAGCTTGTCCTCGGCGGCCTTGAGGGACTCGGGGGCGTAGATGTCAGCCTGGGCGGCCTTGGCGGCATCCAGAGCGGCCTTGGCGGCGTCGATCTGCTGCTGCGGGGGCTTGGCGCAGGCGACCAGGGCGATCAAAGCGAGAACCAACAGGCTTCCAAGAATCTTCCTCATGTCTCCTTCACTCCTTTCGGTTAACCTTCCGGCCGGCATAAGCCACTTATGCCGTCACCTCGACCCACGTTCAACGGATTGTCCGCTTAGTTGCTTCTGGTTTGGCAACTGGCTTGGTGGTTCGATCACCGCGCGCTGCCTCCACCCCCGAAAAACGGGGGGTTCATCTCAGGGGGAGGGTACACCCAAAGCCCCCCCTTGTCAAGGCCTAAAGGCTCCTCACGGAAAGGGGACCGGGACGAAACAGAGGGCGAAGGCGAAGGCCGCGGCTCCCCCTCGCAGGACCTGCCCCGTCGTCAAAGGGCGGGCATCGTCAAGGGTGGGCGGATGCCGGAGACCCAGGACGAGGAATAGAAGGCCCACCCAGAGGAGCCACTGAGGGTGAAAGAGGCCGAGGACCAGGAAAAAGACGGCCGCCGCGACGGACACGTGCCGATGCCGGGGCCCGAGGAAGGCGTACAGTACGTGGCCTCCGTCCAACTGCCCCGTGGGAAGGAGGTTCAGGCCCTGGACGAAGAACCCCAGCCAAGCCGAAAGGAGGAGGGGGTTTTCGAAAAACGTAAGGGTTAGGTCCCACCGGTCCCACGCGATTCCCCGCAAGAAGGAAAAGGCAAGGGGGAGGTTCACATTGAAACCCAGGTCCGCGGGGGCCCGGTATCCCAGCGGGCCCGCCGCCAGCCCCGATAGGGCCACGAGGAGGGTCGCGCCGAGCCCCCACAGGGGACCGTTGGCTCCGACCTCCATCAGTGCGCCGCGGTCGGGCACCGCCCCTTTCAGGCGGATGAATGCCCCAAAGGTGCCCAAGGACAGGAGCGGAGGACCGGGGATGAAGGTGGGCCAGGTGGCGGGGATCCCGTGCTTTCGGGCCGTAAGAAAATGGCCCATCTCGTGGACGCCGAGGATGAAGAGGAGCGAGAGCGAAAAGGGGAGGCCGAGGAGGAGCGTCGAGGGTGATCGGAGCACCTCCCTGGTAGCATCCGCCAACCCCAGGTCCGAGAACCGGGGATGGACGAGGACTCCTGAGATCAAGGTGGTCGTGAACGTGGCCAGAAGGAGAAGGCCCTGGCTCATTCGCCAGGGCTCCTCCTTGCCGTGGACTCGTATCGGGCGACCGTCCAACCGTCAGTCGAAAAAGTGGCTGGAGGGCTTGAACTTGATGGTCTTGCCGGGGGGAATTTGGACCGATTCTCCGGTCTTCAGGTTTCGGCCCACCCCGCGCTTGCGTTCCTTGACGCTGAAGACTCCGAACCCTCGAAACTCCACTCGCTCACCCTGCGCCAGCGCGTCGCGGATGGCGTCGAAGACGAGGTCCACCGAATCCTGCGCCCTCAAGCGGGGAAGGTCGGCCACCTTTGAAACTTCCGCCACGATGTCTGCCTTAATCATTGCCCTCTCCTTCGGTCCCAGGGCGGAGACTATAGGGCCCGCCCTTCCCCCTGTCAAGACGTTTGCCGGCGTACCGGGATTCGCGGGTAGGCCCGGCTCGGCGGTTAGTTCTTGAAGGAGGAAACGGCCTCGTCAAAGCCCTCGTAGTACTCGAAGACCGTGGCCAGTTGGGTGATGGTCAGCAGATCGTGGATCTTCTTGGTCAGGTTCACCAGCTTCAGGGTGGCATCGTGATGGCGGGCCGTCGTGTAAGCCGCCACGAGTTCACCCAGTCCCGTGGAGTCCATGAAGGACACGCCGCCCAGGTCCACGAGAATCTGCTTTCTGCCCTGCTCCAGGAGTCCCTTGATCAGGTCCCGCATGGTGACGTCCCCGCCGCCCATGGTGATCGAGCCCTTCAGCTCCAGGACGCTGATTCCGCTCTTTTCGTAGACGCGATGGTTCATCATTCGCCTGCCTCCTTGTCTTCGTTCGAATCAAGATCCACGGACATGCAAATGCCGAAGCGGCCGTCCGCGGAGCGTGCGAAATCGGCGCGGTCCGTGAATTGTCGGATTAAAAAGATGCCCCGCCCGTTGGGTTTGAAAAGATTTTCCGGACGGCGGGGGTCTGAAAGAACCCCGGGGGAAAACCCTGGGCCCTCGTCCCATACCCGAATCGTAAAAGTAGCCCCCGAGACCTCCATCTCGACCTCGACCCATTTGTTGAAGTCGTTCTTGTTCCCGTGGAGAACCGCGTTGTTCACGGCCTCCCGAAGGGAGAGGGCGATCCAGTCCAACCGCTCCGCGGGGAGGGGGACCAGCCGGGCCACCTGACCGAGAACCGTGTGAAAGAGGTCCGAATAGCGCAGGTGGGAGCGGACGCGGATGCTGACCTTAAGATCGTTCCGGGTTTCAGGCCCCACGTCGCCCCCCGTCCGGCTGGGATGCTGTCCCGATCCTCAACCCGATGGCCCCGAAGATCATTCCTTTATCGCCGCCGGGTGCGCCTCCGCAAGCCCGCATGGGCGCGGAGTCCCGGAGGGCGGAGCCCCTTTCCGGACCTTGGCGTGGGAGGCGATTTCGAAGATCGAGGGGAACCCGCACTCCGTTGGCCTCCAGGGTGTGGATTATAGGGTAGGGAAAGAGAAGGGTCAAACCTGCGGAAACCCCTCTCCCGAGCTTCACTCGGACCACTCGATCCGGTTCTTTCCCGCCTGCTTGGCCCGGTAGAGAGCCTCGTCGAGCCGCCTGAGCAGCGTGGGAAGGTCCTGCTCCCCTTTCAGATCGTCCGAGTGGAGGATTCCCGTGGAGCAGCCGATGGTGAGCCCCTGGGCCTCCTCCCTCGGCAGAGCCTTTGATCCGATGAGGGATCGGAGTTTCTTGGCCTTTTCGAGGGCGGCGTCACGGCGGCAGCCGAGCAGGAGGAGAATGAATTCGTCGCCGCCGTAGCGGGCGGGAACGTCCTCGCGGCGGGTCTCCCGCCTGAGTAGATCGCCGATCCGGCGCAGGACCGTGTCGCCGCTCGCGTGTCCAAGGTGGTCGTTCACGGCCTTGAAATCGTCCAGGTCCACCATCATGAGGGCAAAGGGGGCCCGGTGGCGGGCCGAAAAGGAAAGTTCCTCCTGTAGCCGGTACAGGAAGTAGGACCGGTTGTATAGGCCCGTCAGCGGATCCTGGATGGCCTGAAGGTGGAGAAAGCAGTTCTCGAGCCCGACCACCAGGGACTGCGCGCAAAGCTCGAGAAGTTCGCGCTTGTCGGACAGCGGAACGTCGGCTTGGTAGGAGTAGACCACGATTCCGCCGAAAGGCTCTCCCCCATGCAGGAGCGGTAACCCGAACACCGAAGGGGGAATGAGGAAGGGGGCCGTTTCCAGGGGCTGGAGAAACTCGAAGAGGCGCTCGCCCAGCCTTTTGCTCGGCTCGGAAAGAGGAAGCTGGTCGTACTGGAACCGCCGCTCCTCGGGGAGGTACGTCGACCGGCTCTTTTCCCCCTCCACCTGGACGAGGTAGATCGTCGTCGCGTACCGCTGGTAGAAGATGACCCCGATGCCATCGGCCGGAAGGTGCCGCGCGAGGGACCGCGTGAAGGACTCGACCATCGGCATCAGGTCCAGGTCCGAGCTGGCGGCGGCGGAAACCCGGCTGAGGATGGTCAGGTCCGCGACCTTTCCCCTCAGGTCGCGCTGGGCCCGAGTAAGCGCCGAGAGGCCCATGGTGGCGGCGACGATGAAAGAGGCGGTCAGGAGGAAGGCCGCCAGACCAACCTGGAGGGCCACGAGGCTCATGACGAAGCCGAGGGTAAGGATGGCGAAGGAATAGGGGAGGTCGTCCTTCAGCGCCTCCCGAAGGTAGCCGCGCAGGTCTCCCCGCTCCTCCAGTTCGACGGGCAGAAAGGCGAGATTGTTGACGAGGAAGTAGACCCCGAAGGCCGCGAAGCCCGCCACGAAATCACGTGCGGATCCCGTGAAGGGCCGATCGCCGGTAATGGCGTAGAAGCAGGCGAAGGAGGCCCCCAGCCGAAGGAGGCGATTGCCGGCCATGCTGGCGAACATCCGGTAGAGTTTGGGCGGCCTGAGAGCCCCGGTTCGGAACCTATGGAGGTAGTCGGCGAGCGTGGTGGCAAAGGCGAGGGCCATTCCGGAGAGGGGCGATACGAGAAAGAAGGCCGCTATGGCAAAAGAGATGTCGAAGGAGACGAAGAAGTTCCCCGTGTTCATGGCGAACTTGTACCGGTCGGCCACGAGGGAGCCCGCGAGGAGGACGCCCACGAGAATCACCAGGCCAGCGCCGCCGAAGGGCTCCAGGGCGGGTATGGGAAGCGACGTGGAACCCAGCGTGACGTCCCTTGTGGCGGGAAATAAGAGCAAAGCCGCCCACAGGAGGAGCCCGGCCGGAAGTTGAAGGACGTCCAATAGGGTGAGGAGCCGGCTCCTGCGGGCCATGGTCAGTACTGCCGCTTGAGGAAGACCACGGTCCGGTCGTCCAGGTAGGCGCCCCCGGTGGAGAAGTTTGCCGCCTCCTCGAGGATCCGTTCCACCATCTCGCGGGAGGAAAGGCGGGGAAGATTTTCGCGGACGATCGCCTTTACCCGCTCCTCGCCGAACTGTTCCCCGTCCGGGCGCATGGCCTCCGTTATGCCGTCGGTGTAAAAGAGGACGGCGTCTCCGGGGTCGATCTTGTAAAAGCCCCTGCGGTAGGTCGCGTCGGACGTGGGCCCGAGAACCCTACCGCCCTCCTCGAGAGGATAGAAGCGGTCCTTCTTCAGGCGGTAGTAGAAGGGGGGATTGTGGCCCGCGTTCACGAAGATGAAGTGCCCCCCGGGTTCCAGTTCGCCGTAAAAGAGGGATACGTAGCGGGAAGTCAAACGGGACGAGTGGATGACCCGGTTCAACTTCTCGAAGACCTTGACCATCTTCTGGTCCTCGGAAATCCCCATCCGGAGGCCCATGACCACGTCCCGGGCCTGGAGGGCGGCGGGAAGACCGTGGCCCGTGGCATCCCCGACGGCGATTCCGAGGATCTTTGGGGAGATGTGGAGGAAGTCGTAGAGATCCCCCCCTACAAGTTCCGCCGGCTGGGAACGGCCGGCGATGTCGAAGCCCTCGAAGCGGACGTCCCCCTCGGGCAGGAGAGAAAGCTGAATCTCGCGGCTCTGGAGGATCACGCTCTCCAGCTTCTCCTGGGCAAGCTTGAAGTTGATCGCGTGCCGGATGCTCGAGAGGGCGAAGAGGACGTCGTCCACCTCCTCGCGCCGATGGGCCTCCACCGTGAAGGCGATGAGGTGTTTCTTCTCGGGTCCCACGGTGATGGCCGCGAACCTCTCGACGCCCAGGTCGCCCTCGATCTTGGGGTCCACTCCCTGGCTTCCGACCTCCATGTAGGCGATACCCTTGCGGAGCACGACCTGGATGGGGTCGTAGGCGACGGGGATGGCGTATCCGATGGGCGCGGGGATGTCGGATCCGAACTTGGCGATCAGGCGATAGGCCTGGCACTCCTCGTCCAGCGCATAGAGACGCGCGCCTGTCAGTCCCAGGTCCACGGAGAAGTCGGCGAGAAGGCTCTCGATGAGCCGTCCGATGGTCCGGTTGAGACTCGGCTGACTCTCGATCCGCGAGAGCTGGAATTCCAGCTTCCGGAAGAGCTCGTGGTAGTTCATCGCCGGTGTCGCCTCCCCGGGACGTCAAACCAAGAGACCCGGGCCGAGTCCCGGGTCTCTTCGGATTCAGGAAAAATGGTCGGGACGACTGGATTTGAACCAGCGACCCCTTGCACCCCAAGCAAGTGCGCTACCAGGCTGCGCCACGTCCCGACCTTGGGGGCACCAGAGTGCCCAGGGCATCGGGGAGTATGCCACAGCGCGCCCTACCTGTCAAAAGGAACGGGCCGATGGAGGAGGGCGGAGAGCCGCAGAAGGCCTTCCTTGAGCCGCCCCAGCCGGGCTCCCGGCTCCTGGGGCGCGGGGGGCAGGGAAGTCGCTGGCACGGAGGAGGAAAGGAACTCCCGCGCGCCCCGGATCGTGAACTTGCGGTCGTACAGGAGGTTCTTGATTTGGAGCACCGTCTGGATGTCGCGCTTCTTGTACAGCCTGTGCCCGGATTGGGTCTTGTTGGGCGCCAGCTGGGGAAACTGCTTTTCCCAAAAACGAAGGACGTGGGACGGAACCTCGGTGATATCGCAGACCTCGCCGATCTTGTAATAGATCTTCTCGGGCATTCCCGCGGGGAGCGACGGCGAAGGTCCTGGGACGGATCCCTGGCTGGCAGGGTTCTTCATGGCGCAATCTCGTTCAGCCACTGGCGGGATGGAACGAAGACGACGGTCCTCCGAGTGGGGATCTGCACCGGATTCCCCTTTCCGAGATCCCTCCCGGTGCGGGCCTTCCTCTCCACGACCTTGAAGGTTCCGAAGCCGGAAACGAGGAGCCGTCCCTCCCGGCAGAGACCCTCGGACATGAGGGTCAGGACCGACTCCACCACCTCCCGGGCTTCTTGGTATGTGATGCCCCCGTGTGCCTCGTGTACTCGCTTGGCCAGTTCAGCGCGCGTCATGCAATGCACCTTCAAGGATAGATATTAAATCATAAAATGCTAGAAATCAAGAACCTTTTATTTGGTGACGGAATTCCCGTCTGCCCGGGCGAAGCCGAGGTCAGGGGAGCGGCCGAAGCGGAGGGGGAAGACGGGCCGAGGCCCTACATGGGGACCGTGTGGTTGAGCGGCTGTTTGCCCTTGCCCAGCACGAAAGGATGTTGCGCGGCCTTGGCCACGTACTTCTTGGCCTTGTCCACCGCTTCCCCGACGACGGCGCCGCGTACCAGGAGTGCGGTGAACGCCGCGGCGAAGGTCGTGCCGATGCCGAGGGTGTTCCGGGTTGCGAGGCGGGGCGCGTCGAAGAGGTGGAAGGAATTGCCGTCATACCATAGGTCCATGGCGCGGCCGGAATCGGGGGCGAAGGAGGTGAGCACCACGTGTCTCGGGCCCATGGCCCGGATCGCCCGGGCGGCCTCCTTCGCGGAGGTCGCGTCGGTAATACTCAAGCCGGTGAGCGCCTCGGCGTCTGCGGCGCTCGGGGTCACGGCGAAGGCGAGGGGAAGGAGCCTGTCCTTGAGGGAGGCGAGCCCCGCCTCGTCCAAGAGCGACTCGCCCGTGGAGGCTTTGAGGACGGGATCCACCACCAGCATGGACTGGAGGCCGAAGGCCTCGATGAGGCTCGCGAGGATCTGCACGATCGGCGCGTTGACGACCACGCCCACCTTTACGGCGTGGAGCGCGAGGTCAGAAGCCACCGCTTCGAGCTGCTGTCCGACCATCTCCATGGACACCGGGAAGAGTCCTTGGATCCCCACCGTGTTCTGGGCTGCGATGGCCGTCGCCACCCCCGCGCCGTATACTCGGAAAGTCTGGAAGCACTTCAGGTCTGCGGCGAGGCCAGTGGCTCCGGACGCGTCAAAGCACGAGACGGCGAGAACGGTCTTGTTCATGGGCTCCGGCCCTCCGGATCTCCATTATAGGCGAGAGCGGTTCGCGCGCCGAGTCCCCCCGATCTCTTGGACCCGTTGTACACTTGGGCACGGTAGCGGCGGGAGCGGGAGCCGGGGAATGGCGCGGAAGTTGGTCGGCATGCGCGCGTTCTGCGAAGCGGTACCCGTGAAGCGATTGGCGGATGGGCGCAAGCCCGCGGAGGTTCCCGATGGCCGGTTTTCCTGAGGAGAACCGCCTCGTTTCGAGGCAATCCGCCCTCCGGAGGGAGGGTATCCTCGCCTCCGTGGTCTTCGCCGCCATGTTTCTAGCGGTGGTCGGGTTCGGAGCCACGATCATCATCCGCGACCTGGGCAAGCGGGAGACCGCAAAGGTTCTGCAGGGGTACTCCGAGGAGCTGAGGGCGCTTATGGCCCGGATTCCAACCACGGAGGTCCAGAAGGGGTTCAAGGAACAGACCATCGTGACCACTCGGCTCAACGAGTTCGCGGCCGAAAAGAAGTTCTTCGAGTCGGTGGAACTCTACGATGAGAAGGGGGTCCTGGTCTTTCGGGACGACAGGCTCAAGGGTGGCCAGCTCCTGGGCGGGGATGTGGAGGCCCTTGGACTCAAGCCGGGACAGCAGAGGGTGGAAACGAAGAACCGGATTCCTATCGAGGTCTCTGTTCCCATGGAGCCCGGGAAGATGGGCAGGGCCGTCCTGTCTGTGAGCGAGAGCGTAATGATCCGCCAAGCCGACGAGTTTCGGCGGGAACTGATCACCAAATTCCTCCTCCTCTTGGCCGTCATCCTCACCATGGTGGGCCTCGCCTACGTATACGTCTTGAGGGTGCTCAAGCTCAGCCGGCGGATGGAACAGGAGGTTCAGAACCAGCAGCGCCTCTCCTATCTGGGCCTCTTGAGCTCCGGCATCGCCCACGAGATCAAGAACCCCATCAATTCCATCCAGATGAATCTTCAAATGCTGGAGGAAGAGGTGGCGTCGGGCGCCTCCCAGGAAGACGTCCGGTCCTGGCTGGACCCCATCCGAAAGGAGATCCGCCGGCTCGAGCGCCTGGTCAACGACTTCCTTTTGTATGCGCGCCCCCTTTCGCCGACGATCGAGACCACCAGCCTCCAGCGGGTTCTGGAGGAGCTGAGGCGGCTCGTGCACGAAGAAGCGAAGGCCTCGGGGATCAGGCTTCGCGTGGAGGTCCCAGAGGACCTCCCCTCCCTGGAAACAGACGAAGGCCTCCTCCGCACGGCTCTGCTGAACCTCGTTCTGAACGCCATCCAAGCCTCCCCGAATGGGGGCGAGGTGCGCATCACGGCGATCTCGGAGGGGGGTGGGGAAACGGCGGTGGAGGTGATAGACGAGGGTCCCGGGGTTCCCGAAGATCAGCGCGAGCGGGTTTTCGACATCTTCTTCACGACCCGCCAGGGTGGGACCGGCCTCGGACTCCCCATCGCGCGGCGGTTGGCGGAGACGCTGGGGGGACGGCTGTCCATCGTGGGCCCCCCCGAATCGGGCGCGAGGTTCAGACTGGTGCTCCCCGCGGAGGTCCCGTCCCGTGGATAGAAAAGAGGCCTGGACGAGGGCCCGGACTTTGCGAGGCGAGATCGAGCGCCACCGCCGGCTCTACTACGAAGCGGACGCTCCGGAGATCAGCGACGCGGAGTACGATAGGCTGGAGGAGGAACTCCGCCTCTTGGAGGCCGCCTTTCCGGAGATCCGCCTTCCGGAGAGCCCTACCCAGACAGTGGGTGGGAGGGCGGCCCGGGCCTTCGCTCCCGTCCGCCACCCCTCCGCCATGCTGAGCTTGGACAACACTTACGGTCGCGAGGACCTCCTGGAATGGAGCGGGAGGCTGGAGAGGATGCTGGGCCTGAGCGACCTTGATTTCGTCTGCGAGATCAAGCTCGACGGCCTTTCCGTGGCCCTCCATTACGAAGGGGGCAAGTTCGTCCGGGGCGCGACGCGGGGGGACGGGATCGTAGGGGAGGACGTTACGGAAAACCTTAGGACGATCCGCTCCCTGCCCGTTTCCCTTCGCGGTGCGCCCGACGGGCTCGTAGTCCGGGGGGAGGTATACCTGCCGGTCCGCGCCTTCGCGGAGATGAACATCCGGCGCGAAGAGGAGGGAGAGACCCCCTTTGCCAACCCCCGTAACGCGGCCGCGGGAAGTTTGAGGCAGACGGATCCCAAAGTCTCCGCCGAAAGGCCTCTTGCCCTCTTCTGCTACGAAATCCTCCGCTCCGATGGCCTCGTTCCCGGGTCCCAATGGGGGGTCTTGGAAGCGCTAGGGACTTGGGGCTTCCCCGTGGAGGGCAACGCGCGCCTTTGCAAAGGGATCGAAGAGGTCTTGGAGTATTGCGAAGCATGGACGCGGGATCGGCACCAACTGGATTACGACGCAGACGGGGTCGTGATCAAACTGAACGAGGGGCTCCTGAGGGAGCGGGCGGGAGTCACCGCCAAGTCGCCCCGCTGGGCCGTCGCCTTCAAATTCCCTCCCGAACAGGCCGAGACGCGCGTGGAAGACATTACGGTCCAAGTGGGCCGGACGGGTGCCCTGACCCCCGTGGCGAAGCTGCAGCCCGTGCGGATCGGCGGGGTCAAGGTGACGAGCGCCTCCCTGCACAACGAAGAGGACCTCCGAAAAAAGGACGTCCGAGTGGGAGACACGGTCCTGGTGGAGCGGGCCGGTGGGGTCATTCCCTACGTCGTGGGCGTGAGGACGGAAAAGAGGCCTCCCGGCGCGGAGCCCTTCCGGTTCCCCGAGGTCTGCCCCGATTGTTCGGGCCCCGTGCATCGGGCCGATGGCGAGGCCATTCTCCGGTGCGCGAACCGGTCCTGCAAGGCCCAGCTCAAGGAGGGGCTGAGGCACTTCGCCTCCCGCGACGCGATGGATGTGGCGGGGTTGGGCAGGGCCCTCGTGGACCAGCTCGTGGAGAGGGATGTCGTGAAATCGCTTCCCGACCTCTACGGTCTGGACGCGGCTTCGTTGGCCTCCCTTCCGAGGATGGCGGAAAAGTCCGCCTCCAACCTGTTGCGCCAGCTCGAGGCCAGCCGGGAGCGTCCCTACAGGAACGTCCTCTACGCCCTGGGGATCCGTCACGTAGGTCTGGAGACGGCCAAGGCCCTGGCCCGCGCCTTCCCGGACGTGGACACCCTTATGGGGGCCCCGGAGGCAGACCTGCAGAAGGTCGAGGGCGTGGGCCCGAAGGTGGCGGGAGAGGTCGTGGCCTACTTTCAGGTCCCCGGCAACCGGGACATGGTGGAGCGCCTCCGGGCAGCGGGATTGAGGATGAGCGGCGAGGGTGCGTCCCCTAGGGAGGGCCCCCTGAAAGGGCTCACCCTCGTTTTGACAGGGACCTTGGAGTCCATGACGCGTTCGGAGGCAAAAGCAGCCCTCGAGGCTCTGGGCGCCTCCGTTTCGGGGTCGGTCAGCGCTCGGACGACGGCTGTGATCGCGGGACCCGGCGCGGGTTCGAAGCTGAAAGAGGCGCGCCGGCTGGACCTCCCGGTACTCGACGAGGAGGGCCTGAATTCCCTCCTGTCCGGCCGGACGGACCTCCTTGACGGTTTCACGAAGAAAACCTGAGGCCCCTCGCTTGACGCGGGTAAGGGGGGGCGTGGTACTAATGATGGCGCCGGAAGGGGTGGACATGGCCAAAGCCGAGAACGAGAAGGGGAACACCGTGAAGATTCAGGACATCCAAAAACTCGTGGATATGCTCGACAAGAGCAATCTGAACGAGATCGAAATCGAGGGCGACGGCATGCGGCTGCGCCTTTCGAAGGGACTTCGGCCGTCGGAGGCGACTCCGGCGGCAGGGCCCTCCTACTTCATGGTCCCCCCCAGCGGGCAGACCCTTCCGGCTGCCGCCGCCACCCCTCCAGCGCCGCCCGTTTCGGGCGCCGCCTCGGCGGCTGTCCAAAGCCCGTCGGTCGCCGAGGCCACCGCGGCCGCGGCCGCGAGGGGCACGGAGGTCAAGAGCCCCATGGTAGGGACCTTCTACCGGTCCCCGGCCCCGGGTGCGGAGCCCTTCGTCAAGATCGGGGATACGGTCCGCAAGGGCCAAACGCTCTGCATCATCGAGGCCATGAAGCTGATGAACGAGATCGAGAGCGAGCTGGACGGCGTGGTGCTGGACGTTTTCCCCGAGAACGCCCAGCCCGTGGAATACGGCGAACGGCTGTTCCTCGTCCAGCCGATTTGAGCGAAGCCATGTACAGAAAGGTGCTCATCGCGAACCGGGGGGAGATCGCGCTCCGGATCATCTGGGCCTGCAAGGAACTGGGCATCAAGACGGTGGCCGTTCATTCGGATGTGGACATCGATTCTCTCCACGTTCGCTTCGCGGACGAGAACGTTTGCATCGGGCCCGCGCCGAGCCGGGATTCGTACCTCAACATCACGAATCTCATCGCGGCCGCCGAGGTGAGCAACGTGGACGCCATCCACCCGGGGTACGGCTTCCTCTCCGAATCGGCCGAGTTTGCCCAGGTCTGCCAGGCCTGCAACATCGCCTTCATCGGCCCGACCCCGAAGACCATTTCCCTCATGGGGAACAAGGCCGAGGCCAAGCGGACCATGAAGGGGGCGGGCGTGCCCATCCTGCCCGGGTCCGACGGGCCCGTGGCCGACGTGGACGCGGCCAAGGGGATCGCCGCGGAGATCGGCTATCCCATTATCCTCAAGGCTTCGGCGGGCGGGGGCGGCAAGGGGATGCGCGTAGTCCCCGAAGAGAAGGACATGGAACTCGCCTTCCAAATGGCGGGTGCGGAGGCCACGGCCGCGTTTGGAAACGGGGATCTGTACCTGGAAAAATACCTGGAAGCCCCACGGCACATCGAGATCCAGATCCTGGGCGACCAGTTCGGGAACGTGATCCACCTCTTCGAGCGAGAGTGCTCCATCCAGAGGCGCCACCAGAAGCTCATCGAGGAGGCTCCGTCGCCGGCCCTCAGCGAGTTCCTCCGCAAGGAGATGGGCGAGGCGGCCGTGAAGGGAGCCCTGGCGGTTGGCTACCACACCGTCGGCACCATGGAGTTCCTCTACTACGACCGGAAGTACTACTTCATGGAGATGAACACGCGCATCCAGGTGGAGCACCCGGTCACGGAAAACATCACGGGGATCGACCTGATCAAGGCCCAGATCATGGCCGCCGCCGGCGAGAAGATGACCTGGCGCCAGAAGGACGTAAAGATCAGCGGCCATTCCATGGAATGCCGGATCAACGCCGAGGACCCGGTCCGGTTCACACCAAGCCCCGGACGCATCACGACCTTCCACGCTCCCGGAGGGCCCGGCGTCCGCGTCGACACGGCGGCCTACGCCGGGTACTTCGTTTCCCCCCACTACGACTCCCTCATTGCCAAGCTCATCGTCCGCGGGAACACCCGGCAGGACGTGATCATGCGCATGAAGCGGGCCCTCGACTCCTTCGTCGTGGAAGGGATCAAGACCAACATCCCCATGCACCTGAAGATCATGGACGAGGAGGATTTCATCGAAGGCCGCCTCTCCACGAAGTTCATGGAACGGTTTCTGCCCTGAGAGGCGCCGCGGCCGGGTCCCGGCCGCCGGTGCGATGAATCGCGCGATGAGAACGTCCCCCCTGGAGTTCCCGCCGATCTATCCCATCACTCCGGACGCCCTGAGAGGGGGCGCGCTCCTCGAATGGGCCACATCTCTGATCGGCACCGGCTGCACGATGATCCAGTTTCGCCGGAAGACCGGGCCCGATGAAGAGCGCCTGGCGGACCTGAGGGATCTCGTTGGACTGGCGAGGCCCGCCTCGTGCCGGGTCATCGTGGATGACCGGGTGGACCTCTGCCTTCTAGCGCACGCCGACGGCGTTCATCTGGGCCAGAGCGACCTTCCCGTACCCGAGGCCAGGGTGCTGTTGGGAAGAGACAGGATCATCGGCCATTCCACCCATAGCCTGGAGCAGTTCGAGCAGGCCCTGGACCTGCCCCTTAACTACCTGGCTCTTGGACCGGTGTATCCGACGACCACCAAGGAGGAGCCGGACCCGGTTGTCCCTCCCCTCATTCAAAGGGAAGTGCTCTCCCGGTCGCCATGGCCCGTGGTGGCCATCGGTGGAATAACGGCCGCGAAGGCCGAAACGCTTTGGAGAAGGGGATTTGCGAGCGTGGCCGTGATTTCGGCCCTCCGCGAAGGGCCCGCGGAGTCCTTCCGGGACTTCTTCAGCCGGTACCGGGCGCCTTCGACGCGGGGCTGACATCCTCCGTCCCATCCGATATGCTGTCCATCCCGCGTAGGGCGCCGGCCCTGGCCTCCGTAGGGCCGGGCCACCCGGAGGTACACATGTTCGAGGTCAAAGTCATCCGGCACTTTTCCGCGGCCCACCGCGTGGAGGACTATCCAGGAAACTGCGAGCGCCTCCACGGGCACAACTGGAAGGTGGAAGTCGTCGCGGGCGCGATGGAACTGGACCCCCTCGGGATGGTCATGGACTTCCGACGCCTGAAGGAAAAGGTCGACCGGGTACTGGAAGCCCTGGACCACCAGGTCCTGAACGAGGTGCCCCCCTTCACGGAGGTGAACCCCACGGCGGAGAACATCGCTCGCCACGTCTTCGAATCCTTGGCGGGCGAGGTGCCCGTTTCCCGGGTGAACGTTTTCGAAACCGACACCTCCGTCGCCTCCTACTACCGGTGAAGACGCCATGACCGATTCCGAAGGCGGGTCCGGCGCATCCCGGTACCTCGGGGCGAAACCCGCAGCCGCGAGCCTTCTGATCAACGAGATCTACCCCTGTCTGCAAGGGGAGGGGCCGGAGACGGGCTATCCCACCGTCCTCGTGCGCCTCACGGGTTGCAACCTTCGTTGCCATTACTGCGACAGCGCCTTCGCGTATTACGAGGGCGAGAGGATGTCCCTGGAGACCGTTTGTTCCAAGGTGGAGGGGTACGGGATTTCCAGGGTGCTCGTCACGGGAGGGGAACCGATGGCCCAGGCGGCCACGCCCAGCCTTTGCCGGGCCCTCCTCCTTGGGGGGCACCGGGTATCGGTCGAAACGAGCGGCGCCTTCATCCTGAAGGCGCTTCCCCGGGATGTGACCAAGGTCGTGGACGTGAAGGCGCCCGGAAGCGGCGAGGCGGATTCGTTCCAGACGGAGATCCTCGGGGACATGGACGCGAAGGACGCCCTCAAGTTCGTTCTCAGGAGCCGCAAGGACTACCTTTTTGCCCGCGACTTTCTGGAGCGCAACCCGGGTGCCCGCATCCCACAGGTCTTCTTTTCTGCGGTCTGGGGTGAACTGGATCCCAGAGATCTGGCGGGCTGGATGCTCGAGGACCGGCCTGAGGCTCGCCTCATGGTTCAGCTCCACAAGGTCCTTTGGGGCGACCAGCGCCGCCGCTGACTCGATGGCTGGCAGTGGCCGGGTTAGTCAGGGGGCGAACGGTGCGTGGAGGGACGATGGGGACGGTGGACGGGAAGCCCCTGGCCGTGGTCCTGCTTAGCGGGGGAATGGACTCGCTGACGGCCGCGGGCATGGCCAGGAAGGACGGGTTCGATCTGGCGCTGATCCACTTCAACTACGGCCAGCGGACCGAAGAGGCCGAGCTGAGGTCCTTCGCGAGGATCGCCGAGTTCCTCGGTGTGCCGGGTCCGAGGCGCCTGGTGGTCCACACAAACTTCTTCACACTCGTGGGGGGATCGGCGCTCACGGACCGGCGCCTGGGCGTTCCTGGAGCCGACCTCGGTTCCGATAGGATCCCGGTGACGTACGTTCCCTTTCGCAACGCCGTCCTCCTGTCCATGGCCGTGGGCTGGGCAGAGGCCCTCGGAGCCCGGGCCGTCTACTACGGCGCCGTGTCCCAAGATTCCTCGGGCTACCCGGACTGTCGAGCGGAGTTTGTGGCGGCGATGCAGGTCCTGGTGGATGCGGGGACCCGGCCCGACACGAACATCCGCCTGCATGCACCCCTCGTAAACCTCAGCAAGGCCGACATCGTGAAGGCTGCGTCGGAGATGGATCTTCCCCTCGCGCTAACCTGGTCGTGCTACCAGCGCAACGACCGTGCGTGCGGGACATGCGACTCCTGCGCGCTGAGGCTCAGGGGATTCGAGCAGGCGGGCCTGGCCGACCCCATCGAGTACGCCCGCCTCGGCTCGCCGGACCACGAGGCCATGCGGGACCGCATCCGCAAACTGGGGCGCTTATTGAACGCCTTGAAGCGGAAGCCATGACCGGGGCCGGACGCGGGCGGGCGGTGGCTGCCGTTGTCGTCATGTCGGTCCTTTTCGGGGCCTCCTTCCCGGCGACCAAGATCGCCCTCGAGGGGTTCACGGCATCCCAGCTCATCTTCCTCCGCTTTGTGCTGGCCTCCCTGGTGTTTGTCGGTCTTTCCCCCTGGACCGGACTGAAGGGGCTGGGCCGGCGCGGGGCGGCCCAGGTCTTGGTGCTCGCACTTTTCGAACCCGGGGCCTACTTCTTCCTCGAGGCATGGGGCATCCAGAGAACTCTTGCTTCCACGGCCGCCGTGCTTATCGCGACCATCCCGGTCTTCGTGCTGGTCCTGGAAGCGGTCTGGTTGAGGGTTCCCGTCCAGGCCCGCGAGGTGGCGCTGATCTTGCTGTCCCTCGGGGGGATCGTCCTGCTAGTGGGCGCCTCGGGATTCGGTGCGGCCTTCGGGGGGAGTCTCTCGGGCAACCTTCTCATTCTGGGGGCCGCCTTTGCGGCGTCGGTTTACACGGCGATGGCCCGCCGCTTGGTTCTGGCCTACTCGCCCCTCGCCGTCACCCGACTTCAGGCCTTTTACGCCGTGGCGATGTATCTGCCGTTCGCCGCCTGGGACTGGCTCCGGCACGGAGCGCCTGAGCCGGAAACGAAGTCGGTCCTGGCCCTTGCCTACCTCGGGATCTGCTGTTCGTTCCTGGCCTACGTCCTGCTTAACTACTCCCTGAGCCGGCTCAAGGCCTCCACGGTGGCGGCCTTCACCAACGTGATCCCGGTCGTGGCGACGGCGCTCGCGGTGCTCCTTCTCGGCGAGAAACTGCTGGCTGGCCAGCTTCTCGGGGGGATCGTCGTGGTCGCGTCGGTCACGCTCCTCACCCTGCAAAGCCGCAGGACGCACGGGAGGGAGGAGGGGTCTTCGGGGACAGGGCGAGGGAACTCGGTCCCTCTTATTCCGCCAGGCGCTTGAGTCGGTACCGCCCCGGGGCCAGGTGGAGATACTGGGCCGCCGCCGCCACGGTATCGAGCACGCCCTCCACCAGGCGTCCCTTCTCGTCGGCCACGGAACGGATCCCCCCGTCCTCGACGATCACGTACCAGTGCATCCCGGGAGGAGGCGCCGCGTCTTCAGGGAGTTGCAGGGAGGCGTAGCGCGTGCGGTCCAGGGTCTGCAGGGAGCACAGGACCAGCGGGGCCGGCGCAGGAACGGCGGAGGCTTCGGGATTCCGCTCCTCGGAGTTCCTGGCCTTGCCCTCCACGGAGGAAAAGAGGGAGGGTGAGGGGGAAGGGGGCGGGGCCGTGGCTCCTGCGCGGGAGCGCTGGGCGGCGCCGTTCTCGTCGGACAGATCGGAGGTTCGGCCAGGGGCCTGGATCTCGGATGCGTCGCTGGAAAAGGCGGGGCCATCGGCTTCGGTCTTGGCCTCCCCTTTGCGATGCACCTCCGTCAGGTCGGGTGAGATGTCGTACCCCTCGGCGGGGACGGAGCGAGGCGCAGGCGGAGGAAGGGCCTTCGAATCTTGAAGACTCTCTTGGCGCGGAGAGGTAAGCTCCTTCTCGGGAGCGAGGCTCTCCGGTCCCATGGGCGCGCCGGTCTGGCTCCTCTCGACGGCGGGCTGGGGCGCATTGACCGTGGGCCGGCGGAGGGCTTCGTCCGTCGAGAGCGGGGAGCGGAACGAGCGGACGAGGGTAACTCCCCCCAGGAGCGCGAGCAGGAGGACGGCGGCGATGGGCGCCGCCCAGGCCGTACGCCGCCAGAGACGTCCGGCGAAGGGGCGCGCCGAGGCCGCGAGTATCGTGCGGTGGAGGTCTTCGGGGGGTGAAACGTCCCGGAGGGCGGCCAGGCCCCTGCGGGCGGCCTCCTCCCGATCCGCCGCCCGGGCGCAGGAGGGGCAGGCGGATCGGTGGGCCTCGGCCTCCTCGGTGAGGGGGAGGTCCCCGTCCAAGAGGTCGAGGAACTCTTCGCACGTCATGGCCAAATGCCCTCCATGGCCTCGCGCAGGGCGCGTCGCGCCCTCGCCAGACGGGACTTCACGGTTCCCTCCGGCACCCCCAGCAGGGAGGAGAGTTCGGCGTAATCGAGTTGTTCAACCTCCCTGAGGACGAGGATCTCCCGGTGCTCGGCCGAGACCTTCGACAGGGCGACCCGCAGGGCCGCGTACAGCTCACCCCCCAGGACCTGCTCCGCGGGGTCGGGCGAGGGGTCCTTGACGATCCTCAGGGGCCGTTCCTCGCGCTCTTCGTCCGTGCGGTCGAGGCTTTCCGCGGCGGAGTCCCTCCTGGCCGCCGCCGAACCGCGGGTCCTGCAGACGTTGAGGGCGATCCCGTACAGCCACGTCCGAAAGGCGGCATCCCCCCGGAAAGAGCGTAATCCCCTGAAGGTCCGAAGGAAGATCTCCTGGGTCGCGTCCATGGCCTCCTCGGGATGGCGGAGCATGCGGAGCGAGAGGCGATAGACCGCGCGCTCGTGCCGCCGTACCAGGGATTCGAAGGCCGCTTCGTCGCCGGCCTGAAACCGGGTCACGTCACACTCGTCGTCGCTTGTCCCGCAGGCCACGCCCGCCAGGGAGGTATCCAATCCGTCCATGGGGAGAGGATAAACCCATTCGATGGACACGCGCACCCTCCAGGGGGATGAGACCTCGGAGGCAGCGATTGGTTCCCCGACAAGAGAAGGGTTTCCCCGTGCGGGGGGGAACAGGCGAGGCGCACGGTCAATCTGCCCGCGGGCCTAGATCAGGGCCATGGAGACCCCGGGGCGCAGAGCGGTTACGGGGTGCACGCCGAGACCGTCCAAGTGTCGGGCCAGGGCGGTCTGGGCCGTAGGCTCTCCGTGGACCAGAAACACGCCTTTCAGGCGGCCGCGGTCCTGGGCCAGGATCCACTCTCCGATCTCGCGATAGTCGGCGTGGGCGGAGAAGGCGTTGAGGATCTTCACGCGGGCGCGAACGGAATGCCGCTCGCCGAAGATCCTGACCTCCGGCCTCTTGTCGGCGAGGGCCCGTCCCAGCGTGTTCTGCGCCATGAACCCGACGATGAGAACCGTATTTCTTGGCTCCGACAGCCCGTGAAGGAGGTGGTGAAGGATCCGCCCCGCCTCGCACATTCCCGAGGTCGCGATGATGACGCACGGGCCCTTGCGGGAGTTGAGGGCCTTGGAGGCCTCCGCGTCCGTGATGTAGCTCAGGGAGCCGAAGGAGAAGGGGCTCTCGTTCCGGGACAGGAACGCCTCCACGGTTTCCCTGTCGTAACACTCCGGATGGGCCCGAAAGATGGCCGTGGCCGAAACGGCCATGGGGCTGTCCACATAAACCGGCACCGGGGGGATGCGTCCCGCGTCGTGGAGCCTGTGGAGACAGTAGATGAGTTCCTGCGTGCGTTCAACGGCGAAGGCGGGGATCAGGACCCGCCCCCCTGCCTCCACCGTGTTTCGGACCACTTGGGCCAGCTCCTCCTCGGCGAATTCGATCTCGTCGTGAAGGCGGTCGCCGTAGGTACTCTCACATACGAGATAGTCGAGCGGGGGCAAGCCTTCCGGGTCCCGAAGGATGGGCAGGCCCTTTCGCCCCAGGTCGCCCGTGAATCCGACGGAGAGGACCTTCCCCTCCGAGTGGACCTCCATGTGCACCAGAGAGGAGCCCAGGATGTGGCCGGCGTTGTAGAGGGTGACGACGACCCCGGGAGCGAGGGAATAACTCCGGCGATAGGCCACAGTCACGTATTGGTGAAGGGCCGCCTTCACGTTCTCTTCGTCGTAGAGGGGGGGGAAGACCTTTCGCCAGGGCTTGGGGTCGCGGCTCTGCTGTTTGTCAAGAAATCGGGCGTCGTAGGCCTGGATGCGGGCGGAGTCCATCATGACCAGGCTTGCGATGTCCCGGGTCGCCGGCGTCGAGAGAATGTCCCCCGAGAATCCCTCCTTGACGAGCAGGGGATAGGTCCCGCAGTGGTCGAGGTGTCCGTGGGTGTTCACGGATGCGAACAGGGAGGAGGGATTGAAGGGAAACCTTCGGTTCTTCTCGTGCGCCTCCTCCCGCCGTCCCTGAAAGAGGCCGCAATCCACGAGCACCTTTACCTGATCGGTCTCCAAGACGTGGCGGCTCCCCGTGACCTCTTCTGCGGCTCCGAACGAAGTGAGCGTGACCATGGGACCTCCCTGGACAGGGTAGCCCATGGGGACGCCTTGTTCAAACCGCGCGCTCGAAAGGGAGAACGACGAACATGGCCATTGGGGGAGAACGGGGAGGTCGCCGCCCTCCTCCGGCCGTACCTCGAGAAGGAGGAGGCGGCCCTCGGCGCGGTCCTCGGACGTCTGCCGGTGGCCCTTTCGGGCGACAGGGTTCTCCTGCGAACGGGGGAAGCGCCCCTCGGGGATTTCGTGGCGGACGCGCTGAGAAAGGCGTCGGAAGCCGAGGCGGCCTTCATCAACGGAGGCGCCCTGCGGGCGGGTCTGCCGGCTGGCGACGTGACCGGGCGGGACCTCTATGCGTGCCTGCCCTTCTTCGATTCGCTGACCACCGTCCTTCTCACGGGGGAGCAGATCCAGGCGCTTCTCGACCGGTGCGCCTCCATGTCCCGGGAGGATCCGCCGGGCGGGTTTCTGCAGGTCTCGGGCGTCGAGGTCGTTTATGACGACGGGGGGGCCGTTTCGGTCCGAGTCGGAAACGCGCCCTTGGATCGGGCCAAATCGTACCGGGTGGCCTGCACCCAGTTCCTGCTCTCCGGAGGAGACGGTCTGGTGGAGTTCACGGCTGGCCGGGACGCGCGGGATTGGGGCCTCGGCCTCCAGGAAATCCTTCGGCGCGAACTGTCGCGCCCGGATGTCCGAATCCCGCAGTCGGGAGGTCGGATCGTCCGTCGTTAAGGGGCGGCTAACGGCGCCGAGAGGTGCGTCTCAAGGAATCGGCGAAGGACCTCTTGCGACTCGGGGGAGGCGAGAATGCCGCCGTCGTTGTGGCCTCCCTTCAACACCTGAAAGACCTTTGGGCCGGGGGCCCTTTCGTAGAGGCGCCGCCCCATTTCGTAGGGCACGATCTCGTGATCCCGGGAATGGAGAACCATCACGGGGCAGGAAAGGCCGCCGATGCGGTCCAGCGAATCATAGCGGATCTTCAGGAAGACGTAGGATTCCTGCCGGAAGAACATGTAGGCGCTGAAGCCTCCGTAGAGAAGGACCAGCCCCACCACGAGCAGGAGGGCGATCTCGGCGGCCGGCCTGTGCGGTCCCTTCAGCCCCCTTTCCCTCGGCGGGACTTCCATGGGGTAAGGGTGCCACGAACAGGCCCTTCGGGGAAGGGAAAAGGGCGCGGGGGGGTGCCCCCCGCGCCGCTCGTGCTCCCTAGGTACCATGGGTCAATGTGGCGAGACAGCCTTGGCCTTCTGGGCGTGCTCCTTCCGGATCTGGGCCGCCTCGGCCTTGATCTCGACGAGGTCTCGCTTCATCTCGGCCCACCCGTACCAGTGCTGGTAATCGGGGTTCATGTGGAAGGCGCCCTGAAACGTTCGCATCCTGTGCTCCATGAGCATCACGTACAGCTTCTGCTCGATGGGGTGCTCGACCTCGTAGAAACGAAGAACGTCCACGCTGAAAGGGCGGTCCTTTGGCTCGGCCAGGATCCCGTCCCGGTATAGACCGTACACGTCCTGGATGGCCTGGGCCATGAGCCGGTCCGCGGCCTTGATGATCTCGTCGCCCTTCTGCAGCTCTTCCTTGGCGAAGCTGGGCCCGTGACACTTGGAGCACTGTCCGATCATCTGGTCCCTGCGGGCCTGCCACTCCTCCTTGGTCAGCCTCGCCACGTCTCCTGCCTTTACGAGCTCGAGGCGGGCCGTGGGCTTGCCGTCCTTGTCGAGAACGCCCAGAGCCTGCAAGATCACCGCGCGGTCCGCCATCCACTCGGCGTCGTCTTCGGGGAGCCTGAGGGCGAGGAACCCCCAGGAGGTCTTTACCCCGTGGTCACCGGCGGGCATGTGGCAGAACGCGCACGTGGGGGCGCGGGGGGAGTCCGGATAGCCCGTGGCGGCCTCCTTGAACCAGTCCTTCAAGGGGACTTCCCAGTTGGTCTTATGGGCGGTCTGCATGTAGAGGGCGCCGTGCTTGCTCGTGGAGTACATCTCCCACTGGGGATGGTCGAAGCCCATGTGGCAGGTGGCGCAGGCTTCGGGGCGGCGGGCCTCGGCCGCGGAGAAGAGGTGACGGGTGTGGCAGGAGTCGCACTTGCCGCCGTCCAGGCCGACCCGGTGACAGCCCCCGCAGCCCTTCATACCGTCCATGAGGGCGTGGGGCTGATCTTTGGTGGTCGGCATGGCGGTCATGGCCACCCACGCCGCGGCGTGCTTGCTCTTTGCGAACTGTCCCGCCTGGTCGGGGTGGCACTGGGCGCAGGCCTTGGCGGAGACGGCGCGGACCACGCCGTTGGTCTCGCAGGCGCTCGTCTTGACGGAGGCGTCCCCCGTCAAGTGGCACTCGGCGCACGTGACGCCCCCGGCGGCGTGCTTGGAGAGCTTCCAGTCACGCAGGGCGCTGCCCGTGATGCCTTGGGCGGTGTGGCACCCCACGCAGTCGGGCTCCTGCGCGGCGGCCGTGAAGGCCACCGCCAGAAGGCCGATCAGGACGGTGAGACAGAGCCATCGCTTGTTCATCGAAGCCTCCCTCAGAAACCGAACACATTCTTCCAGGGCCAGCATACTCACGGTTCTGTCGCGGCCAGCGTCAAGGCCTTCGCCTGTCCCTGGCGTGCGTAGTCGATGGCCTCGCCCAGGATTCTGGCAGCCTCCTGAGGGGCGTGAAACCCCATGGAGTTCTCGGAGGAGATGAAGTCGATCCGCCACTGGGCTTTGCGTTGCAGCTCCAGGATGGGCGCGAGGTCCGCAGGGGTGGCGCCCCCGGCCTGGGCGGAGCGTACGGCGTCCAGTTGGTCCATCAGGGCGGAAGCGGCCCGCTGGAGAAGGGCGTGGTTTCGCCCCTGGATCAGGTCCACGCGCGACCGGATCTCCGCCTCCGGGTAACGGTGGCATGGCTGGCAGGCGCGCGAGATGGACTCGTCGTTTACAAGGGGGCTGCGGATCCAATGATCCGAGATCTTGAGGGCCCCCTGGCGGACATACGGCATGTGGCAGTCGGCGCAGGCAACGCCGGACCGGGAGTGGATCCCCTGGTTCCACATCTCGAACTCGGGGTGCTGGGCCTTGAGGGCGGGCGCGCCCGTCTCCGCGTGGGTCCAGTCCTTGTAGCCGGCCTCGTCGTAGTAGGCCTCGATCTCCTCGACCTTGAGTCCCTTTTGCCACGGGTAGGTGAGCGTTTTCCTGTCGCCCTTGAAGTAATACTCCACGTGACATTGCCCGCAGACGTAAGAGCGCATTTCCTGCCGCGTGGCGTCGCGGTTGGGATCGTAGTCCTCGATGCCCTGCGAGGCCTTGAGCGCCCGGATCCCGTTCAGGAACCCCGGACGGGTTACACGAAGTTCCATATTCCTAGGGTCGTGACAGTCCACGCAGGAGACCGGGTGGCGGACAAGGGGCTTGCCCGAGTCGTCCTTGAGGTCGTGGGCCTGCTGGTAGGGCATGGCGCAGACCTCCTCGAAGCCCCTCATGACGTCGCCTCTCCCCACGTGGCGGTAGAGGGGGATGATCGAGGCATGGCAGTGAAGGCATGCGCCCGGCTGGGGCTTTTTGGTCACCCTCTCCGTGTGCTCCTGGTCGAAGAGCATGTAGGCGTGGCCTCTCCGGTCGCGGTAGTCGATGGAGAAGGCATATCCGTCGTACATTCGCTTGAGCCAGGGGTCGCGCTCCAGCTTCTGAGCCGGCAGGGCCTCGCTTCCGCCGAACTTGGTCCGGGTCGCGTCGGCCGTGCGCTTGTACGCGTCGAACTGGCGGGGCCAGTTCATCCCCCAGGTCTCCGGGTCGGTCGTCTCTTCCGAAACCTGGACGAGTTTGAGATAGGGGTCCTTCGCCTCCTGCTTCCGCTCGAAGATGTTAACGAGCAGGGCCGTGATCCCCGCGCTCGCCACCGCCGCCGCCACGGCAACCGCCGCGAAAAGGGTCAGCTTCCCCCTGGATTCCTTCCACCAACCCGTCAAGCCCGCCGCCATTCTCCGCCTCCTTGCTCGGCCCCGTGTCCCCCTGGGGGCTGTGGGCCCTTGTCTGCGAAAGACCCCTTCTCTCTCGTTCCACTGCGCTCCCTAGCGCACCGGCCCGTGGCCCACGTCGGCGTGGCAGTGGACACAGCGCACGCCCCCCGTGCGGGTGGAGGCGCTGGCCACGAGGTCGTGAACCAGTTCTCCATGGCACCGCACGCAATTCTCTTGCAAGATGCCGGCGTTCTTTTCTTTGATGCGGATGGGTTCGTGAAAATCCTGGAAGGTGAAGCCCCGGGAGTGGTGGTACCCGTTTTCCGCCTTGGCGAGATACTTTTCCACGAAGCCGTGGGGCAGGTGGCAATCCACGCAGGCCGCCGCCCCGTGGTGTCCCGACTTCTGCCAGGAATCGAAGGACTCGTTCATGATGTGGCAATTCCGGCAAGCGGCCGGGTCCTTGCTGAAGTAAGAAAGGCCCTCGGCGTAGCCGAAGGTGAAGAAGCCGACGCCCGCGGCGATCCCCACGAGCAGGGCCGCGATCCAGAGGGAGGACGGCAGGCTCGGATGGCTTCGGCTCATCAGGGGCTCCCTCCGCTAGTATGCGAGAGCCACCTGCAGGTACGCCAGGCGGCTTGGATCGGGTCCGCGGACGGCCTTCGCGAAAGCCCCTGGGTCGTACTGGGAAATTCCCGCGAGCCACTTCATCGAGGGCCGCGTTTTGAAACCCCCTGAAATGGAGAGGTCCACTTCGCGGCCCACGTGCGTACCGGAGGCGCCCGTGAGATCCCGCCCCATCAGCGCCCCGCCCGCGGCGGTCCAGGGGGCGGTAGGGGAGTCGAGGCGAAAGTCATGGACCTCCACCTCCAGCCGCCATCGCTCCCGGATCAGGACCGAACCGAAGAGATTGACCTCCCGTAGGTTGCTCCAGTTGTGGTAGTCCATGAGGCCGTACTTGTTGTGGTTGGTGGGAAAGAGGTTGTCAAAAGAGCCGGAGCGGCCGTCGGAGGGGTCTTCGTCGCCGGAGGCGCGATTCCATTCAGCCCCCAAGGAAATGCTGGGCTTCGAGGGAATGTCCCACGTCACCCGGAGGGATTGGGCATCCGCGCGGTGCGGGTCTGGGCCCCGTTCTCCCGTCTGCCAAGCGGCCTCGAGGGCTACTCGAAGGCCGGCCCCAGGCGCCCAGAGGAGGCGGCCCCCATAGGTTGGGATGCGGCTTCGCAAAAGCCCACCGAGTTCGCCGGCCGCGAGGCCTCCATCCCGTTTGAGGAGGGCGTAGGCCTCCACCTTCAGGTCCTTTCGATCCTGGAGGAACCCCGCGTAAAGCCCCGATAGCGTTTGTTCGGGAGTGTCAAGGAGCAACGGCCGCTGCCTGGCGCGCGCAAGAAACGCATCAACGAACAGCCTTTCCGATTCGTAGCGGACCTTGGCCGCGTCGAAGGAGCGCCCCACGTTCGACCATCCGAAGGCGCCCACCAGGCGCTCCTCGCCGAAGGCGAGTTCCTGGCGGCCTAGGCGGGTGGACAGGCCCTCAAAGCCTCCGAGCCCCCGGACTTCCACAAAAGCCTGGCGGAGATCGGAGTACCGGCCCGAGATCTTGGCGGCGGCCGCGTCGGCGCCCCAGTGGCGGCTGTCCTGGCCCTCGGCGAAGACCCGGAGGGCCGCGCCTAGCCGAAGATCCAGGCCGGCTCTGAAGCGGTTCCCGACGAAGGCGTTGCGGTCCTCCGAGTCCTTATTGAAATCCGCGTCCTCTCTGATCTCCCACCGGGCCCTCTCCTCCCAAAGGAGCCTCAAGGATCCTTCGCCGCCCTCCCAAAGGGGAAGGCCCTGTGCGCCCGCGGTCACGCCGATGAGCAGCCAGAGCCCTCCGAGAAAGCCCCGTCTTACGCATTTCATGGATTCCCTCCCTCGAGTCGGGGCGCCGAGTTGGGGGGCCTCGGCCGCCGTTGTCGGCTAGGATCTCAGGGTTGCCAGGGGCCTTTCCTTGACCAAGGTCAAAAGAAAGACGAACCGTCCGGGCGCCTTCACGGCGTGGACGAGTCCCTTGGGCATCACGTAGAGGGCCCCGGGGGTTGCCTCGTGGTCCTCGTCCCCGAGACGCACGGTGGCCTTCCCCTCCACGACGTGGATTACCGCTTCGAAGGGGGCCGTGTGCTCCGAAAGGGTCTGTCCCTCTTCAAAACAGAAGAGCACGAGCTTCAGCGCGGGAGAGTCGTAGAGGGTCTTGCTGACAATGCCACGCTCGGCGAACTGGGTGTGCCGGCTCAGATCGTGCACGAGGGGGTTCATCGAGTCCGTCATTGGATTCTCCCTTTGGGGGAAGCGGGCCGGGGCCGGAAAGGGCTCCGGCCCGCTTCGGGGTTTCAATGGGTGTGGCTGATCTGCCTGGCGTCCTCGGGGCGTTCCTTCAGAATCCCGAGCACGGCGAGGACCGCGCCAATGGCGAAGGGGACGGCGCCCGCGAAGAGCAGGGTCATGTCTCCCGCTAGACGGATCCACTCGGTCGTGTGGAAGAGCCCGGTCATCGTGAACTCGACGCTCCGGGCGTGGGCGTACCCGTTCAACACCACGTCGTACAGCTGGAGCACTCCTGCGGGGAAGAGGTTGAGCACGATCATGAGGCCCAGGCCCGCGTTGAGCCCCCAGAACCCGGTCCGGATGAACTTCTCCGCTCGTCCCCAGACCCCGTCAGATGCGAGGGCCCGAAGGCAGTAGACGAGGACCGCGAGGGCGAGCATTCCGAAGACCCCGAACATGGCCGCGTGTCCGTGGTTTGGGGTGAGGGTGGTGCCCATTTCAAAGTAGGAGACGATAGGTAGGTTGATGAGAAAACCGAAGACGCCGGCACCGAGGAAATTCCAGAACCCCACGGCGATGAGAAACATGACCGCCCACTTCTGCTTGAGCGCCAGGGGCTTCCCGCAGTCCGCGCAGGGCTCCCTCTGGAGTTTGATGAAATCCCAAGCATCCAGGGTGAGAAGCGTGAGGGGAACCACCTCCAGGGCGGAAAAGCAGGCCCCGATGGCCATGGATACGGCCTCCTGTCCCGTGAAATACCAGTGGTGGGCCGTGCCCGCGATTCCCCCGGCGAGGTAGAGGATGGCATCCAGGTAGATGACCCGGCTCGCCGTGATCGTTCGGACGAGCCCCATGTGGACGAACATAATGGCGACGAGGACCGTGGCGAAAAGCTCGAAAAAGCCCTCCACCCAGAGATGGATGATCCAGAAGCGCCAGTTGTCGATCACCGCGAAGTTGGTTCGCGCGCCCCAGAGGAAGGCGGGGAGGTAGAAGATCACCACGGCGACGGAGGCGAAGAGGAAGAGGCCCGCCAGTTCCCTCTTGTCCGCATCGCGGAAGGCCGGTGCCAGGGCGCGGACCATGAGAAGGAGCCAGAAGACGAGGCCCGCGGCGAGAAGAACCTGCCAGAAGCGTCCCAGATCGACGTACTCTGAGCCCTGGTGCCCGAACCAGAACCACAGGTCGCCCAGCCGGTCGTGGATGCCCAGGTATTCCCCGAACAGGCTTCCGAAAACGACCACCGCCAGCGCGCCCAGGAGGGCAAGGCCTCCCCATTTCTGTCCCTTGGGTTCCTGGCCGCCGAGCAGGGGAGCGAGGAACAGGCCGCCGCCCACCCATGCCGTGGCGATCCAGAAGATGGCGAGCTGTAAGTGCCACGTCCGGGCGAGGTTATAGGGAAGGAGGTTCGCGAGGCTGTACCCGTAGAAACCCTCGGGCTCCACGCGGTAGTGGGCGAGCGCTCCCCCGAGAAAGACCTGGAGCAGGAAGAGGAGGACGACCACAAGGAAAAAGAGGGCCGTGATCCGCTGGCTCGGCGTGAGGGCCGCCGCCTTGGGAAGGCTCAGGTGAGCGGGCCTTTCCCCCCGGTCTCCCTTCCACCCCAGGAAGTCGAACTTCCCGAAGAAAAAGAGAATGGCTCCCAGCCCGCCCAGCAGGAACACGAGGCTTACGGCGCTCCACAGGATGGCCTGGGGCGTCGGCGTGTTCCCGGCCAGGGGATCGTAGGGCCAGTTGCTGGTGTAGGAATAGGCCCGTCCCGGCCGGTTTGCTCGCGCGGCCCAGGAAGACCAGGCCAGAAAGGCGGTGAGAACCCTGGCTTCCCCCTCGCCCTTGAGGTAGGACGCCGGAAGGCCCGGAGCGCCCTTGGCGAGGTAGGCCGCCCACTCGGACTGCTGGACGGCGAAGCTCCGCGCCTCGCCCGCGGTGTACAGGAGGGCGCCCGTCGTGGCGTCGTAGCGGTTGGTCTTGAGAACCTCCTTGACCTCCGCGAGCACGGAGGCCCTCTGGCCATCGTCCAGGGCGTCCGCGTCCTTCCCGAAGCGGGAAGCCGCCAGCGTGTCGCGGGTGACTTCCGCCTCCCGGCGGAGGTAGGCCGCCGAGTAATCGGGGCCGAGGTACGCCCCGTGACCCCAGAGGGACCCGTGTTCCATGAGGCCGTACTTGAAAAAGACCTCCTGGCCCCTTCCCACGTCTTCGGCGGTGTACAGGACCGCGCCCCCTTCGTCCACCACCTGGGAGGGGATGGGGGGAGCCTTCCGATAGGTTTGAAAGGTCAGGAAGATGAGGATCGAGAAGCCGAAGATCATGACGCCGAGGGCGGATCTTCGCCACCACGGGGACAGCCGCGCCTGGGTTTCGGGTCCGGACATGGTCACCTCCCAACTGTATGGCTTGACGGAAGTGTTGGCCATTTCTTGTGCGATTTCAACCCCGCGGGCCTCAGGCGTGGCTCGAACAGCCGAAGCAGGAAGAGGTCTCCGAGACGCGGGTCGGATCGGGGGGATAGGACGCGCAAAGGCGCTCCGCCAGCGCGTGGAGACGCTCGTGCTCGCCTTCTCCCATGGCGTCACGCTCGAAGGCTTCGTAAGATTCGGCGAGTTCGTCTTGCTCGGCGGGGGTGAGTGCCTGGAGGGCCATGGGGTAGAGGATGTTGTCCTCCTTGAGGATGTGGGCCCGGAGGAGGGGAACATACCGCCGCGCGGCCTCCACGACCTCGATCCTCTGCGGTTCGCTCAGCGGCCCCACACCCTCGCCCGAGCGAACGAGCGTTGCGACGCAGGCGCGACCCTCCACGTGCTCGGCAAGCATCACCGCGATGGGTCCGTATTCCGTTGGGAACCCGCGTTGCGCCATCTTGGCAAAGAGACGGTCTTCCTCCTTGCCGTGGTGGCAACGGTCCGCGAAGAGGCGGAAGAAGTCCCCGTAGGCGCGAAGAATTTCGCGATCTGGGACCGGTCCGGACTCGATGGCCAGGGCACACGTCTCAAGGGAACCGAGGACGCGCTCGATGATTCGGTGTTCGTCCATCAGTATGGCGATGGCGGCATGCATGAGAAGCCTCCTAAGACCTGTAACAGGACCAATGGATGCGCGAATGCGCAGATAGGGGCAAGAAAAGCAGGGTCAGTAGGCCGCATCGTAATCAACCCTTCGGACCGGAAGGTCCGCCTCGCGGGGCCGATGACGGACTGTGGAGATCCGCGATGGTGATGGCCTCCATCATCTTCGTATAGGTGGCTTGGATGCTCTCCCAGTAGGCGTGCAGGGGACACGGGTTGTCCTTGTCGCATCGGGCCAGGCCGAAAAGGCACTGACCTTCGGCGCGGGGCCCGTCAAAGACTTCGAGGACCTGCAAGATGGGCTGCCGCTCCGCGCCGGGAGCGAGGCGGAATCCGCCTCCCCATCCCTTTTGCGACAGCACGAAGCCGCGCTTTCTCAGCTGGTTGAGGATTTTTGAAAGGTAGTTGGCCGGAATCCCCGTATCCTGCGCGATCTGCACGCCTTGCACCCAATCCCCTCGACGCGAGGCCAGATGGCCGAGGATGCGCAGGGCGTACCGGGAAGTCTGTGACAGCATCTCATCACCTCACAGCATGAGTGTATGCCGTGAGAGCGAAGAAGTCAAGCCGTGACTCCTCTCCCCTCGCTATCGTATTGAATGGTCATGGGTTACACACCCCGCAGCGCGCTTCCTTACCAGGGTTTCATGCCCGGGGGTAGGTTTTCGGGCGGACGCATCTGGTCCTGCATGTCCTTCGGAGGCGGCATGGGGAGCTGCTCAAGCAGGTCCGGAGGCTTGGCGTGGGGGGGGGGAGGTTCGGGAGGCTCGTCGGGCGGGGGGGGCTCCTCGGGGCGGTTCCTCAGGATCCATTCGTAGAGAAGCTTGGCCGCCTGGTGGCCCGGCTCGAGGGTCAGTAGGCCGCGCAGGGAGGCGAGGGCGCGGTCAGGAGAGCCCGAATCATACAGGGCGAGGGCCAGATTGTAGAGTGTGGGGATCTTCACCTCCGGCTCGTCTGTCACGAGGGCCAGGGTCAGGGCGTCCGCGGCCCGCTGGGGGTCCTTCTTGGCCAGGAGGCAGCTTCCAACGTTGAAGTTGAGCCGCGCTTTCTCCGCCGGGTCGTCGGAGGCGGAAAGAGCCTGGCGATAGAGCACGAGTGCCTGATCTGGAGAGCCCGCCCGGTAGGCGGCCAGGGCCTCGGCCGCGCTGGACCTGGGCGACCGGGCCCAAACCTGTCCGGCGCTGGCCAGAAGGGCCGCCCCGAGGACCAGACCCGCGCCCGGGGCGAGGGGTGCGCGCGACCTCATCGGCGGCGAGGCGCCCTCCCGCGGAAGGCGCCTTCTCCCAGGCAGGAGGAGGGCCGCCAAAAGGAAGAGAAGGGCAGGCGCGGCGAACCAGCGGAACTGCTCCTGGCGGGTGGCCCGGCTCTTGGAGGCGTACTCCCGGCGCTTGAGGCGGCCGAGTTCCTCCAGGAGAGAAGGAACCGCGCTTCCTCCGCTTCCGAGGGACCAATAGCGTCCATCGGCCAGCGCCGCCATCTGGCGGAGCTCCGCTTCGTCCAAACGGGACAGCGCGGCCCGGCCCGTGGTCGGGTCCGTCAAGGGCTCCCCGCGAGGCCCCGGTACAGGACCTCCTGAAGGAGTTCCCACGCCGATGCAGAAAAGTCGGATACCGCTCCGCGCCAGACTCCGAGCCGCGTCGGCCGCGTCTGCGCCCATGTCCTCGCCGTCCGATAGAAGGAGAACCACCGCGTCGCGGTCCCGCTGGGCCGGAAAGAGCTTCTGGGCGGCCAGAAGGGCACGTCCCACGTCGGTTCCCTGGGGAGGGATGAGCTGTGTATCCGCGATGTCGAGAAGAAGCGCTACGGCGGCCGTGTCCTCCGTGATGGGGGAGAGGGCGAGGGGTACCCCTCCGAAGGCCACGAGGCCCATCCGGTCCCCTTCGTTCGATGAGAGAAAAGAGCGGATCTCCATGCGGGCCCGTTCGAGCCGGCTCGGCGCCACGTCCGACACGGCCATGCTCCGGCTGACGTCGAACGCGATCACCACGTCGAGGCCGACCTTCCGGACGTTTTCCGCCACTTCGCCCCATTGGGGACGGGCGAAGGTGAGGAAGGTGAGGCCGATGGCCAGCCAGACCGCCGAGCCCCGGACCGTATCCCATTCGCCGGGGGGCAGCAGGGAGAGCCGGCGGAGGTTGGCCGCACCCCCCCACGGGGCGGCGCGGGAGGCCCGCCTCCACCGCGAAAGGGCCGCCCCCAAGAGAAGGAGGGGGAAGGCGGCCAGGAGGACCGCTCCCGCAGGATGGGCGAAGGGCGTCACGGCAGGCACCTCCCCAAGGTCATCTCCCAGAGGGCGTAGGCCGCGAGGCTGAGCAGGGCGGCTCCCGCGGGGTAGAGGAAGAGGTCTTCGTAGGCGACGTACCCGGAGGATTGGGTCTTGGTCCGCTCGAGCCGGTCGATGGCCTCGAAGACCTTCTCCAACGCCCGTCCGTCCGACGCGTTGAAATAAACGCCATCGGTGGATTTGGCCAAGGCCTTCAACACCTCCTCGTTGAACCCGATCCGGACGTACTGGTAGGACTTTTTCCCGCTCTCGCCGATCACGGGATAGGGGACGACTCCCGAACTCCCGATGCCCACGGCGTATACCCGGATGCGGTGGGAGGCGAGCATCTGAGCCGCCTGGAGGGGGTCGAACTGCCCCCGGTTGTTCTCGCCATCGGTCAGGAGAATCACGACGCGGCTCTTCTCTGGGGCGCCCAGCAGCCTCTTCCCCGAAGCCACGAGGGCGTCCCCAATGGCCGTCCCGTCGATCTCGGTACGGGTAACCGCGCGCAGGTCCTGAACGAGCGCAAGGAGGGTCCTGTGGTCGAGGGTGAGAGGGCACCGGAGGAAGGGCATGGCGGCAAAGGTGACGAGCCCCATTCGATCTTCGCTCCGCCGCCGGACGAAGTCCGCCACCACCGTCCGCGCCACGTCGATGCGGTTGTTGGGCTGGAAGTCCTCCGCGATCATGCTCCCCGACACATCGATGCAGAGGAGGATGGCGACCCCCTCCGTGGACACCGTCGTGCGGCTGGACTTCAAGGAGGGCCTGGAGAGCGTCAGCGCCAGGAAGGCGAAGCCCGCCAGGAGCAGGCCGGTGGAGATCCAAGGAAACGCCCTTCCCCTTCCCGCCAGAGCCTCGATCTGGAGGGCCGGCGGAAAGGGGAGGGCCCTGCGAAACCGGTGGAGGAGGTAGGCGCGATAGGCCACCAGTGGTGGAATGAGGAGGAGGGCCCAAAGCCATGCGGGATCGCGGAAAACGAAGTGGCTCATGCGGCCTCCCGCTTTCCCGCGGGGGACTTCGGAGGAGTCTGAGCCAGCGCCTGGAGGGCCGTCCTTCTCGCGGCGTCCTCCTCGGCGGCATCGGGAAAGTGGCGCGCAAAGAGGACCTGGTCGCAGAGCTCGAGAACGGCGGCGTAGGCCCGTCCCGCCTCCGTGGGGAGCTCTGGGAGGGCGGCGAACCCACTCCGAACCTCGTGGCCGGTCCATTCGAGGAAGGGCCGTTCAAAGCGCCACTCCAGAAGCGTTCGGAGCACCATCGAGAGGGCTTCGTACCGGGCGCCGGGGTCAAGGCGGGTCGCGAAGATCCGCTCCACCTCCCTGCGCGCCCAGAGCGGGGGATCCGTTTCGCGCAGCGTCGGCTTCGGCGGAGGGAACGCCGCGCGGGCCCTCGCCTTCTTCAAGCCCGCCGCGAGAGCCGCGATTCCCAGCGCGAGGCCCGCTGCGGCCAGAAAGATCCACATCCACGGAATGCCTCGGGGCAGGGAGAGGGGCCCGGCTTGGGGCGGGCGCGGGGCATCGCCGGAGGGCAGGAGAGGCTCCAGGAGAAGCGGAGGAGGAGAGAGGACGAGGTCGTGGAGTCCCGAGCGATCTCGGACCGTGATTCGGGCGGCCGGAAAATCCACCTTCCCGGTGGAAAAGACCTGCACCGTCACGGCGAGCCGAAGGTCTCCCGGGAACGAAGGGGGCGGTGTCTTGGCGAGAGAGACTACCCGCCCAGGTCCCCAGTCGGCTCCGGGGACGAGGTCGCCCTCGAGAAAGAACTCCGGCGAGGACACGGGAAGAGACGACTCCAGCACCACGGGGTCGCCCAGATGCGCAGGACCCTGTAAAATCCACCGGCCTCGAACGGACGGAGCCGTCAGGACGGGAGCCGTGGAGGAGGCCTCCAGAGCAATAAGCGAGAGAGAAAGAAGGAGTGCCGGAGGGCCGATGAGCCTCTTCACGCCGCGCGCCTCCTCGCCCTCTGCCTCAGGAGGGCGACGAGGGGCGGGACGACGTCGGAGGCCGTGCTGAAGGTGACGGCGTCCACCCCGGCTCGGAAAAAGGCCTCCGCGAGCTGGTGCCGCTGTCGGAGGCGAGCGGCGTGGAAGCGCTTGCGAAGCGAGGGGGAGTCCGTTCGGACCCACCCGTGGCGTCCGGATTCGGGGTCCGCCCATTCCATCCACCCCGAAGCGGGCAATTGGATCTCGGCCGGGTCCTCCACGCAGAGTGCGATGAGGTCGTGGCGCCGCGCCATGACGGGAAGGCCCCTGCCCAGAGGGCCAAGGAAATCCGAACATAGAAAAACGGTGGCCCGTCGGGGCAGGAGGCGGTTCAGGGCGGAGAGGGCTTCCCCAAAGTCGGTGCCCCGTCCGACGGGATCGAAGTACATGATTTCGCGGACGATGCGAAGCACGTGCTCGACGCCTTTTCGGGGGGGGAGAAAGAGTTCCACCCGGTCCGAAAAAAGGAGGAGCCCCACCCGGTCCTGGCTCCGGATGGCCGAAAAGGCAAGCAGGGCGCACACCTCGGCCAGGACTTCGCTCTTGAGCCGACCCGCCGTACCGAAGCGGAGGCTCGGGCTCACGTCCACCGCGAACACCAGGGTCCGCTGGCGCTCTTCGTGGAACTCCTTCACGTGGAGCTCGCCGGTGCGCGAGGTGACGTTCCAATCGATGGTGCGGAAATCGTCGCCGGGTTGGTAGAGGCGCACATCCCTGAACTCAACTCCCTGGCCCTTGAACAGGGAGTGGTACTCGCCCGCCAGGACCTCGTTGACCGCCTTTCGCGTCCGGATCTCGATGAGGCGGACCTTTTTGAGAATCTCCTGGATGTCTAGCATGGCAAGAGACCGCAGGGCGCCCTCATGGCACCTCCACGCCCTCGAAAATGCGGGACAGGAGGCTCTCCGGCGTGACGGACTCGGCCTCGGCCTCGTAGGTGAGGATGAGCCGGTGCCTCAGGACGTCCAGCCCGACGGCCTTGACATCCTCCGGCGTCACGTAGGCCCTGCCCCTCAGGAAGGCGTGGGCCTTGGCGGCGAGGGTCAGGAAAAGCGCCGCCCTCGGCGACGCACCGTACCGGACGTACCCCTCGGCGGAGATGCGGAATCGCCCGGGATTCCGGGTGGCCTGGACGAGGCGCACCACGTAGTCCTTGATGCGCCCGTCCACGTACAGAGAATCCGCCACCTGCCGGGCGCGGAGGATGTCTTCCACGGAAAGGACGGGCTTGACGGCGGGAGGCTCGGCGGTGGCCATGCGGTCGATGATCTGCCTCTCCTCCTCGGGTGTGGGGTAGGTGAGGACCACCTTCATGAGGAAACGGTCCACCTGGGCTTCGGGAAGGGGGTAGGTCCCCTCCTGCTCGATGGGATTCTGGGTGGCCATGACGAAGAACGGTTCGGGGAGGACGTGGGTCGTCCCGCCGAGTGTGACCTGTCTTTCCTGCATGCACTCGAGCAGGGCCGACTGCACCTTGGCGGGGGCGCGGTTGATCTCATCGGCCAGGAGAATCTGCGTGAAAATCGGCCCCTTCTTGGGCTCAAAGACGCCCTCCTTCGGATTGTAAACGAGGGTGCCGACGAGGTCGGCGGGAAGGAGGTCGGGCGTGAATTGAACGCGCTGGAAGGAGGCGGACACGGCGCCGGCAAGGCTCTTGACGGCGAGGGTCTTGGCGAGGCCGGGAACCCCCTCCACGAGCACGTGGCCCCGGGCCAGAAGGGCGATCACGAGGCGATCCAGAAGGGCCTGCTGGCCCACGATGACCGTCCGGACCTCGCCGATGAGGCGCGCCACGGTGGGCGCCTCGCTGTCGACCCTTTTCTGTACCTCCTTGACCTGAGCGTCCATTCTCACCTCCACGGGGATTGTAGGCGGGGCGCACGGGGTGAAGCAAGGCGATGGAGAGGATCAAGGAAAAAGCACCTGCTGCGATTCTGTGCGTTTCGAAGGGGGGTGGCCATCCGAGCACAGGATGCGTGTGGCTTCGGGCGGGATGCGGCATCGGGGCCCGCCGCGAGGGAGCCCCGCGGCGAGGCCCTTGAAACTCCAAGGGAGGAAGGCCGAGAGGTCCGCCATCGTCGTGCGCCCGAGCCATGATAGCACCTGCGGTTTGCCGGAGGTCCGACAGGGTGTACACTCTCGCGGGAGGACGATGTGGACACCCCCATCCAGGTTCCGCTGGCGGCTCAGGACCAGGTACCGCCAGCGGATTCCGAAAAGGCGCCCCGCTTTCACCTCCCGGTCTTCGAAGGGCCCCTGGACCTGCTCCTCTACCTCATCCAGAAAGACGAGATCGACATCTACGACATCCCCATCGTGGAGATCACGGCGCAGTACGAAGCCTATCTGGGCGCCATGAGGGATCTGGACCTCGACGTGGCCGCCGACTTCATCCTCATGGCGGCCACCCTCATCCACGTCAAGAGCCGGATGCTGCTTCCCGCACCCAAGGAGGAGGGAGGCGATCCGGCCGAGGACCCCAGGCTGCCCCTCGTAGAACAGCTCCTCGAATACCAGCGCTTCAAAGAGGTGGCCCGCCTTCTCACGGAGCGGGAGGAGGTCTCCACCGCCCAGTACGTCCGGGCCGCGGGGCTGGGCGACGCGGGCGACGGGAGCGAGACCGGGCTGGAGGTGGACCTCTACGACCTGGTGGAGGCGCTGCAGTCGGTGCTCAAGCGCGTGGCGGACCGGAGGGAGAGGATCGTCTTCGTTCCGGAGATCAGCTTGGCCAGCCGCATCAACGAGGTCCTGGAGCGCTTGGAGGCCCACGGCTCCCTGCTTTTCGTCGAACTCTTCGACGAGGGGATGACGCGTGCCCACGTCGTGGTCACCTTCCTGGCCATCCTGGAGCTGGCGAAGCAGCGCGTGGTCCGCCTCTTTCAGGAGGGTCCCTTCCACCCCATCCGGGTGGTCCTGAACGCCTGAAGCGGGCCCCTCAGCCCTCGGGCAGAGTCAGTGTGAGGGTCAGGGCTCCTTCCCCCCCCGCCTCGGCGGTCAGATCTCCGCCCAATGCGGCGGCCACGTAGCGGGCCGCCGCGAGGCCCAGACCCCGCTGCGCGAGCCGGGGCTGGCATAGGGCGCCGGGTTCCGGGTAGAAGCGGTCGAGGACCTTGGAGACCGGCGGTGCGTCCTCCTGAAGCGATGCGAGGGTGAGGCGAAGGACCGCGCGGACTCCGGTGTTGGAGGCGCTCCAAACGATCGGAACCTCCGGGGAGGCGAGATCCAGGACGTTCTCCGAGAGGTTGTCGAGAAGGTAGGTCAGAGCCGGGCCGGGCACGGCCACGAAGGGGCCGTCCGCCTCCGGTCCCCTTCGAGTGAACCGTTTGCCCGCCCCGCCCGGAACGCGGCCCGTATCGGAGAGCGCCTCGGTCCAGGCCGCGGCAAGGGAAAGGGCCTCCCGCGGCTTCTGCTGGAGGGTTCGGATGAGGCGCGTAAAGGTAAGGAGGTGCTCCACCATTTCCGAAAGGAGGCCGAGGTTTCGCTGGATCGTTCGGAGGGGCTTCTCCTGTTCGGGGGTCAGGGGCCCGTAGCGGCCCTTTAATAGAAGTTCCGAGAAACCCTGCATGACCACGGGGGGGGTCACGAGATCGTGGGCCAGGGAGGAGAGGAGGCGGTCCTGGAGGAGGGACATCTTAAGGAGGCGCTCGTTGGCCTCCCGGACCTCCTCGAGCAGCCTGACCTGGTCGCGGCACAGGCGGGCGTCCTCGGTCACGTCGCGGAAGACCCCCTCGTAGCCGGCGAATCGTCCATCGGCATCGTCCAGGCGGCGGATGCTCGACTGGATCACGAATTCCGCCCCGTCGCCCCTGCGGGCGGTGGTGGAAAAGGAGGCGAAGCCCTCGGACTCCACCTGGCGTCGGATGAGTTCAGGGTCGTAGTTCACGGAATCGAAGTCCCGGGTCCGGAACCCGGTCTGGATGGCCTCCGGCGTGAGCCCGAAGCAGGCGGCGCCACAGGAGTTGATGCAGTGGATCCGCCCCTCGAGGTCGCTGCGGTAGAATCCTATTCCCAACAGGTCGAGGATCTCCAGCAGGGTCTCGGGGGGTGGCGGAGGAAAGAAGCGCGGTTCGGCCATGAAGCGTTCCACCCTCCCTAGGGAAGTGTACACCCGCCAGGGCGGCCAATGAACCCCGGGGTCGGTTAGCCTTGACGGCGTTTGATTTCAAAGGCTATCCTTGTTTCCATGAGGCTTGGGCGGGACTGGCAGGAATGGAGGCTTTGGAAGGGGCTCGAGTACGTCGGGGGCCTCTCCAAGCTCGCAAAGGACACGGCGCGCTCCATCGCCACGCAGCGGTGGGAGGGCGCACAGATCGTCTATCAGATGGACGTCCTTGGGGTTCAGTCCTTCTCCATCGTCCTCATCACGGCCACGTTCATGGGAATGGTCCTGGCGATCCAGACCGCCTACGCCCTCGACGCCTTCGGCGCGAAGCTCTATGTCGGCGAGGTCGTCGCCATCTCCATGACCCGGGAGCTGGCGCCCGTCATCATTTCCCTCATGGTGGGGGGGCGCGTGGGCGCAGGGATTACGGCGGAAATCGGCGCCATGAAGGTGACCGAGCAGATCGACGCCCTGAGGGCCATGGGGGCGAATCCCGTGCGCAAGCTCGTGGTTCCGCGGCTCGTGGCAGTCCTGTTCTTCCTTCCCCTGCTCGTGCTGCTGGCGGACGCGCTCGGAATCCTCGGGGGGTACATCATCTCGACCTTCGAACTGCAGATCTCCGGGCGATTCTACTTCTCCCACGCCTTCCGAATGCTCAAACTCACGGACGTGTTTTCAGGTCTGGGGAAGACGTTCTTCTTCGCCTTCGCCATCACCCTCATCGGCTGTTACAACGGCATGAACGCGGGCGGCGGCGCGGACGGGGTCGGACGGGCGACGACCTTTACGGTGGTCCTGTCCTCCATCGTGATTCTGATATCCAACTTCTTCCTGACCAAGCTCTTTCTGGCGCTCTGAGATGGAACCCTTCCTGGAGTTCAAGGGCGTGGAAAAGGCCTTCGGAGACAACCGGGTTCTCCGCGGCCTCGACCTCGCCGTGGGAAGAGGGGAATCCATGGTGATCCTGGGAGGGTCTGGAACCGGGAAGTCGGTCCTGCTGAAGATCGCCATCGGGCTCCTCACCGCAGACGCGGGCCGCGTGTTCGTGGAGGGGGAGGACGTCACGGACCTCACGGAGCCCGAGTGGATGAACGTCCGCCGGAAGGTGTCCTACATGTTCCAGTGGGGGGCGCTGTTCGATTCCATGAACGTGTACGACAACGTCGCGTTCCCTCTAAGGGAAGCCCGGATCCACGATGAGAACGAGGTCCGCCGGCGGGTCTTGGAAAAGCTAGGTCTCGTCGGGCTTTCGCGCTGGGCGGAGGTGTTCCCCTCGGACCTTTCCGGAGGCATGCGGAAGCGGGTCGCGCTGGCCCGCTCCATCGTCACGGAGCCCGCCTGCATCCTTTACGACGAGCCGACGTCTGGATTAGACCCCGTCACCGCCGATACCATCAACCGGCTGATCCGAAGGATGCAGGAGGTTCTCGGGGTTACATCCGTGGTCGTTACCCACGACATTGCGAGCATGTTCAAGGTAGCCGACCGCGTGGCCTTCCTCCACGAGGGCGTCATGGCCTACGTGGGCCGTCCCGAGGACGCGAAGTCCTTCGGACACCCCGTCCTAACGGGCTTTATCGAGGGGAGGAGCCCCGATGAATCCGAAACCTGAGTGGCGCGCCGTCCGAATCGGCCTCCTGGTGGCCCTCGGCCTGCTGGTGGCGGCCGTGGGCATCGTGGGGATCACGAGCAAGAACAGGCTGTTCGAGCGGAAGGTGGAGTACTACAGCCTCTTCCCGGACGCGGCGGGCCTGAAGGAGGGGAACGGCGTCTGGTACCAGGGCGTCGAGGTGGGTTTTATCACGGGGATCAGCCTTACCGCCGACCCGGACGTCCAACAGGTGGAGGTCCGGTACAAAGTGACGGCGGCCCTCACGCCCAGGATACGCACCGGCACACGGGCCTCCATCAAGACCCTCGGCCTCTTGGGCGACAAATACCTGGCGCTGGAAACCCCCTCCCACAACGAGAACGAGCCCATCATCCTTCCGGGCCAGCTAATCGCCGCGAACCGCCAGATCAACCTGGCGGCGCTGGGCCGGGACGCCCAGGACCTGATGGAAAACACCCTGGAATTGTCCAAGAGCGTCAACCAACTCGTGGGACTACTGGTGAAGGGGGAGGGAGCCCTTCCCCGGCTCCTGAACGACAGGGAGGTGGGGGGGGAACTGCTCCGGAACCTCATGGACATGAGCCGGAACCTGGACAAGGTGACGGGTGACCTGGCCCGGGGCCAGAACCTCGCCGGGAAGATCCTCGCCGACAAGGCTTACGGAAAGCAGGTTTCCGAGGATATGGCGCAAGCGGCGTGCAGGACCAACGAGATCCTGAAAAGCGTCCAGGAGGGTGAGGGCGCGGCCGGTGCGCTCCTTTCCAAGGACGGAGATGGCGAGAGGATGGTGGCGGACCTCGCCGCCGCGTCGTCCACCCTGGCCCGCATCGCCGCCGCCGTGGAAAAGCCAGGGACCGTGGGGAACAAGATCCTTCTGGACGAGGCCTACGGGAAGGAGCTGGCCGAAAACCTCCTCTCCATCAGCCGGTCGGTGGATTCCATCCTCAAGAAGGTGGACCGGGGGGAGGGCACCCTGGGGGCGCTCATCAACGACCGACAGGTCTACGATTCCATGGTCGTCCTCGCCGAAGGAATGAAGAGGAGCACACTCGTCAGCTGGTACCTGAGGAAGACCGGGGAGAAGGGCGTCAAAGACCTCCAGAAAAAGAAGGCCGGAGAGACCAGGCCATGAACGTCTTGGTCACGGGCGCTGCCGGCTTCATCGGCTCCCACCTCTGCGAGGCCCTTCTCGAGGTGGGCCATACGGTCACGGGTGTGGACAATTTCGACCCCTACTACGACCGGACCATCAAGGAGAGGAACCTGAGGGAGAGCCTCCTCCGGCCCGACTTCCACTTCGTGGAAATGGACCTGAGGGACGCCCCCGCCGTCCGGGCCCTCATGGCTCAGGGGTGGGACCGGGTGGTCCACCTCGCCGGAAGGGGAGGGGTGCGGCGCTCGATCCTCGAGCCACAGGCCTACCTCGAGAACAACCTCCTGGCCACGGGCAACGTTCTCGAGGCCATGCGGGAAACGGGGCTGGATCGCCTCGTCTTCGCCTCCACGTCGAGCGTGTACGGCAACGTCAGCCCGGTGCCCTTTCGGGAGGACAACCGAGCGGACTGGCCCATCTCACCCTACTCCGCCTCCAAGAAGGCCTGTGAGGTTCTCGCCTACACCTATCACCACCTTCATGGCCTTCACGCCTTCGTCTTGAGGTTTTTCACGGTATACGGGCCCCGACAGCGGCCCGACATGGCCATCCACACGTTCGTGAAGGCCGTCACCCGCGGAGAGGCCATCGAGCGTTACGGAGACGGCTCCACGGAGAGGGACTATACTTACGTGGACGACATCGTCGCGGGGGTGGTGCGCGCGGTGGAACGCGTGGAAGGCTACGAGATCATCAACATCGGGGGCGCCCAGACCACCTCCCTGGCACACTTGATCGAGCTCATCGAGGAGGTCACGGGAGAAAGGGCCCGCGTCGTGGAGAAACCCCTGCCGCCGGGAGACGTGGTTCGCACCTTCGCGGACACGTCCAAGGCCCAGCGGCTCTTGGACTTCAGAGCGGAAGTCTCCATCGAGGAGGGGCTCCGCCGCTTCATCCGCTGGTACCGCGAGGAGCCATTGCCATGAAAGTGACGGTCATCGGTACGGGCTACGTAGGGCTCGTGACGGGCGCCTGCCTGGCCCATTTCGGATTGGAAGTGACCTGCGCCGATTTGGACGCCGGGAAGATCGAGAAGCTGCGCCAGGGCGTCATCCCCATCTACGAGCCGGGTCTGGAGGAGGTCGTTTCTCGGAACGTCCAAGCGGGCCGGCTCCGCTTCACGGCGGACGTTGCCTCCGCGATTCCCGACGCGGAGGTTGTCTTCCTCGCCGTGGGCACGCCGCCTCTGCCGGACGGAAGCGCCGACATGCGGTACGTCTTCGGGGCCGTCCAGACGATTTCGGAGCGCCACCAGCGCTATCAGGTGATCGTCACCAAGAGCACCGTTCCCGTGGGCACAGGGGCGAAAATCGAGGCCCTGATGGCGGAGCGCCACCCGAGGGAAACCTTCGCTGTGGTTTCAAATCCCGAGTTCCTGCGGGAGGGTTCGGCGGTGGCCGATTTCATGAAGCCCGAGCGCATCGTCGTGGGATGCGACGATCCCAAGGCGCTCGAAATCATGCGGCGAATGTACAAGCCCCAGACCGACCAGAGCATCCAGATGCTCGCCGCGAGCCGGGTGACCGCCGAGCTCATCAAGTACGCAAGCAACGCATTTCTCGCGGTGAAGATCTCCTTCATCAACGAGATCTCGAGACTCTGCGAGGAGGTGGGGGCGGACGTGATGGACGTGGCGCGGGGCATGGGGATGGACTCCCGCATCGGTCCGCGCTTTCTCCTTCCTGGACCTGGTTACGGAGGCTCCTGCTTCCCGAAAGACACCAGGGCGCTTCTGGACGTGGCCCGCTCGAGAAAAGTTGGATTGCGGGTGGTGGAGGCCGCCGTGGCGGCCAACGAGGACCAGATCCAAAGGGCCTTGAACAAGATCCAGAAGGCCTTTGGAAGCATCCAGGGCGCCCGCGTGGCCCTTCTCGGGCTCGCCTTCAAGAGCGACACCGACGACATACGCGAATCTCCCGCCATGAAGATCGCCGCGGCCCTGCTCGAGGCCGGGGCCGTCGTTCAGGCCTTTGATCCCGCGGCCGCCGAAAACGCCGCCGCTGTGCTGCCGGCTTTGGGCTTCGCCAAGGACCCGTATGATGCCGCCGCCGGCGCGGACGGTGTTGTCGTCGCCACCGAGTGGAACGAATTCAAGAAGCTCGACCTCCAGCGCATGCGGGAGAGCCTCAAAACGGCCCTTGTTGTGGACCTGCGCAACCTTTACGATCCCAAGGAGATCCGCGAAGCCGGGTTTACTTACGTCTCCGTGGGCCGGCCCTGAGCCGGCGACGCATCGGCCCGGATAGAGGGGCCGCGGCGGGGCGCCAGGGAGGTGCGGCCGGAACCGGCGCGCTCCCCGCCTTCCAACGCGGGTATGTTTCCGGGTTGCCTTCCGCCCTGGGCGAGGAGTGTCCTTGAGCGGGAAAATCACGCGCCGATCCAGCGACCTTTGGAGGATTCCAAGCCCCCTGTGGGAGCGCATCGAGCCGGCCCGCCTTCTCCTGGGGGACTGGTGGAAGGAGGGGGCTCATCCCGTCGCCTGGGAGGAGATCCTTCCCGGGGGGCCCATGCACCTGGAAGTGGGTTTCGGGGGAGGGGAGTGCCTGCTCGGCATGGCGAGACGGCATTCGGAAGGCCGATTCGTCGGGGTGGAGCGCTTCGCCGAGGGCCACAGGAGCCTCGTAAAGAACGTCCTCCGTCTCGGCCTGACAAACGTCTTATCCGCCGTGGGCGACGCCTACGTGGTGGTGGAGGTCTGCTTCGCCGACGGGAGCCTCGAGAGCGTGACGCTCAACTTCTCCGATCCGTGGCCCAAAGCCCGCCACGCTTCGAGGCGGCTGTTTACGGAGGAGTTTCTCGGTCTCGCGGCCCGGAAGCTCCGGCCGGGGGGCCGGCTCCACCTGGCCACGGACGACGGCGCGTATGCAAAGCAGGCCATCGAGGAGTTGGCCAAGCTTCCCCTCCTTTCCTCGACCCATCCGGGACTCCGCTGGATGGATTCCTCGCCCAACCCGCTTAAAACCCGATACGAGGAGAAGTGGATCCGCGAGGGGCGTCGGCTGCACTACTTGGTCTACGAGAGAAGGTGAACGATGCCCCACGCGAAGCTCCGAGGAGAAATCCCACTGCCGGAGGTATGGAAGAGCCCGCCCGCGTTACGCTTCTCCGTCCCCGAGGAGGACCTCCACGTCAAGTTCCTGGAGGCTTTTCTGGGAGGCGCCGAGAGGAGTCTTCTTCTTCGGTACGTGGTGGCCGAAGGGCGGTTGAACCAGACCGTGGGCGTCCTTCTGGCCGTCGCAGAGGACGGGTGGATCCTGAAGCTGGATACGGCGTGTTCGACCCTGCGCTCCCCCGGAGTCAAGCTCCTGTTAGCGACGGTGGCGGCGTGGCTGGAGCGAAAGGGGCTGGAGGCCGTGTCCTCCACCATGGAAGCCTACCGAGCGCGGGGAGCCTTTTACGCGGAGCACGCCGAGGGCCAAGAGGCGCCGTGAGGGCCCTCCCGGAAGCCGGACGGCTCAGAGGGCCGTGTCCTCGACGGTATGCCGGTGGATCTTGGCCCTGTACAGGCACGCGTCTATCTTGCGGATCACGTCCTCCACGTGGACGCCCTCGGTCTCTCCGGAGGACCAGAGGGCGCCGATGCTGATGGAAGTCCGGATCTGGCTGCCCGACTCGAAGAGAACGAGCCGGTCCACGGCCTCCATGATCCGCTCCGCGACGGCGCGGGTCACGGCGCGGTCCGCACCCTTGAGCAGGATGGCGAATTCGTCCCCGCCGTAGCGGCACGGGATGTCTCCGACACGGCACTGGTGCTGGATGCACGTGCCCAGCACCTGGAGGTATCGGTCCCCCGTAAGGTGGCCGTGGCGGTCGTTGACGGACTTGAAGTCGTCGCAGTCCAGAAAGAGGAGTCCGAAGGCCTCGCGCCTCGCCAGGCACGTGGCGAGGCTCTCCTCGAAGAAGCTCTTGTTGAAGAGGCGCGTCAGTCCGTCCTGTGTGGCCCTCTTGTAGAGCCTGGCGCCCACGACGGCGGCGGACAATTGCTGGACGAAGGCCAGGAAGAGTTCCCTATGAAATGGCCTGTAAATGCGGGGAGCGTCCCGCTGGACGGAGAAGACGCCGATGCATCGGGCGTTGTCCAGGAGGGGCGCCATGAACACGGAGCGGATTCGGTGGGCCTGGGATCCCTCCCGGTGGGTGATGCGCATCCACTGCTTCTCGCCGAGCAGGTCGTCGATGAAAAGGGGTTCTCCGGTCTGGATGACACGGCCGGTCAGCCCCCTGTCGAGTTCCGCGTCCCCGAGGGACAGCTCGTTCCCGTGATCCACGACGCGTGCAAACTGTACGCGTCCGCTCCGCTCGTCCAGAAGCGCCAGAAAAAACGTGTCCGCCCCGAAAAGTTCCGAACACACGCGCTTGACCACGTCCATCACCTGGGGGAGATCCAGTGTCGTATGGAGGTCGGCCGTGTACGTGTTGAGCCTACGAACGAGATCGAACTGGGTGAGCAGGTTCTTGGTCTGAACCGAGAGCCGATTGAGAACTATGACGAGGACGACGAGCACAGGGAGCAGAAGGAGGACGACCTTCGAGGCGTCGGCCTGGGAGAGAAGCGCGAACCCGGCGCCCGAGAGGACCGAGATCGCGTGAATCGCCCCGTCCAAAGACGCTTCGCGGGGTAGTTGCCGGAGACTTCGGAGCCCCGCTCGGGCGAGGTCCATGGGAAGGAAGAGGAGGTTGTTGAGAAGCGTGAAGACCAGCCAGAAGGCGCACAGCCCAAGCATCTGGTCCCGCCATGGGGCCGCAAAAAAACCCGCCGCCCCGACGAAGACCCCCATGGCGATCCCGGCGCCCCAGAGGGAAAGTCCGAGCACAAAGGTGTTCGTCCACTTTCGGAAGGCCACGTCCAGTCGCTTGGGTTCCTCGGACGAGGCCATGGAGTACGCGATGAGGATGCACGAGGCGGAGAGGATGCACAGGAGCGCCGTCGGGAAACCGTAACAGAGCAGGGCGTACAGGTAGATCGACAGTTCGAGAGAGAGGGTGTAGTTTTCGAAGACGCGCAGGCCCAGCGTACTGGCGCCTCCGGCAAGGGCGCCCAGGAGGAGGAGGGGGCCCCACGGGAGTGCGGACGCCTCTCGGAGTACCAGGGTCCCCGAGAGAATCAAAGCGGCCCATCCGTACAGGAAGTAGAGGCGTCGAACGCCCGGCGGCCCCTGGGAGGCCTGGGCGAAGTCCTTCCATGCGGATGCCATTCGCTCGCTCATCGGGAATCCGCCTGCACAACTTGGATCAACGCCTCGACTACGTCCCGATGATAGATTCTCCCGGCGCCGCTGACCAGTTCCGCCACCGCCGTAACTTTGGACTTGGGTTTTTTGTACCGGCGGTTGGGTGTCACCGACGCCTCATAGGCGTCGCAGACGGCGATGATGGCGGCCATCTCGGAGGGCGGCCGGCCCTTCGGATAGCCCGATCCGTCCATCGCCTCGTGGTGCTGCTCCACCACCTCCGCCACGTCGAGCATGCCGATCTCCCGAAGGAGGTCCCCGCCGTGGCGGGCGTGTTCCCGCAGGATGTCCATTTCCTTCGGAGTGAGGGGCGCGATCTTGTTCAGAAGGGACCACGAGATCCGTAGCTTCCCGATGTCATGAAGGAGGCCGGCTTCCTTGAGGACGTCCATCGAGACGCGCCAGCCCCCGCCGTTGCAGAGCCGCTCGGCCAGCCTCCCCGCGAGGAGACTCACTCCCCTCGCGTGGGAACGCCCCGTATACCAGTCCTTCTCCTCCAGGAGCCGCACGAGATCTCGGATCAGCTCCTCCCGCGTGGAGCCGCTTGTTCCGTGGAGGCCGCGCAGTACCGAAAGAGCCTGTTCCAGGACGAACTGTTCCTCCGCCGGGTAGCACTGGCCGACGCTTTCCCGGACGGCCTTCCGGATCCAGTGGTAGGCCCCTTCCCAGTCCCCCTCGCGGCTGAACGCGACGGACATGAGGCGGCTTTGAGAGGCCTGGAGGGAGAAGCGGTAGGGACCCGAGGCTTGGGGGTCGAAGTAGAGCTGGGTCAGGATTTCGCGGGCCTGGCCGAACCTCTCTTCGAGGATCGCCAGTTCGGCCATGTCCTGGAGGTAGAGCTGCCGGAAACCGATGTCCAGTGGGTATCTCTCCATCTCCTCCAGGGCGGAGCGTGCGGCGGCCACCACGGAGGACTTCTCCCGTCCCTCCGCCACGAATCCCCGGCGAAGCAGTACGTCGATGCGGTTGAGCCGCTCCTGGCCGAGAAAGTCGGACCGGCCCAGCCCGGCCCACTTCTGGAGTTCCTCTTCCGGAAGGAACTGGGCCATGGTCTCGGCGTCCAGGAAGGACGCCTGGGCGGAGTCAAAATCGCCTGTGCAGGCGTGGATGATCCCCTCCGTGTTGATGAGGTTCGCCAACGCCGCGGAGGGACGTCCCTGGGCCGCGGCCCGGCCCTCCAGGCAGCACTCCAGCGCCTCCTCGAAATGGTAGAAATTGCGGGCCGAGGCGGCGACAGCGGTCGTGGACCGCAAAAAACGCTCCGTCTCCCCTGCTTCGAACAAGACCGGGCGCCACTGTTTCGCGAGGCTGTAGCGGTCGATGTCCGCCCCCTTCGCAAAGAGAAGCCTCCAGAGGGGGCCAAGCACCTCGTCCCACTGGGCCGCGGGGGGCCGTTGAGAGGCGGGGAGCGTGGCAACGAGTCCCAGGATGTTCTGCAGGTGGGCAATGGTCTGGGCGTGCTCCTCCAGGGACTCGGCGGACGCCTGGGGCAGGGTGGGGCGCCTGCGAAGCTCGCGGACGGCCTCGGAGATCATCTGGAATTCGGCCCCCCAGGTCTTCGCCAACGGCGTCCTCCGCAGACGGTGCCGCTATTGTACGGCGGCCGAGGCGCCCGCGCCACGGACGGGTGGCCCCGCCCCCCCGTCCCGGCCTGCATGCTCCGGGCCGTGGTCCAGTCCGTAGGCCAACTCGGCCCCGAAAAGGACGATGCACCACGTGTAGTAGATCCACAGAAGGCCTATGGGCACAAATCCCAGGGACCCATACAGACGCCCCACGACGGATCCCTTGAACACGTGGATGGCGTACAGGCTGAGCCCCACCTTTGCCCCTTCCCAAAGAAGCCCGGCGGCGGCCGAGGCCGCCAGTGCCGGCAGGGCGCCCACCGAGGCCCGGGGCAGGACCGCGTACAGGAAGAAGAGGCCCGATACGGTAAGTAGGTAGGGCAGGGCGAGGCGGGTGAAGGCAGAGAGAGGTTCCCCCAGGCTGCCGAAGAGGGAGAAAGAGAGGCCCGCTGCCGCCGAGAGAACGAGAAGACCGATCCAGAGCAGCAGAATCTTGAAAAGGGAGACGCGGGTTCGGTCCGGCGCGTGGAGAATGAACCGGAGGTTCCTCTGTACCGTCGCCATCAGGGAGGTTCCGGCAAAGACGAACAGGGCGAGGGCGAGGAGGCCGGAAGCTCCGCTTCCCAGAGCGCCCAGGTTGGCCTTCAGGGACGAGACGACCTCCAGGGCTACGCCCTGGGCCGAGGGAGTGACGAGCTGCTCGACGATGACCCTCTCCATCCGGTCCAGTTCGCCCGAAAGCACGGAAGTGCGGCTCGCGAGGAACAGGAGCAAAGCCGCGACCGGGAAGAGGCTTGCGAGCGTGAAGAAGGAAAGCGCCGCGCTGCGGGACAGGACCTGATCCTCCCGGGTCTTCCTCGCCACGCTTCCGAGCCGTGCGCCGGTGCGGGCGGAGGCGGAGAGGAGAATGCTCCACGTTCCGGCGAGCCGTTCGGCGAGTTTGCTAAGGATGGCCCGAATCGATGTCACTGCCTTTGACCGCAAAAGGGGCACTGGACGGCCCGCCGGGGAAGGGGGCGCCGGCAGTGGAAACAAAAGGCCTCGCGCGGCGCGTCGCGGGCGGCGATCCGCTCGCGGATCTCCTTCAATTCCCTCTCCTTACGGGGGGACAGGCGAAGGTGCTTCAGGTCCGTGAGCAGGTCGTCGGCGGAGCGGTACCTCTGGGAGAGATCCCTGGCCATGGCCCGCGCCACGACGTCGGAGAAGGCCTTGGTAACCTGGCGGTTCTTGAGGTTTGGTGGCGTGAAGCGTCCCGCGGCCACGAGCTCTTCGATCCGCGCCGGATTGATATCGAAGAAGGGCAGGACGCCGGTCACCATCTCGTAGAGCATGACCCCGATGGAGTAGACGTCGGAGGCGAAGGTGGCGCGTCCCTGGAAATGTTCGGGGGCCATGTAGGGGGGGGACCCGATGCGGGTGGACGCATAGGGATCCCGCTCAAGAAGACGGGAGATGGAGAAGTCCACCACCTTGGCCGTCCCGTCCCGCGTGAGGAGGACGTTGGAGGGACGGAGGTCCCGGTGGAGGAGGTTCCTCGAATGCGCGTAACGGACGGCGTCCGTGATCTGGATGGCCCACGTCAGTGCCTGGGGCTCCTCGATGCGGGCATCACGGGTCAGCTTCTCGGCGAGGGATTCGCCCTCCACGTACTCCATCACGATATAGAAGACTTGCGTCTCCGGATCCCGGTCCGCGGTGAGGACGGAAACGATGTTGGGGTGGCTGAGGGGTGCCATGAGGCGCGCTTCGGCCGCGATCTCCTCCTCAGCCAAGTTCTGGCGGTGGGGAATTTTGAGGGCCACCCTCTTGCCGATGACCGTATCTTCGGCGAGGTAGACGGCCCCGAACCCCCCGTTTCCGAGGGGCTTGTCGACGCGGTATTTCCCGACGCGCTGGTCTTTAAGGAACATTCCCTCCCCGCTGCTAGCAGTATACTACGCCGGCCCTTTCTATACAGAGCGGCAAAACTGAATGCGCAGAAGGGGGTGGGGCTTTGGGGTATGCCGCTCTGTATTCGCGGGGAAGGCCCCATCCCTTGCGAGTGCGGCCCCGCGGGCCGCGCAAGGGCTGAGCCCTCCCCGCGGGCCCTGCCGGGAGAAGCGCGGCGGCGCCTCCCCCGGACCTCCACCCACATGCAGCGCGCCGGACTTCCGTCGCGCTGTACAGGAACCATCGTCTGCTCAGGGGGGCTTGCGCGAGGAGAGCGTCCGTATCAAACTCCTACCTTTCCGCTTCTGGAGGTGTGCATGCAGATCGTCCGCCCCGTCGCCGCCGTGCTTCTTCTCAGCCTCTGTCTGGGCGCCGATGCCCAGGTGCCTCCTTCTCTGGCCAGGGCCGTTCCGCAGGTGCAGGAGGCGGGGGCCGGGGCGGCGGGCGATTCGGCCATCTGGCCGGGATTCTCCTTTACGCAGGCCTGCATGCTCGTCTACGACCCCGCGTCCAAGTCGGCGCTCCTGTTCCACGTGGACCCGCTGCCCCCGGAGTTCCGGCCGGCGGACCCTTCGGCCCCCAAGGTGGGAATCGGTCCCATTCCCTCCGAAGAGCCGCCGAAGGAAGGCACGGGGCCTGTGGCGGGCCGCCTGGGCCAGTGGATCGCCGCCGATAGACTGCCGGAGACTCCGGGGCCGGTTGCGACGGAGTTCCTGTATTCCCGCGCGTTCCTGGTCTTCGAGGCCTACAGGGGTTTTCCCCAGCCCACTGGCGTCCCCGAGACGGAATTCCCGCTGTACGATGCCGAATTCAACGCCCTCTCCAGGGCCGAGGGCGCCGTTCTGTTGCGCGCGCTCGGCGCCCAGAAGATAGACCTCCCCGGATTGGTGGCCGCGTTCTTGGGACTTCGAGAGCGCCGCCAGTCGGTGCTGAGCGAAGCCGCCCGCTCCTACGAGTGGCGGACCGAGGCCGACGAGGGGCTCGCCGCCTACGCGGGATACGTGGCCCGGAGCAGAACGGATGCGGGCGGGGCCGCCGCCGACCTGGCCAAGCGACTGGGAGACGGCGGCCGCGAGGGAGCCGGAATCGCAGGATCCCGCTTTGCCGCAACGGGTTGCGCCCTGGCCCTGATTCTCGACCGGATCGGCGTGAACTGGAAGGCCGAATTCGAAAAGACCTCCCGGGAATCCCTGCGTCCGACCCTGGCCATGGTCTCCAGCGCGGCGGCACCCGCCGATCTCGCCTTTGTGGGGATAGCGGACCTTCGCCGGGAGGAGGGGGAGGCCCTGGCGCGGTCCCAGGCCGAACGCGACGCCAGGCTGCGCTCCATCGCACAAGCCGACGGACTTGTCGTGAGGATCGACCTGGAGGCGGCCCTCGGGAATCCCGGGGTCCGCTGGAGCAATCGGTACGCTCCGAACGGGATCCTGAAATTGGACCGGACCCGGGAAATTCGCGAAAGGTACTACAGCCTCGTGGGGGAGGGGCACTTCGAGTTCGCCTCCTCCCGGCCGATCCTGATCGAGACCCGCAAGGGCATGACAGCGGGATTCGCAGCCACTGAGGTCCCCTACATGACCCTTGACGGCCAGCCCCTGTCGCTATCGGCAGGACAGGTTCTGGAGGGGGCCTTGGAGATCCGGGGCAACCGGCTGAGTCTCAAAGTGGACCGTGCCCGCCTGACGTACTCACCGAAGACCCTCGTCGTGGAGCCCCTTCTTCCCTAAAGGAGCCACCGGAGGGTCTATTCAAAGCCTTCGCACGTCCCGTGCCCTGGTCGCGGGACGTTTGCCTTGGAAAGGGAGGCCCGAGCGAGGGCTCGCCTCAGGAGGGAGGTCCTCGGGGCCCTGACCGCGACGAGACGGGGCTCCTTGTCGTCGTCGTCGAAAAGAGCGTAGGCGGGATTCGACGTAAGCCAGGAGGAGGGATTCAGGAACAGGACCCCGCCGGTCCTCTCCATCTCCCTTCGGTGGGTGTGGCCCACGACCACGTAGGAGGCGCCCAGCTGGATGCCGCGCGCCACGGCGCCCTCCTTGACCCGGCGCGCCGCCCTTTCGAAGACGTAGCTCGAGCGCTGGACCCACTGGATCGCCGTCTTTCGGGGCACATCGAACCAGATGGCGAAGCCGTAGAAGAGGTTGCGGAGGCTCCGGACCTTCCGCGCGGATTTCTGGAAGGTGTCGAACTGGTCTCCATGCACGACGTAGACCTTCCGCTCGCGGTAATCGAAGAGGAACTCCTCGTAAACCCGGACTCCGAGCAGGTGGCCCAGGAGCCCCGCGGAGCCGTCGTGATTTCCGCGGATCCACACGACTTCACGGTTCTTGCCCAGGTCGCGCAGGAGTTCCAGGATCTTCCAATGATTTCTGTTGAGCCTCCTGAAGTTGAGGTCGTCGAAAATGTCGCCGTTAAGGATCAATCGGTCCCACCGGGCGGATGCGAGGACGCGGAGGAGGCAACCGCAGCGGCAGAGTTTGGAGCCCAGGTGCACGTCGCCCAGCACGATCGTTCGCATGAAAGGCGCTCCAAGGGACCCCCAATGGATGATACCACCTGCGCGCGGTACCCGCCTCCGGGGTTGCCAAGTGAGTAACGCCGTCCAATAATGACTCCTTCCGGAGGAGGGGAGCATGGCGGTGAAAGTCACCTGGGTCGAGAAGAGCGCCTTTGCGGCGCGGTCCGAGACCAACCACTGGATCATGATGGACAGCACCTTCAACGGTGGCGACGGGGCCGCCCCATCGCCCATCGAATACGTCCTCATGGGACTCGGCGGTTGCTCGGGCATCGACCTCGTGTCCATCCTCCAGAAGATGCGGCAGGACGTGCGCGGAATCGAGATCGAGGTCTCCGGTGAGCGCGCGGCCGAGAACCCTCGGGTCTACGTTAGGGTCCACGCGAAGTACACCGTTCGAGGAAGGGGTCTGAACGCCGCGCGCGTCAAAGCGGCCATCGAACTCTCGGACGAGGAATACTGCTCCATTGGAGCCATGCTTCGGAAAACGGCCGAGTACACCTACGAGGTGGAGGTCATCGAGGAGACCTGATCCCAGTTGCCCCGCGCCGTCCGGTGGGGGCGGGAGGAATTCATGGACCTATCCAGGCGCGCGCTGACCGTCCAGGAATCGCCCATCCGGAAGCTCGCCCCGCTCATGTTGGAGGCCAAGCGCCGGGGAGTGCGGATCCATCACCTCAATATCGGACAGCCGGACATCGCCACACCCGAGGCCTACCTCGAGGCCGTGGCGGATTTTCGCCGGCACGAAAAGGTGCTGAGCTACGGGCCGAGCGACGGAATCCCCGAGCTGAGGCAGGCCATCGCCGACTACTTCGGCCGATTTTCCGTCGCGCTCGACGCCAGGGACGTCATGATCACCACCGGGGGGAGCGAGGCGGCCCTCTTTGCTCTGAACCTGGTGGGGGACTACGGCGACGAAGTCATCCTGCCCCAGCCCTTCTACACCAACTACAACGGCTTCGCCGCCATGGCCGGGATTCGGCTCGTTCCCGTCACGGCCCGCGCGGAAGACGGTTTCCGGCTTCCCCAACGCGAGACGATCGAACGCGCCATCACACCCAGGACACGGGCCATCCTCGTCTGCTCGCCCAACAACCCGACGGGGACGATCCTCACGCGCGAGGAGCTGGAAACCTTGGCCGAGATCGCCATCCGCCACGACCTCTTCCTTATCGGGGATGAAGTCTACAAGGAGTTCACGTACGAGGGCGCGGTCCATCACAGCCTTCTCGAACTGACATCCGTGAGGGAGCGCGTCATCGTGATCGATTCGGTGTCCAAGCGATTTTCCGCCTGCGGGGCGCGGGTAGGGGCCCTCATCAGCCGGAACCGGAAGGTCATGGAATCGGCCCTCAAGTTCGGCCAGGCACGGCTCTGCCCGCCCACCATCGAGCAGGTTGGCTCCATCGCCGCCTACCGCATGGACCCCTCCTACTTCAACCCCATCCGGGCCGAGTACCAAGCCCGCAGGGACATGCTTCTCCAGGGCCTCACGGCCCACCCGGAGGTCATCCTCCGCAAGCCTCCCGGGGCCTTTTACATGATCGTGAAACTGCCGCTGAACGACACCGATCACTTTGCCCGCTGGCTTCTCTCCGAATGGCAGGTGGAAGGTGAAACCGTGATGGTGGCGCCCGGGGACGGATTCTACGCCACCCCCGGGCTGGGCCAGAACGAAATCCGGGTGGCCTACGTGCTCGAGGTGGGTAAGCTGGAGCGGGCGGCCCGAATCCTCGTGGAAGGGATGGAACGTTTTCGGACCCTCCGGGGAAACGGCGAGGTGGCCGCCGCGGGGGCATGATGGACGGCGAATCGAGCCCGCCGGGGTCAGCACCGCTCATCCGGCTCGTCGTTCAGGTGCCTCGGGAGGGGCCCGACGGCGCCGCGTGGTCCGTGGTGCGACGCCGGGCCGAATGGGGGATCCGCGGGCTCTGCATCCAGGAGAAGTCCTGCGACTCCCCCTGCCGGTTCGCGCTGAGCCTCCAAAGGCCTTCCGGGGGTGCGATCCGGTGGGACATGCTGCCGGACCAGAACGCCGAAGCTCCGTTCCTGGGCCTCCTGGAAGGTCTGGCGCAGGGATCGTGCTCGGTTCGGGCGCAAACGAAGTCTGCCCTCGAATCCTTGGCCTATCTACCCCCGGTGACCGTCTACGGGGCCCGCTGGTGCGGAGCGAGCGCGGGCACGCTGGCGCTGGCCTGCTCCTTGGCCGTTGCGGACCCGCGTCTCTCCCTCCACGTCGTGGACGCGGAGGGGGTGCCGAAGGACGCCCTGCCACCCGCCGTGACCTCGGTCCCGTGGACGATCTTCGGATCCGGTGAGGCACGCCTTTTCGGAACCTTGAAGGAAGAAGAGACCGTCGCGGCCCTCCGGGCCGCCGTGGAGGGCACGGGAGGACGCCACACCCTCGCGCACCTGCTCGGCATGAAGATGAAGGAGGAGGCGGGACTTCTCCTGGGGGCCGGGGTCCTCACTCCCGGGGACGCCGGGTGGCTGGCGTGCCGCGCGCCCGACCTGGGCGTGCGGCTGGCGGCCACCCTCTTCCTCTCGGACCTAGCGCGCCGCGACCGAGCCCTCGCCGGGGGGGCCGTTCCTGCGCTTGTGGAGGGCCTGAGTTCGAAGGAGGCGAGGATCCGAGGCGACGCGGCCTTTGCCCTGGGGGAGGTGGGCGATCCCACCGCGTCTCCCGCGCTCGAAGGTGCGCTTCGGGACGGGGACGAGGAGGTCCGGGAGGCCGCCTGCGAGGCCCTCCAGAAGATCAAGGACCTGGAGGCCCTTAGAGGCTGAGCCCTCCTTCACCGGGCAAAATCGAAGGGTTCCGAGGTCCCCCCGTCCGGATTCACGACCAGGATGGACACGGCTTGCCCCTTCGGCAGGAGGGCCTTGAGGTCCTTTCCTCCCGTCAGAATCAGCTTCTCGGCGCTCTTGAAGTTCGTTCCCGGAGAGGGGGCGCCGTCGATGAAGGCCGACGCGCCCGCTTGAAAGTCCTTGCCCGCGAGCCGGAGGCGGAACGGATTCGTGAGGACCTTGGCGGATTCAATGGCCGGAGGGATTGGGACGCCAACGTACACGGGGGCGGACGCGATCGCCGTGCGGGCCTGGGCGTCCGTCACCGTCACCAGGCAGTCGAAGGCGCCCGTTTGGACGAAGGTGTGGACGGGATCCTCGAGATTGGAGGTGGCCCCGTCGCCGAAATCCCAGGAGAAGGCGTAGGGGGTCGTTCCTCCCTTGGGAGTGGCGGCGAACTGGACCGTTAGGGGCTCGGGGCCCTGGCGAGGATTGGGGGCGGCCGTCACCTTAAGGGCGGCGGTGACCTTCACCTGTCCGGTTTTGGTGCAGGTGGTTCCGGCCGCGTCGGTGACCGTCAGCTTCCAGGCAAAGTTCCCGCCGCTTTTGTACGTGTGGATCGGGTTTCTGAGGGACGACCGCCCGCCGTCCCCGAAGTTCCAGCTCCAACCGTATCCCGGCGATCCGCCCGAGGCCTCCGCGGTGAAAGTGACCGCGAGGGGCGCGGTCCCGCTGGTGTGGGAGGCCGTGGCCGTGCAGGTCAAAGCCGGAGGGACCTGGGCGTCCCAATCGAAGGCGAAGGCCCCGCCCGTGGACACTTGGAAGAGCGTAAAAGCCCCCTGGGACAGGTTCTTGATGGGAAAGGAGGGATCCACGGGACTGCAGCAGTTCGGGTCGGCGCAGGTGTTTACGGACGCGCTCCCGAGGGCCTGCGGATTGGATGCTGCGAAAAAGTCAAGGTCGCCGCTGCGGACGGGCGTTGTGGAGAGGAAGGCCGCCACGTCCACCCTGGGATCCGGGCCCCCGCGGGTTTCGGCATGAATGTTGAGGAGTTTGCTCGTGCGCAGCAAGACGGGCCCGTTGCCGCCGGTCCCGCACACGGCGGAGGGTGGGCGGTTGAGGATCGTTCCGCCAAAGACAACTTGGAGGGTGGCCCCCTGGAAATAGAGGGTAAAGGGGGGCGCGGTCGTGAAAACGAAGAGGTTGCCGGCGGCCAGGTAGAAATCCGCGCCGGAGATGTGTCCGGCGCCGTCCGTCATGATGGCCGCGCCCTGGCCCCCCACCACTTTGATCCAAAGGCCGTCCGGCGCCGGGTTTGCTCCAGCCTCGAAAACAACGGATTCGCCTCCGTACAGGACCCCGCCTCCGCCGGAACGGCCGCCGTGGTAAGTGACCGCGCTTGTGCCTAGGGAGGTCAAGGCTGTCAGGGCAAGGGTCAGGCAAAACAGGGGAGCGCATCGAGGGGCCGGTTTCATGCATGCCTCCTAAGGACATTATAGCGGCCCCCCTCGAAAGAGGCACCCCCGCCCCTTGCGGGTGGGGCACGAATGGTCTAATGTATTCACCAGGAAGGGCATCTGGGCAGGGTGATGCGTCATGGATGAAATCCTGGTTCTTGGTTTCTGCCTGACGGGACTCTCGCTCATCGCCCTCCTGCTCTGGCTTCATCCTCGAAAGGGGCCCATCGGCGTCGTGTGGCCGTTCCTGCGCGAGCACGCCTTTTCCACACACGCCCTCTTCTACCTGCTGACCATCGCCGGAATCATTCTCCTGGACATCCTGGAGACCCGGTTCGATCCTCAGATCACGAGCCACCTCGGGTGGGATTTCACCACGCTCTTCCTAAGGATTGAAGGCTCGACGGCGGCGCTCTTCCAGCTGGTCCAGTTTTCCGCCCTCACCTTCGCCCTTTCGGTGGTTTACCTGTACGTGTTCCCGGTCATGGGCGTGGTGGCGGTCCTCTCCGCCTATGCGGGCGGCGAGAGGACCCTGGGCAGGAAGATCTTCTGGGGGACGATCTTCAACTACCTCCTGATCCTTCCCTTCTACATTCTGGTTCCGGTTTCCGAACGCTGGGCCTCGGGAGACGGGTCCGTGAGCCTGCTCATGAACACGATTTCGCCGGTTCTCATCGAGGGGCTGAGGCCCTTGAGCGGCCTGAACAACTGCTTTCCCTCCTTTCACACCTCCCTTGCCGTGACCTACGCGCTCTTGATCACCGAGAGTGCCGACCGCCGCTTGAGGAGGACCATGCTCGTCCTTGCGGCACTGGTGGTCTACTCGACGCTGTACTTGGGCTTCCACTGGGTGTTGGACTCTTTTGCGGGCGCTCTTTTCGCCGCGGCCTGCACGCTTCTCGCCACCTACGCGGTGGAGAACTACCCGCTCGAGCTCGCCTTCCTCCGCAGTAGAAAATGAACCCGCGCAGCCTTCTCGCCTCTTTCGGCCTGGGCACGGGTCACCACCGGGTCGCCGAGACCCTCCGCGGAAACCTCGAGGCGCTGGGGCATCGGGCTGCTGTCTCGCACCTCGAGGACTGGGTTCCACGCGAATACGACTGGCTCTTTCGAAGGGGATACCTGGCTCTTGTGATGAAGTTCCCAAGAGGCTGGGACTTCCTGTACGGGTCCCCCTTTTTCGCCTCGCGGGGCCGCCTTGCCGTTCCCCCGCTTTCCGGTCGGGCCGCCCGCCGCTTCCAAGGGGAATCGGAGGGATCGGACCTGGTCGTAGCCACGCAGATCAACGCAATGGAAATCGCCGCCGACCTCAAAGCGTCGGGAAGGGCGAGGTTCCGGTTGGCCGTGGTGCTCACGGATTACGACTGCTACCCGGTCTGGGCCCGTCCCGAGGTGGACCTTTATCTTCTGCCTCACGAGGATTTGACCGAACCCTTCCTGGCACGGGGGGTGGCGGAGGACCGGCTTGCAGTCACGGGAATCCCGATCGGATCCGGCTTCGAGGACATGTCGGCGGATCGGTCGGCCCTCTCCGAGCTGGGGCTGGACCGCGAGCGCCCGACGGCGCTCGTGATCGGGGGGGGGGTTGGGGCCGGACCCCTTCGGGAGGCCGCCATGGCGGCCCTGGGAATGCCCCACTGGAACGTGATCCTCGTCTGCGGCCTGAACGAGACGTTGCGGCGGGCCATGATCCCGGAAGCCCAGGACCACCCCGAGCGCCTGCGGGTTTTAGGCTACCGGACGGACCTTCCGGGGATCCTCGCCGCCTCCGACGTCCTGGTCACCAAAGGGGGCGGACTCACGCTCACGGAGGCCCTCGCCTCCGGAAAGCGGGCAGTGGTCCTGCCCAGCCTCCCGGGGCAGGAAAAGGCCAACATCGCCTTCATGGAATCGCGCCGGTGGATTGCCGTGTGCCGGGAGGTGGGCAGGATTCCCGACCACTTGGAAGCCGCTTTGGCCGCAGGACCAGGCCCCCGGCCCCTCCCCCAAAGGGCCGCCCAGAGGGCGGCAAACCTCCTGGATGGCCTCGCACGAAGGGCTTGAACCCAAAGACGACCTTGCGGGCTCACGGTTTCTTCGATGCCTCGATCATCTCACGGACCAGAGCGTCCGCATCGTAGTACTTGTCCAATGCTTCGAGGATCCCTCGGACATCCACGGCCACGCAACGCGCCTGCCGCTCGTCGTAGACGAAGGAGTTCGGGTGGCTCTGGTCGTTCCCGTCGAAGACCAGGCCCACGAGGCTGCCGTCCCTCGCCACGACGGGGCTGCCCGAGTTCCCTCCCGTGATGTCGGCCGTGCAGACAAAATTGAGGGGTGTTTCGAGCCGCACCGAAGCCCGCCGCTCCCTCTGCCGGTCCGTGAGCACGAAGTCACCGCGGTCTCCGAAGGAGTAAGCCCGGTCGTACAAACCGTAAAAGGTCGTGAAGGGGGGCACGAGGGTGGAGGCGAAGGGATATCCGGACACCGTCCCAAAGGCCAGCCGGAGCGTTCCCGTGGCGTCCGAATAAGATTTGTCTCCGTACACCGCGAAGCCCGCCTGGGCGATGCGCGCGTAGGCGTCCTCTTCGACGGCCGTGACGTGTTCGTCGTACCGGCGCTCCACCTCCCGGATGAAGGGATCGGCCCTCCGGGCCAGCCGAAGGAGGGGATCCTCGCTGGCCGCCACGCCCCTCCCGGCATCCTTGAGCAGTTCCCGGCGGAAGGCGGCCTCGCCCAAGCGGGTTCCGGAAAGCGCTTTCCGCGCCGCCTCGCCTGGCGTTCTTCCTTCCAGGAGGGTTTTCACGTAGGGGTCCTCGGATCCGAACGTCTCCAGGAGCCGATTCAGGTCGTCGGTGAGGAACACCTCCTCCAAGTCGGTGTAGGTCGGGGAGGGACTTCCGAGCCGGCGAAGCACGGCGGGGAGGTCCGAGTCGTGGTAGCCCGCGATTCGCTCCGCGTCCGGCTTCCGGACCTCTTCGGCATAGCGGACGAGGGTGAGCGCGTGGGTGGTAAGACGCCCCCAGCCTCCTCCGGGCATGTCGCCTTTGAGTCGTTTCTCCGCCTCCTTCTCGGCCGCCCAGGCGTAGGCCTTCTCCAGGTCGCTCCAGGCGGAGCCATACAGGGCCTGGAGAGCGGGATCCCGCGAAACGGCCGCCAAGAGATCCGACTCGGCCGCTTTCTTCTTCGCCATGAGGGCTTCGTCCCTCAGCCCCCGGAGCTCCCCCTCGGTTGACTTCAGGGAGTTGGCGAAAAAGTAAAGGTTGGTGCGGGCCCTCCTGGCGGCCTCTGGACTTTTTGCGGAGTAGGCATTCAGGAGAGCCTGGCGGTGGAGCAGAGCCTCGATCTTCCGGGGGTGCGTCACGGTCCTGTAGTAGTTGAGGCCTGCGAGGGTGACGAGGCGGTCCGTGTCGCCCGGATGGCCGGAAACGAAGACCAGGTCTCCCTCCCGGCAACCGGCGGAATTGACGGGAAGGTAGTGGTCCACCCGGGCGGGCAGCCCTCCCTCGTAGGCGCGGAGGAAGGCCAGGTCCAGGTCGAACCGCGGGTACGTAAAATTGTCGTGGTCGCCTCCGAAAAAGGCGGCCTGCAATTCGGGCGCGAAGACCAGACGGACGTCCGTGTACTCCTTGTAGCGGTACAGGTGGTGCCGGGCTCCCCCGAAGAGGGCGACGATCTCCCCCTCGAGGCCCGTCATGCGCCGGCATTCGGATTCGATCGCGGCGGAGGCGGCGAGCCGCTTCTTCAAAGCCTCGGCCGGATTTGAGGCGCCCGCGCACGCGGCCTCGATCCGTGCGGTGACATCCTGGATCGAGACCAGAACCCGGATCGTGAGGCCTGGGATCGGGATCTCCTTTTCGCGGGTGGGGGCGTAGAAGCCGTCCCGGACGTAGTTGTTTTCGGGGGAGGACAGGCGCTGTACAGACCCAAGGGCCACATGGTGATTCGTCAGGATGAGCCCCTCGGGAGATACGAAGGACGCCGAGGCGTGGACGTTCACCGAGGCCATGCGGAGTCGGTCCAGGAAAGCCGCGTCGGGCGCGAAGCCGTAGCGTTCCTTCAGGAGGTCCGCCGGAGGCCGCTCATAGAGCCACATCCCTTCGTCCGCCCGGACGGTAGAAGCCCCCGAGACGGCCGCGATCAGGGCCGCACAGAACACACCAAACCCGCCAGAGATCCACCGACCGGTTGCCATGACTCCTCCCCACGACGTGTCGGCGCCCGGCCCGCACCGCCGGTGCGCGAAAAACCTTGTACGCAACAAGGATTCCAGAAGTTTCAGCGCGTCCGGTGGGCTCACCCCCGCCCAGGCTGGCGCTGCCTTTTCCAAAGTGCGAAGGCGGTGGGCTGGCGGAAGCGCCCGATGACGTCGGAGGCCTCCAGGACGCTCACGAAGGCATGCGGGTCTTCGGCTCGGACGATGTCCCGAAGTTCCCGCAGTTCGTAACGCGTGATGACGCAGAGCAGGGCGTCCTGCTCCTGCCCGCTGAAGGCGCCCTGGGCCTTCAGAAGCGTCACGCCCCGCGCCATCTCGTTGAGGATCCTCCTCTGGATCTCGGTGGGGCGAGACGAGACGATCAGGACGGCCTTGCGGGGACGGGGGGCCATCATGGCGTCCATGGCCCGCCCCCCCGCGTAGATGGCCACCAGGGTATACATGGCCCTTTCGGGGCTCTCGAGGAGGCCGGAGGCCACGACAAGAGCCCCGTTGAGAAAAAGCTGAACTTCACCCACGCCCAAACTGAAGCGCCGGTTCAGAACCACGCCCAGGATATCGAATCCGCCGAGGGAGCCCCCCGAGCGGAGAGCCAGGGCACCCGCGACGCCGCCCAGGACCCCGCCGAAGATGGCGGCAAGGAGGGGGTCCTGCGTGAGCGGGGGGACGGGCAAGTAATCGGCCGTGAGCCAGAATCCCACCACCGCCGCCCCCGAAAGGGCCGCGAACCTCTTGCCCACGTCCCAGGCTCCCAGGAGAAAGATCGGGACGTTGAGGAGAAAGACGAGGAGGCCGACGGGCCATTTGAAGAGCGCGTGGGACAGGAGGGCCAGGCCCGTGACGCCGCCGCTGAGAAGCTGGTTCGGGATGAGGAAGGCCTTCACCGCCACCACGAAGCCGAGGAGGCCAATCCCCAGAAGCGTCCAGCACCAGACGGCCGATGCGGCTTTCCTTGCCTTCAAACGGATCGCGCGGCCTCGCATGACTTGAGAGCTTAGCAGAAGGCGCCTCGCCTTTGCACCCCCTGGGGACCCTTTTCCCGCCGGGTGCTTGCGAGAAGCGCCCGCAGGGCCTATATTGCACACGGCACGAAACCCCGGGGGCGAAACGGTTTCGACGGGGATGTGCGGGAGGTGGTCGCGCGCCGAGTTCCGGGCTCTCGTAAAACGACCGGAAAACTTCAACTGCCAACGACAACTTGGCACTGGCGGCGTAAGCCCGCCACGTTCCTGATGGTTTCGCCCGCGGGCTTTCAGGAACGACGCTAGCGGGATGCTCCGGTTCGGTTCTCCCCGGCCGAATCGGAAAAGACCCAGGGGATAGCGACCCGCCGAATTGCCGGCTCCAGAGGCGGTAAGCGAAGGTTCAAGGAACCGGCTACGCGCGTAGACGCTGCCTTGGCCGGCATTTTCGGACGCGGGTTCGACTCCCGCCGCCTCCACCAGAAGACCTGAAGGGAGGGCCTCGCCCTCCCTTTTTTGCACGCGTATGGTTTGGCTCGCGGGAGTCGAAGCCCCAGAGGGGACCCTGAGGGGCGCGAGCGAGAGCGCGACCGAAGAGGGAGCGATCGCAAGCCGCGGCCCCAGGGGAGAGGCTGGGGCCGGGAACGCTCGGGAAGGGCACGGCTTGCCCTCCGTATCGAGGGGCCCCTATACTTCGCGCATAGGCACGAAGGGAAGGGGGCCCGCCATGTTCGAGACGGCGGAACTCGGCCAGCGCGTTTCGAAGGAGGCGTACAGGAAGGCCGTCGGGCCGCTCCGCAGCGCCTTGCTCGAAGTACAGAAGGATCTCGCGGCCTCGAACGTGGCGGCGGTGGTCCTCGTGGGAGGAGTGGAGGGAGCGGGGAAGGCCGAAACGATCAACCGGCTTCTGGAATGGGTGGATGCCCGTGGGGTGGAAATCCACGCCCTTTCCGATCCCACCGACGAGGAGCGCGAGCGGCCCACCATGTGGCGGTTCTGGAGGAGGCTTCCTCCGAAGGGCCGGATGGGGATCTTTCTAGGGTCCTGGTACACGGCGCCCATCGTGGAGCGGACCTTCGGGCGAATCGGGGACGGCGGCTTCCACAGACGGCTGGACGCCATCTCCGAATTCGAAAAGATGCTCGACCAGGAGGGCGTCGCCCTGGTCAAAGTCTGGCTTCACATCTCCAAGGACCTCATGCGGCGGCGCCTCAGGGACTTGGAGAAGGACGCCGAACAGCGTTGGCGGGTCACCCCGCGCGACTGGAAGTTCTTCGGAAAGTACGACCGGTTCCGGTCCGTGTCCGAGCAGGCGCTCCTGCATACATCCACAGGGTGGGCGCCGTGGCACATCGTGGAGGCGACGGACGGCCGGTACCGCGACCTGAAGGTGGGGGAGATCCTGTTGGAGGGTCTGAAAGAGAAGTTAAGACGCCAATCGGAGGCTCCCCCCCCGGAAAGGCACCCGTATCTGGCCAAGCCGCCCGAAGTAAACGTGTTGCGAGCCCTCGACCTCGGAAAGAAAGTGGAGGAGAAGCGCTACGAAAAGGCGCTGGTGAGAAAGCAGGCCGAACTCTCCTATCTTACGCGCCGCCTTTACCAGGAGAAGCGATCTTTGATCCTGGTTTTCGAGGGACCCGACGCCGCCGGGAAGGGGGGGGCCATCCGGCGCCTCACGGCGGCCATGGACATGCGAAACGCGCGTCACATATCCATCGCCGCCCCAACGGAGGAGGAGCGCGCCCATCCCTATCTATGGCGCTTTTGGCGGCACCTGCCCCGTCTCGGACGGGTGACCATCTTCGACCGCTCCTGGTACGGGCGGGTGCTCGTGGAGAGGGTGGAGGGGTTCTGCACCAAGGCGGAGTGGCAGCGGGCCTACGCGGAGATCAACGCCTTCGAGGAAGATCTGGCGCGGTTTGGGTACATCCTGCTGAAGTTCTGGCTCGCCATCTCCGCCAGGGAGCAGTTGAGGCGGTTCAAGGAGCGTCAGGAGACTCCCTACAAGCAGTACAAGATCACGCAGGAGGATTGGCGGAACCGGGCCAAGTGGGACGCCTACGAGGCGGCGGCCCTGGACACCTTCGAGCGGACCAGCACGAGCAAGGCCCCCTGGGTGCTCGTGGAGGCCGAAGACAAGAACTACGCTCGGCTGAAGGTGCTGGAAGAGGTGATTCGGCACCTGGCCTTCCTCCGAAGGTGATTTCCGTCTGCAGTAGAGCCGCCAATCACGCAGCTAGGACGCGCCACAACCACGTCCTGCCAGGTCTCCGGGTCGCGTAAACGCATTCCCGCGGGAGATCCCAGCGATCGCGGCACTTGTGTTCCTCGGGCCGGGGTGCTACGCTTTTCAAATAGGTGGCACGCCAGCCCAAAGAGGCACGGGGACGGAGAGAGGAAATGGGGAAACGGAAACCAGCCGGGCAAAACAGGGGTCTTGCGGCCCTCCTCGGCTTCGTGCTGTGCGTTTGGATTCGGGGCAAGGCTCCGACGGCCACCCTAGAAGGGGAGGTGGATATCCCCGAGGAGAGGTACGCCGGATCCACCGAAGTGACGGTGAGCGCCCAACCCATCGCGGAGAGCCTGGAGAGCACTCCCCAAGGTACGATCGTGGCCGAGGTCTCCGAGGGACAGCTGGAGGACCTCCACGCCCAAGACCTGGCGGGTGCCCTGCGGCGCATTCCGGGGCTCACCATCAGCCGCTACAACCCCGTGGGCGGCTACGGCGGAGCGGACGGTGGGGCCGTGTACATCCGGGGCCAGGGGGCGGGGCGCCCGGGGGGGGAGGTGGCCACCCTCGTGGACGGCGTTCCGGTAGTGGTCTCTGTGTGGACCCATCCCATCCTGGACCTGCTCAACACCGACGCGGCGAAGTCGATCCAGGTGTACAAAAGCCCCGAGCCCGTTCTCTTCGGAAACATGGCCTTCGGTGCCGTGAACTTGACTCCCAAGAGGCCTTCCGAGGTTGCTGGTGGCAAGGCGGTCCTCTTCGGAGGGTCCTATTCCCAGTTCGGCGTAAAGGTCGAGGAGGGCATCCCCGTGGGGCGGGGCGGGCTCTATCTGCAGGGAAGCCTCCTTCGAAGCGACGGCCACCGGGAGCACGCCGCGGGCCGGGTGGCGAGGGCCTACGGAAGGGCCGAGGTGGACCTTTCGGACAACTGGAACGCATCGTTTCAGATCCACCATACGGATTCCTGGGCCGAAGACCCCGGAAGGGAGGAGGTCCCCAGACCCCCCGTGACCCCCCGCTATCCCATACGGAACACCCTGCTCCTCGGCACCTTGGAAAACCGTTTCTCCTGGGGAGACGGGTACGTGAAGGTGTACGACAACGACGGGGTCGCCCGCTGGCTCCAGTGGGATACGGGGGCGGGCCACGCCTTCGTGACCCGGACCGAATACGAAGGGTACGGCGTGAGGATTCGACAGAACCTCGCGCCTTGGGCCGGCGGGCGCATTACCGTGGGAATGGACGACGACGTCTTCGGCGGACATTTTCAGGAACTCCGGCCTTACCCGACGCGCCCGAGCCCTCGGCGGCTCTTCCGAAACCGGGCTCCCTATCTTCTTTTAAGCCAGACCTTCGGAGAGGCCCTCCGGGTCACTCCTTCCTTCGGGATCCGGGTCAACGACGCCCGCTACTTCGAAGATCAGACCGGTCGCCAGTTCGGCCTCACGGCGGTCTGGAAAGGGCTCGTCTTCCACGCCGGGCGCTCCCGCTCCTTCAACTATCCCGGCGTGTACGCCGCCGTCATGTTCGGCCCGTCCTATCCGGATCGGAAATGGACGGGCCTGAAGGCCGAAACCTTGACGCACGCGGAGCTGGGGGCGGGGTACGACGCGGGAGGTCCCGTCTCCGCTGACCTGACCCTCTTTTCGGACGAGGTGGAAGATGCCCTCCGCTTCGCGCCTCCCCCGCCTTTCCCGCCCGGTTTCGTCAACATCGGCGCCTACACGGTCAAGGGCGCCATGGGGGAACTGAGGCTGGCCCCCTCGCCGCGGGTTGCCATGTTCTTGGGCGCATGCACGACCTCCACGGGACGCGCGGATGTCCCCGAAACGCCCAAGTGGACCCTCTCGGGCGGCGTTACGGCGGTGGCGGCCGGAGGGATCCGGATCTCCGGTGACGCACAATACGTTGGGGCGCGAAACGTGCTGAATCCCCGCTTCGCGCGCACCCAGGAGCGGATCGGAGCGTATTTCCTCCTCAACGCGAGGATCGCCAAATGCCTGCGAGAGGCCGGCTCGGGCGCTTCGGGCGAAGTTTACGTGGCTGGAGAGAACCTCCTCGACCGGGATTACTCTTTCCGCCCCGGCTATCCCATGGCAGGGATCAACGGGTCCGTCGGCCTGGCGTTGCGCTGGTAAAGGGAGGGGAACAGCCCATGCACATTCCGGACGGCTATCTGGGACCGGCCACCGCTCTCGCGACCTGGGGGATCATGATCCCCGTCTGGGGAGCGGCCCTGCGGCATCTTCGCAAGCGCCTAGACGTGCGTCGAATCCCCCTCCTTTCCCTGGGCGCCGCCTTCTCCTTTCTCGTCATGATGTTCAACATCCCCATACCCGGGGGGACCACGGGCCACGCGGTTGGCAGCGTGCTCGTAGCCCTTCTCCTAGGACCGTGGGCCGCCGTGATCTCCGTGTCCCTGGCCCTGGCCCTGCAAGCGCTCCTATTCGGGGACGGAGGGATCACGGCCCTGGGCGCCAACTGCCTGACCATGGCGGTGGTCATGCCCGCCGCGGGGTGGGCTGTCTTCCGCCTGGTGGGGACGACGGCGCCCGAAACCCGCCGCCGGTACCTGGCGGCCGGATTCGCGGGGTACGCGGGCCTGAACGCCGCGGCCCTCGCCACGTCGGTCCTCCTCGGCATTCAGCCGCTCCTGGCGAGCGATGCTTCGGGACGGCCTTTGTACTGTCCCTACGGACTTGGCGTGGCCGTCCCCGTGATGGCCGCCGAACACCTTCTGCTCTTCGGCTTCGTGGAAGCCATCGTGACCGCAGTGGCGCTGAAATGGCTGGACAGGACCGAACCGGGGCTGGCCGCCGCGCCTCCCGCCTCGGCCCCGCCCCCGCGCTCCCTGAGCTTGTGGCGGGGGCTCCTCGTCCTGCTCGTCTTGACGCCCATGGGCTTCCTCCTTCCGCGATGGGCAGGGGCAGGGGCGGCTTGGGGCGAGTGGTCGCCCGAGGGTCTGGCCGCCCTGCTGGGGTACGTGCCGGCGCGGCTCGAACGGTGGGCGGCCTTCTGGAGGGCGCCCGTGCCCGACTACGCGGAGGAAGCCGGTCCCCTGGGATACCTGCTCGCGGGCGCCTTGGGGCTCGCGGTCCTCGGGGTCCTGTACCTGGGCTTGCGGACCGTCACGCGCGTTAGGGGCGACCGTGGCTGAGGTTCCGGGCTGGCTTCTCGAAGGCGCATCGGGTGCGGGGGCAGGCCGGGTGGGGGGGACGCGCGCGGCTCGCGCGAGAACCGAGGGCCTCAGACGGGCTCTTCTCGCCTTGTCCGGCCTTTGGACCCACACGGAGGACCGGCCCCGCTCGGGTCTCTTCGCGCTTGCCGATCGCGTTGGCCCCGCTTCGCTCGTGGCCACCGTGCTGGTCGGGATCCTGGCGGTGGCGACCGCTCGGACTCCCATCCTCCTCGGAGGCCTTCTGGCGGTGCCCCTCGGGGGGCTTCTCGCCAGCGGAGGCGGGCGGGGCCGGCCCGCCGCCCTCGTGGTGGCTTCCGCTCTCTTCTCGTCCATCGTTGCCTTTCCCGCTCTTTTCGCCTGGATCTCTCCGGGTCAGGTTCTGTTCCCGCCTTCCGCGCAGGCGGAGGGGGGGGCACCTCCCTGGGCCGTCACGGGCACGGGAGTCTACCTGGCGGGGCGGCTCGTGTTGCGATCCACGGGATCCGTCGCCTGGATCGCCCTCCTGGGGCATTTGTTGCCCTTCGATGGCGTCCTGAAGGGCCTCGCGGCTTGGCGGGTTCCATCCCTCCTGCTTGCCCTCTTGTCCATGGGGCACAGATACCTGGAGGTCCTGTCCCGATGCGCCCAGGAGATTCACCTGGCCCGGCTCAGCCGGACCCTCTCCAGCGGCGGTCTCCGGGAGGAGCAAGCCTGGGTAGGGGCGGGCGTGGGCAGCCTTTTCCGGAGGACCCGGCGCCTGGCGGAGGAGGTTGCCCTCGCCATGGTTTCGCGGGGCTGCACGGCGGAGGCCCCCCAGTTGGTCGGTATATCACCGCTTGCACCGAAGGCGCTCCTCTTGCCCGCGGCCTCGGCGGGGCTCGCGCTTTTTCTGCTCTGGTTGGAGAGACAATGAACGACCTCGAAAAGTGGCCTCTCTTTGAGGTAAGGGGAGTGACCTTCGCCTACCCCGGCCGCCCGCCGAGCCTGGAGGAGGTCTCCTTCACCGTGGGGAAGGGTGAGCGGGTGGCCCTTCTGGGCGCAAACGGGTCGGGCAAGACCACGCTCCTCCTCCTGCTCGACGGGCTCTACTTCCCCAACAAGGGCCGGGTCTATTTCGAAGGGGATCCCATCGAGGCCCAAACGCTGGAAGGGAAAGAGGCGGGGCGCGCCTTCCGGAGGCGAGTGGGCCTCCTCTTCCAGAACCCGGACGCCCAGCTCTTCAGCCCTTCGGTGGCGGATGAACTGTCCTTCGCCCCGAGACAGCTGGGCCTCCCGGCCGAAGAGGCCGCGGATCGGGTGGAGTCCGTCTTGACATTGATGGAGATCTCGAATCTGCGGGACCGCCCGCCCCAGAGCCTCAGCGCCGGAGAGAAGAAGCGCGTGGCCCTGGCTTCCCTCCTCACGGCGGGTCCCTCGGTGCTCCTTCTGGATGAGCCCACGGCGGGGCTCGACCCGCGAAGCCAGTCACGCCTTCTCGATATCCTGGAACACCTTCACGAGGCGGGCCTCACCCTGGTCACGGCCACCCACGAGCTTCTCCTGTTGCCGCACCTTGCGGACAGGGCCGTAGTCTTGTCTCCGGACCACCGACTCGTCGCCGACGCCGCGGCGGAGGCGGTCCTGGCGGACCTCCCCCTGTTGGATAGCGCCAATTTGATCCACGTCCACTCGCACCGCCACGGGAACGTTCTCCACCGCCACCCCCATCTCCACTGGGCCGGCCATCACCACGGGGAGCATTGAGAGCGAACCGCGTCCCTCGGGAGGCCGCAAGAGGGGTTCCCCAACTTGACCTACCCGTCTGGATTCGCTATAATTGTCCGTCTGGTGGGGCTATGGCGCAGCTGGGAGCGCGCTTGAATGGCATTCAAGAGGTCGGGGGTTCGATCCCCCCTAGCTCCACCAAAAAAATCTCCCGCCCTTGTGTGACGGGCGATCCGGCGCCGGAGAGAGATCTCCGGCGTTTTTCATAGAAAAAGGATGGTCCGTGGGTCGCCGCGCGGCACGCGGCGGATCTTGAGGGAGGCGGACGGGAGTGGGCGTTCGATGGGTCGCGCAATCGGGGATGGAGGGCCGCCGGGCCGAGATCGCGCTCCGGTTCGGACTCTCCCGAACGGCCGCGCTTCTCCTGGCCGTTCGCTTCCCTGACGACGAGGGGCTCGCCGAGTACCTGGACCCCTCTCGGGTCGAGTGGCCCGACCCCCTGCGCATCCCCGACTTGAAGGAAGCGGCGGACCGCGTCGCCCGCGCCGTTAAGGCGGGCGAGAAAATCTTCGTCCACGGGGACTACGACGTGGACGGGCTCATGGGGGCCGCGGTCCTCGTAGGTGCGCTCAGAACCCTGGGGGCCTCTCCCGACGTGTACATCCCGTCGCGCTTCGAGGGGGGATACGGGCTCTCCGAGGCCAGCGTGGCCGCGGCCCTCGCGGCGGCGTCATCCCTGGTTCTCACGACGGATTGCGGCACGAACGCAAGGGAGGCGGGCGCCGATCTGGAGAGGCGCGGGGTGGACCTCGTCGTAACGGACCACCACGTGCCCGCCGCGGGCCAGCAGCCTCCCGGGTTGATCGTCAATCCCCACATGGAGCCGGACCACGCCGATAGGGCCCTCTGCGGAACCCTCGTGGCGCTCCAACTCGTCCGCCGCATAGGGGACATCTTGGGGCGCCCCCTGAACCTGGAGCCCTTCGTGCGGCTCGGCGCCATCGCCACCGTTGCGGACGTCAGCCCCTTGACGCCCCTCAACCGACGCGTCTGCCGGGAAGGATTCGCGGCCCTCGCCACGACGCCCAATCTGGCCCTGGCGAGGATGTTCAAAGCCGCCGGCGCCGACGGCCGGATCATGGGCCACCACATCGCCTTCCACATCGCGCCGCGGTTCAATGCCGCCGGGCGCATCGAGGATGCCCGCCTCGTGCTCGACCTGCTCCTGGAGAGGGACCCCGCCCGGGCCGCGGCCCTGTCTGGCCGCCTCGAGGGCCTCAACCGGAGGAGGCGGGCCCTGCAGGCCGCCGCCTACGACGACGCCTCGGCGAGGGTCCGGGAGGCCGCCGAGGGTCCCGTCCTCTTCGTGGCGTCGGGACGCTGGCACCGGGGTGTCCTGGGGCCCGTGGCGGCCCGTCTCGCAGAGTCCTTCCGGAAGAGCGCCTTCGTCGTGTCCGTGGAAGGGGGAATCGGAACCGGTTCCGCCCGCTCGTGGGGGGGCGAAAACGTCGTGGCGCTGCTCGATCGCTGCTCGGATCTGCTTCTTCGGTACGGGGGGCACGGGGGCGCGGCGGGGTTCAGCGTCGAGGCGGACAAAATCGCCGACTTGGAGGAGAGGGTTCAGGCGGAGGCCGCCGAAAGACCGCTCGAAGCATCCGCGCCGTGCATGTATGTTCCGATCCATCCCGAGGACATCCCGGCGCTATGGGACGCGTGGGAGGTCATGGACCCCTTCGGCCCGCTCAACGACGAGCCCACGGTGGGAATCGAGGGGCTGTACGCCAAGGGGTGCCGCGTGCTCAACGGAAAGCACCTCATGTGGGAGGCGGAAGCGACGGGCGGCGGGCGGCTCACGGTGATCGCCTGGGACGGGTTGAACCGGGGCCTGAGTCCTTCCTCCCTGACGCCCTCGGCGCTCGTCATCGGAAAACCCGCGCCCGAACAGAGGCCCGTGACGCTTCCCTTCTACCTGAACCTGCTCGATATCTGCTGACGGGGGTGGCGTGCCCCACTTCCCGCAGGGGCCGAAGGAGGCCCCTTCCTACGCGCGGAGGCCATGGGGTAGACTCCACGCCTGTCTACGAGAGGAACGAACATGCCGAAATGGGTCTTTTTCTTCGGGAACGGGAAGGCGGAGGGTCACGGGAAGCAGAAGGAGCTTCTCGGCGGCAAGGGGGCCGGGCTTGCGGAGATGACGAACCTTGGCATCCCGGTCCCTCCGGGTTTCACCATCACGACCGAGGTGTGCACCTATTTCTACGCCAACGGCCGCACCTACCCGGCCGACCTTCGGGCGCAGGTGGAGGAGGCCCTTGCCGGCGTCGAGGGCATCATGGGGCGGACCTTCGGGGATCCGGCCAACCCGTTGCTGTTTTCGGTCCGCTCGGGGGCCCGGGCCAGCATGCCGGGCATGATGGACACGGTCCTCAACCTCGGCCTCAACGACGCCACGGTGGAGGGCCTGGCGACTCGGACGGGCAACCCCCGTTTCGCCTGGGACTCCTATCGCCGCTTCGTGGCCATGTACGGAGACGTGGTCCTCGGGCTCAAACCGGTGGACAAGAAGGAGGAGGATCCCTTCGAGGTGATCCTCGAGAAGGTCAAGCACGAGGCCGGCGCCCGGTTTGACACGGACCTCGGCGCAGAAGACCTCCGGCGCCTCGTAACCCTTTTCAAGGACGAGATCAAGGCGCGGGTGGGCGTCGATTTCCCGGAGGACCCGAGGGAACAGCTGTGGGGCGCCATCGGAGCCGTCTTCGGCTCGTGGATGAATGACCGCGCCATCGCGTACCGCAAGCTGTACGACATCCCCGGGGACTGGGGCACGGCCGTCAACGTCCAGACCATGGTCTTCGGCAACCTGGGAGACACATCGGGCACGGGCGTGGGTTTCACGCGGGATCCGGCCTTGGGCGAGAACCGGATGTACGGCGAGTTCCTCATGAACGCGCAGGGCGAGGACGTGGTGGCGGGCATCCGCACACCCAGGCCCATCGCGGAGCTCGGACAGGTTCTCCCCCAGGCCTACGAGCAGCTCGTGGGCATCCGGAACACCATCGAAAGGCACTTCCGGGATATGCAGGACTTCGAGTTCACCATCGAGGAGGGGCGGCTCTGGATGCTGCAAACCCGCACGGGAAAGCGCCACCCCTTCGCGGCGGCCCGGATGGCGGTGGACATGGAGGCCGAGGGCCTTATCTCGGAGAAGGAGGCTGTTCTCAGGCCCGAGGCCGACGGCATCGCCGCCTTTCTGTCGCCCATCTTCGACGCAGGCGCCAAGCTCCAAGCCGTTCGGGAGAAGCGCATCGTGGCCAAGGGACTCCCTGCGGGGCCGGGTGGCGCCTCGGGCCGGGTCGTGTTCAACGCCGTGGACGCGGAGGCGTGGGCCAAGCGGGGCGAGAAGGTCCTCCTGGTCCGCAAGTTCACGAGCCCCGAGGACATCCGCGGCATGAACGCCGCCCAGGGGATCCTTACGGCCATGGGCGGAATGACCTCCCACGCGGCCCTGGTGGCCCGCCAGATGGGGAAGGTCTGCATCGTCGGGTGCGGAGCCCTCGACATCGACTATGCCAAAGGGGAAATGCAGGTAGGGGATAGCGTCATCCGAGAGGGGGACTGGCTCTCCATTGACGGATTCACCGCCGAAGTGATCCTCGGCCAGCTTCCCACCCGCCCAAGCGAGGTCCTCCAGGTCATTTCCGGGGAGCTGAAGCCGGAGGAGAGCCGCAACTTCCAGCAATTCGACAAGCTCATGTCCTGGGCCGACAAGTACCGGCGCCTCGAGGTCTGGACCAACGCCGACACGCCCGGCCAAGCCGCGACGGCCGTCAAGCTGGGGGCCCAGGGAATCGGGCTGTGCCGGACCGAACACATGTTCTTCGAAGGAGACCGGATCCACTACGTGCGCAGGATGATCCTCTCGGAATCCAAGGAGGACCGCGAGAAGGCCCTGGCCCACCTCTTCCCCATGCAGAAGGAGGACTTCGTCGGGATTTTCAAGACCATGAACGGCCGGCCCGTCACGGTGCGCCTCCTGGATCCTCCTCTGCACGAATTCCTTCCTTCCAGAGAGGCACTTAAGCCTGAAGTCTTCGCGCATAAGGTGAAGGCTGTCGCCGACGAATTACGCGTCTCCCCCGAGGAAATCGAGGATCGGATCGAGGGCCTGCACGAAAACAACCCCATGCTCGGCCACCGCGGGTGCCGGCTGGGAGTGACCTATCCCGAGATCTACGAGATGCAGATCCGGGCCATCCTTGAAGCCGCCTGCGAGGTCGCCCGGGAGGGCCTGCCCGTCCGGCCCGAGGTAATGATCCCCATCGTAGCCACGGCCGAAGAGATGCGGATCTTCGAGGGAATGACCCGGCGGATCGCCAAAGAGGTCTTTAAAAAGACGGGCGTCAAGGTGGCTTACCTCGTGGGCACCATGATCGAGCTTCCCCGGGCCTGCGTGGTGGCCAGCGCCATCGCCAAGCACGCCGAGTTTTTCTCCTTCGGAACCAACGACCTCACCCAGACGGCCTGCGGGATCTCCCGGGACGACGTGCGGGGGTTCCTCGGCGAATACGTGGAGCAGGAGATCTACCCTGTGGACCCCTTCCAGCGCATCGACCGGGAGGGAGTGGGCGAACTCATGAAGATCGCCGTGAAGGGAGGGCGCCGGAGCCGGCGCAAACTGCAGATCGGGATCTGCGGCGAGCACGGGGGCGAGCCGAACTCCGTCGAGTTCTGCCACGCCATCGGCCTCAATTACGTCTCCTGCTCACCCTTCCGCGTCCCCGTGGCGCGCCTCGCGGCCGCCCAGGCGGCGCTCAAGGAATAGCTGAAGGGCCGGGGTGGCGGGCACCCGCTTTTCAACGCGGTCCATAGGCTCAGGTCCGCGAGGATCCCTCCGAAAGGGGGGATTCTCGCTTGAAGGCGTCTCCGCTATCATGGACCGAAGCGCGAGAGGGGGGCGGGGATGGGCGAGCACGAACCGAACGCCACACCGTGCGTGAATCCGGCCACGGGTGAAGTCTTCGCGCGGTCCCCCCTGCACTCCCTTGCGGATCTAACGTCCGCCATGGGGGCGGCCCGCCGCGCCCAACCCGGCTGGGCGGCGCTTTCGCCCAAGGAGAGGGCGCGGCGTATCCTTCCCCTCCGGGATCACCTCGTCTCCCACGCCGACGACCTCGCCCTCGTCGTCTCGCGAGACAACGGCAAAACCCTCACGGACGCCCTGGCCACGGAGATCCTGCCCGCCGCCATCTCGGTGACCTACTATGCCCGAATGGCGCACCGGTTCCTCCGGCCTCGGAAGGCCAGCGCGGCCACGTGGCTCCTCGCCAACAAGCGTTCCGTCGTCCAGAGGGTGCCCTGGGGCGTGGTGGGCATCATCTCTCCGTGGAACTACCCCTTTGGCATTCCCTTCCACGAGGTGGTCATGGCCCTCCTGGCGGGGAACGCCGTCCTATTGAAGACAGCCTCCGAAACCCAGGCCGTAGGTCTGGCGCTGGCGGACGTCATCCGATCCGCCGATCTCCCGGACGGCCTCTTTTCTTTCCTCAACCTGCCCGGGCGCGTGGCGGGCCCCGCCTTCCTCGAGGCGGGCGTGGACAAGCTCTTCTTCACCGGTAGCGTGCCCGTGGGCAAGGCGCTCATGGCCAAGGCCGCGGAAACCCTGACGCCCCTATCCCTGGAATTGGGCGGAAACGACCCCATGCTCGTTTGCGAGGATGCCGACGTGGATCGGGCCGCCGCCGGAGCCCTCTGGGCGGGGTTCCAGAACGCCGGGCAGTCGTGCGGGGGCGTGGAGAGGATCTACGTCCACGAGAGGGTGTACGAGCGCTTCCTGAGGGCCCTCAAGGAGCGCGTGGAGGCGCTCCGCGTGGGTCCGGGCACTGCTTTCGAGAACGACATGGGCGCCATGACGACGGCCAAACAGCTGGAGACCGTCCGAGAGCACGTGCGGGACGCCCTGGCCAAGGGGGCCGTTCTGCACGCTCGAGCCAGCGCCCCCGAAGGCGGCCCCGGTCTTTTTCATGCCGCCGTCGTCCTCGCCGAGGTCAACCACGACATGGTCACCATGCGGGAGGAGACCTTCGGACCGGTGGTGGGCGTCATGAAGGTGAAGGACATGGAGGAGGCCGTGGCCTTCGCCAACGACTCCACCTTGGGTCTTACGGCTTCGGTCTGGAGCCGGAACCGCAAGAAAGCCAAGGCGCTTGCGTCGCGCCTGCAGGCGGGCGCCGTCACGATCAACGACCATCTCATGAGCCACGGCCTGCCGGAAACGCCCTGGGGAGGCTTCAAGCAGTCGAGTCTGGGCCGGACCCACGGCCAAATCGGCTTCGACGAGATGACTCAGCCCCGGGTCGTGGTGGACGACATCCTCGGCTTCGCCGCCAGGGACCTCTGGTGGCACCCCCACGGCCGGGAGGTCTACGAAGGGCTCACGGGGCTCGTCCTGGGCCTCTACGCCCGCTCCCTCGGCACGCGCCTGGGCGGTTGGCTCAAGGCGCTGAGGATCCTTCCCCGCATGTTCCGTCGAAGCGGCTGAACCACGGCGGATGGTCCATGAAACAAGACGCGGAGGCCCCCCATGGGGCCCTCCGCGCTTGTTCACAGATTCCGCCCGCGGGCGGACGCGCGCCGTTTCGACATGGGATACCCCCTCCTCACGTTCAGACCGGGCAAACCAATGGGATGTCCGGGGCAGTTTAGGACGCTCCTTCTGGCATTTCAAGGGCATCGCTGGGATTCGGAGGAGGTTGCGTCAGTCGCCGATTTCTCGGGGGATGCTTCGCTTGAGGTTCATGATCTGCATTTCGAGGAGGGCCTTCTCCATGGCCAAACCGGCCTGGGCCATGAAGATCTCCATGCCCGTCAGATCGGGGAGATCCTCGTGCCCCCTTCCGTTGTCGCCGTAGAGGAGGGCGATGACGCGGCCCCGGCTCACCATGGGGATGGCCGCCAGCCGGGACGGCTCGATGGCGCCGATGGCGGCCGTAAAATCGCGATCCACGGCGGACAGGTCCTCCCGGGCCTTCAGGACCGTGAGGCGATCCGCGACGGCTCCGTCCAGGAAGGAGCCGGCTCCCGAGGGGATCTTCAATCGGCGCACCTTGGCCATCATAAGTTCGGGGTCTCCCGTCTCGCCGAAGCCTCCGAGGCCGATATAGGCCTCCCGGCGGACCAGGAAGAGGATGGCGCGGTCGAAGTACTCCGCCGCGAGACGAAGGACCAGGAGCGAGATCTCGCTGGACTCCTTAGGGCTGGCCAGTTCGCCCATGAGGCCCTTGAGGAGGGAGAGCTGGTCCCGGATGCGGTCCCCGGGGGCTGGCGACTCGGCGCCCAGGTCGTGGAGGAAGGAAACCACCTCCTCCTCTACGGGGGGGACGAGCCGGTCCACCTCCTCGCAAAACGTTCTGGCGAAGGCCTCGATGGACTTCTCGAACTCGTCCACGCGCAGGCGCGCGAGCCCCGGCTTTTCGAGGATGGCGGCGGCCCCTTGACGCCGGGCCATCCCCAGGAGCGCGTCGTCGCTCAGGTCGGTCATCAAGAGGACCTTCACTTGGGGGAAGCTCTGGACCGATTCCTGAAGGACTTCGAGGCCACCCAGGTAGCCTTCGCGGGTCCGCGTGGACATGAGCAGGTCCACCAGGGAGAGGAAGGGGCGCCGGTCCGCAAGGAGCCGCTTGCACGCCGCCACATAGTCGTCGAAGTTCGCCACGGTCACCGCGTCCTCGAAGTGCTCGATGAGGCGCTTCTTGAGGAGGTGGCGGAAGGTGGACTCGTCCGCGCACAAAAGGATCGTGAGGCGGTTTCGAGGCGGGGAAACCCGAAGGGTCCGCGGCGGTGCGGGCGCGTCCGGGCCCGCCTGGGTTGCCGGGATATCGGGCTCCTTGCGGGGGGGCGCAGGCGGCTGGGCCTTGGCGCGCGGGGGGGCGGGCGGCAGGACCTCGGGCACGGAAACCTCCTCGGGTTGAGGAGGGGGAGCCGGACGGGGGGAAGACGCCATGTCGGCCAGGGCCGTGTCGGCCAGAGTCTGGGTCAGGAGCACTTGGGGAGAGAGGGCCTTGGCCAACGGGCAGAAGGGCGGGAAGGCCTCGTCCCCCACGAGATCCTCGCTTTCGGTCAGAAAGAAGGCGAATTCCCCCCGGGTCTCCTGGGTGAGGGACTTGAGCCGGCGGGCCAGCTCCAGCCTCCGGGCCTGCTCCACGAGCTGGGGGTTCACGGCGCCCGTGTCGAGGAGGCGTTGTAGGACGCCCGAAGGATTTCCGGAGGCGCGTCGGCGGGCGTCGGCGATCTCGCCCGACTCCACAAGACCCGTGGATTCGAAGTAGCCGATGAACTCCCGCTCCTCGAAACCTCCCACGATATCGGCCAGGTTTCCTTGGTGGAAGTATACGTAAGTGTCACCGAACTTCGGAACCGTCAGCCGAAGGACGCCCGTGCGGCGGGACACGTTGACGATCTGGAGGATGTCCAGGAGGGAGAGATCTTCCAGACTTCCGCCCAAGCTCATGGCGCGCTCCGCTTCCCCGGTTCCCCCCGGCTTCGACTATAGAGGACCAGAAACCTTTTGTCCATTGGCCTCAGCACGATGGAGGCCTCCGCGGGGAGCGCGCCCGGCGACTCGAGCAGGAGCCCGTATCGGCCCGGAGCCAGGTCTCGGAAGAAGAAATTTCCCTCCCACAGGTCCATGGAAACGGCCACGCCGTCCCCGTCCAGGCGGGCCTTCCCTTCTAGGGGTCGGTCGCCCTCGCCCAGGAACTTGCCGTGGACCAAGCCACCCGTCGACGCCGACACGTTCGGGCGCGCCCAAAGGCGGCAGGGGCGCCCTTGGGGAGGCTCGAAGGCCAGGCGGTCCACGGATGACACCGTGACGAGGCGACTTCCGGTGAGGGAGCGTAGGGCCGCGGCCTCCAGGTCAGGGCCGATCCGGAGGACCACGTACCGGTGGGGGACCCAGCCCACGGACAGGAGGGGATCGCAAAAGACGTCCCCGGCGCCGGGCAACGCGACCTGAAGCCACGCGTGGAGGCGGCCCCCCTGAAGGACCAGGGGCTCCTGGGAAATCGGAGCGCGGAGTCCCACGACGTACAGGCTGTCCAGGCCTTGAGAATGCAGGAGAAGGCGGGCGACGGCGGAGAATCCCAGACAGGAGGCGCGGCCCCGCTGAAGGACCTGGTCCGGCGTTTCCTCGAACCCGGCGATTTCGGCGTAGTCCAGCCGGGCGCGCACGGCCACGAAAACGGCCACGAGCGCCTCGTCGGCCCTCCGGCACGATGCCAAGGACTTGGAAAGGTCCCTGGAAAAGTCCTCCGGGAGGCCTGGGGGAAGGGGCCGCGCCCGGAAGGGGGCGCGGACGCCGAGGGGCTTGGCCGAAACGCGGACCCGGACCTCCCATCCCGTGCCTTCCGGGAGAACCTCCTGGCGGAACCCGTTCACCTCGACCGCAGGCGGGGCGGGGGCGCCGGGGGCTTCGATCCGGTACACGGCCCTGGCCTCGCCCGAAACCCATCCCACGCCCTCCTCCGCCCGCAACGGCGCGGGGACGAGGGCGAAGAGGAGGAGGGAGAGGAGTCTACACGGAAGCGCGGTAGATGGCATCCAGGACGCCGTTCAGAAATTTGCCCGACTCGTCTCCGCCGTACTTTTTCCCGATGTCCACCGCTTCGTTGATGGCCACCTTGGACGGCACGTCGGGGTCGAAGACCATCTCGTAGGCGGCGAGGCGGAGGAGGCCGCGGTCGGTTCGGGTGAGGCGCTCGAGCTTCCAGTGGAGGAGATGCCGGCGGAGGAGGGCGTCGATCTCCTCCCGGTGGGTCCAAACCCCTTCAATGAGGGCCCTGGCGAAGGCCCTTACGCGCTTTGAGCCCCGCCGTTCGCGGTCCAGGAGCGGGAGCACGGATGCCAGGTCCTCCACGCCTAGGTCGAGCTGGTAAATGTAGTCCAGCGCCAGTTCTCGCCCCTCGCGGCGGATGCCCATCATAGGGCCTTGTAGAGGTTGACCATCTCGATGGCCGCAAGGGCGGCGTCGAAGCCCTTGTTGCCGGCCTTGGTGCCCGAGCGTTCGATGGCCTGCTCCAGGGTGTCCGTCGTGATGACGCCGAAGAGGACGGGCTTGCCCGTCTCCAGGGCCGTCACGGCCAATCCCTTGGCCACCTCGGCGGCGATGTACTCAAAGTGGGGCGTGTTTCCCCGGATGAGGGCGCCCAGCGCGATAACCGCATCGTACTTGTTGCCCTCCGCCATCTTCTTGGCCACGAGCGGAATCTCGAACCCGCCCGGGACCCAGGCCACGGCGATGGCCTTCTCGTCCGCTCCGTGGCGGGAAAGGCAGTCCAGGGCCCCGTCCAGAAGTTTGTTCGAGAAGAACTCATTGAAGCGGCTCACCACAATCCCGAAGCGGAAGCCCTTGGCGGAAAGGGCGCCTTCAAGGGTCTTGACCATGCGATCCTCCCTCCGCATTGCGCGGGCTTTTGCGCCCACCGGAAACAGTATACTACGGGACTGGGGGACTGGGGGACTGGGGGACTAGGGGACTAAGGGACGGG
>CAZPSH010000001.1:116780-194644 GCA_964589625.1 uncultured Thermoanaerobaculia bacterium
AACAACCCCCCCCGGGGCGGGGGGCTGGGGGGCTTGGGGTGATTGGGGCCGGGGGCTCGGGGGGCAGTGGGCCACTGGGGGACTGGGAAGAAGCGCGTCTCTCGTCTTCCGTCTTCCGTCTTCCGTCTAACGTCTCCCGTCTTCCGTCTTCCGTCTAACGTCTCTCGTCTAACGTCTAACTTCTCTCGTCCAACGTCTCCCGTCTCGCTCTGTGGTCACAGGTCTTCGAACCGGGTGAGCCTCCGGAAGGCTCGGTAGCGCTCGGCGATCTCCGGCCAAGAGAGGGACGAAAGCCGCGTCATGGAGAAGTCCTCCACGTTGAAGGAGGCCATCACGCTGCCCAGGACGATGGCCTGGCGGATCGCCTCGGGGTCGGCGGAGCCGTCGGAGGCCAGGCGCCCCATGAATCCGCCCGCGAAGGAGTCGCCGGCGCCCGTTGGATCGAACACGGTCTCCAGCGGGTAGCCGGGCGCGGCGAAGAGGGCCTCCGCCGACACCGCCAGAACACCGTATTCCCCCCGCTTTACGATGAGGCTCTTTGGGCCCCAGGCCAGGATTCTGCGGGCGGCCTTGAGGAGGTTGGCCTCCCCGGAGAGCTGTCGGGACTCGGCTTCATTGATGACGAGGATGTCCACCCTGGGCAGGAGGGCGAGGAGGTCCTCGCGGGCGCTTTCGATCCAGTAGTTCATGGTGTCGGCGGCCACGAGACGGGGCGCCTCCACCTGGTCGAGGACTTTGGCTTGGGCCCTTGGGTCCATATTAGCCAGGAAGACGAAGGGGACCCGTCGCCAGGAGGCGGGAACGACGGGGTCGAAGGCGGTAAGGACGTTGAGGTCCGTGCGAAGGGTTCGCGCCTCGTTCAGGTCGAAGCCGTACTCGCCCTTCCAGTGGAAGCACTTCTCGCCGGGAAGGGTGGTGAGCCCCTCCAGGTCCACGCCCCTCTCCTCCAAGAGCCGCCGGTCCGACGCCTCGAAATCCTCTCCCACCACGGCCAGGATTCCGGCGTCCGTGAAATAGGAGGCCGCCGTGGCGCAGTACGCGGCCGAGCCGCCGAGGATGCGTTCGCGCACCCCGAAGGGGGTCTTCACGCTGTCGTAGGCCACCGTCCCCACGATGAGGAGGTTCATGGCGTGTCTCCTTCCCCGAGAAGGCGCTGGAGAAGGGGGCGAAGGCGCTGGGTCGTGGCCTCGGGCCAGGCCTCCCTCCGGGTCACGACGGCGTTCGTGAGGGCGGTGCGGCAGAAGCATTCCGACGAGGGGGGAGGGGAGGCCACGGCGGCCGCAAGGACGGCGCGGGCCCGCTCGCTGTTTTGGCCGAGAATCCTTAGGACGTCTTCGATCTTGACGGAGGCGTGATCCGGGTGCCAGCAATCGAAGTCCGTAACCAGGGCGAGGGAGGCGTAGCACATTTCGGCCTCCCGGCAGAGCTTGGCCTCCTGCGCGTTGGTCATGCCGATGACGTCCATGCCCCAGGCCCGGTAGAGGAGGCTCTCGGCTCGAGTGGAAAAGAGCGGGCCCTCCATGCAGAGGTAGGTGCCGCCGTCGTGGGCCTGAACCCCAAGGCTGCGGCAGGATTCGAGGAGCTGGGCCCGCAGGGAGGGGCAGAAGGGCTCCGCGAGGCTCGCGTGGGCCACGATGCCCTCGCCGAAGAAGGTGTCCGCGCGATGGCGCGTGCGGTCCACGAGTTGGTCGGGCACCACCGCATGCCCCGGAACATACTTCTCCTTCAGGCTGCCGACGGCCGAGGCCGAAAGGACGGCGCTGGCCCCCAGGATCTTGAAGCCATAGACGTTGGCCCGGAAATTGATCTCCGAGGGAAGAATCCTGTGGCCCTCCCCGTGGCGCGCGAGGAAGGCCACGCGCCGGCCCGAGAGACGACCCATCACGTAGGCGTCCGAGGGCTCGCCGAAGGGGGTCCTCAGGCGGACCCTCGCCGATTCCTCGAAACCCGGCATCTCGTAGAGCCCCGTCCCGCCGATGATCCCGTACTCCACCGGTTCCATATCCATGAGTCCCTCGCCAAAGAACCCCAATGTAGCACGGACGGCGGCGGGAGGCTGAGGGCTCCGGATTGGGAGCATTCGCCTTGACACCCCCCCGGGTGGCCCCTAGAATGGCCCCTCTTTTTCCGGGGGGAAACGCACACAACCGTGGAGGCGCGCATGGCCGAGAACTTGGTCCAGAAGATCCTCAAGGCCCATCTGGTGGAAGGTGACCTTCATTCGGGCGACGAGATCGCCATCCGGGTGGACCAGACGCTCACCCAGGACGCGACGGGCACCATGGCCTACCTGCAGTTCGAGACCATGGGCATCCCCCGCGTAAAGACCAAGCTCTCGGTCTCCTACGTGGACCACAACACGCTTCAAGTGGGCTTCGAAAACGCCGACGACCACCGCTACCTTCAGACCGTCGCGGCCCGGTACGGCATCCACTACAGCAAGGCCGGGAACGGCATCTGCCACCAGGTCCACGTGGAGCGCTTCGGCGTGCCGGGCAAGACCCTCCTCGGCTCGGACAGCCACACCCCCACGGGGGGCGGCATCGGCATGATCGCCATCGGCGTGGGCGGGCTGGACGTGGCCGTGGCCATGGGCGGAGGCGCCTTTTACATGCCCCGGCCCAAGGTGGTGAAAGTGAACCTCACGGGCCGTTTTCAGCCCTTCGTCTCCGCCAAGGACGTGATCCTCAAGCTCCTTTCGATCATGACCACCAAGGGCAACGTGGGAAAGATCGTGGAGTACGCCGGTCCGGCGCTGAAACATCTCACCGTGCCCGAGCGCGCCACCATCACCAACATGGGCGCCGAACTGGGCGTCACCACGTCGGTCTTCCCCAGCGACGACCAGACCCTTGCCTTCCTCAAGGCCCAGAAGCGCGAGGGGGCCTGGACGCGCCTGGAGGCCGATCCGGACGCCGCGTACGACCAGGTCATCGAGATCGACCTCTCGTCCCTCGAACCCATGGTGGCCCAGCCCCACAGCCCTGACAACGTGGCCACCGTGGCCTCCCTCAAGGGGCAGAAGGTTCACCAGGTCTGCGTGGGCTCCTGCACCAACTCCTCCCTGCGCGATCTCGCGGTCCTCGCCCACATGCTGAAGGGCCGGAAAGTCCATCCCGATGTGGAGCTGGTCGTGGCTCCGGGCTCCCGCCAGGTGGAAATGGAGGCGGCCAACCGTGGTTTCCTGACGGCCTTCCTCCAGGCCGGCGCCCGGGTGGCCGAGAGCGCCTGCGGCTTCTGCATCGGCTCGGGGCACGCCCCCGGCTCGGGGGAGGTCTCGGTCCGGTCCAACAACCGCAACTTCAAGGGCCGCTCGGGAACCGCCGACGCCATGATCTTTCTCGCCAGCCCCGAGACCTGCGCCGCCTGCGCCCTGACGGGCGAGTTCAGCGACCCCCGCACCCTCGGCATCGCCCCGGTGGACGTGGACATGCCCGCCGAATTCGTCATCGACGACTCCATGGTCCTCGTCCCGCCCGCCGACGGCTCCAGGGTTGACGTGGTGCGCGGCCCCAACATCGGCGCCCCGCCCAAGACCGACGCCTTGCCCGACCGGCTGGAGAAGAGCGTCCTGCTCAAGGTGGGGGACAAGATCACCACCGACCACATCATGCCCGCTGGCCAGTATCTAAAGTACCGCTCCAACATCCCCAAGTACGCCGAGGTGGTCTTCATCGGCGTGGACCCGGCCTTCGCGACCCGGGCCAAGGAGAAGGGCGGGGGCTTCGTCGTGGGCGGCGACTCCTACGGCCAGGGATCCTCCCGCGAACACGCCGCCATCTGTCCCTCCTTCCTCGGCGTCAAGGCCGTGTTCGCCAAGGCCATCGAGCGCATCCATCGAGCCAACCTCGTGAACTTCGGAATCCTGCCCCTGCTGTTCCTTGACCCCGCCGACTACGACCGCATCGAGCAGGGCGACGGCTTCGTGATCGAGGGCATACACGCCGCCCTCGACGGTGACCGGATTTTCACCGTGACGGACACGACCAAGGGTTTCTCTTTCCGCGCCAAGGCCGACGTCACGCCCCGACAGGCCGCCATTCTTAAGGACGGCGGCCTCCTCAACCACATCGCCAAGGGCGGAAAGTAGTTCCCCGCCTTGTATCTGCGCATCGGGAAGGCCGCCTCCGGGCGGCCTTCTTGTCTTTCGGATGGGGACAGCGCCCGAGGAATCAAATCCCAAAATCTGCCCGGCGACGCATCGAGAACGGCCACGACACTCCACCTCTTCGATGGAAGCACGGGTCTCGCGCCGTAGCGGAGGGCACGTGTGCTACAGTAGGAACGGCTTGGGAGGGCGCCATGAAGCTTCTGATCGTGGACGACATGCGGGCGTTCCTGGACCTGGAGAAGACGTTCCTCCGGCGGGCGGACTGCCAGATTCTCACGGCCACCACGGGGCTCGAAGCCATCAAGGTGGCCCAGCAGGCCCACCCCCACCTGATCCTCCTGGACGTCGAAATGCCCGAGATGACGGGCATCGAGGCGGCGCGCTTCCTGAGCCGAACACCGGGGCTGAAGGACATTCCGGTGGTGATCCTGTCGGGAAACGACTACCGGCAGGCCGCCTTGGAAGCGGGGGCTCAGGAGTTCGTGAAGAAGCCGGTGGACGAGGGGGCCTTTCTGCAGATCGTGACACGCTACGTGCCCCTGCGGGTGCGGAAGGACGCGCGCAAGCCGCTGGAGAGCCCGGGGACGCTGGTCGTGGGCCGGAGGGAGATCAAGGCCATGGCGATGGATGTCTCAGCTTCGGGGGCGTTCATCGTGACGGACGCGCGCCTGGAGATCGGCGACCGGCTGGGTCTTCACTTCCACATTCCCCGGAGCGGCGAAAAGCGGGAGATCCGCGTGGAGGCCATGGTCGTGCGCACGGCGCCTCCACGGGGCTTCGGCCTCGGCTTCGCGGACATCTCCGAAGGCGCCGTCCTCCTCCTGCGCGAATACGTGGGCGGGTGATGGACGGAGACAGGGGAACAGAGGCATCAAGAAGCCAAGACACTAGAAACCAAGAGAGCAGGGAACAGGGACGGGAATCAATGGGGCAGGGGCGAAGCCCTATTGCCCGGGTGGGGTGTTCTGGCGTTCCACAGAGCGCGTGGCGCTTTCAGCCATCTGCCCCAGGAGCATCGCGGCCACGATGAGCGCCCCCCCAATCAGGCCGCGCGCACCAAGGTGTTCCCCGCCAAGAAGTACGGCGAACAGGCCCGCGAAGACCGGCTCCATCGTGAAGATGACGGCCGTCTGGATGGCGGAGGTGTGGCGCTGAAAGGTGGTCTGAACGTAGTAGGCCAGAGCGGTGGCGAGGAGGGCCGTGAGGAGGATGCCCCGAAGGGCGGGAGAGGGGATGGGCCAGACCAAGCCCAGGCTGGGAACCGAGAAGATCCAGCCGAGGACCGCCACCGTGGCGACTTGGGCGAGGGTGAGGACGCCGGTGTCGTGGCGGCGGGCCATGTGGGACGTGAGGAGAAGATGCACGGCGTACACGGCGGCACAGCAGACGCTGAGCAGGTCGCCGACGTTGAACGGCTCTTCACTCCTGGGCCAGGATAGGAAGCCAAGCCCTCCCGTGGCCAGCGCCACGGCGGCCCACGCCACGGCGGGGGGCGACTTCCGGGTCAGCGCGACCTGAAACACCGGAGTGAGGACGACGAAGAGGCCGGTGATGAAGCCGCTGTGGGCGGCGGTGGTGTACAGGAGACCCAGCGTCTGGAAGGCGTAGCCCGAGAAGAGGGCGACGCCCATGAGGACGCCCCCCCGAATGGCTTCGGGCGTGACGGCACGCAGACGGCGCAGGAGGAAGGGCGAGAGGATCACCGCCGCCAGGGTGAAGCGGACGGCGAGGAAGGGGAAGACCGGGTAGACAGCCACGGACTCCTTGACGAGGAGGAAGCTCCAGCCCCAGATGGCCGTCACCGCCACGAGGGCCACCACCGGCAGGCTCCGTCCTCCCGTTGCGCCGTTCATCCCCGATGCCCCGGCAGGGCTTCCGCCTGCGCCGCCCGGACGGATTCGCCCCTTCCCGTCCTTCGCGCCATGTGCCCTCCCACTCGAAGCAAGGGGGCCATCTCCGCGCGGAGACGGCCCCCCGATTCTTCGCTCGTTCGATTCAGGCGAGGACCCGGCCGATGGTTTTCACGGCCCAGTCGATCTCCTCCTTCGTAATCACGAGGGCCGGAGCGAAGCGGATGACCTGCTCGTGGGTGTCCTTTGCCAGAATTCCCTGCTCCATCATCTTCATGCAGTAGGGGCGCGCGGGGCCAGCGGAGTCACGGATGACCACGCCAATGAGGAGGCCCTTGCCGCGGACCTTCTCGATGCGGGGGCTGTTCAGGGCGCGGAGGCGGTCCATGAAATAGGGCCCCAGTTCGGCGGCGCGCTTGTCGAGGGCCTCGTCCCGAAGGACCTCGATGGCCGCCTTGGAGATGGCTGCGGCCAGTGGATTTCCGCCGAAGGTGGATCCGTGGTCGCCGGGCGTGAACACGCCCATGACGGGCTCGTCGGCCACGATGGCGGACACCGGGAAGAGGCCGCCGCCCAGGGCCTTGCCGAGGATCATGACGTCGGGTTTCACGGCCTCCCAATCGCAGGCGAACCAGCGGCCCGTTCGGCAAAAGCCGGTCTGAACCTCGTCCGCCAGCATCAGGACGTTGTTCTTCGAGCAGATTTCGCGGACGACCTTGAGGTACCCCTCCGGGGGGACCACGACGCCGGCCTCGCCCTGGATGGGCTCCACGAGGAAGCCGACGGTGTTGGGCGTGATGGCCGCCTCCAGGGCCCGCGCGTCCCCGTAGGGGATCATGGGAAAACCGGGGGTGTGGGGGCCGAAGCCGTCTCGGGTCTGCTTGTCGGAGGAGAAGCCCACGATGGTGGTGGTTCGGCCGTGGAAGTTCTGTTCGCAGACCACGATCTCCTGCTTGCCCTCGGGGACTCCCTTCACGTACTGGCCCCACTTGCGCGCGGCTTTGATGGCCGTCTCCACGGCCTCCGCTCCGGTGTTCATGGGAAGGGCCTTCTGATAGCCCGTGATTTCGCACAGGAGCTTGAGCCAGGGGCCCATCTGATCGTTGTGGAAGGCCCTGGAGGTGAGGGTGACCCGGTCGGCCTGCGCCTTGAGGGCTTCCACGATCTTGGGGTGGCGGTGCCCCTGGTTCACGGCGGAATAGGCGGAGAGGCAGTCGAGGAATTTCTTTCCTTCCACGTCCCAGACCCAGCAGCGCTCGGCGCGCTGAATGACGACCGGGAGGGGGTGGTAGTTGTGGGCGCCGTAGCGCTCGTCCACTTCGATGAACTCGTGGGTGGTGCACGTCATGGGGGACCTCCGGAATCGCGAGGAAGCCGGCGAGGCCCCGAGGCGGCCGCCCCGGGAACTTCCCACCGGTGGTCAGAGGCCCATGCTAGCAGAAACGGCGAGCTCAATCCAGCAGATACGGCCCCGGGGCGTTCCTCAGACGTGGTTTCTCAGCATCAGTTCCTTAGGGGAGGGCTCCAGGTAGGTTTGGCCACGAAGATAGGTCACCGAATGGAGGCGCACGTAGTGGCGAAACAGGGTGAGGGGCACGACGAGGGGCACGAGGCCCGCGGCGTAGTCTTCGAGGACGCCGTGAAGTTCCCGGCGCTCTTCAGGGGAAAGCACCTCCCGAAGGTATCCGGCCATGTGCTGGAGGACGTTAACGTTCTTCTTGGTCGTGGCGAGGCGCGTCAGCGAGGTCATAAAGGTGCGGGCATATTCCAGGGAGACTTCCTCCCGTGGCCAGGGCGTCCACCCGCCGGCGAGCATAGGCCGCCATGACCTCCGTGTGGTCCGTCTGGCTCTTGGGGGCCACGAGGCGGACGACGTCTCCGTGTCGCTCCAGTCGGATGGACTCCCGCGGCGTTCCCATCCCGACCTCCACCTCCGGGCAAACGGGAACGTACGTGACGAAGGGGCCCACCGTGTCGGTGAGGAAAGGATCGTGCTTGTGGCCGCCGTCGAAGCGTACGTTTCGGCCCAACAGGCCGTGAAAACGAGCGGGAGAGGGAACCCCCGCGCCCGGCGGCGCGGCGCCCCTCTCCCATAACCCCACCCGGACCCTACTCTACTTCGGTTCCGGATCCGAGAAAAGCCCCCCTTCCGCCCCTCTGCAGGAACCGGGAGGATTCCTGACCCGATGAGAAGGAGGTGCCCGAGGACGCCGCCCCGCGCCTCGGGGGCACGGGGTCCTCGAAGCGGGGGGAAAGGGGCCGTTGGAAGACACGAACTTCCGTGGAAGAATGAGGACGTGGTCCGGATGTTGGACGGCGGAGGCGCGCGCCGGACGGCCCGAAGGGGCCCAGGCGGAAGAACCGGGGAGGTCGGTATGGCAGGGCAGACTCCGGAGGAACGGACCCTCGTTACCCTTACGGTGGGGCCCTTGGAGAAAGCGGCGCTTGCGGATGCGGCGAAGGGTCTCGGGATGGAGGAGTTGTTTCGGAGCGCCGTGTCCCCCAAGGGAAGACGCTTCGCCGTCACGCTCGAGGAGGAGGACTGGGAGGAACTGGCCGGCTTGCTCTCGGTGACTTCGAATCGGGCGCGGAACGCGGAAAAGCAGAAGCTCTTGGACGCCCTCATCGAACGGATCGAGGACGCTCTTCTGGTGGATCCCGAAGACGACGAGGAGAGCTAAGCCGCGGCCTGGGGAACAGTCTCCTCCTCGGGGGGTTCTTGTCGCGGAGGGTCGAGCGTGTCCGGCGTTCGCGAAGGCATGGAAGGGATCATAAGGGAGGCTCAGGAATCCATCTGCCGGGCACTCGAGGCCCTGGATGGAGGGCGCTTCGGGAGCGAAACGTGGGAGCGCCCAGGGGGCGGGGGAGGTCTGAGCCGGGTTCTGGAAGGCGGGCAGGTTCTCGAGAGGGCCGGGGTGAACGTTTCCTCGGTGCACGGGACGCTCTCCACCGTCGCCGCCCACGCCATGGGCGGCGGAAGGGACCTTCCGGGGGACGCCTTCCCCTTCCGCGCGGTGGGCCTGAGCCTGGTTCTTCATCCCCGCAACCCCCACGCGCCCACGGCCCACGCCAACTACCGCTACATCGAACGCGGATCGGGTGCGGCCCCTGGTTCCTGGTGGTTCGGGGGCGGATCGGACCTCACCCCGTACGTCCTGTATGAGGAGGACGCGAGGCACTTCCACGGAGTTCTGAAGGAGGTCTGCGACCGCCACGATCGAACCTTCTACCCGCGCTTCAAACGCGCCTGCGACGAATACTTCTACCTTCCCCACCGGGGGGAGGCTCGGGGGGTTGGGGGCATCTTCTTCGACGACCTTCGAGACCGGCCCGCGGAGGACCTGCTCGCCTTCGCGGCCGACTGCTCCGGCGCCTTTCTGGATTCTTACCAATCCCTGCTCGAGCGAAGGTGTCGGCAGCCGTACACAGAAGCGGAGCGGCTCTGGCAACTCTTCCGCAGAAGCCGGTACGTAGAGTTCAATCTCCTATACGATAGGGGCACGCGCTTCGGCCTCGACACCGGGGGGAGAATCGAAAGCGTCCTCGTGTCCCTCCCCCCTCTGGCCCGGTGGGAGACGTGGAAGGAGCCCCCGCGGGACAGCCCCGAAGGACGCCTCATGGAGGTCCTGCGCCGGCCGAGGGAGTGGGCCCCCGGGTGACCTTGACGAAAGGAAGGGAGGGCGATCATGGCCGAATTCGAAAGGCAGACGCCCATGCCGGTCCCGCCCGGGGAGCTCTTCGAGTGGCACGCGCGGGAGGGCGCTTTCGAGCGCCTGGTTCCTCCCTGGCAGACCGTGCGCGTGCTCTCCCGCGCCGGCGGCATCGGACCCGGCGGGCGGGTGGAGCTTGCGGTTCGGAAGGGTCCCCTCTGGCTCCGCTGGCACGCGGAGCACGGAGAGTGGGAAGAAGGCCGCTTCTTCACGGACCGCCTTGTGGCCGGGCCCTTCAAGCGGTGGGAGCACCGCCACGAGTGCCTGCCGGCCGAGGGGGGAGGAAGCCTCCTGAAGGATCGGTTGGATTACGAAGTGCCCTTCGGGATCGCGGGGCGGTGGCTGGGAGGTGGTCTGGTTTCCCGGGACGTGGAGCGCCTCTTCGCCTACCGGCACCGCCAAACCGCTGCCGACCTCTCCCGGCACGCCGCCTTCTCCGGCCGTCCCCGCCTCTCGGTGGCCGTGACGGGTTCATCGGGCCTTGTGGGGAGGGCCCTGTGTGCCTTTCTGTCCACCGGGGGGCACCGGGTCCTGCGTCTGGTCCGTCGTCCGGCAGAAGCAGGGGAAATCCGCTGGGATCCGGCCAGAGGTGAGATGGACGGGGCCTCCCTGGAGGGGCTCGATGCGGTCGTACACTTGGCGGGTGAGAATATAGCCTCCGGCCGTTGGAACGGACGGCGGAAGGCCGCCATCCGAGGTAGCCGCGTGGCCGGAACCGGTTTCCTCTGCCGGTCCCTGGCCGCCTTGAAGGACAAGCCGCGGTCCCTGATCTGCGCCTCCGCCATCGGCTATTACGGTGACCGCGGAGAGGTGGAGCTCACCGAAACCAGCCCCGCGGGAGTGGGCTTCCTGTGCGAGCTATGCCGGGACTGGGAGGCCGCCGCCAATCCCGCCCGGGCGGCGGGGATTCGGGTGGTCCACGCGCGGATTGGCGTGGTCCTGAGCGCTGGGGGCGGGGCCCTTTCCAAGATGCTTCCGCCCTTCCGGGCGGGCCTTGGAGGCCACGTTGGCTCGGGACGGCAGTTCATGAGTTGGATCGCCCTCGACGATCTCATCGGACTCTTCCACCACCTGCTGTTTTCGGGCCTGGAGGGGCCCGTCCATGCCACGGCGCCCTCTCCCGTCACGAGCCGGGACTTCGCCCGAATCCTCGGGAAGGTCCTGCGTCGGCCCGCCGTTCTCCCTTTGCCCGCCTTCGCGGTGAAGGCTCTCTTCGGCGAAATGGGGGAGGCCCTCCTGCTGAGCGGGGCGAGGGTCCTTCCGAAAAGGGCCCTGGAGGACGGCTTCCGCTTCCGGACTCCGGATCTGGAGGCGGCCCTGAGGGAGGAGCTGGGCCGAGAATAGGGTCCCACCTTCGCCCCGGGGGGACAACCGGCCCGTCCGCTCGGTCATTGCAGGGCTCGGATTCCGCGGGGCATTGGAAAACGTGGAGCCTTTTTCGCTAGAATGAACGCTTCCGGACAGGGAGAGGCCATGTCGAAGAGGAGCCACGCCGCCCGGCGCCGCCACAAGGCCATGATTCACCGCCAGACCCCGCCGGGGGCCCCGCCCGGAACCCTCGTGGCGGATCCGACCGCGCCCAAGCCCCTCCTCCACGTCGTCGCATACGGTCCTGACGGATTCCGGGAGGTCGAAACAGAGGATCCCGAGGCCCTCGTCGCATACATGGGGAAATGGCCCGTCCTGTGGGTCCACGTGGAGGGTCTTGGGGACGCCCAGGTCATCGCACGGTTGGGAGCTCTCTTCCGCCTGCACCAGCTGGCCCTGGAAGACGTCCTCCACACCCACCAGAGGCCGAAGGTGGAGCAATACTCGGAGAGTGTGTTCATCGTTGCCCGGCCGCTCCTCTTGAACGACCGCCTCGACTCGGAGCAGATGAGCCTTTTCCTGGGCAAGGGCTTCGTCGTCTCGTTTCAGGAGAGGCGGGGCGTGGGCCCCGATGACCCCGTCCGGGAGAGAATCCGGCTGGGCGCCGGGCGCATCCGATCGGAAGGCGCCGATTTCCTCGCCTACGCCCTCCTGGATGCCGTAATCGACGGGTGTTTCCCCATTCTCGAACGGTACGGAGAGAGGCTAGACGCATTGGAAGAGAGCCTCTTGGCGCACCCTTCACCCGCCCTCGTGGCGCGGATCCATGAATCCAAGAGGGATCTGTTGGCCGCCCGTCGTAGCGTCTGGCCCCTGCGCGACGCTCTTTCGGCCCTTTACCGGGAACCGAGCCCCTATCTGTGCGACGAAATTCGGGTTTATTTGAGGGATTGCTACGACCACGTGATCCAGATCATAGACGTGGTGGAGACGTATCGGGAAGTGGTTCTCGGAATGACGGACCTCTACCTCTCCAGCCTGAGCAACCGGATGAACGAGATCATGAAGGTGCTCACGATCATCGCCACGATCTTCATTCCCCTGTCCTTTATCGCCAGCCTGTACGGAATGAATTTCGACAGGTCCGCCTCCTCCCTCAACATGCCGGAGCTGGGTTGGAGGTGGGGGTACCCCTTCGCCCTTGGCCTCATGGGAGTTACGGCCCTGGGACTCCTCGCCTTCTTCCGCTGGAAGGGGTGGATGGGGGGGAGGGGACAGGAGGGGGGAGTAGGGGAGTAGGGGACTAGGGGACTAGGGGACTAGGGGAAGAGGGGACTTCCGAGGACTTCGCCCTTACCTACTCACCTACTGACCTACTCACCTACTTACCTACTCACCTACTCACCTGCTCACCTACCAACCCATTCACATTCCCAATCCCGAATCGCGGCGCAGGAGGCCTTCCTTGCGGTGGCGCTCGAGGGCGAGTTGGATGAGGCGGTCCAGGAGGCGGGAATAGGGAAGCCCCGAGGCCTCCCAGAGCTTCGGGTACATGCTGATGCGCGTGAACCCCGGCAGGGTATTGATCTCATTGATGAGCGCCGTCCCATCCTCGCGGAGGAAGAAGTCCACGCGGCCCATGCCGGCGCACTCGAGGACCTTGAAGGCCTCCACGGCCAGTCCGCGGATGCGGTCGGACATCCACTGGGGAAGATCCGCCGGGATCTTGAGGCGGGCGCCGTTTTCATCAATGTACTTCGCCTCGTACGAGTAGAACTCGTGCGTGGGTGCGATTTCCCCGAGGACGGAGGCTTCGGGCGACTCGTTCCCGAGGACGGCGCACTCGATCTCGCGCCCCTGGACGGCCTCCTCGACGATGACCTTGGAATCGAAGCCCAGGGCCTCCTCGATGGCCCGGCCCAGATCCTCGCCGCGTTTCACCTTGGAGATGCCCACGGAGGAGCCTAGGTTGCAGGGTTTTACGAAGACGGGAAGTCCGAGGCTCTCCAGAACCGCCGTCCGTCTTTCCGGGGTGTTCGTGTGGGTCCGGACGGTTTCGAACCGGGGAATCGGCAGTCCCGCGTCGCGGAGCAGCCGTTTCATCACGTCCTTGTCCATTCCGACGGCCGAACCCAGTACGCTGGCCCCCACGAAGGGCGCGTCCAGGAGGCGGAGGAGCCCCTGAAGGGACCCGTCCTCTCCGAAGGTGCCGTGCATGATGGGAAAGAACACGTCCACCTTGGCCAGGCCCGATCCACTCTCGCGGGAGACCAGGGCCAGCTCGCCTCCCCCGGCGTCAATGGGCAAAACCGCCGGCGCAAGGGCGTTCAGGGCGATGAGCCTCGGGTTCTGGTCGTTGAGGATGAAGGCGGCGTCCGATCCCAGGCGCCAGACGCCCTTCTTGTCCACCCCCAGGAGCATGGGCTCGTACTTTTCCCTGTCGAGGGCCTCGAAGATATTCTTCGCCGATTGGATGGACACCTCGTGCTCGCCGCTCCTTCCCCCGAAGATGATCCCCACTCTCACCCGCATGGGCCCTCCCCTGCGCGACCCTTGCCGTGTCCCTGCCCCACCACGCGGGGGGTGGGCCATTGAGCCGACGGGGGCGCAAGGGCTATAGTAACCGAAGTCTGGACCTGGCTCGCAGATCGTCACAAGGCTCTCGAAGCAGGCCCGTTCCGACGCAATCCAGGAGGCGATCCTGACAGGCTCCTCCAGTATCCGCCGGCTCGTTGGCGCCCTGGCGGCCCTCGGCCTTCTGTGGGCCCTTTCCGCCCAAGAACTCCCCCGGGACGAGGTGCGCTCCCTGCTGGGCAAGGCAAGGTGTGCGGAGGCCCTGGCGCGGGCTGAGGCCGCCCTCGCGTCGGCGCCCGGCGACCCGGACCTGCTCATGGGAAAGGTGGATGCCCTTCGTGAGTCGGTGCGGGCGCTCCTGGCGTCGGGGCGGGAGGACGCCGCCCGGGCCCTTTTCCTCGAGGCTCTCTCGAAGGCCGGCGGAACGGACGCCTCCCTTCTGGATCTCGGTTTGCCGTTGGACCTGGGCCTCGAGGGGAACGCCATCCTGGCGCAGAAAATCCAGGCGGCTGGGCTAGGGGACTCGGGCCCGCGCCAAGCCTGGCTCAAACTGAGGGCCGCCGCGGGCGGAGATCTCTGCCGAACGGAGGCGCGGGGAGCAAGGACGCGAGTTCCAAGGAGGGCGGCAACGCGGGGACCCTCTCCTCGCACCCGCGGGTCGTGGTGGAGGCCCGGCTCAATGGGGAGCGGTCCGAGCCGATGGTGCTGGATTCGGGAATGGACACGGTCCTTCAAGGACGTTCCGGCCCTCGTGATGGACGAGAAAACGGAGTTCTGGAAGGAAACGGGGGGGATCCTGCCGCTCTGGCTCCTTCGCGAGTACGGGATCCACTATGACCGCCGCCACGGGAAGCTCGAACTGCTGGCCTCCGGCACCTCGCCGGATCAGGTCCTCGACGCCGGCGCGACGAGGCTGAACGTGCTCTGGCTGGACCGGAAGCCGTACGTCGAAACGCGCATCCAGAACAAGCCCATGCGCCACCTCCTGCTGGCCAACGCGGACAACGTCGCGCTCGACCTCGGGACCACGCGCATCAACCTGCCCACGGTGCATGCGGCGGATCTTTGCCCGGACTGCGGGGTGGAATGTTCCGGCATCCTTGGACGGAACGTCCTCGACCTCTTCGACGTGTACCTCGACTATCGGGCGGGAGTCTTGGCGCTCAAGGGGTACGAAAAGGGCCGTTGAACCGCCCCTTCGTGGGAGCCTAAGAACCCCGGTGGGCCAGCATGGCCGAGGACTGGGCGGTGGGCATCACGACCACCTCCGTGATGTCCACGTGTTGAGGCCTCGAGGCAACCCAAACGACGATCTCGGCGATGTCTTCGGGCGTCAAGGGCGTAAGGCCCTGGTAGACCTTGGCGGCGCGCTCCTGGTCCCCCCGGAACCGCACCTGCGAGAATTCCGTCTCCACCATTCCGGGGTCCACCGTGGAGACCCGCACGGGCGTACCGAGGAGATCCACCTTCATGGCCCGCGAGAGGGCCTTCACGGCGAACTTCGTCGCGCAGTAGACGTTCCCCCCCGGGTACACCTCCCGACCGGCCACGGATCCCAGGTTGATGACGTGCCCTCGGCCCCGGGCGACCATTCCGGGGAGGAGGGCCCGGGTCACGTACAGAAGCCCCTTGAGGTTTGTGTCCACCATCTCGTCCCACTCCTCGGGGGACCCTTCGTGGAGCTTGTCGAGACCCCTCCCGAGGCCCGCGTTGTTGACCAAGACATCCACCTCGGACCACACGGGAGGGAGGCTCCCCAGGACGACTTCCACCCGGGCTCTGTCCCGCACGTCCAAGACCAGGGCGAGGGTGGGGGTCCCGTACGCCCGGTCCAGCTCGTCGGCGAGGTTCCGGATGCGGTCCTCGCGCCGTGCCGTGAGAATGAGGCGGGCCCCCTCGCGCGCGAAGGCCCTCGCGCACGCCGCTCCGATTCCCGCGCTTGCACCCGTCACCACGACGATCCGATCTTTCATGAGTCATGCCCTCCGCCGTTCCCGGTCACGGGACGGAGGCGCAGTATAGAGCCGCCACGTTTGAATCAGAAGGCCTGGATGCCAAGCCTCCTGGGTGGGACTATATTTTCCCAAGAACCCAGGGGCACAGGATCGGCGCAGACGCGTCGGGAGGCGGGACATGGGCGAGGTCGGACGTTCCTTCTTGGTCGTCACGTTGGCCCGCCAAATGGGGGCAGGAGGGAGTTTCGTCGGCCGGAGGCTGGCCATGCGTCTTGGGTGCCGGTACCTGGACCGGGAAATCCTCCTCGAGGCCGCCCGTCGCCTCAAACGGGACCCAGAGGCCCTCGAATGTTTCGACGAGCGGCACCTCACGTTCTGGGAGCGCACCCGGATGGCCTACGCCTTCGGGACCCCCGAACCCCCGTACGCGCCCCCACCCGTAACCTTGGACGACATGAACCTCTTCGACAAGGAACGCGAGATCATGAGGGAGGCCGCCTCCCGGGGACCGGTGGTGATCGTGGGAAGGGCGGGCTTCGCCGTCCTGAAAGGGGAGCCGGGGCTGCTCGCGGTCTTCCTGCACGCGCCCATGGAGTACCGCATCCGTCGAATCCAGAAGATCTACCATCTCGCCAACGCCGACGAGGCCCGAGACCTGATCCTCCAATCCGACCGGGACCGCGAACGCTTCATCCGGGCGGCCGCCGCCCTTCCGTGGCTGGACCTCTCTCAGTACCACCTGTCTCTGGACACGGGCCGGCTCGGAACGGGAGGGGCCATCGAGATCGTCTACCAGGCGGCCATGGAGGTGGCCCGGGGCTTGGCGCCCCCCGCCTAATTTTCGGCGGACCTCCTCGCGCGCCCGAGGTTCCTGCGCTAGGATGGTGCCTCCATTCGGGAGGCGCCATGAACCTATCCAAATACGGGCCCTGGGCGGTGATTACGGGAGCCTCTGCCGGTCTGGGCGAGCAGTTCGCCCTCCAGCTCGCCTCCCACGGAATGAACCTGTTCCTCACGGCCAGGCGGGGGGATCGTTTGGAGGCCCTGGGGCGGGCCATCGGCGAATCCTCCTGCGTGGAGGTCCGGTTTCTCCCCCTGGATCTCGGCGCCCCGGGCGCAGCGGAGGCCCTGGACCGGGCCACGGAGAGCCTGGACGTGGGCCTGGTCGTGAACAACGCCGGGTTTGGGGGTATGGGGCGGTTCCTGGACCAGGACCTCGGTCGCCTGGCGGAGATGATTCGCCTCAATTGCCTCGCCGTGACCGAAGTGGCCCACCGGTTCGGCCGGCGGCTCCGGGCGCGGGGCAGGGGAGGTATGATCGTCGTGGCCTCCCTTGCGGGATTCCAGGCAACGCCCTACATGGGCTTGTATGGAGCCACGAAGGGCTTCGATCTCCTCTTGGGGGAGGCCCTTCATCACGAGTGGAAGGATTTCGGAGTGGACGTTCTCGTCTTGAACCCGGGATCCACCCGCACGGAGTTCGGGGCCGTCTCCGGGTCCACGGGGGGAGGGTATTCCATGGAGGCGCCCGGGGTGGTGGCCGCGGCCCTGCGCTCACTGGGCAGGCGGGCCTCCCTCGTAACGGGAATCCATAACAAGGCCGTTGTCCTGCTGGGGCGGGCCCTTCCAAGGAGGACCATTGTCCGCCTGGGGGCCTGGACGCTCAGGAGGATGACGCCGCCCGGGCGGCGCTGATGGAGGAATCCGCAGAATGGCGGACGAACGGTCCCGCACCGGGGTCTCTTACCTGTCGGAGGAGATTCTGAAGTACGTCACCGGCGTGCATGCATCCCACGACGGCGCTCTGGAAAGGGCCTTCACGTCGCCAGAGCGGGAGGGGCTCCCCTCCATCCAAGTGGCCCCCTCGGAGGGGCGCCTTCTTCATCTGCTCCTGAGGCTCGTGGGAGCCTCCAAGGTGGTGGAGGTGGGCACTCTGGCGGGCTACTCCGCCATTTGGATGGCCAGAGCCCTTCCGCCCGGCGGCCGCCTCTGGACCCTCGAAGTGTCGGAGCGCCACGCCCGTGCCGCCCGGGCGAACCTCAAAGCGGCAGGTCTCACCAATCGCGTCACGGTCCTGCAGGGGGAGGCCTTGGGCGTTCTTCCCACGATCGAGCGCCACGGGCCTTTTGACGCCGTCTTTCTCGATGCGGACAAGGGAAACTACGCCCACTATGGGGCGTGGGCCGCGAAGCACGTCCGGCCTGGCGGGCTTCTTCTGGCGGACAACGCATTCTTCTTCGGGAGGCTGATGGAAGCCGGAAAGGAGGCGAAATCCGTTCGCCGCCTCCACGAAGAGAGCCGGAAGTGCTTCGAGACCGTATGCATCGGGACGGGGGACGGGCTTCTCGTGGGAGTCCGCCGCTGAGCCGCTTTTGCGGAGGAATCGTGGATGGATGAGCCGAAGGAACTGCACATGACGTCGGAGGAATTCAGGAGGCACGGCCACGCCCTCGTGGACTGGGTGGCCGACTACTGGGATCGGGTGGAGACGCTCCCCGTCCTTTCTCGGGTCCGTCCCGGAGAGATCCGGCGGCGCCTGCCCCCCCATCCCCCTCCGTCAGGGGAGGCCTTCGAGTCGGTCCTCTCTGACCTGGATTCCATCATCCTACCCGGCATCACCCACTGGCAGTCGCCGAACTTCTTCGCCTATTTCCCAGCCAATGCCTCCGGGCCCTCCGTCCTCGGGGAACTGGTGTCGGCCGGATTGGGCGTTCAAGGGATGCTCTGGTCCACGAGCCCGGCGTGCACAGAACTGGAGACCCACGTCCTGGACTGGATGGCCGAGATGACCGGCCTGCCCGAATCCTTCCTGTCCACCGAGACGGGTGGGGGAGTCCTGCAGGACTCGGCCTCCAGCGCCGCCCTTTGCGCCATGATCGCGGCGAGAGAGAAGGCCACGGGAGGGGCCTCCAACCTCAAGGGGTGCGACGGGCGTCTGACGGCCTACGCCTCGACGGAGGCCCATTCGTCCCTCCACAAGGCGGCCGGAATCGCGGGCATCGGGAGGGAAAACCACCGCCTTCTTCCTCCCGATGGGGCGTTGAGGCTGGATCCCCTCGTCCTTCGAGAGGCCGTGCGCGCGGACCGGGCCGCCGGCCTGAGGCCTTTCTTTGTCACCGCCACCGTCGGGACCACCTCCACGAACGCCATGGACCCCTTATCCGCCATTGGCGAAGTGTGCCGTTCGGAGGGGCTGTGGCTCCACGTGGATGGAGCCATGTCGGGTTCGGCCGCCATTTGCCCCGAGTTCCGCACCCACCTTCAGGGGATCGAACTCGCCGACAGCTACTGCTTCAACCCCCACAAGTGGCTCTTCACGAACTTCGACTGTGACTGTTTTTATGTCGCCGACCGGGCGGCCCTCATCCACGCCCTGTCCATTCTGCCCGAATACCTCCGAAACCGGGCCACGGAATCCGGAGCGGTCCTCGACTACCGGGACTGGCAGGTGCCATTGGGGCGCAGGTTCCGGGCGTTGAAACTCTGGTTCGTGATTCGCCACTACGGCGTGGAAGGCCTGCAGGCCCTGGTGCGCCACCACGTGGACCTGGCCCGCCGTTTCGCGGGCTGGGTGCGCGATTCGGAGAATTTTGAGCTCGTCGTGGAGCCCCCATTAAACCTCGTTTGCTTCCGCCACCGGGGGGGAGACGCGGCCAACCAAGCGATCCTCGACCGCGTCAACGGGGAGGGACGGATCTTCCTGACGCACACGAAAGTGGCCGGCGCCCTCGCGCTGCGCCTGAGCGTCGGGCAGACCCACACCGAACTCAGGCACGTCGAATCGGCGTGGGCGGCCATCCAGAGGGCCGCGCGCGGCTTCCGCGCACCCTGAGGAGGAGAGCATGGGCCTTGCCGTGGCCTGGCGGGTGCGGTAGATTCGGCTCAGCACATTCGAGTCACGGCGGTCTTGGTCCCGGAGCGGGGCAAGGAAAGAGGGCCCTTGGAAGATTACACGGTCCACTGCGCCACGTGCAGAAACCCCTTAACTGGACGGGCGGGAGATGGCCCGGCGCCTCAAGGACGATCCCGAGACGCGGCACATCCGTGTCGCCGTAATAACGAGCATTTACACGGCCGCCAAGTACCGCGTGGAGGCGCTCAAGGTCTTCCACGTGGACGATTATCTTCTCAAGCCCCTCGAACTGTCGGAATTGCAGGCGCTCCTGACCCGGCACATCGGCTAGCAGACAGGACCACGAACCGGTCTGGAAGGCCCCGCACGCCTTGTGAGCGGGGGAACTCTCGGGTATGCTGATGCGTCACTCGAGGAGCCCGCATGCACCGTTCCGCCGGCGAGATTGACCTTCTCAGGAGCCACCGGAAGTTTGTCCTGACCACCCACATCTCCTCCGACGGCGACGGCGTGGGCAGCGAACTGGCCCTCGCGCGCGGCCTGTGGTCCCTGGGGTGCGACGTGGCCGTTATCAACCCGACCCCCCTTCCCGCCAACCTCCACTTTCTCTTGAGGCACCCGAAGGAGATCTGGATCCTGAAGGAACTCCGCGACCCCGAGCGCCACTTCGCCGGTGCCCTCACCGTAGTGCTCGACATGGGCGCCTTCGACCGCTTGGGCGGCATGCTGAACCTGGCGCGCAGGAGCGACGGCATCCTCGTGGTGGATCACCACCGGATGGAGCGGGTGGAGGGCGTCCGCTACCTCCTCGACGCCACGGCCTGTGCGACGGGGGAGGTCACGGCAAGAATCCTGGAGGATCTGGGGATTCCCCTCACTCGCGACCTGGCCGAGCCGCTCTACGTCGCCATCCACACGGATACGGGGGGCTTTCGGTATCCCGGCGTGACTCCCGCCACGCACCGGCTCGTGGCGGGATTCCTGGAGGCCGGCGTGGATCCCCAAAGGGTCTATACGGAGCTTTACGAACGCGTGAGCGCCCTGCGGCTCCGCCTGACGGGCGAAATCCTCAGCACTCTGCGGGTCTCGCCCGGAGGCCGCGTGGCCTGGATCCAGGTCACACAGAAGATGCTTCGAGAGACGGGCGCTTCGTTCGAAGACGCGGACGACCTGGTGAATTACACGCTACTCATCGACGGCGTCTCCGCCGGATTCTATTTCAAGGAGCTCGGGCCCGCGGCCACCAAGGTATCCTGCCGCTCGCGGGGGGCCTTTCCCATCGATCGCTTCGTTTCCCGCTGGGGCGGGGGAGGCCACCCCAACGCCGCCGGCGTCCGCCTGGACCTCTCCCTTCAGGAGGCCATCGAAACTCTCGTTCCGGCGGCCCTGAAGGCCCTCGAGGAGGGCTCGTGAAACGCCGCGTGGGCGTCCTCCTTGCCGGGTGCGGCGCCCTGGACGGGACGGACCCCTTCGAAGCCGTCTTCACCTTCGAGGCGATCCAAGAACTGGGTCACGAGGCCGTTCCGGTCGTGGCGGATCTGGAGCAAATGCACGTGGTGGACCACACCTCGGGGGACGAACTACCAGGCCCGACCCGCCGGATGGCCCAGGAGTCCGGCCGCCTCGCCTTCGGAAGGTTGTTTTATATCAGAGACTTGGCGCCATCGCTTCTGGACGCCATCGTGATTCCCGGCGGTCAGGGGGCGGTCAAAAACTTGCTTTCGAACTTCGGAGCGCCCGAGTCTCCCCGGGTGCCCCCCGACATCCGGGTCTTCCTTGAATCTCTCCACACGGCCGGGGGCGCCATAGGCGCCCTTTCCCTCGGCGAATTCGTCCTGAACGCGGTCTTCGAGCCCGGCCCAGATCAACCCGGGAGCCTCGAACTCGATGCCGGGGCCGTCTGGTCGGATCCCGTTCGCCGTCTTGCCCTCGCACCAGGCCATCTGATTCAATCGTCTCTGCCCGATCTGCGGAAGGGCGTCCGGGCTCTCGTTTCCGTCCTGGTCCAGATGGCCGAGGCTTCTAGACCTTGAGTCTTACGGTGCACCGGTTGGAAAGAATGCATGCCTTTGCAGCTCTGTCTGGCACGATTCTTTACAAGTGACCTCAAGGATATCTCGAGCCGATTCGCGCTCTACAACCTCGCTCCTGTACAAGTAGTGCCGTTACAATAGGCACTTGTGTTAACTATTCTAATGTTCGCTGTTATCAATAGTTATCCATCTACCTCATTATAGTGACGGAATCTGACCCTAAGGATACCGATTCTAAAAACCCACATATTCATCTAAAAGCGGTATCGTCGCGACCCCGGAGACGCTCGGGTAGAAGGAAACTGGAGGAGGGACGGGGGGGCCAGGAGGGATCGGGGCGCCAGGTTAGGGGAGAGGCTTGGCCACGAGCCCTTCAAATCGAAGGGAATTCTCCGACTCTCCCGGCGAAAGGCGCAGGCCCAGACCCGTCCCCTTGGGCTCGAGTTCCACACACTCCACTGTACCCCCGGCGTTGGCTATGGCAACCGGCGTCAGAAAGGCCTCAACGGAGGGGGCTTGGATGGCCGAGGCCCCATGCAGGCCCAGGAACTCCCTTGAAATACAGCAAAGCAACTCCACCCGACCCGCCTCGCTGGCAGGGAAGGTGACGCTCGCAACCATCAACCGATCCACAGGTTCAACCTCACTCCCGCGACAGAGGACGGACATTCCGCGGATCCCTGGCGCACACTGGACGGCCCCCCAGGGGACCTCCACGCGCAGGTTTTAGGCTACGCGCCCGGGCTCGCCGTGGCAAGAATGGCCCAGTCGAGCCTGAATGCCCCTTTAACCCTCTAGAAATTTAACATAATATATCTTATCAGACACGATTAGACCCCCAAGCGCACCTCAGGCCTTTCCTTCACCCTCGTCCTCCCGGGGCTCTGCATCTTTGAGTCCGCCGGTCCTGGGCTCGTCGCCGGCGATGGCCTCGATCCCATCATCGATCACCTCGGGTACGCTTTGGAGATCCGCCCACTCCTGCCACTCATCCGTGGACCGCGGGACCGTCAAGATCCCTTGGCGGCCGGCTTCCCGAACGCCCGCCTCCTTCCGGATCGGTGTCCTGATCATGGCGCACCTCCTTTCTGCTCGGCCCTTCCATCTTCTAAGCCTTTATATAGGCTCCGCGTCCGCCGAGGGCAAGCAGGACGCTCCTAAAAACCAACGAGGGAATCCGTCGCGGATTCCCTCGCATGGGATTGCCAGTTGGAGGGCGCCCACGGCGCCCAGGACTCAGCCCGCTCAGCGAAAGCCCCCGGCCCCACAGGCGGCCGCTTTCCCCGCCGAACCGCAGGACGCGCTGGCGGCGGCGGCCACGCCCACGGAGCCCGGCGCGGAAATGAGCTTTTCGGGTTCGGGCGTCCCGCAGTTCGGGCAGGGCGGTTTCGGCGCCTCCCGATTCAACACGATCTTTTCGAAGGTTACCCCGCATTGTTTGCAGTGATACTCAAAGATAGGCATACCCAGCGCCTTTCCGGTATTTGAATCTCCCCATCTCAGACCGACTTGTCAAGAAGCCCCTTGAGGGCGGCCTTGGACAGGGCGCCCACGTGCTGCTGGGCCACCTGTCCCCCTTTGAAGATCAGGAGCGACGGAATGGCCATGATCCCGTACCGCGCGGCCGTCATTTGGTTGTCGTCCACGTTGAGCTTGGTGAATTTCACCTTGTCCGACATCTCCCGTGATAGCTCCTCCACCACGGGGGCCACCATGCGGCAGGGGCCGCACCAGGGCGCCCAGAAATCCACCAAGACGGGCAAGGCCGAATCCAGCACCTCGCTCTGAAAATTCGCGTCCCCCACTTCAATCACATTCCCGGCCATCACCAGACCTCCTTGCTTCTTCCTTGGGACCGGACCCGGCCCCGCACGATGCGGACATTCAAGTACTTACGCCCAGTTTCGGCAGAAGATAACGGTTCAGGACAAACCACCCGCCGAGGACGAGCGCGAAGACGATCCACTCTTTTGCGCTCAATTCAGCCCCGCTTTCCGGAGGATCCACATCATGGGGCACCAGTTCGTAAAGGAGGACTGGAGCAGGTTAAGCCCCACGAAGGCCGTGAAGGCGTAGAAGCCCGGGTGAACCCAGTAGCCTAGGGCCACCGAGAGCACCACGAAAAACCCGCCAATTCCCCGAAGAACCCGATCTACCGTCATGCCGCGTCCCCTTTCCAGGCTACAAGAGATGCGGGAAGTGGGCAAGGGTAACAGGGCATCTAGCCGGCCCGTCCGAAGAGTTTTCTCACTTCGCCGATGGCGTCCACGAGCCGGTCCACCTCCTCGCGGGTATTGTAGAGGTACAGGGAGGCGCGGAGGGTGTTGTCCATGCCGAGGAAGGCCATGAGGGGTTGGGCGCAGTGGTGGCCCGAGCGGACGGCGATACCGTAGCGGTCCAGCAGATTGGCGGCGTCGTGCGGATGGGCCTCGGGCAGGTTGAACGAGAAGACGGCCAGATGGTCGCCCCTTTTGTGGCCGTACAGGAGGAGGCCATCGATTTCCTGCAGGCGGGACAAGGCATAATCGCCCAATTCCTTCTCGTACGCATAAACTGTGTCCATGCCCAGGGCCGTGAGGTAGTCGATGGCGGCGCCCAGGCCGATGCCTTCGGCCACGGCGCTCGTGCCCGCCTCGTACTTCCAGGGCAATTCGTTCCAGGTGGAACCGTCCGGCGTCACGGTGGCGATCATGTCTCCCCCCGTGAGAAACGGGGGCATCTCGTGGAGAAGGGCCTTCCGGGCGTACAGGAAACCGATCCCCGTCGGCCCGAGCATCTTGTGGCCCGAAGCCACGAAGAAGTCGCAATCCAGGGCCTGCACGTCAATGGGCATGTGCGGCACAGACTGGGCGCCGTCGAGGAGGAAGAGGGCCCCCGCTTCGCGGGCCAGGGCCCGGATTTCGTCCACCGGATTGATGACGCCCAGGACGTTGCTGGCGTGAACGACGCCCACCAGGCGGGTCCTGGGCGTGATAAGGCGGTGTGCGGCTTCGAGGTCGAGGACGCCCTCGGGCGTGACGGGGATGAACTTGAGGGTGACGCCCAGCCGGTCCCTCACCATCTGCCAGGGGACGATGTTGCTGTGGTGCTCCATCAGGGAGACCACCACCTCGTCCCCGGGCCGGAGGGTCCCCTGCCCCCATGCCATGGCCACGAGGTTCAGAGCTTCGGTGGCGTTGCGCACGAAGACGATCTCCCGCCAGGACTTGGCGTGGATGAACCGGGCCACCTTCTTGTGGGCCTCCTCGTAGGCCACCGTGGACTCGTAGCCGAGCGTGTGGATCGCCCTGTGGATGTTGGCGTTGGACTCGTAGAAGAAGCGCGACATGGCCTCCACGACCTGCCGCGGGCGCTGTGTGGTGGCCGCGTTGTCCAAATAGATCAGGGGCCGGTCGTGGATGCGCCGCTCCAGGATGGGGAAGTCGCGCCGCACAGCGTGGACGTTCAAGGCATCTCCCGAAGGACAGGCTTCGGCTCGGTTCACGGCTTGCCCCCTACCCGGACGTGAACCCACCCGTCCTCCACCCGGGCGGGATACACAGAAACGGGGTCCACGGCGGGCATGGACACGGCCTCGCCCGTGCGCAGGTCGAAGCGCGCCCCGTGGTGCGGACACACCCAGGTGCCTCCTTCCCGGTTCCCCCCTTCGAGTTCCATGTCCTGATGGCTGCAGAGGTACGATATGGCGAAAACCTGCTGGCCGTCACGGACCAGAAGGATCTCCTCCTCACCCGCGAGGGCGTAGGCCCCTTCCGCCGGGATCGCCTCCAATTCCATGATCTTCACCCACTCCGCCATGAATCGCTCCCTGAAATCGTCCGCAAGGGTCCTGGGGCGCTCCCGGGGACCTCGCGTCAGTCGTCCTCGTCCTCGGTCCCCGCCGCGTGCCCATAGACGCCCACTTTGAGTACCTTCAGGGCCAGGAGGGCGCACTTGAGGCGCATGGGGCCGATGGGAATCCCGATGTTTTCCAGCATCTCCTCCCGGGTTAGGGATCGGATGCGCTCCAGGGGCTCCCCCTTCACCATGTCGGTCAGGATGGAGGCCGCCGCCTGACTGATGATGCAGCCCTTGCCGTGGAACTTGATTTCTTCGACAACATCCCCCTCTATTTTCAGGGACATTTCGATTTGGTCTCCACAGGAAGGGTTCCCCTCCGAATGAGAAAGCGTCGCCCCCTCCACCTTCCCGAAGTTGTGAGGATGGCGGTAGTGGTCGAGGAGGACGTCCATCATGAGGGGATCCACGTCCAGCAACTCGTTGGGATTGGCCGGCTTTTGCATCATCCGAGGCCCACCCTCCTCTCCAGGATCTCGTCCAGCACCTCTCGGGCCCAGGAATAGGGGCTTCGCTCGAAAAGGCTCTCGAGGAAGCCCACCACGAGAATTCGGCGGGCAGCGGCGGGATCGAGACCGCGGCTTTCCAGGTAGAAAACCTGCTCCTCGTCCACCTGCCCCACGCTGGCCGCGTGGGCGGCTTTTACCTCGAGGGCCTTGATCTCCAGCCCGGGAATGGAATCGGCGTGGGCCTGCGGCGAAAGAAGGAGCACGTGATCCGAAAGGACCGCCTCCGAATGGTGGGCCTCCTTCTCCATGAGGATGTTCCCCGTAAAGACCGTCCTGGAGGCCTCGGTGCCGACGGCTCGGACCGCCACGTCGCTCCGTCCGTGATGGGCGGCAAGCCGAACCTGACTGTCCAGGTCGAGATGCGACGTGCCCGCTCCGAAGGACAGGTGGCTCTCCTTCCAGGACCCGCCCGGTTCGGAGAGGTCGCTTTCGAGCCGGACCACCGTCCATTTCCCGCCCGTCCAGGCGGAGAAGAGCTCCACTTCGGCTTCCCGCCCTACCCGGATGGAGCCGGAGACGTAGTGGTGCATCTCTCCGCCCTCTTGCAGGAGGAAGACCTTCAAACGAGCACCCGGCCCGACGCGGCCGGCGAGATGGCTCAAATGGAAAGACGGCTCCCCCGAACCCGGCCGCCAGTGGATCACGATCCCCGCCTCCGCTCCCTCCTCCACGTCGAAAAGAAGCGGCTCCAGGACCAGCCCTCCGGGGTCCCCCAGAGTCAGGACCGCGGGTTCGGCCGCCACTCCGCTGCGCGGCAACCGCACCAAAGCCCCCTCCTGCCACCCCGCCAGAATCAAGTGGTCCCAGGGACTTCTCGGGGAAGCGAGTTCTTCGAGGATCTCCTGCCGCTGACGGACGGCGTCGGCCAGGGAAGAAACGCGCGGGTCTTCCTTTATCGCCGCCACGGGGAGCGATGCCGCATCGAAGCGCGCCGGCCTCTGCGGCAGGGAGGCCCAGTCCAGGCGCAGGCGCGAGTACTTGCCGAAGCTTGGAGGGCCCTGCGCGAAAGCAAGGGCGTGCTCCCTCCGGCGGTCGAGCAGGCCGTTCCCCATCCCGGCCGAGCCGACGAGGTGTTCCAGCGCCTCCTCGCCGGCCGCCCCCTCCCTCTTCCTGGGGTAGACGCTCATCCGACGGATCCTTCCATCTCGAGCTGGATCAGCCTGTTGAGTTCGATGGCGTACTCCATCGGAAGCTCCTTGGCAAAGGGGGCGATGAATCCCTGCACGATCATGGCCATGGCATCGGACTCGGAGAGGCCCCGGGACATCAGATAGAAGATCTGGTCGTCGCTGATCTTGCCCACCGTCGCCTCGTGGGCGATGGTGACCCGATCCTCTCCGATTTCCATCGTGGGATAGGTATCCGATCGGCTTTCCTCGTTGAGCATGAGGGCGTCGCACTTCACATTGGCCTTGACGCCGGCAGCTCCCTTCGCGACCTTGAGAAGGCCCCTGTAGCTCGTCCGCCCCGAGCCCCGACTGATGGACTTGCTGGTGATCGTCGAGGAGGTGTTCGGCGCCTTGTGGATGATCTTGGCGCCCGCGTCCTGGTGCTGGCCGTCGGCGGCGAAGGCCACGGAGAGGATATTGCCCGTGGCTCCCTCCCCCACCAGGTAAATGGAGGGGTACTTCATGGTGAGCTTCGATCCCATGTTGCCGTCCACCCACTCCATGGTGGCTCCCTCGTGGGCCACGGAGCGCTGGGTCACCAGGTTGTAGATGTTGTGGGCCCAGTTCTGAATCGTGGTGTAACGCATCTGGGCGTTACGGTGGACGAAGATCTCGATGACCCCCGTATGGAGCGACTTGGAGCTGTACTGCGGTGCGGTGCACCCCTCGATGTAGTGGAGGCGCGCCCCCTCGTCGGCGATGATGATGGTCCTCTCGAACTGGCCCATGTTCTGCGAGTTGATTCGGAAGTAGGCCTGGAGGGGCACGTCGAGCTGCACGCCCTTGGGAACGTAAATGAACGAACCGCCGGACCAGCAGGCCGTGTTGAGGGCCGCGAACTTGTTGTCTTCCGGAGGAACGAGGGTTCCGAAATACTGCCGGAAGAGTTCGGGGTGCTCGCGAAGACCCGACTCCGTATCCAGGAAGATCACCCCCTTCTTCGCCAGATCCTCCTGGATGGAGTGGTACACCATCTCGGACTCGTACTGGGCGCCCACGCCGGCCAGAAACTTCTTTTCCGCCTCGGGAATGCCAAGCCGGTCGAAGGTCTTCCGGATGTTCTCCGGTACGTCCTCCCAGGCGTCCTCCCGCTTGTCCGTGGGCTTGATGTAGTAGGTGTAGGAGTCGAAGTCCATCTCCCCTAGGTCCCCTCCCCAGGCGGGCATGGGCTTCTTGAGGAAGACGTCGAAGGCGTGAAGCCTTATGTCCGTCATCCACTTGGGTTCCTTTTTGTGCCGGGAGATGTCGAGAACCGTCTCCCGGGTCAGACCCCTGGCGGACCGGTAAACGGACACTTCCGGGTCCCGGAAATCGAAGCGCCCTTGGTCGAGATCCAGCGCGCTCTGCGTTTTATCGTTCATCGAACCCTCCTAGGAGAGGGAAGTCAGTTGGCGTTGTACTCCTTGAGGATCCAGTCGTATCCCTTCTGCTCCAGTTCCCGGGCGAGTTCGATGCCCCGGGAGCACAGAACCCGCCCGCCGGCCATGACGTGGACGCGGTCGGGGTTCAGGTAGTCCAGAATCCGGGGGTAGTGTGTGATGATGAGGGCCGAGAAGCCCGGCCCCTTCATCCCGTTGATAGCCTGCGCGACCACCTTGGTGGAGTCGATGTCCAGGCCCGAGTCGATTTCGTCCATGATGACCATCCGAGGGTTCAAGAGTTGCATCTGCGAAATCTCCAGGCGCTTCTTCTCTCCGCCCGAGGCCCCCACGTTCAGATGGCGCTGCGCGAAATCGGGGGACATCTTCAGCCCTTCGAGGGAGGCCGTCATCTTTTTTCGAAAGGCGAGGACGGCCTTCGGGTCCTTCTTCGGCGGGCCGCCGTTGTCCGCAGTATCCCGTTGTTGCGCCTGGTGCGCGTTCCAGAGGAAGTGGGCGAAGGAGACTCCGGGGACCTCGACGGGATGCTGGTAGGCAAGAAAGAGGCCCTTCCTGGACCGCTCGTGAACCTTCATGGCCAGAAGGTCCTCTCCGAAGAGAAACACCTCTCCCCCCGTAACGGCGTACCGGGGATGGCCCATGAGCGTGTGGGCCAAGGTGCTCTTTCCGCTCCCGTTGGGGCCCATGATGACGTGGACCTCACCCTTGGGGATGGCCAGGTTGAGCCCCTTCAGAATCTGCTTCTCTTCGACCGCGGCGCGCAGGTCGCGCACCTCAAGCGCCAGCTCGGGCATAGTGCCCCTCCTTTGAAGAAACGGGATCGGATCCGCCGAGAAGCGGGGAATCGGCGACCAGGTCGCGCAGGGTCGTCTCCACGAAGATATCCTCCACGGCCTTTCTCAGGCGCGTCCACACGGCGGCCTGGGCGCATTTCGTCAGGAAGGCGCAGTCCTTTGCCCCGTCCATGCACGCCACGAGGCGCATGCGGCCTTCCATGGCCTCGTACACCATCATCAAGGTGATCTCCCCAGGAGGCAGCCGAAGCCGGTACCCTCCGTCCCGCCCTAGGGTAGACGTGACCAGACCCGCGCGGACCAGATTTCGCATGACCTTGGCCAGGTAGGACAGGGGCACCTTTTGGCTGGCGGAAATGACGCGCAGTTCGGCCGTGGCCCCTTCGGGAAGCCGGCCCAGGTGAACGAGGCTCCGGACCGCGTAATCGAAGCCCTTGCTCAACTGCATGGCGTCCGTCTCCTTCGTGGAGTAAATGACTCCACATTTAAGTCATAAGGTATCACTTTCTCGAAATCCCTGTCAACTCGACCTACCCTGGAGCGTGCGATGACGTGGTGCTAGACTGCTCCAACAACCCGGGGAGGGGTTTTCATGCATTATCAGACCTCGGGATACCGCTTCACGCGATACCTGCTTACTTCCATCAAGCGCCGCCTTCGGGAGGTGCTCGGTCCGGAGGACGAGGAAATCCAGGACTACTACGTACACTACAAACGGGAGCTCAAAGGCGCTAGAGCCACGCCCGTAGAGCGGGAGGCGTTCCTCTCCCAAGCCGTTCGACGCTGGGTCACGCTCGTGGGGGATTTTCACACCCTGGAACACGCCCAAAAGTGCTATGCGGGACTCCTGGAAGACCTGGCCCTTCGCAGGACGCGCCCCATCCTCGCGCTGGAGATGGCCCACGCCAACCAGGACGTCCCTCTTGCCCGCTTTGTCCGGGGGGGGCTCGAGGAGGCCGACTTTCTCGAGAGCATCCGGTATTTTCAGAACTGGGGCTTTAACTTCCATCATTACCGGCCGATCTTCGACCACGCCCGCCTACACCGCTTGGCCGTCCACGGGCTCAATAAGGAAGGCTCCTTGGCGGAGCGCGACCGATTCATGGCTTACCGGATCCGCCACCTTTGCGCACGTTACCCCGACCAACCCCTCCTGGTGCTCGTAGGGGATTTGCACCTGGCCTCCCCCCACTTGCCGCGCACCCTGGCCGGCCAGGGGATCGCGCCCCTGGTGCTCCTTCAAAACAGCGAGTCAATTTACATGCGGAGGCTGAAGCGCAAGCAAGAACCCACCGGCTGGTTCTCCCTCGGCCGCGACCGGTTCCTTGTCAACAACACCCCACCCACGGTCAAGATGCAGACATACCTGACTTGGCTTGAGCACGGAGGGGAGGCCCTCTGCGCCCTGTACGGCTTTTGCAGCGCGGGTGTGGACCCGGACGGCGAGGTCGAACTTGCGGATACGGTTCAAAGATACATCCGCGCCCTCCACGATCTTTTCGGTTTACGCAACAAACCCGACGATGATTTTCAGGTTTTCACATTCAAGTCACTTGAATTTCTAAATGATTCGTACTACCGCAAGCCCCCCGGCCTCCACCTGGCCCGGCTGGTTCGAGATGGACACTCGGTCTATTCGCCGAAGGGCAAGACCATTTACGTTCCCATGATGGATCTCAACCGCACGGTGGAAGAGGCCATGCACTATCTCATGGGGAGCGAAATGGCCACGGGGCCTTCCTTCCGTGACTTCCTCGACCGGATTCACTATTTCGCCTGCGGCTTCTTGGCTTCGAGGCTCATCAATCCCAACCGCCACACGCCGTCGGGGGACGAGATGCGGGACCGGCTCACCCAAATCCGGTCGTCCGCCAGTGGGAAGCAGAGGAAGAAACTCTCGCGCCAGGAGGCGGCCTTCGAGTTCGCCCTTCGGTTCCTGGAGGTCCGGAGGCGTTCGGGGCGTTGGGCCGAAGAGGAGATCGCGCCCGTTTTGAAGTCCGACGTCGAGACGGTCTTCGCCGTTTCCCGCCAGGTGGGCTATACCGTGGGGGCTGCCTTATACGAGGCCTACGACCGCGGGGAGGTGTCCGGGGCGAACCTGCGTCGCTATGCCTTTCAACAGCGGGACCCGTTCTTTCTTACGGACGGGGAGGCCTGAGCGGCTCCAGGACCAGGCGCAGGACGAAGGGCTCCCCCCCGATCTCGAGGGAGACCTCCACCGGTTGGCCGATTTCCAGCCGCACGCCGGAAAAGGCCGAGGGGGTCTCTTCCCGCACCCGCGATTCGGGACAGGGCGGCAGTTCGAATGCCGGAGGGTCTAAGACCTCCTCCAATTCCACCGCCGTGCCGGCCGGAGGCAGTTCGCCCCAGCCCCCGTCCGCGAGGGGGGGGGCCTCTCCTTTCTCGTCCACGAAAAGCACCTCCGCCGAGCCCTCCCGGCTCTCCGGCAGAGGAAGCGCGAGCGCCAGTGGATCCGTCGCGTCCGCTTCCGCGAGCAGTTCGGGGCTGTCCGGGAACAGCATGTCCGCGGCCGGGACGGCCTGCTGGACGTAGGACTCCATGGGGCGGGAGAAAAGGCGCCTCAAGACGAGGGCGCAAACGGCTTTGAAGGTATCTTCGACGCCCACGCCCTCCCTGGCCACGGCTTCGAAGAAGGGACGGTTGTCTGGGTTGAGGTCCCGGTCCATCTCCTCGAGCGAGAGGAGGTCCTTCAGGTCCCGCTTGTTGTACTGGAGCACGCAAGGCACCTCGGCGGGGGCGAGCCCGTGCCAGGCGAGGTGGTCCTCCAGTTGCCGCCTGGACTGGAGATTGGCCTCTGCCATGCTCCGCTGGCTGTCTGCCACGAAGACGATGCCGTCCGCGCCCCGAAGGACCTTCCGCCGCGTCTCCTCGTAGAAGACCTGCCCAGGGACGGTGTAGAGCTGGAGCCGGACGCGGACCTCCTTGACCTTCCCGATCTCCAGGGGCAGGAAATCGAAGAACAGGGTCCGGTCCGCATCGCTGGGGACGCTGATAAGCCGGCCCCGGCTCCCCTCCTCCAAGTTCTCGTAGAGGTAGTTCAGATTGGAGGTTTTGCCGCTGAGACCAGGGCCGCAGTAGACGATCTTGACCGTGAGTTCACGGAGGGAAGGATCGTAGAGCGCCATCTCACGCCCCCGGCACGGCGGTCAGCCCAGCGCTTCTTCCAGGGCCTGCTCTTCGGAGGCGTAGGCCTTGAAAACCTCGTTCAGACGCGTAAGTTCAAGCAGTTTGACGATGGTCTGGCTGGGTTTCACGAGTTTGAGGCGCTTCCCCGTGTCCGCGAAACGCGTGAGGTAGCCCACGAGTTCCCCGAGCCCGGTGGAGTCCATATAGTTGATGTTCTCCATGTTGAGAACCACGCATTCCACGGAGGGCTCCGCGAGAAGGCGGGCCAGTTCTTCGCTGAGGTGCTCGGCCGATTCCCCCAGGCTGATCTCCCCGGTAATGTCGAGGATGATGACGCTGTTGTCCAGCGCCTTCTTGACGATCTTCATGGCCCTCCTTCCTCCGCGGGTCGATCCAGGGCGAAGGCCCCCGTCAGCGGCTGACCGGATGTGACATCGTAACTGTACCACGAACCCTTCACCGATTGGCGATCCCGCGAGAGGGTTCCCTCGAGGCGGCCCATGCGTCCGTACCGGGCGTCGATTCGCTCGAGGACCAGGATGTTGTTCACAAAGGTCCCCTGCAGGCTTCCCGCCTGTCCGTTGTCGAAGCGGTAGTCGCCGGTCACGAGGGTCCCATTTTGCGTGAGGATCACGTCCCCTTTGATCCCCATGGGAAGCATGGAAAGGAACCATCGGCCGTCCAGAACCTGCAAATCCTCCTGAAGCTCAGCGCGGGTCCTTTCGGCTTCCTGCTTCAGCGCCGCCACCTCGCCGTACCACGCCGCGATCTGCCGCAGCAGCAGGAACCGTTCCCTCTCGGCCATCTCCCGCCTTTCGGCGTTCCGCAAAAGGGCCTGAGCCTGGTCCGCTCCACGGGAGTCGGGACTCTGAAGGACTTGGGCGTCGGCCGCCGTCCAGTCCTGGATCTGGGCCTCGATCTCGGCCAGGCGCGTCCAGGACTGGCTCACGGCGGCTCGTTTCTCCGCCAGGAGGGTCTCCAGCGTGATGAGGCGCGTCCGTCGGGCGTCTCTCGCCGAGTCTGCGGGAAGGACCGACACCCAGGCGAAGAAGCCCAACAGCGCCAGGATAACCGGTGCCGTTCGTCGGTTTCTCATGTAGGGGACCATAGCACGCCCCGTCGGGTCAGGCAAGAGCGCGGAGGCCGGGCCTTCCGTATGCTAAGGTGGAACGGTAGGCGGAGGCCGGATGGCGAGAGACCGCGTGGTCCTTGTTGGGGTGGCGATCCCCTCGGTTCCCTTGAACCGGGTGGAGGAGCACCTCGACGAACTGGCAGATCTCGTGGACACGGCGGGCGGGTCGGTCGCTCTACGGGTCGTGCAGGAGCGGGACCACCTCGACCCGGCCACCTGCATCGGCAGGGGCAAGGTGGACGAACTGGCCCAGCGGTGCAAGGAGGACGCCCTGAGCCTCGTCGTCTTCGATGACGACCTGACGCCGGCACAGGCCAGAAACCTCGAAAAGGCCTTGGGGGTCCGGGTCTCGGACAGGACAGGCGTCATCCTGGACATCTTCGCCAGACGGGCGCGCACGCGCGAGGCCATGACCCAGGTGGCGTTGGCCCAATACAACTATCTCCTTCCCCGGCTCACCCGCGCGTGGACCCACTTGTCCCGGCAGGCCGGCGGGATCGGCACGAGGGGCGTCGGCGAGACGCAGCTCGAAACCGACAGGCGCGTCATCCGAACCCGCATCCGCCACCTCCAGGGAGAACTGGAACGCATCGCCTCCCACCGTCGGACCCAGCGGCGCCGCCGCCGGCGAAGCTTGGAGGCCGCCCTGGTGGGGTACACAAACGTCGGGAAGTCCTCCCTCATGAACCGGTTGGCGGCGGCGGACGTGGCGGTGGAGGACCGGCTCTTCTCCACCCTGGACACAACGTACCGCAGCCTTCATCTCGATGGATTCACGCAGGAGATCCTGCTTTCCGACACGGTGGGCCTCGTACGGAAACTGCCCCACCACCTCGTGGCCTCCTTTCGCTCCACCCTCGAACAGGCCGCTCAGGCGGACCTGCTCCTTCACGTGGTGGACGTAAGCCATCCCAGCTTCGAGGAGCAAGCCCGCACAGCCCTCGCGGTTCTGGCCGACCTGGACCTCGGGGAGATTCCCACCCTGACGCTATTTAACAAGGCCGACCGCGCTCCCCGCCCCGTCCTCGAGCGCGCGGCCTCACTTTTTCCCGAGTCCATCCCGGTATCGGCCCTCACCGGCGAAGGCTTGGAGGAGTTAAAGGTCCGGATGGCCCGCGCCTTCACGCAGATCCTCGGAGGTACCGTCCTCCTGGTTCCTCACGAGTCCTGGCCTGGAGCGCAGACGGCCTTGGCCACCGTGCGGATTCTTCGCACCACCTATGGAACCGAAGGGGTCCGGGTCACGGTTCAGGCCTCCGAGGAGGAGCTGAGAACCCTCCTCTCCGACCTTGGGACGGACGTTTCCAGAGTTTGACGGTTCCGTGTCGATCTGCTAACATTTCGCCTTACATACCGGTCGGGGGCCGTCTCCCGGTCACGCCGTACAGTTCGGGAAGGGGAAACCATGCGATTCAGCCTCGTACCCCGCGAAGAGCGCTTCTTCGACATGTTCGATGAGTCGGCCAAGGTGGTCTTGAAGGGGGCGCGCCACTTCCACGACCTCCTCGAAGACTACACGGATGTGGAAGCCAAGACCAAGGTCATCAAGGCGGTGGAACTGGAGGGCGACCACCAGACGCACCGCATCATCGAGGCCTTGAACCGCTCCTTCGTGACCCCCATCGACAGGGAGGATATTCACGCCCTCACCTCGGGCCTCGACGACGTCCTCGACTACACGGAGGCCATCGCCATCCGGCTACAACTCTTTAAGATCAAAGAGATCACCCCCGAGATGCAGCAGTTCGGGGAACTGATCCTGAAGGCCGCAGAGCAGATCGCCGAGGCCGTTCACAACCTCCGGCGCATGGACCACCTCTGGTCCTTTTGCAAAGAGATCAAGCGCCTGGAAAACCTGGGGGACGACATCAGCCGGAAGGCCATCAGCCAGCTCTTCGAGGACGGCATGGACCCCATCGAGCTCATCAAGCTCAAGGAGATTTACGGACGATTGGAAGCGACCATGGATCGTTGCGAAGACATCGCGAACATCATTGAAACCATCGTCGTGAAGAACGGTTAGCCCGCTCGGGCGGATCGCGGTAGTGCTTTTCCCCGACTGATTTTCGACCGGATCAAGGGGTTCACGACACCGCGAACGCCATCCCAACGACGGTACTGACCCGACCCCTTCGGACGCCCGCGTCACTGCCCTCGCGCCCAGCCTGAAATTTCCTAGGGCGCTCCTGAGCAAGTTCGCTTCTTCGACCAGAGGTCTCAACCTCGCCAAACACGAATGGTTCCGGGCGCTCGGCGTGGTATACTCACCCACCGGCTTGGGTGCTTCGCCGGGGAGGTGCCTTTGAAGAACGTCGCGATTCTCATCTCGGGGAGAGGCTCCAACATGGTCGCCCTCCTGGACGCGATGGACCGGGACGGGTTCCCAGCCCACTGCGTACTGGTCATCTCCAATCTCGCCAGCGCCCCCGGGCTGGCCGTTGCGGCCGGGAGGGGTGTCCCCACGGCGGTTCTCCCCCACATGGACTATGCCAGCCGGGAGGAGCACGACGGCGCGATCCTCACGAAGCTTCTGGAATCTCAAGTGGATCTGGTCTGTCTGGCCGGCTACATGAGGCTGCTTTCCCCCGTGCTGATCCACGCTTTCCGGTACCGGATCCTCAACATCCACCCCGCGCTCCTCCCGGCCTTCCCGGGGCTTCACGTGCAGAAGGCCGCTCTCGACTACGGAGTGCGATTCTCCGGCTGCACCGTCCACTTGGTGGACGAGAAGGTGGATCACGGTCCCATCCTCCTGCAGGCCGTCGTCCCGATCCTGCCCGGCGATGACGAAGCGTCCCTGTCGAGCCGCATCCTCGCCTACGAGCACCGGCTGTACCCGGCCGCCCTGCGACTGATCTGCGAGGAAAAGTGTCTCGTGGAGGGCCGTTCCGTGAGGCTCCTTCTCTCCGCCGATGAATACCGGACCCTCCTCAAAGACCTGGTGAACACCGGGAGCGGCCGATGAGCGTGACCGTGGACCAGGCCCTCGCCTACCTCGCAAAGGGCGCCGTGGACTTCGTGGACCCCGCCCTCTTGAGAAGGAAGCTCGAACGGGCGGAAAAAACCGGCCAGCCGCTGGTTGTAAAGGCCGGATTCGACCCCTCGGCCCCCGATCTGCACCTCGGCCACACCGTCGTCATCCGCAAGATGAAGCACTTCCAGGACCTCGGCCACACCGTGGTCTTCGTCATAGGCGATTTCACCGGGATGATCGGCGACCCCACGGGCAAGAAGGCCACGCGGCCCCAGCTCACGCGGGAGCAGGTCGAGGCCAACGCACAGACCTACCGGAGGCAGGTCTTCAAGATCCTCGACCGGGAACAGACCTCCATCCGCTTCAACTCCGAGTGGCTTTCTGAGCTGGGCGCCGAGGGCTTCATCCGCCTGGCCGGCAAGTACACGGTGGCGCGCATGCTGGAGCGGGACGACTTCAAGAAGCGATTCAGGACGGAGCAGCCCATCCACATCCACGAACTCCTCTACCCCCTCGCCCAGGCCTACGACTCCGTCGCCCTCAAGGCCGACGTGGAGCTTGGGGGCACGGACCAGCTTTTCAACCTGCTGGTGGGGCGCGACATTCAGCGGGAATACGGCCAGGAGGAACAGGTGGTCCTGACCCTTCCGCTTCTGGAGGGCACCGACGGCGTGGAGAAGATGTCCAAGTCGCTTGGCAACTACATCGGTATCAACGAGAGCCCCGAAGACATTTATGGCAAGGTCATGAGCGTCTCGGACGAGATGATGTGGCGCTACTTCCTTTTGTGCACCGATATGGCCCCGGAGGAAGTAGAGAACCTAAAGGCGCGGGTCGCCGTGGGAGACCTCCACCCCATGCAGGCCAAGCAGGACCTCGCGGCCACCCTCGTGGGCTACTACCACGGCCCCAAGGCCGCCGCTCTGGCGTCGGAGCACTTCACCCGGGTCTTCTCCCGGCGAGAGAACCCCGAAACCATGGAGGAGGTCACGCTCCGCTCCTCCAGGTTGCCTGTTCCGCTCGCGCGGCTCTTGGCGGACCTGGAGCTCGTCTCCTCCGCAAACGAGGCCCGCCGCCTGATGATCCAAGGGGGCGTCACGGTGGACGGCAAAAAAGTGACCGACCCGAAGTCCACCTTCGACGCCTCCCGAAAAGGGTGCTATGTTTTGAAAGTGGGGAAGCTGATCCGACGCCGCTTGATCGTCGAGGAGTAAGGAGACGCCATGAATCCGACGTTGGCCCTGGGTCTTTTTGGTACGCTCGGTCCCACCGAACTCATCGTCATCCTTCTGATCCTCGTCCTCATCTTCGGGGCCACAAAGCTTCCCCAATTGGGTTCCGCCCTCGGCAAGACCATCCGCGGTTTCAAATCGGAGATGAAGGAGGGCCTAGCGGAGGACGGCAAGGACGTCCCTCCAGCGGCCTCGCGCTTCTGCGCCAAATGCGGCGCCGGCGTGGAAGACCCCCAAGCAGACTTCTGCCCGAAGTGCGGGGCGAAGTTGTCCTGACACGAAAGACGCTCTCTTTCGTAGCCATCTGGCCGGATGGTCCACAGGTATTCGACAGAAGCGTCACAGGGTTTGCGCAGACTCTGCGCACCGGAAACCTCCCCGAGAAATCGGAGGAGATGCCCCATCTAGTGTGTCTTGCTCGCACGCATACCACATCTGGGCCCAGTGGCATGGATCCTAAGGGCGAACTCCTGGTGCTTCAGACGCCACCGCACCTTGGTTCGATTCCAGAACGTGCTCACCCTTTTCGCCTCGGGACTCCCTTTCCACGCAGGGCCCTTTTCGGTACACTTGCCGGGCTTTTCTAAGGAGGCCCCCCATGAAAGCGATCACGATTCCCTCGTATGGCGGCCCCGATATGCTCTCCCTGGCAGATGTCCCCAAACGCGACCCTTTTGGCACTCAGCTCCTGGTCAGGGTGGCCGCCTGCGGAGTCAACCCCGTGGACGCCAAGATTCGAAACGGGGCCCTTCCTCTCCCCTTCACCTTCCCCCTCATCCTCGGCTACGACGTATCGGGGACCGTTGAGGCCGCGGGCCCGGGCGTCCGGGATTTTGGTCCCGGGGACGAAGTCTTCTTCTCGGGCGAGTTGCTCGATCCAGGGGCCTACGCCGAATACGTAATCGTCGACGAATCCGTGGCGGCCTTCAAGCCCGTGGGACTGAGCCATGTGGAGGCAGCCTCCGTACCCGTGGCGGGCATGACCGCTTGGCAGGCCCTCTTCGACAGGGCGGGGGCCGGCCCGGGGGATGTCGTGCTCGTTCATGGGGCGGCCGGAGGCGTCGGCTCGATGGCGGTTCAACTCGCCTCCTGGGCGGGATGCGAGGTCCTGGCCACTTGCGGAAAGTCGAACGCCGCCTATGTGGAAGACCTGGGCGCCGATTTGGTCATCGACTACAGGTCTCAGGACTTCGTCCAGGAGGTCCTGGAGGCCAGCGCTGGCGAAGGGGCAAGCGTTGTCGTCGACACGGTGGGCGGAGAGGTCTTGACCCGGAGCCTCGAGGCCCTCATGCCTGGGGGCCGGCTGGTGAGTATCGTTCCCGAGAACCTGTCAGGGCTTCCTCTGGATGCTCTCCGACCCGGATTCATGCGGAACGCCGAAATCCACCTCCACTTCATGGAGCGACGCCGCGATGCCCTGGATGCCCTGGCCAGGCTCTTTGAACGGGGCTTCCTCGAGCCCTCGGTGGAGGAAGTCATCCCCTTGGATCCCAAACGGATCGGGAGTGCTCACGTCCGGATGGAATCTTCCCACGGCCGGGGCAAGATCGTGATCCAGGTGGATAAGGAGTGACCGCCATGAGGCCCCGCTTGCCTCTCTCCGCGCTTCTTCTCGCCGGCTTCCTTTTGGTCCCGGCCCTGCCCTCCCGGGCCTATTCGGATATCGAAGGACGCGTTTCCTACGTGGGCGTCAACGGGCACATCCCTTCCACCCAGGATTTCGAGCGCATGCGGGAGGCGGGGATCTACTGGGTGAGGGTGGATTTCACCTGGGATGTGGTGGAGCCCAGCCCCGGCCAATATCGCTGGGCAATACTAGACCGGGTCGTTTCGGATGCCGAGCGCAACGGCATCAACCTACTCGCCATTCTTGGGTACACCCCCAAGTGGGCCACTGCGGGTTCAGACCGCTACTCCCCCCCGAGGGACACCCAGGAATGGAAGACCTTCGTGGCCACGATCGTCGGAAGGTACCGGGGGCGAATCCGCCATTGGAGCCTCTGGAACGAACCCAATTCCGACACCTTCTTCCACGGAACCGTAGAGCATTTCATCCGAGAGGTCTTCATTCCTGGCGCCAACGCCGCCAAGACCGCCAATCCCGACTGCCGCATCGTAGGGCCCGACCTGGCCCACCTATCGGGCTCGGATTGGGACAAATGGCTGGACCGGATCTGCGCAGAGGCCGGACCTCACATCGACGTGGTCTCCCACCACGTGTACAAGGAGAAGCCCAAAGACGTCCTGAGAGAACTCGACGGGCGCAAGAAGTTCTTTGAGGGACCGACCGTCAAGGAGATCCTGAAGAAGCACCGCATGCTCTCCAAGCCCTTTTGGCTCACCGAGACGGGATGGCGGACGACGGAGGTGGGCGAGGACCGACAAGCCGGAAACCTCATTTCCCTCCTGAAGAACACAAGTAAAAAGGCTTGGATTTACAAGGTTTTTATCTTCGAATGGCGAGACTCGCCCCAACTCCCCGGCTACGGCTTGTTGCGGGGTGACGATTCCCCGAAGGCTTCGTATACCGCCGTGAAGGGGTACGCCGCGTACCTTCGAGCCCGCCGGCGGAATGCACGAACAGGGTAGGCGGTCCGTCTGGCTCTAGGATCAGTGCCAGCCGATCTTTTCCTCGTTCTCGTAGCAGACCCGGCCGAGAATGTAGGTGGATACGAGATTGAGGTAGACCGTCACGGGTGCGAGGGCCAGGGCCCCGGCCACCGGCACCTTCCCAAGGAAGGCCCCCGCCACTCCGCCGATCACCAGCAGGGACAGCCACAGGACCACCGCGATGAAGTAGGGTCCTCCGATCCTGAAGATGATCCGGAAGATGAGGATCGGATTCAGGGCCGGAAGGACGGTGTCGAAGACGGCCACGATGGCCATGCAGATGGGCAGGTACACCAGGTAGAAAAGGCCCACGAGGAGAACGAGCACAAACAGGGGCCCCAGGGCCGCAACGATGGCTTCCTTGGATCCGGCCGCTCCGGCCATGCCCGCCATCACACCGATGCTCGCCCCCCCGACGCAGAAGAGGAGGATGACCGGGATGAGGCTGATGAGTACGACGAGAATCGTCTTGAGGAAGGTGACCACCATGTCCCAGTAGTTTGTCGCGTCAGGCCATTCGGGAAGGTCGTAGGAACCGTTGGCCACTTCGCGGATCAGGTGGATGTAAAACGTGGCCTGGACGCAGGCCAGAACGAACACGGCGGCCATCCCCACCAGGGGAGCGAACTGGCAGGGGACCTTGAGGACCTCCAGGAAGGCCATGAAAAGGAAGTAGATCCAGGCGCCCCCTTTGAAGGGCGACGCGAAGACCTGTCCCAGATCGCGGTAGAAGGGAGTCCACTTTGCCCGCCGGTGAAGCGCCGCCGTGGTTCCACCGCAGGCCGCGCAGAGAAAGACGGGCTTAACGCCCGGCTGGCCCTGCAAGGGCTTGAGGCAGGCCTCGCAAAGAAACCTCCCGCACCGGGCGCAGGTCCTTGCCGGCGGGGTGTCGGGATGGGCGTAACACCGATCCTCATCGCCGATGGCGTCGGGGGGGGGCTCCTCCGCGGCGGACGATCCCGCGGGCCGAGCCACGAGCGCCGCCAGGACCGGGATGGCGGCCACTGTTGCCCACGCCCCTCCCGTGGGCTTCACGGGCTGGTCGAGGGAAAGTCTCCCGCTTTCCGCAAGCTCCCGCATTTCCTCGTGAGTGAAGGGACCGAGTTCGCTGTCCCCCAGCTTGACGGTCCAGGTGTCGGAGGACCCGCGCTCCTGCCGGGCCGGACTTGCGGCCCGTGGGTCTTCCAGACGGAGGCTTCCATCCCGGTGAAGAACGAGGCGGACGCCGCATCCCTTGCAGGGTCCCTTCGCCCCCGATGCCGGGAGACGCGATGGGTCCACTTCGTGGGGATGGCCGCAGGAAGGACAGCGGAAGGTGAGCCTGCCGGAGGGGGGCGGTGGAGGTTCCGGAGGCGCCAGAGAGGCCTCGACCGCCGGTCTCGCCTCCACGGGGGTCGCGCCCAGCATCCGCCCGTCCGGGAACAAGGTCATGACCGCGCCGCACGCCCCGCAGGGGCCGCGCAGACCCTGGGGCGGAATCCGGACCTCGGGTAACGCGAAGGCCCGCCCGCAGGCATCGCACCGGAAGCGAATGCTCCCCATCCCTACCCCCTGGGGCCAGAGGATAGCACAGCAGAGAGAAGGGAACACCCATGTGCACTCCCGCCCCGGCGGGAGGCTTGGTATAATTCGCAGGCGAACCCGGCCGAGGTCAACGAGTCGGCCGTTCCTGGAGGATCCGATGCCGCGCTCCGTCTCGAGGTGGTCCTTTGTAGCAGCGGCCATGGCCGCCGCTTCCCTTCTCCTCTCCCTTGGGGTGTTTCCCGCCTCCCCGCCTTCCTCGGACGAGTTTTTAAAGGGATACCTGACCGCACTGCTCGAACGGGAGCTTGGACTGAGCCCGGAACGCTTCTCGCTTGAGGTCTCGGGTGGTGTGGCCCGAGTCCGGCTGCCGGGCGCCGACGAGGCCCTGATCCAGACCGTCGAGGAGAAACTCTCCTCGGTGCGCGACCTGGCCGATCTGGTCGTTCTGGCGACGCCTCCGTCGGCTCCGGCGGGAAAAGTGGGTCGCGCCGTCTACTCGGCGCGCGAGGCGCTGGGCCTCTCCTCCGAGTCGGCCATCTTCCCGGCCGGAGACGTTTTTCAGCCCCTCATGGCCGACGTGAAGCAGCCCCAGTTCTTCGTCGGCTTCCGCAGGTTGCGTACCTTCGGCCAGACGCCCGATCCCGAGTTCGACACGTTCACGATGGCCGCGGTCGCCTACGGAGGCGGGTTTGGACTTTACCGCCGCCTGGGCCGCAGGCCGGGAGAAGGGCTGCAGGTGGGGCTGGACGGCGCCCTCTTCGCCCAGTTCGACATGGATGCCCCTTCCGACGATCTCCTCAACGCCGACTACACGGTGGGCATCCCCATCACCTACCGCGAGCGGGGCTTCTCGGCGCGGCTGAGGGTCTACCATCAGAGTTCTCACCTCGGAGACGAGTTCCTCCTGCATTACCGACCCGATCGGATCAACCTTTCTTACGAGGGGATCCAGCTCACGCTATCGGGGGAAAACGGGCCCTGGAGACTCTACGGCGGAGGAGAATGGCTCTTGACCCGGGACCCTCACGACCTGCACCGCGGGTCCCTGCAGACGGGACTCGAATTCCGAAGTGCGGATCCCCTGCTCTGGGGCGGCCGTCCCGTCGCGGCCATGGACGTGAAGAGTTACGGGGAGAACCGCTGGACCCCCAGCTACAGCGTTCGGGCGGGACTCGAATTCGGCCCCGCGGACCCCGCTCGCCGACACTTGAGGCTTATGGCCGAAGGATACCGGGGCTTCGCCCCCTACGGGCAGTTCTATCAGGAGAAGGTGGAGTACCTCGGGGTGGCCGTCACCTTCACCTACTGACCGAGGACTTCCGAGAGAAAGTCCCTCATGGCCTCCCAGGACCTCCGGTCGGCCCGCGCGTCGTAGGCCGCCCCCTTCGATGGGTCTGTGCCCGCCCCGGGGTCCGTGAAGGCATGAACTGCCCCTCCGTAAGCCGTTACCTGCCAGTCGGCGCCCGACTGGCGCATCTCCTCCTCGAAGGCGGCCACCTGAGCCGGAGGCACCCAAGGATCGTCCCCGCCGTGGAGAACTAGAATCGAGGCCCGGATCGACCCGTGGGACGCCGGTGAGGGCGTATCGAGGCCGCCGTGGAAGGAGACCACGCCCCTCAGCCCCGCCCCGCTCCGAGCCAGTTCCAGGACACCGGTCCCACCAAAGCAGTAGCCGATGGCTGCAATCCGCGTCCGGTCCACTCCCGGGTCGCCCCGGAGGCATTCGAGGGCGGCGCCCAGCCTTCGTCGATACAGAGATCTGTCCTTCTTGTAGACGCCCGCCAATGCGCCCGCCTCCTGGGGCGTCGAGGCGCGAACGCCTATTCCGTAGACGTCCGCGCAAAGCACGACGTAACCGAGGCGGGCGAGTTCCTCGGCCCTTCCTTTCTCGAAGCCCGTCAACCCCTTCCACTGGTGGACGACCAGAATGCCGGGCCGGGCCCCCCTCACATCGACGTCGGCCACACGATAGCCTTCAAGGACCGTCTCTCCTTCCCTGTATTCGACGATCGCGCCACGTACCTCGGCTCCTGACCGGAGGGCCACCGAAAGAGCCACCGCCGCCGCGAAAACGAAACGTCTCATGTGTGCCTCCCAAACGGTAACGCTGGGGCGTGGGATCGCTATTTCGAGGGGTGGCGGCTCCCTCGGGGATCGGCGGATCTTCCCGGCGGACCTCACTTGCTTCAAGACCGCGACTCCTTGGCCAGCGCGGCGCCCAGCAGGGCCAAGGAGACCCTGGCAATCGGCGAGGTTGAGGACGGGCCCAGAAGGAACCACAGGCCAGCGGAGCCCGAGGTCGCGGGGAGGGCCCTGGCCTCCCGACACGCCGTTTTCGATCCTGCCGGACGGCTACGGCTACGAGGCGGGCCATCCCCACGACCACGGAGATGAAAGCGAGGGGCACGCGAGATTCCATGACTGACCACTTCGTCGAGAAGGACACGGGCCTTTCGCGGCCAGGTCCTCGCGGCTGTATACTTCAGCCTTCAGGGAGGGGACCGATTCCATGGCCACGAGATTTGAACTCGATTTCGACGCGCTTCCGCCAAAGAGAACCTTCGATCCCGGCGTCCGACGAGCGCCAAGTCGGGGCTTTCGCTTGAACCGAAAGGACGCCGAAACGGCCTTGAAGAACGCCCTGCGCTACGTCCCCGCCCGCTTCCACGACGAGCTGGCGCCCGAATTCATGGAGGAACTGCTCACCCGGGGCCGCATCTATGGATACCGCTTCCGCCCCGAGGGAAGGATCTACGGGCGTCCCATCCAAGAATACCCGGGAAGGATTCTGGACGCCCAAGGCATTCAGGTCATGATCGACAACAACCTCGATTTCGAGGTGGCCCTCTACCCCTACGAACTGGTCACCTACGGCGAGACGGGACAGGTTTGCCAGAACTGGATGCAGTACCTTCTCATAAAGAAGTACCTCGCCGAAATGGACGAAAACCAGACCCTCGTGGTCTCGTCGGGGCACCCCGTGGGCCTTTTCCCCAGCCGCCCCGAGGCGCCGAGGGCCATCCTGACCAACGGGCTCATGGTGGGGATGTTCGACACGCCCGATGAGTTTCACCGCCTAGCGGCGATGGGGTGCGTGAATTACGGCCAGATGACGGCGGGGGGCTGGATGTACATCGGTCCCCAGGGCATCGTCCACGGCACCTACATCACCCTCCTGAACGCGGGGCGCCTCTACCTGGGCATTCCTCAGGATGGGGACCTCCGCGGCCACCTCTTCCTGACCTCCGGCTTGGGCGGGATGTCCGGCGCCCAGCCCAAGGCGGCCGATATCGCCGGCGCCGTCTCGGTTACCGCCGAGGTGGACGCCAGCCGAATCGAGACCCGGCACCGGCAGGGGTGGGTTGGGCGCGTCTCCGGCGATCTGGCGGAGATCGAAGCCTGGGTGCATGATGCCCTCTCCAGAAAGGAGCCCCTGTCCATCGCCTACCACGGCAACGTAGTGGACATGCTGGAGTACGCCGATGCCCACGCTTGGCCGGCGGAACTTCTCTCGGACCAGACCTCGTGCCACGCCGTGTACGAGGGCGGCTACTGCCCCGCGGGACTCACCTACGAGGAGGCAACGACTCTCCTCAAGGACGATTTCTCTTCCTTCAAGAAACGGGTGGACGAGAGCCTCCTGCGGCACTTCCGCGTTCTCAAGCGCCTGACCGCAAAGGGTTCGCGGTTCTGGGACTACGGAAACTCGTTCATGAAAGCCGTGTTCGACGCGGGCGCAAGGGAGATTTCGAGAAACGCCGTCGATACCAACGATGGATTTATCTGGCCCTCCTACGTGGAGGACATCATGGGGCCCATGTGCTTCGATTTCGGGTACGGCCCTTTCCGGTGGGTCTGCCTGAGCGGAAAGCCGGAGGACTTGGACAGGACCGACGCCGCGGCGGCCTCGTGCATCGATCCGAATCGCCGCGGCCAGGACCGTGACAACTTCAATTGGGTCAAGAACGCCAAGAAGAACCGTCTCGTCGTCGGCACCCAGGCCCGCATCCTCTACACCGACGCCGAAGGCCGCGTCCGAATCGCCCTCGCCTTCAACGCGATGGTCCGCAGGGGCGAGATCGGTCCCGTCATCCTTGGCCGTGACCACCATGACACGCAAGGCACGGACTCCCCCTTCCGGGAGACGGCGGACATCTACGACGGGTCCGCTCTCACTTCCGACATGGCCCACCAGTGCTTTGCCGGCAACGTGGCGAGGGGGATGACCTACGTGGTCCTGAGCAACGGTGGGGGCGTGGGCACGGGCAAGTGCTTCAACGGCGGGAACGGGATCCTGCTGGACGGATCCGAGCGCATCGACCGGGTGGTCTCCTCAGGCCTGGACTGGGACGTCATGGGCGGCGTCGCCCGCCGGGCCTGGGCCCGCAATCCAAACGCCGTGGAGACGGCTCGGCTTTGGAACGAGAGGCTCTCCGAAAAGGGCCACATCACCGAGCCGGCCCTCGCCGACGAGGGGCTCGTGCGCCAAGTCGCTGCAAAGGCCTTCGGAGAAGCCTAGCTTCGCCGCGTCTCCGACACGGCTTGCATCCGCACGGCAGATTACAGGGAAGGCAGGTCCGTGTGACGCTTCTGGGCGGCCACCTCGGAAACGGAGTCAGTCCCGGTGGCATCCTCCCGTCGCCCGTCCATGTCCATGCAAGATCCGAATCTAAGGCCTCCGGCCTGTTCGCCCCCCCCGGGATCGCCCGCCTTAGGGATGCGCGGGTCCGTTTGGAGGGCGATCTGTGGTATAATTTCGACTTTAACATGGGACAGGGGGGCGCAGGGTCTTCCTCAACCCGACAGAACTTTGGTTGATTCGCAGCCCCCAGGGGTGCAGGAGCCTGTCCCGTCCGCTCGCGGGGCCCGAGATCGAGGCTTCCCGAACCTGGAAGCGCGGGAGTGAAGATGAACTCCATGGTCATGATCGTGGCCATTGTGGCCCTCGCCCTGATCTATGACCTCAGCAACGGCTGGAATGACTCGGCCAACGCCATCGCCACGGTCGTCTCCACCCGGGTGCTGTCGCCTTCTCAGGCAGTACTCTTCGGAGTGGCCCTCAATTTCATCGGGGCGCTCTTCAGTTCCGAGGTTGCGAAGACCGTCGGACGTGACATCGCGGACCCCCGCCTTCTCACGGGGGCCACCTTTCTGGCCGCCGTCCTGGTCTCCCCAATCTGGATTACGCTGTGCACGATTCGGGGCCTGCCCATCAGTTGTTCCCACTCCCTTCTCGGCGGGCTCATCGGTGCCGTGCTCGCGACGACTGGACTCGAAGGATTGAAGGCCAAGGGCATCAAGAAGATCGTCTTCGGCATCGGCACCTCCCCCTTCCTTGGCTTCCTTTTCGGCGCAATCATCTTCGTACTGGTGATGTGGATCGTCAGGCGTTGGCACCCGGCCACGGTGGGCCGCCTCTTTGGGAAGCTCCAGCTCCTGTCAGCCGGTGCCATGGCCTTCAGCCACGGAACGGGCGATGCCCAGAAGGCGATGGGCATCATCACAGGCGCCCTACTTTCCGCGAATCTGATCTCCCTGGGTCCCGAAGGGGAAATGCAAATTCCGATCTGGGTACGCATTCTGTGCGCCTCCATGATGGCCATCGGTACCGCCGTCGGAGGCTGGCGGGTCATGAAGACCCTCGGCATGAAGCTGGCCCATCTCCGGCCGCACCAGGGTTTCGCGGCGGAGACTGCCGCGGCTACAACCATCCTGCTGAACACCCTTACAGGAGTTCCGATTTCCACCACGCATTCCATTACCGGGGCCATAGCGGGCGTGGGAGCGGCCCAAGGCGTCAGGTTCGTGAAGTGGGGAATCGGCGCCAAGATCGTATTTGCATGGATCGTGACCTTCCCTGCATGCATCGCGGGGGGCGCCCTCACCTTCATGCTCTTCCAGTTCATCGGAATCGCCTGAGCGGGGAGGATCGACACCAGGCTGAACGCCGGGGAGGCCCAAAGGCCCGGGCTCCGACCCCCTCTCACCGCAACCTGTGGCTTGACTTGTTGACCGGGGTATGCTAACCTCTCTTCGCACACCCTAGCAAATAGTTTGTTTCGGTGGATGTATCAGACCAAGGAGTACAAAGTGGTAAACGGAATCGTGAAGTGGTTCGACGAGAAAAAGGGTTACGGCTTCATCACGGTCGACGGCGGCAAGGATGCCTTCGTCCATCACAGCAACATCGTGGGTGAGGGCTTCAAGACTCTCGCCGAGGGCCAGAAGGTCACCCTCGAAGTGACACAGGGCCAGAAGGGCCCCCAGGCGGAGCAGGTCCGCGTTGCAAACGACTGACCTGCCCGTCAGCGATGCACGAGTAGAGGGGCCTTCGGGCCCCTTTTTTCGTGCCCGACGGCAGGCTTGACCGGGGCTGTGGAGGAAGGAACCGTCCTTGCGAAAACTTCTCGAGGAAGGCAAGGGCCAAGGATTAAGGACACCGCCCCTGCGCTCCGATAGGGGAGGAACCTCGATCACCCTTCCTTGAAGACGATTCCTGAGCGAGGGGTCCCAGGAGCCCGACACCTCCGCCCTGTGGCCTTCCGCGGTCGCCGTCGCGAGGAGGCGGACCCTTGGAAGGGAGGTCTCCCCTCCGTCCCCCAGTCCATCGAGGAAATCGGCGAGGGAGCGCTGTACACCCAGGGGCATTCGCTCCAGTCACCGCAGGACCGGCGTCCCCCGGTGGGCGGCGTGCGCCGCGCCGAAGACCTCGAGGAAATCCCTCCCCTTCCCCGTCCCCCAGACGCACCTCGACGATTCCGGACAAGACCGCGTAAAGGGCGCGCACCCGGTCGCCCCGTTTCAGAAGAACGGTCCCGGCCGTCCAGGCCTCGGCCTTTCCCTTTCGCTCGAGGTAGTCGAGCGCCATCCCGTCCAAAGTCTAGGTCGGATCGATCTCTGAATTCATGGAGCCCTTTTCGCGCAGCGGCTTCCCAGTCACCACGGCGGGCACTCGGCGGGAGGCACGCCCCATTCCTCTCGTTGGGGAAACCAGATGGCCGCGGAGTGCGTAGTTTGATATCTTTGGAACGCGCATGATACGGGATCGGCGTTTCACCCCTTATGACCTGGCCGGGCCGTTTCCTTTTGGCCGCTGAAGGAGAGCCCATGAGGAACCTGCGGATCGCATCCTTCTTGACGCTGAGCATGTTTGCAGCCGTTGCCGCCCTCGCCTCCCCCCAGGCGGGAACCTACTCGGGTCACGGCGCCGAAACGGTTCCCGCGGAGGTTCTGGCTGAATATGCCCCGCCCCCGCTTCCCGCCGACCTTTCGCGGAAGATCCAGTCCGTCATGGATATCCGGGCGCCTGGCCTGGGGATCGTCTCCCCCGACGGCTCCCGGCTCTATTTCACTTGGTCGGTGACGGGGACGGTCCAGATCTGGCGTCTTGACGGTCCCGATCGTTTTCCCGTCCAACTCACCGGAGGGGAGGACCGCACCACCCTTGCCGGGATCTCACCGGACGGAAAGACCCTCTTCGTTCAACGGGACCGGAGCGGCGAGGAGAACCCTGGGCTCTACACGATGCCCGCGGAGGGAGGGCCCCTCTCGGCCATCCAGCACCTCAAGGGCGTGCAGACCTTTTTCTTCTTCTCGAGCGACGACGGCCGTTGGTTGTACTACGGAGCCAACGACCTTCGGCCGGATTCCTATGCCGTATACCGATACAACCTGCAGACCGGGACCAAGGAGTCCCTGGTCACCGAACCCGGGCTCTGGCAGATTGCGGACCACACCCCTGACGGTCGGCTTCTGCTGGCAAAATACACCGGTTCCCTCTGGGCCGAATACTCCGAGTGGAACCCTGAAACGCGAACGCTCACTCCCCTTCTCGGCCAGGGGGAGAAGGAGGAGTACATCGTCCGATACGGCTCGGCGCCCGGCCAATTCCTCGTCCTCACACCCAAGTTCGGCGAATTCCGCCGACTTTACCGTCTGGAAGGGGGCCGCTTTGAGCCCGTCACGCCCGACCTCACCTGGGACGTGTCCGGGTTCGACATCGATCCCAAGAGGACCCGGATCCTGTTCAGCGTCAACGAGGGCGGCTACACTCGGCTCCACGGGCTGAACGCCAAGACCTTCGAAGCCCTGGACCTTCCCAGATTCCCGGGGGCCGACCACGTATACTACGGTGAGACGTCCCGGGACGGGAGATACACGGCCCTGGGCATCGAAGCCGCCACGTCCCCCAGAACGAACTGGGTCCTCGACTGGAAGACGGGTGCGCTTGTCCGCTGGGTGGCACCCAGCGCCCCCGAGGTGGACACACGCACCTTCTCGGTGGCCACCCTGGAGCACTATCCCGCCCGCGACGGAACGATGATCCCCATGTTCGTAAGGCGACCCAAGGCCGCCTCGAAGGGCCCCTGCCCCGTAGTGGTGGAGTTCCATGGGGGACCCGAGGCTCAGGCGACGCCCGGATTCAACCCCATAGCCCAACTGTACGTGGACGCCGGCTTCACGTACGTGGAGCCAAACGTCCGCGGCAGCGACGGGTACGGCAAGACGTGGCTTGCGGCCGACGACGGGCCCAAGCGCCTCCAGGTCATTACCGACATTGAGGACTGCGCCCGCTTCATCCGGGAGAAATGGGCCGTCGACGGGAAGGCCCCCAAGGTGGGCGTGATCGGCGGGAGCTATGGCGGCTACGCCGTCCTCATGGCCATGACGCGCTTCGCCGGGGCGTACGACGCCGGCTGCTCCACCGTCGGTATCTCCAACCTTCTCACCTTCCTCAATAACACGGCGCCCTATCGGCGGATCCTTCGCATCTCCGAGTACGGGGACCCGGACAAGGACAAGGAAGCCCTTCTCCAGCTCTCGGCCACGACCTACGTGGACCGCCTGCAGGCCCCTCTCCTGATCATCCAGGGAGCCACGGATCCCCGCGTCCCGGCCGGCGAAGCCCTTCAGATGTACGAGGCCGCCCGGAAGAAGGGCGTCCCCTCCGGCCTTATGATCTTCCCCGACGAGGGCCACGGTGCCGGGAAGAGAAGCAACCGGGTCCTCATGTACGGCCACGAACTCCTTTGGATGCAAAAGCACCTTCTGGAGTAGCCCCCCTTTGCCCCTGTGCCCTTGCACCCCTACTCTTGCCGGGATCAAGCGGGAGGGCAGGATGGAAGTTGACGAGTAGGATCAGGAACGGTGCCCGTCCGACACAACGGGCTCCAAGCAGCTTAGGCTGATGTGGTTGGTCGCACCCCCTCGACAAAGTTCCCCGCGGCCTGGGAACGTGTACGGCACAGGGCTTCAGGGGGTTTCAGAAGTGCGCCTGCCCGAGCGCGTCAATGTCTGCACGTTGCGAGTTGCCTCGGCGCTATTGAGGGCACCGACCTTGTAAGGAATCGCCGGACGCTCCTCCTCCGGGGACCCGGAGGTTGTGGTCAGTTCCGGCGCCTGCCCGTAGACCCAGGGTCCGTCCCGCACGAAGCAGGACGGACCCTCTTCTCACCGGACCGGGCCGGGCTTATTGGGCCACGAGTTCCACCCGGCGATTCTTGGCGCGGCCGTCCTCGGCGGTGTTCGGGGCGACGGGAGCGAAGGGCCCGCACCCAAAGGCCTTCATCCTCTCCGTTGCGATGCCGTGGTCCTTCACCAGGGCCTGCTTCACCGATTGCGCGCGGGAATGAGAGAGCTGAAGGTTGTGGTCCACTCCACCCGTGTTGTCCGTATGGCCCACCACGAAGATCTTCAGGCCCGGATCGGCCTTTAAGAGCTTGGCGATTTCCGCGATGGTCCCATTGGACTCGGGCTTGATGGCCGCGCTGTCCGTGTCGAACAGGATCCCGTACACCGCCGCGTGGCCCGTGGAGCGGAGGTCGTTGCGGAACACCTCGGCGTTGGCCTGGATGATCTGGGCCATGGCTTCCCTTTCAACGATGGTGAAGCCGTGCTTGCCCGTGAATTCGGTCGTCAGGTCCACCCAGAACTCCTTGCCGGACTTGAGGACCTTGAAGGTCGCCCTGCTCTTTCCGGTCCACACGACGGTTCCGCCGATGCTCCTCACCGCGTTCTCGAAATTGCGGAGGATCTGCAATTCGCTGGCGCGTACCTTGGCCGTGGCCTGGGGGTAATAGAAGACCTTCCACAGGTGGCCCTCCACATGCTCGGTGACGGTTTTCCCCTTGTCCATCCCCACCACGAATTCGTGGGCGTCGAACTCCCGCTCGTCGCAGTGGTGGATCCAGTAGGTCGGCATGCGGCTGAAGAGGGGGTGATCTTCGCACCCCTTCTCATCCTTTTGATCTGCCCAGGCCACCGTTCCAAGGAATGCGACACACAGGGCCGCCAGGATCGCCACGCGAACTACGAGCTTCCGTTTCATGGGTACTCTCCTATTCCGGGTTGACTCTTTCTTTGCACGTGAACTCCTCGCTCCCTTATTGGAAACGGCCCAACCCACCGGCACACCTCCAACCTCTCGACCAAGATACGCTTCGCGCCCGCTTGCGTCTCCCCTTCTGGGCTGGCGTAGCAAAATGGGGGGAGGAGGAGGCATGATCGCCGCCCGCTAGACGCCAGTCTCTCCAAACCGAAAACCGACAGACATACGCCCGAGATGCCTCCGGGCCAGTCTGGCGCCCGGGACGGCGGGGATTGGTTTCCCCATCCCGGGTGGAGAGCCAGAGAGGCTCGGGAGACCCGATGAAGCCCTTGGACGTGTCTAACCTTTTCGAACAGCGGGGGCCGGCCTTGTGGACCCGGCTTCCCCGTCCCCTGAAGCGGTGGGTCGCCTTGGCCGTGGAGCGCGCGGCGAGTTTGGAGCGGATCGGCGCATTCCTCGAAGATCATGAGGGGGAGCGCGGCGAAGTTCTCCTCGACTCCATTCTGGAGCACCTGGAGGTATCCTGCGCCGTCTCCTTCCGGGACAAGGAGCGCATCCCCAGCGAAGGACGGCTCCTGGTGGTGGCCAATCACCCCCTCGGCGCGCTGGACGGCCTGGTCCTTCTCAAGGCCCTCCTCCAAGTCAGGCCCGACGTGAAGGTCGTGGTGAACGAGTGGCTCCTTTCCCTCCGGGGTTTAAGCCCCTACTTCCTGGCAGTGGACGCCTTCTCGGGGCGCCAGTCCAGGTCCGCGGCCGCCGCCATCGGGGAGGCCCTGGCGAGGGAGGAGGCCGTGGTCTTTTTCCCGGCCGGCGAGGTCTCCCGGTTCACGTGGAAGGGCGTTCGGGATGCCTCGTGGCGGACAGGGGCGGTGCGGCTCGCTAACCGCTTCAACTGCCCAGTCCTTCCCGTGTGGGTGGAAGGCCGGAACTCCGCGGTCTTCTATGCGGTGTCCGCGATCCATCGCGGCGCGTCCCTCCTCCTCCTTCCCCGCGAGATGTTCTCGAAAAAGGGCGGAACGATTCACTTGCGCGTGGGGGACACGATCCCCGGGCGCGCCTTCGCCGCCGGGGCCCTGAAGACTAAGGACGAGACCCGCCTCCTGCGCCGCCACGTTCACGCCCTCGCGAGGGGCCGAAAGGGGCCCTACCGAACCGAACAGGCCATCGCCCATCCTGTCCGGCGCCAGGATCTGCTCCGGGAGATCCGCCGCTCCGAGGATCTGGGCGTCACTTCCGACGGGCGACGCATCCTTCTCGCGGACGCCCAGCCCGACTCGGCCCTCATGAAGGAGATCGGGCGCCTTCGCGAACTGACCTTCCGCAAGGTCGGAGAGGGGACTGGCAGGCGAATCGACGTGGACCGTTTCGACTCCCATTACCGCCACCTCCTCCTCTGGGACGAGGGGGCCTTGGACATCGTCGGCGCCTACCGCCTCGGGTTCTGCCGGGAGATCCTGTCGCGCCATGGGCTCGAGGGCCTTTACACGGCTGGGCTCTTCGAATTCTCGGACGCGCTCCAAGAGATTCTTCCCGAGGCAGTGGAATTGGGCCGATCCTTCATCCAATCCAAATTTTGGAACACCCGCGCCCTCGACCTCCTCTGGCAGGGGATCGGGGCCGTTCTCCAAGCGCGGCCGCACGTCCGCTACCTTTTCGGGGCCGTGAGCATCAGCGGCACGTTCCCCGAGGAGGCTAAGCGGCTTCTCGTTGCGCATTACGGCCGCTGGTATGGGGACCCCGCCCATTTCGCCCATTCCTTCCGTCCGTTCACGCTCAGCCGGGCGCAGGACGAGTCCCTTTCCGCCATCCTCCAAGGGAGGGACCGCGAAGAGGATTATCGGCGCCTTAAGGAACACCTCAAGGGGCTCGGATGCGCGATTCCCGCGCTCTTCCGGCAGTACACGGAGCTCTGCGAGCCCGGCGGCGTCCGTTTCCTGGACTTCGGCGTGGACCCCGATTTCGGGAACTGCGTGGATGGCCTGATCCTCCTCGACCTCCGCCGAATGGCCCCTTCCAAGCGAGAGCGATACCTGTCCGGCCACCGGCGGGCTTCAGATGCTTCACGCCGGAGCCTCTCCGTCGGCGCCCTCGCGCCCTGATGCCGACTCGGACCCCTTCTGGGGACCGGTGACCGCCACACCGCGCTTCGCGGGTGGTAGGATGGCCGGGCGGCGCCCACTTGCCGGCGCAGGAGGAGCAAACCCGTGCGTGTTCTCGCGTCCCTGGCCGTTGCCCTCGTGGCCCTGTTGCATACGGGGTTCCTGGTGCTGGAGATGTTCTTCTGGGACAGGCCCCTCGGCCGGCGGGTCTTCGGTCTGACCCCCGAGGCATCCGCCGCCTCTCGGGTTCTCGCCGCGAACCAGGGCCTCTACAACGGATTCCTCGCCGCGGGGCTCTTCTGGGGCCTGATTCTGGGGCCCGCGGGCTTCGGCGTGACCGTCTTTTTTCTGGCCTGTGTCGTTGCGGCGGGCCTCTACGGCGCCGCCACCGCCGGACGGTCCGTCCTTTGGGTCCAGGCCGCGCCCGGTGCGATCGCCCTGGCGCTCGTACTCGTTGCGAGGGGGATTCCGCACCATGGCTGAGGTCTTCGTGGACGCGGACGGCTGCCCCGTCAAGGAGGAAGTCTACCGCGTCGCGGCGCGCCACCGCGTCCCCGTCACCCTCGTTTCCAACTCGCGGATGCGCGTTCCCCCCTTCGAGTGGATCACCCTGGTCGTCGTAAGATCGGGGTTCGACGTGGCCGACGACTGGATCGCCTCCCACGCGGGCCAAGGGGATGTCGTCGTGACCTCCGACATCCCCCTCGCGGACCGCTGTTTAAAGAAGGGGGCCAAGGCCCTGACGCCCAAAGGGAACGCCTTCACCCTCGAGTCCATCGGGGAGGCCATGGCGGGCCGGGAACTGCTGGCGTTCCTCCGCGAGACGGGAACCGTGACGGGCGGCCCTGCCCCCTTCTCGCCCAAAGATCGGTCCCGGTTTCTCCACGCCTTGGACGAGGCCCTGCGGAGCGCCTAGCCGCACTCTACATTCACGTATGGAGCGCTCGTCTCCTAAGATTCCCAGCGCACCCACGACGTTGCGTTGGGTGTGGGCGACTTGTATCTCCAGGAGGAGCCGTGGGCGGGTTCCGGACCCCGGATAGAACGGCTCTACTTCTTAAGCATCATGAACTGCCCGTCGGCGGAGATCTGGTTCATGCCCTTCACCTTCCCGTTCTCCATCACGAAGTCCAGGACGAGGTCCGAGTACTCCTTCAGGCGGAACTTCGTTCCCTTGTAGTGAATCAGCGGGTCCGCGGGGCGACCGGGAAAGGCCAGATACAGGACGCCCTCCTTGAGAAGCACCTCGAACTTCATTCCGGTGGCGGTCTCGTAGGTCCCGGCGATGAGCGCCAGGGTCTTGGCGTCGAGCCGGTCCGGCCGCCGGACGAAGGTGACCTCCTTTTCGTCGAGGGACACGACCACCTTGTCCACGTCGCCCTGGGGGTTCGTCTGGAAGTTGAGGCTCCATTTCCCGAACTCCTCGTCGTCCGGCGTGTCGAAGCGTTCGTAGTGGTATGGCTCCAGGGGGAGGTTCATGGTGCGGAATCCGAAGGTAAGTTTCCCCTCCTTCGAGGTTACGGGCATGTCGCCGTAGGCCGGGTGCTCGTAGGTGCCCGCATAGGCCTCGAGGGCGTGGGAGGGAGGAGCGTTGGCCACGCGGTCGGCGCCGGCCTTCGCCCGGCCTTCCTTGCCCGCCTGTTTGCCCTTCTTGTAAAGGGACAGGTAGCGGTCGCTCCAGGGCGTCGGGTCCATGCCCAGGAGGCGTTCGTACACGTTGTACCCCACGGCGTCTCGAAGCATGGCGCAGTGGTCACCGATTTCGAGCACCACCACGCCCATCTTTTCCTGGGGCATCAGGGAGACCTGGGAGTGGAACCCGTTGATGTCCCCGCCGTGGTACGAGTACAGTTTGCCGCGATACACGGCGACATTGCGGCCCATGCCGTAGGTGGAGTTCACGAGTTCCCACCAACCCCTGGCCTGTCCCGCGGTGTTGGGCAGGGCCACGGCGGGAGTGAGGGTTTCCTTGAGAACGGCCGCGGGGATCACCTGCCTGCCGTCGAATTTGCCGTCGTTCATCAGCGCGACGAGCCAGCGCGTCATGTCCTCCACGTTGGAGACGATGGCGCCGCAGGGTGCCATGCCCTCCGTGTCCTCGTAATAGGGGATTTGGTAAAGTTCGTCGCTCTCGCGCCGTTCGGTGTACGGGACACCGTGATCGGGCGACTTCTTCAATTCATCGATCGTGAATCCGGACGAGGACATGCCCAGGGGCTCGAAGAGCCGGGTCCGGACGAACTCCTCCCAGGTCTTGCCCGACTGGAGTTCGATGGCGTAGCCCACAGCCATGTACATCATGTTGTTGTATATGAAGGTGGTCCGGATGGGCTCCTTGGGCTCCATGAACTTCAGCCGTTCGAAGAGTTCTCTGCGTGTGAAATCCGCCCGGTACCAGATGAAGTCGTGGCGGGTGATGCCTGTGCGGTGGGCCAGCATGTCCCGCAGGGAGACGCCGCTGTTGAGCGCGTCGGTTGCGAAGCGGATGGAGGGGACCTTCTCGCGGATCGGCTTGTCCCAATCCAGCTTCCCCTCCTCCACAAGCAGCCCCGCCGCCACGGCGGTGAAGAGCTTGCTGTTGGAGGCGATGGGGCACACGGTCCTGGCCGTCATGGGCACTTTCTTCCCCACGTCGGCGAATCCGTACCCCTTGGCGAATACGACCTTGTCGCCCACGACGACACCGACCGCGACCCCCGGCGCGTTCCACTCCTTCAGGGTCTTCTCCATGTAGGCGTCGAACCCCTCCAGCTTCTTGGCGTAGTCCCCCTCCTGGGCCCGGGGCGCCACACTGAATGCCAAGACAATCGCGGCGGCAAGCGCAACGGCGGGGCGCGCGGCGCGCCGGAACCAACCGAAGAAGGTTTGCTCGTGCATTTTCAGAACCTCCCTAGACAGTTTCCCTCTTCATCCGTCATACCTGGTGAGGGCGGACGAAATGCCCGTCCGACCTCGCTAAACGGCAACCCTCCCTCCTTCCCTCCCTGAGCAGGGCCCGCCCTACGGGGCGGGCCCGAACACCTGCTGGGCCCATCGAGGTTCGCGCGCGCGGGGCTTCAACCAATCGGCCATGGTTTCCCAGTAGCCGGACACGTAGCGCTTGCACGTCCGCACCTCGGACCAAAGCCCCGAGGAGCACTCCAGAAGGCCGTGGTTGGCGGGAGAGAGCACCATGACCGTGTAGTCCGGGTTGCCTCCTGCCAGCGCCCCGTGGATTTGCCCGCCCCCCGCTTGTCGAAGGCCATAAAGGCGAAGCCCTGGCGGACGAAAAAGTTCCCCGCGGGCCCCACGTCGGTCCTCGATCCCTGCGAGCCGTTGACGTGAAGGACGGCCGGGAAGGGGCCCCTCCCCTCCGGAACGAGTACGTATCCCCTCAGGGTCGCGCCGCCGCTTTCGAAGGCCACCGGCTCGCACCGGAAGGGGTCCACCTCCGGCGGATAGGGATCCCCCAGATCGGGGCCGCTGAAAAACCGGGTGGCCGAGGCGGGGTACAGGGGACCCGTCCTGCGGGTTTCTGAGTCCCGGTAGTACAAGATGTCCTTACCGCCAGCGGTGAAGATCCCGGCCATAAGCCCCACGAAAAGAACCCTCCCGGGGGCGACCTCGAAATTTCCCCGGAGGCGGTCCAGGACGCCAGGTTCAAGGGGAACGATCCGGTGGGCTGCGTATTCGTCCGCCGCGAGCCGCACGGCCATTCTGATTTCGTAGGTGCCGGGCTTGGACTTCGGGTCGGGCGCGGAGACCTCGAAGAGGTACCTCCCTGCCTTGGGGATCTCCCCCGCCCAAGGCTCCGGGCCAAAGGCCCCGTTGGGGCTGTCCACCTCGGCGAGCTTGAACCTGTCCGGATCCAGTACTGTAAGCACTAGGTCCACACCCTTCTGCTGGGCTACAACCTTGATGTACTCCCCTTTGCCCAGGACCGCTGCGAACCCGTGCCTCTCCCCGGGCCCCAGCACGCCCGTTCTGGCCGCCCCGACCTCCAGGGGAGCCTCCACCGCGTCCTGGGACCGAAGAAGCCCCGATGAGAGAACCAGGACCGCCACCCCGATCCACTTCGACCGCCACCGCTTCATCCCCTGCCTCCTCTCCGTCCCCGCTCGCTGGTGATACGGGAGAAGGGTGGCCGGGGTTTAGCAGGCCTTCAAGAGGACCTTTCGGGCCCCCAGAGACAGGAGCAGCTCCACCGGTTCACCGAAAGGCCCTGGGGCCCTTACGGCAGGGTGACGGTAACCTTGCGCCTTGGCCCTTCGTATAGCCTGACTCATACGCCGGCGCGCTGATCCGGGAGGCGGACATGAACGGCAGGCGGCCCAGGGTGGAAGAGTTCAGCCTTTCCGGCTTCCAAGTGCAGAACTGGATGGCTGCCGCTTGGCGAGCCGTCCTCTCCCGCCGCGTCGTCCTCAAGTCCCGCTCGGGGAGGACTTTTTTCTGGATCCCCCTCTTTCTCTTCTTTCCTCTGGTCCTCCTCGAGCCCTTGTGGGTCCTGTTGACCGCCGTTTTCTTGCTGGCCCTCGGGGGGCGCCTCTCCCTGGAGAGATCCGACCCGGCGCCCGATGGCATCCCGCCGGCCGCCGCCGCCGCCCCCCCCTAAGGTTGGATGCCCCACCCGCGCGCACCCCCCGACGGGAGGTGTACAATCGTTCCGGTTGGTGAAAAAGGGGGTTCCGATGGCCCGTAGACCGTATCGCAGCCTTCCCTCCGACGCCGGCGTGGACCGGCGCCTCTTCCTGAAGTCCCTGGGCGTCGCCTCGGCGGCGGTCGCCGGCGGAGTGGTCCTTGGCATCCCCTCTGACGCGGAGGAGATTCCGAAGCCGTCTCCTCCACCGGAAGTGGAGACCAACCTCGCGGAGTTTCTCAGGGTCCCCAGGGGGCCCCACGCCATCCCAGGCCCCTTTCCGGGGAGGGTCGTGCGCCTGTCCAACAAGAAGTGCCTCAAGGACGACAAGGTGGACCCGGCCATCGTCGCGGAAATGGTGGAGGCGGGAATCTGCCGCCTCACCGGAAAGCGGCTGAGAAAGAGCTTCGACCTTCTGTTCACCAAATCCGACATAGTCGGAATCAAGGTCAACCCCGTGGGATCCCCGCTCATCAGCACCAAGCCCGAACTCGTGCAGGCAGTCGTCTCCTGGTTGGAGCGCTGCGGCCTTCCGCGAAGGAACATTGTGATCTGGGACCGCTTCGACGACATGCTCAAGGAGGCCGGCTTCACCCCCCAGCGGTTCCCCGGCGTCCAGATCGAGGCCATGCAGACCATCGCCGAGGAGGGCAAGACCTGGAAGAACGAGAAGGGCGAGCACGTCAGCGCCCAGAACTTCGACCTCGGGGCCTACTACTACGCGAAGGGGGTTTTGGGGAAATCGGTCCAGGGCTACGGAAGCGACGACGCCTACATGAACCAGCACGTCTTCGACGGAGAGTACAGCTACTTCGGAAGACTCGTCACGCAGAAGCTTACGAAGATCATCAACCTTCCCGTGTTCAAGAACACCGGAAACGGTATCTCCATCGCGACGAAGAACCTCGGCTACGGCGTCACGTGCAACACGGGACGCCTCCACCAGCCCCTGTTCTTCAGGGTGTGCACCGAGGTCCTGGCGGCCCCGTGGGTGAGGGACAAGCTGGTCCTCAACATCGCCGACGGCATCCGGGGCCAGTACGACGGGGGGCCCATGGGGAACGAGCAGTTCCAATATCCCCACCACACCCTCTACTTCGCCACCGATCCCTTCGCCCTCGATGCCGTTTGCCACGGGGAAATGGTGGCCAAAAGGAAGGCCATGGGGGTCAAGGTCAACGAGGCGCCCCGCTTCACCGACTACCTGAGGCAGGCCGAACAGCTGGGGCTTGGCGTGGTCGACCCATCCAAGCTCGAGGTGATTCGCGCGTGATTCGGCCAGGGGAAATCCAGGCGAACCTGCTCGCCGCCTGCCTTCTGTTCGCGGCCATTCCAGCCCTTTGCGGTTCACCGGCGCAGACCAACTCCCCTCCCGACGGCCTCCCCGAGGGCTGGACTCGCTCCGCCTCCCCACGGACCTTTTCCGGAGAGGCCCTGTACGACCACATCGACGGGGGTGCCGAGATCTTCCTGGAACTGGGTTTCAGAACTTGCATCGTCTCGCGCTACGCGGGGCCCGGGGAGGCCGAAGTCGTCCTCGAATCCTACGAGATGATGGACTCCGCCGCGGCCCTTGGAATCTACCTCATGAACTGCGGCCGGGAGACGCCCGATGGCTCCCTTTCCGATCGGAACACGGTGGGGAGGACCCAGGTGCGCGCCGTGAAGGGGTGTCTCTACCTGGTCGCGACGGCCGGAGCCGCCGGTCCCGATGTCCGCGTTGCGCTCTTGGGTTCCGTTCGAGCGGCCCTCGCGAGGGCGCCCGCCGCCCCGGCACCGGCCTGCCTCTCCTGGATTCCGGAGACCGGACAAGCCGCCGGGTCCCTCCGCATCGCGCGGGGGCCCCTTGGTCTGCAGGCGTCGCTGCCCTTCGTTGACTCGGACGTCCTCATGCTCGCCGCGGGGCGCGCCACGGCTGTGTCGGCGGACTATCCGGTCGATGGCGGGTCGCTGATTCGCCTCGCCGCCATGTACGAAAGCCCACAGGCCGCCCTTTCCGGCGCCAACCGCTTCGCGGCGGCCTTTGGCTGGGAACCGGCGGGCGCCGACTCTTCCATCCGAAGGGGAAAAACGCCGGACGGCCGGACCTGCCGGATCTCCATCCAGGGCCCGCGCCTCGACCTCGAAGCCGAACCACCGGCCACCCCCTGAACCGCGCCCCTCGCCGCTCTTAAAGCCCCGCCTCTTGTGCTAGAATCGGGCCATTCGAGGATCGGGGCATGCTGAAGGCGTACCGCTACCAATTCAACATTGTGTGCGCCCTCTCGGACTTGGCCGCACTCGCGGCGGCCTTTCTGAGCGCCTATCTTCTGCGCCGGGACGTCCTGCCGCTCTTGATTCAAGCGATGGCCCAGCGGCCCGTATTCCCTCTGGGCGACTACCTTCCCGTGTTTCTCCTGTCCTCCTTCGTGATCCTCGGTTGCCTCTATGCCTTGAAGGGCTACGCCCTGAGTCCGAGCCTGCCCCTGACCTCCGCATTCCTCCTCAACGCCAGGGCCATGGTCACCGCGTTCCTCGTGACCCTCGCTCTGGCCTACCTCCTCAAACTGACCTTCCTGAGCCGGGTTTTCCTTGTCTCCTTCCTCCTGCTGTTCACGGTCCTGTCCACGTCGCTTCGTTACGCCGCGGCCCTTTGGTTCCGGAGAGCCGCCCAGAAGGGACGGTACGCCAGGCGCGTGCTCCTCGTGGGCGCGGGACCCCAGGCCCGAATCCTGGGCCGGCGCATCCAGGAGCGCCCGGAACTGGGCGTCCAGGTAAAGGGGTTTCTCAGCGCCCCGGGGGTGGACACGGCCGACGACGTGGCCCAGATGACCGGGCTTGGGTTGAGGGACCTGGGGGAAGTCGCGGGCCTTCCCGCCCTCCTCGAGGCGGAGGTGGTGGATGGTGTCATCTTTTGCGTCACGGCCGGGAACCTCGGGAGCTTCGAGGACCTCTTTCTCATGTGCGAGGACCAGGGGGTGGACACGCTCGTGGCCGCGAACCTCTTTCCGCACCTTGTGGCCCAGGTCCACCTCGAGCGCCTGGAGGAGCTTCCCCTACTCCGCTTCTCGACGGTCCCGCACAACTACATCGCCCTTTTCCTCAAGAGGGCCATCGACCTCATCGCCTCCGCTCTGGGTCTCCTGTTCCTTGCGCCCCTGCTGGCTGCCCTGGCCGCCCTCATCAAGGCAACCTCCCGGGGGCCCGTCCTTTTCAGCCAGGAGCGGGTGGGGCTCCACGGGCGCCGCTTCATGTGCCGCAAGTTCCGGACGATGGTGCAGAACGCGGAGGAGCTGAAGGCGGACCTCACGCACCTGAACGAGGCCGACGGCCCTGTTTTCAAAATCCGCCAGGATCCTCGCATCACTTCCGTGGGCAGGCTCCTTCGAAAGTTCTCCCTGGACGAACTGCCCCAGCTCTGGAACGTTTTTGTGGGGGATATGTCCCTGGTGGGCCCCCGCCCGCCCATTCCGTCGGAGGTGGATCGATACGCCCGCTGGCAGAGGAGGCGCCTCTCCATGCGCCCTGGAATCACCTGCCTCTGGCAGATTTCCGGCCGCAGCGAATTGGACTTCGACACCTGGATGCGGTTGGACCTCCAGTACATCGACCACTGGTCCCTGACCCTAGATTTCGTCATTCTCGCCAAGACCCTTCCAGCCGTCCTTTCCACCCGGGGGGCCGCCTAGCCTTTCTCGTCCCCTTCCCCCGGGCTACAATTCCCCTGGGGAGGAGCCATCGTGCCCTGGTACAAGAACGTGCTCGGACTCCGAGGGCCCAAGTCGCCGCGTAGGGGACGCTACGAGATCCCCGACGAAGCGCGGCTTAGCGAAATCCGCAAGCATCCTCGCCGCTCCGAGGACGGAGAGGCCTCCGAGATCCAGTCCCGCGCGGGCGACGCTCCTAGCGGGCCCGTAGTTGGCCTCCGCGTAGAGGTACGCACGACCGCCGGATTCGCGCGTCTCCCTGGCCTACTCCGCGTCCTGAGGGAGGAGGAAGCCCGAGCGACCTTCTACGTCGGGCTGGGGCCATGCCGGGCCCACCTCGCGGCACGCTCTTTCCTGGCCGAGCCCTTCCTCGCCTGGAAGGCCCTGCAATATGGCCTCCCCCGTGCGTATGGATGGGGAATACTCGGGACGGGCGTCCTCTCCGCCTCCCCCCTGTCCACCGCCGCATCGGCGTTCGCATCCCCCTTGCAGGAAGCAGGCCTGGAGGCCGGCGCCATGCCTTGGGACCATTTCCTCTGGCAGAGGCGGATCGCGGACATGGACCCGGAGCGGATCTCGCTGGAACTCACCCGCGGGGAGGAGTCCTTCATCCGGGTATTTGGCGTCCCGCCCCAGTCCTTCGCCGCTCCCGGCTGGATGTGCAGCGACGAGAGCCTCCGCCTCCAGGACCGCCTCAACCTCCTTTTCGCTTCCGACTGCCGGGGCACCGACCCCTTCGTGCCCGTCATCCAGGCCCGGGTACTGAGGACACCGCAGGTGCCGGTCACCCTCGCCACGGCGCGGGAGCTCCTCCTCTCCGAGGGAATCGCGCCGGCCGCCGCCTTCGCGCGACTGGCCGACGAGGCCGCCGCCTCGGACTGGCCGGTCTACGGGGCATCCGCCGAGCTGGAAGGTGGTCCTTTTCTGGACGGTTTTCGAGGGTTTCTCTCCCGCCTTCGCGCCTCAGGACGCGAGGTAGTGTCCCTCCGGCAGGTGCTCGCGTCGCGCCTCGCGGCGGGATCCTCTCTCCCCCGATGCACGATGGCCTACGGCGCCGTCGAAGGCCGCCCCGGCGCCGTGTCCCTCCAGCTCTTCGAAGTGTGACCCGGCGGACGGGAGAGACGGGATCCGGAGGCGACGCCCGAACAGGCGGAAACTGCAGGACCGAGGGACGAGCAATCCGATGGCGGAACAAAGCATGAAAGGTATACGCAGCTACTTCAGGGGTTCACGCCTCCCCGCCTCCCTGGCCGGCCTCGCCGCCGGAGTCCTCCTCCTGGGTGCTTGCGCTCTTCTCTGGATCGGGTACCTGGCCCCCCGCGTGGAGAGGCACCACTCCGCCGGCGCCCTCGCGCCGGGAGAAGCTCAAGGGGAGGGAGCCAGGATCGAGAAGACGGCCTTCTTGGCCATCGGATGGCTCCTTTCTCTGACCGGCGGACTCGCCACGTATCTCCTCGTGAACCGCCAACGCCGACTGGAGGCCCACGTTGAGGAGGCGGTCCGCGACGCCCGCAACCTGAACGAAAGACTGGAGGCGCAGCTCGCGGCACGGCGCGAGACGGAAGCGCGATTCACCGCGTTCATGAGCCACCTGCCCGGCATGGCATTCATCCGGGACGCCCGGGGTCTTTACGTTTGGACCAGCGGGGGCTGGTGCCGGGAGACGGGCCTTCCCGCGGAGGAGGTGCCGGGGCTCTCGCCCTCGGCGGTCTTCCCGGACGTTGTGGCCCGGGACTTTCTCGACCTCGATCGCAGGGTTTTGGAGGAGCAAAGGTCCCTCCGGCAGGAGTTTGCGCTTCCGGGGCCCGACGGTTATAAATTCTGGACCGAGACGGTCTTTCCGATCCCCGTGCCCGGCGGAAGCGAGCCCCTCGTAGGCGGAATCGCCCTCGATATCACCGGCTTGAAAAGGGCCCAGGCCGAATTGCGGGAATCCGAACGCCGGCACCGGGAGCTCTTCGAGGGAAGCCTGGCGGGCGTCTTCTCCACAACGGTGGAGGGAGAGATTCTCGCCTGCAACGACGCCTGCGCGCGGCTCTTCGGCCTGCCCTCGGCGGAGGAGGCAAAGAAGCACTCGGCCTGGGAGGGATACTTCGACCTCGATGCCCGGCGCGCCTTCCTCGATGCCCTCCGCGCCTCCGGTTCCGTCAACGGCCATGAAATGGCCGTTCGAAGGCTGGACGGCGCCACTCTCTGGATCCTCGTGACCGCCAAGCTCGAGAAAGACGAGCGTGGCCGCCTCGTCGTGTCCGGAACTCTGGTCGACATCACGGAACGCAGACTCGCCGAGAAAGCGCTTCGGGAGTCCGAAGCCTGTTTCCAGGCCTTCCTGGCCCGCGTGCCCGGCGTCGTCTTCATCCGCGACGCCAACGGACGTTACGTTTACGTCAATGAGGCCTGGGAGGCGCTGAGCGGACTGCCCTCGCAGGAGGTCCTCGGCAAGACGCCCGCAGATCTCTTCCCCCATGAAACGGCGCTCCGCATCCTCGAAGAAGACGCTCGGACCCTGGCCGGCCGGGTCCAGGTTTGGGAGGAGGAGCCCGAGGAGGTGGGGGGCCGCACACGGTATTTCTCCTGCTCCAAGTTTCCCCTCCCTTGCGGCGAAGGCCGCCCTCCGCGGGTGGCGGGCATCAGCGTCGACATCACCGACCGCAAGAGCGCCCAGGAGTCCCTCCGTGCCTTCGTGGACCACATCCCGGGCCCCGCCTTCCTCCGCGACGCCGAAGGGAGGTATGTCTATGTAAACGAGGCCTGGGAAGGCCTCATGAAACTGGAGCGAAAGGACGTCCTGGGGAAGACCCCCGGAGACCTGTTCCCTCCGGAGCTGGCGGAGCCCATCGAGGCCGAGGACCGGAGTGCGCGGGAGGGACGCCACCTCGAGTGGCAGGAGGAGGCCCAGGAGTTCGACGGCCAAATCCGCTTTTTCTCCTGCTCCAAGTTCCCCCTCGGGGCCGTCCCCTGCGAGATCCCCTTCGTCGGAGGGATCTCGGTGGATGTGACCGACCGGCGAAGGGCCCTGGATGCCCTTCGTGAATCCGAGCGCTACTTCCGGGACCTCTTCGAGTGCGCCCACGACCCCATTTTGATCTTTGACCCCGAATCAGAGGCGATCCTGGACGCCAACCAGCGCGCCGTCGAGGTCTACGGCTTCCCCCGGGAGGAGTTGCTCGGGCTTTCCCTGGAGACCCTGACCCTTGACCTTCTGCGCGGGAAGGACGCCATCCGTCGGACCCTTGCCGCGGGCGCCAACCTGGAATTCGAAACGGCCCACAGGCGCAAGGACGGCCGCCTTCTCTCCATCGAGGCCAACGCGGCGGTCATCACCTTCAGGGGACGCCCGGCCATCCTCACCATCAACCGCGACGTGACGAGACGCCGGGAGGCGGAGCAAGCCCTGGCGGAGTCCGAGAGACGCTACCGGCTCCTCTTCGAGCGGAACTTGGCCGGCGTGTACCGGGCGCGCATGGACGGATCGCTCATCGAGTGCAACCAAGCCTTTGCGCGCCTCTTCGGTTTCACATCGCCCGAGGAGGTGATGCAGGCCTCCAGTCACCGGTTCACCGCCCGGAGCGAGGACTACGAGGCCTTTCGGGCCAGGCTCCTTCGGGACGGCGCCGTCACCGACCACGAGGTGCAGACCCGGCGCAAGGACGGGAGCCTCTTCCGCATCCTCGAAAACGCCGTCCTCGTGCGCGAGCCGGGGCAAGAGCCTTACCTGGAGGGCACCCTCATTGATGTAACCGGCCAGCGGCGGCGCGCGCAGGTCGAGGCCCGGGCGCGGCAACTCGAAGCCCTCGGGAAGATTGCCCAGGGGCTCGCCCACGAGGTCCGCAATCCCCTCTTCGCCATCCAGGTCAACTTGTCGGCCCTTCGCCGGCTCATCCCAGCGTCCCCTGAAGGCGAGACGCACGTGGACCTGATGAACGAGAACGTCCAGAGGCTGGACCGCCTCATGCGGACCATGATGGAATTGAGCCTCTCCGTGGCCCCAGAGGAGATCGAGGCCGTTTCCCTCGGCCCCCTCGTGGAGCAGGCCGTCCAGGAGGCCCGCTCCCAGGAGCCCGGGCGGGCCGAGCGGGTGGAGATACGCGTGAGCCTTCCCCAAACCGCCCCAACCCTGTGGGCCGCGCCGAAGAAGGTCGCCCTGGCCCTCTCCCACCTGATCGCCAATGCGCTTACGGCCTCCCCGGAGGGCGCAACGGTCATCGTGAAAGGCCAGGTGGACGGAGGGCAGGTGCGCGTGCTGGTGGAGGACGCGGGGCACGGGATCCCGGTCGCAAAGGCGGATCGGCTCTTCGAGCCCTTTTTCACGACCCGCCAGGGACGCTCCGGGCTCGGCCTGACCCTGGCCCGCCACTACGCCCAAATCCACGGGGGATCCCTCATCGCGAGGAACAATGCCGACCGGGGGGCGACCTTCGTCCTGCAGTTCCCCCTGGACTGCCGTCCGTCCCCGCCGCCCGAAGGCTAACGGCCCCTTTCCTTCTCCGCGATCCCCCACCCGTTCACGGGGATGCGAAGCAGGCCGCCGGACCGGTCGCGGACCAAGACGTGCCCCTCCTGAAGACCCTTCCGGAAGAGGCGCCCCGTGAGGGCCACGTCCTGTCGGCAATAGGACTCGATGAGGTCGAAGCGACCCTCCTTGAACCACGCCACCGACTGAACTCCGTCGGCGCTCTTGCCCTCGCCGAAGTTGGCCTCCCCCAGGGAGGCCAGGGAAACCCGGAAGCCCATTCTCTTCCTCAGCACCTTCAGGAGGTCCAAGGTCTTGACCTTGTGCAGGTCCAAGTCCGTGTAGGGCTGGAGGACCGCCAGATCGAAGCCGTCCACGTTGAAGCCCACCACAAGCGGCGCGGCCAGAAGGTCCTCCACGAGTGCGCCGGCCTCTTCCTCGAAATAGGTGCGCCAACGGTCCCGGTCCAGGTCCCAGGTCACGCCCAGGGCCAGACGCATGGCCGCAATGTGACCCCAACCCCCCACTTCGGCGGCGAGGCGCTGGGTTTCGAGATCGAAGACCAAGCGCCCAGGGGGCAAGGAGGGGGGCTTCCTCCTTCGATTCGTGCCCGGCATCGCGGAGAGATCCACGGGTTTTGCATCCCCCGCATTTAGATCCTCCATCCCGAGAAGGATCGAGCAGACGAGACGGGCCGCCTCCTTGTCGAGGGGCTTGTTTCCGGAGCCGCACTTGGGGGACTGGACGCATCCCGGGCAACCGGTCTCACAGGGGCAACCCCGCAGGAGGTCGGCGGTGGCGTGGAGGAGATCCTCGAAGAGCCCGTAGCCTTTCCTGCAAAGACCCACTCCACCGGGATAGCCGTCGTAGAGAAATACGGCCGGCCCGCCCGTCTGCGGATGGAGGGGGTAGGAAATGCCGCCGAGATCCCACCGGTCCGAGAGGGCCTTGAGGGGAAACATGCCGATGAGGGCGTGCTCGAAGGCATGGATGCCTCCCATGAAGTGCAATCCCCTTCCCGCGGCGGCGGGCTCCGAGCCGGGCGGGAGGACGACCCAGAAGCCCTCCGTCTCGAAGACGATGGGGGGCGCCTCGAGGGGATGCTCCGACAGCGTTTCGCCTCCACTCAGGCTCTTCTTCACGAAAGAGGTGATGTGCTCCGTGACCTTGAGGCGGCCCAGGCACAGCTCCGCCGGCCCCGTCCTCCGTCGGTCCAGCACCTCAAGGATTTCGGTTTCCTTGTCCCCCCGCGCCTCGGTGTAGTAGTCCGCATCCGAGGGCCGGGCCACGGCCTTCAAGTCCTTGTGCGATAGCGTCACGATCTCGTAACTCTGGCCCTGGTGGAGGTACACCGCGCCCGCGTGGCACTCCCGGTGAACCCGCACTCCATCCACTGTCCCGATGGCCTTTCCCGAGGGATCCACGATGCGGTAGCTCTCCCCGATCCCCCGGAGGCTCATGTCCCGGTGGGGTGAACGGTGCAGGGTGTGCCAGGCCGTGCCCTCCGCGTCCAGAAGGAGGTCGCCCGCCTCCGCCAGGTCTTCCAGGATGCAGCGGTGGAGCCCCTCGGCGGGGAACTCCGCATCCGCAAGAGGCACCTCCCGCGCCGCGCACAGGAGGTGGGGCGGGAGGAGAAGGGGGTTTTCCGGGTCGAGTACCGCCTCCTCCAAGGGACGGGTCAACAGGCGATCGGGGTGGGTCACGAAGTACTGGTCCAAGGCGTCGGGCATGGCGATGAGAAAGACCGCCGCCTCTCCGCTCCCCCGCCCCGCCCGGCCCATGCGCTGAAAGAGGGAGACGAGGGACCCTGGATAGCCCACGAGGACGCACGCGTCGAGCCCGCCCACGTCGATTCCCACCTCCATGGCCGAGGTGCTCACCACCCCCTTGAGGGATCCGTCGAAGAAGGCGGCCTCGATGCGCCTCCTCTCTGAGGGGAGAAATCCGGCGCGATAAGACGAGACGCTCTTTCGGTAGGACCGGTCCCTTCGGCACAGCCACGAGTACAGAAGTTCGGTGACTCGACGGGCCTTGGTGAATGTGAGCGTTTTCCGCTCCTCCTTCAGGAGCCGGTCCATGACCTCCACGGCCAGGGTGTAGGGGCTCCCCTCCGTTGCGAGCAGGTGGAGTCGGCGCGGGGGCCTCGGGGCCCCGCTCTCCTCGAGAACAAGGGCCTCCCGCCCGGTGAGGGCGCGGAAGAACCCGCCGGCGTCGGACAAGGTGGCCGATGTTGCCACCCACCGGGATTGGGCGCCCGCGCGGTCCAGCACCCGGCCCAGTCTCCACAAGAGGTGATGGACGTTGGCCCCGAAGATCCCCCTGTACACGTGAGCTTCGTCGAGAACCACCAGGGAGAGTCGCCGAAACCACGCCTCCCAGTTCTCACGGAATGCCAGGAAGGCAAGGTGGAGCATGTCCGGGTTGGTGATGAGGACGGGCGGAGGGTCCTTTTGGAGTTCCTTGCGACGGGCGCTCCCCGTGTCCCCATCGTACACCGCGGCTCGGAATCCGGCCATTCCGAGGGCTTCCGCGAAGCCGTTGATCTTGCCGCACTGATCCTGTGCTAGGGCCTTGTAGGGGTAGAGAAAAAGAAAGCGCCGCGAGGAGTCCTCGAGCCAGGCGTTGAGGGCGTACAGCTGGTAGACCAGGCTCTTGCCGCTGGCCGTAGGCGTGCTGACCATCAGGTCGCGGCCGGCAAGCAGACCCTCGAGCCCCCGCGCCTGGTGGGTGAAGAGGCCCTTCACACCCGCCCGGGCCAGTCCTGCCCTCAGGTCCTCGCGCAATTGCGACGGAGGCGCCTCAAGGGTGCCCGGGGAAGCGGGCAGATCGAAGGTGGCTTTCACGTTCTCCCGAAATCGGGGATCCGCGGCGGGCTCCCAAAGGAAGGAGCGGGGAGCGGTGCGGGGGGGACGGGCCATTGGGCTTCCTGGCCGGCGGCCCTACCAGGCCTCTCCGGCCCGGACCTTGCGGAGGTAGTGGATGTCCTTCCGAAGAACGTAGCCCTCCCGCTGAAAAAGGGCCAGGCTGGGACCGTTCCAGTCCTCGATGAGGCAGGCGACGATGCCGCGGCCCCGCCTTTCGAAGGCCTCTTCGCAAGCGGCGATGAGGCGCGCGCCGATACCCGCCCTCCGAAAGGAAGGGGCAACGGCGAGCCGGTTGATCCACCCCTTCCGCCCGTCGTCCGTTCCCAAAACGACACCGACCAGCGCGCCTCCGACGTAGGCGCCCAGGAGAAAGGCGCTGCCCGTGGCCAGCTCCTCCTCCATCCGTTCCACGGAGTCCCGGCCCTCCGGATGAAAGGGAAGGTCTGCCTCTGTCCACAAGCGATGGACCGCCGGGATATCCTGCGGGCCCAGCGCCTGGACGATGGCTCCCTCGCTCATCACGTGGCCCTCCGTCCTAGCGTGACTTCCGAATAAAGGACCGGACCGTCCGGCCCTCTTGCACGAATCCCGCCCACTCGTGCCCTGCGCTCCTGCAGAACGCCGGTAGGTCGGCCTTGACACCCTGGTCGTCCGCCAGCACCTCGAGCACCTGGCCCGGGGCCATGGCCTTCAGCGCCTCCGCGACCCGAACCACGGGAAGGGGGCACAGGAGCCCCAGGCAGTCGAGATGCGCGTCACCAGAGCCTGGGCTGGGGATCAGCGCCGCCCGCGTCATCGTCCCTGCCTCCTTTCTTCCCAAGTCCGGAGGCATCCCCCTCCTCGGAGGCGTCGCCCGGCCGGATGCGGTAGTAGCTTTTCTTGAGGGGATTTTCCCGTCCCGACGTGAACGGACCGCTGTTCTCACCCGCCTTCTCCAGCGCTGTGAGGCAGTTCTGGACCTTGGCGTCGAGGTTGTCCAGGTGGTGAAAGAAGACGGCTTCCGGGGTCTGGGGGTCCACGGGGCTCCCGAACCCCTCGGAGCGTTCCCCCTGGTGGCTCAGGACCAGGTGTACGAGGTGCCGCCGCTTCTCTAGGGGAAAGCCCGGAAGCGAGTCGCAGAGCCGCTCCACCAAGCGCGCCCCCATGTAGATGTGGCCCAGGAGCTTTCCGTCCGTCGTGTACTCGAATCCCGGCTCGCTGGAGATTTCCACCGCCTTCCCTGCATCGTGAAGGAAACACCCGCAGAGCAAGAGGTCCGCGTCGAGCCCTGGGTAGTTCGGCGCCAGGATCCTCACGCCCCGCGCCAGGCTCAAAGAGTGCTCCATCAGGCCGCCCACCCAAGCGTGATGGATGGACTTGGCGGCGGGAGCCTGCCGGAACGCGGCAAAGTGTTCATCGGCCCGAAAGGCCTTCAGGAGACGGACGCAGTCCCGGTCCTTCATGCGCGACAGGATCTTCTCGAACTCCTCGGCCATCTCCGCCTCGGTCCGCCGGCTTCGGGGCGAGAAGAGGCCGGGGTTCACCGCCTCCCCCACCACGGGCTCCACGGCGCCGAGCGTGAGCTGAAGAGCCCCCTGAAAGGCATCCACCCGGGCCCAGACCTTGAGGGGGCGTCCGGGCCGAAGGATTCCCAAGTACTCTCGAACCCGGCCCTTTCTGCCTTCGAAGCTATCCCACAGCTTCGAGGGCAGACTTCCCGAGGCGTCCTGGAAGATTCCCTCCCAATAGGGGTCCCCGGACTTCGTCTGCCGGACTTGGCCCGAAACAAGCCACAGGATTCCTCGGAACTCGGTTCCCTCGGTGAGTTCCGCCAGCGGCATCGCGTCCATCGCGTCCTCCCTTCGCAGTCTAGCCAAGGGGTGCCGTCGTGGCAAGGAGAAGAAGGAGCGTCGGCCGAACTCATGCGGGATGGGGATCGAGGGGGCGCCCCATCGAGCCTGCCGCCTGACCTGAAGGCATCGGGGATCGCGGGTCGCGGAATCCCCTCCACACCGCCGCCTTCCTCAAACAGCCGGGCCCTCATGTTGCGAGTCCCGCTAGGCCGTCCCATAATGACCCCATGGGCGAGAAGGTGGACCGGGCCGGCTTTTTGCGCCGGCTCCTCTTCGTGGATTCGGGGACGGAAGCCGCCCGGGCCTTCCGCGGCCAGGGACACGCCCTTTCGGGGCGCATCCCCTTCACCTTCCTCCGCCCCCCCGGCGCCCCGCTCGAACCCCAGTTTCTCTCCCAATGCACGCGCTGCGACCTCTGCCGGGAGGCCTGCCCGGAAAAGATCATCGTGCCCGCGCAGGAGCCCCTCATGGGGACGGGCAGTCCCGTCATCGCTCCGGACCTGGGGCCCTGCACCCTTTGCCTCAAGTGCATCGAGGCCTGCCCCGACGAGGCGCTTCTCCTAGATGAGGACCGCCGGATGGGAAGGGCGGTTTGGCACGCCGAGACGTGCCTCTCCTCCCGGATCGTCGCCTGCGTAAAGTGCGCGGAGGCTTGCCCAGTGGGCCCCTCGGCCATCCAAATCGTCCCTGGGAAGGGTGTGGACATCTTCCCGGACGGCTGCACCGGCTGCGGCTTCTGCGTCCGGGCTTGCCCCACCGATCCCAGGAGCCTCCACCTTCAGGGCCGACCGCCCATGCCCCTCCGCGGGCATCCTCCCGTTCCACGGAGGCGCCGTGGCTGAGATCCCCGCCCTCGCCATTCGAAATTTGAAGAAGTCCTACGGGCGTCTGGCGGCCGTATCCGACCTGACGCTTGAGGTGGCCCCGGGGGAGATTTACGCCTTTCTAGGGCCGAACGGCGCCGGCAAGACCACCACTCTCCGGACGGCGGCGGGTCTCCTCCTACCCGACGGGGGCTCCCTCCACGTCTGCGGGGAGCCCGTCGAGGCCGACTCCCTCCCCTTCCGCCGCCTAATGGCCTACGTCCCCGACCGCCCCTATCTGTACGAGAGGCTAACGGCGTGGGAGTACCTCGATTTCCTGGCCCGAGTCCGGGGCCTGAGCGGCTGGCAGGACCGGGCGCGGTCCTTCCTGGAGCGATTCCGACTGGAGTACTGGACCCACCAGCTCGTGGAGGGGTTTTCCCACGGAATGCGGCAGAAGCTCGTCCTCGTGGGGGCCCTGCTTCACCGGCCGCGCCTCCTCATGGTGGACGAACCCATGGTGGGGCTCGACCCCCGCTCCTCGAGGGACGTGCGGGATCTCTTCGGGCAACTTGCGGCGGAAGGAACGGGGCTCTTCCTCTCCACCCACTCTCTCGACATGGCGGCGGAGGTGGCCCACCGGATCGGGATCCTGCACCGGGGCCGCCTGGTGGCGGAGGGCGCCTTCGAAGACCTCCAGGCTCTGGCGAGCCGGCCGGGAAGTTCCCTGGAGGACATTTTTCTCACCCTCACGGAGGAGAAATGGGAAGAAGAGCCTGGGGCAGGTTTCGGGGCATCCTGACACCGCGCGTGGCCCTCGTCCTTGGCGGGGGGGGCGCCCGGGGCTTTGCGCACCTCGGCGTGCTCAAGGTCCTGGAGGAGGAGAAGGTGCCCGTGGATCTCATCGTGGGGTGCAGCGCGGGGGCCCTCATCGGCGCCCTCTATGCCTTCTCGGGCTCCACCGAGGCCGCAGAGCGGGGGCTCGTGGAGTTCTCCCATTCACCGGGCTTTTCCGACGGCCACTACAGGGACATCCAGGCCATCGCCCCCCTCACAGGAGGCGAGAAACGTGGCTTTTTCGGCCGCCTCCATCGGGTCTACAAGTTGGCCTCCTTCTTCGCCTCCACTCTCCTCAAGGAATCCTTCGTCCATCCGAAAGAATTCGAGCAGAACGTGGCCGCCGTCATCCCAGACCGGCGCCTCGAGGAGTCCCCCATACCCCTCGCCATCGTCGCGGCGGACCTTCAGACGGGCGACGAGATCATCCTGCGGGAGGGTCCGGCCCGGCTGGCGGTGCAGGCCTCCTCGGCCATCGCCGGCGTCTTCCCGCCCGTAAAAGTGGACGGTCGCGACCTCGTGGACGGGGGATTCGTGGACAAAGTTCCCGTGGAGGTCGCCATCCGTCTTGGCGCAGACGTGGTCCTCGCGGTCAACGTGAGCCTGGACGTGGAGCGCAACGGGGACGTTCAGAGGCGTGGTGCGACGATTTCGGCGCGGGCCAACGCCATCATGTCCGAGACGCTGACCCAGGTTCAGACTCGCTTCGCCGACGTGATGATCTGCCCTGACGTCCAGTCTGTCCACTGGGCCGATTTTCGATCGGTCGAGCGAGCCGTGCCCCTGGGCGAGGCCGCCGCGCGGCAAGCCATGCCCCAGGTCCGGAGGGCCCTCCGCCGCGGATGGCGCAGGAAACTCGTTCGATTCGTGGGGCGCTGGCCGAGGCGGACGGTAGTCTACCGGCCTTTTCCCGAGTCCCTCACACCCGTCCTTCCCGAGGCTCCCCCGACGCCGGCAGAGCCGGGTCCGACCCCACGCGGCGCGGCGGCTGATCTCCCTCCGACGGCACGCTGAGGACGAGGGCCGTCCACGTCGGGAAGAGGGACAGAACGGGAACCACCTCGGCGCCCAGGGCCAGTAGGAACCTCCAACGGAACCCGAGGATCCCTCCCAAGACCGCTGCGGTCCCAAGGTCAAGCACGAGGTCAAACGGCGAGGCCGCGCCTTCGAAAAAGAGGGGGAAGAGCGCCATCTCCACAAGGTCCGCGCCGCCCGCCACGAAGAGCGCCAGCAGTTTCCGCCTCTTCGAAACCCCTGGAAACGTGCTGGGGCGAAAGTTCCTGAGCCCGATCATATGGACCTCCAAGGAGGTTCAGGACGCCCGGGGCCTCTCAAGGCCCCCCTTACTTGGCCCGCAGCCAGCGCAGGACCTCGGGGATCGTGGGCCGCTTTCCCGTCATGAGGATTCCCACCCGGTAGACCTTGGCCGCCATCCAGGCCACCCCCAGGGTGCCAAGCACCAGAAGCGCAAGGCTTGCGCCGACCTCCCAGAGAGGCACGTCTACGGCCCCCACCCTCAACAGCATCGTGATCGGCGAGGTCACCGGGAAGAGGCTTAGTGCCACCACCCACCCGGCGTTGGGGCTCTGGATCGTGGGCATCATGAGCACGAAGGGGATCACGAGGCCGAAGGTCACCGGGGTTTGCCACTGCTGGGCCTCCTGCTGGGTAGTGCAGATGGCCCCCACGGCGGCGTAGATGCTGGCGTAAAAGATGAAGCCCAGGAGAAAATAGAGAACCAGCACGACCATCTCCACGGGCTTCATCCACCCTCCTTCGGAGGAGGAGGCCATGTCCATGGGGTTGGCGAGGTAGAGCCCGGCGCCCAGGAGAAACCAGATGCCGTACTGGAGGAGGCCCACGGAGGCGATTCCCACGATCTTGCCCATCATCAGCTCGAAGGGCCGCACCGCGGAGAGGATGACCTCCACGACCTTGCCGCTCTTCTCCTCCAGGACGCCGTTCGAGAGGGCCACCCCGTACATGATGATCATGATGTAGATCACGATGGCCAGCAGGATGGGCCGCACGATGTCGGTGAGGAGGTTCCCTTTCCGGGTCTTCCCGCCCTTCTCCACCTTGACCGGCTGGAGGTCCACTCGACCTTTGAGCTGTTCCGCCACGGCAGGGTCCAGTCCGAGCTTCTGCAGCTTCTGCTGGAGGCGAGCCTGGTTGAGACGCCCCGTTATGAGCCCGTAAAGCTGGGTGTTGGAGAGGTTCTGGGCGTAGTAGGTAGCCTTCAGTTCGCCCTCCGGGTCCGTCTCCAGAAGGAGGACGCCGTCCAAACGGCCTTCCCCTACTTCCATCTTGAGCGACTCCATGTCCGCACCGGCGGCGGCGAGCGTGAACTGGGAGGCCTCGTCGGCCCTCTTGTCGGCCTCCGCCTCCAAGCGGTCTCCCGGCTCGCCCGAGCGCTCCTTGCCGCTCCGGGCCTCCAGAAAGGCCGGGCCGGCCCACCCCGTCTTGTCCACGACAGTGATCCTCACCTCCTCGTGGCGAAGGATCGATAGCGCCGCGGGAACGACCATGAGCGCGCCGAAAAGGATCGGCGTGAGGATCGTGCTGATGAGGAAGGACTTTTTCCGCACCCTCTCGAGAAACTCCCGGCGGACGATGGCGTAGACGTTCAGCCAGTTAGTTCGCATGGCCATCCTCCCCCGTCACCACTTTCACGAAGATGTCATGCATCGAGGCCTGGGCCTCCTCGAACCTCGAGACCTTCACTCGCATCTCCAGGAGGCGCTTGAGGATCTTTCCGGCGTGGGCCTCGGGTCGGAGGAAGAAGCGGGCTTCGTTGGGCAGAAGGACCGTGGTTTCGGAGAGGTCCGCGAAGACGGTCTCGGTCAGTTCCGCTCCATCCGAAAACTCCACCTTCACGGCGCGCGTTCCGTATTCCGTACGGATCTCCCCCACGTCTCCCTTAAGAATCACTTTTCCTTGATGGATCAAGGCGATGGACTGACATAGTTTTTCCACCTGTTCCATCTGGTGCGTGGACAGGACCACCGTCGTGCCCTGGGCGATGGCCTCGTCGAGGACTTCCATAAACAGTTCCACGTTTACGGGATCGAGACCCGAAAAGGGCTCGTCCAGGATAGCCACCTTGGGCCGGTGCTGGATGGCCACCAGGAGCTGGATCTTCTGCTGCATGCCCTTCGAAAGCTCGTCCAGGCGGTTGTTTTCCCACTTCTCCAGGCCCAGCCGCTTCAGACCTTCGGTGGCCCTCCGCGAGGCCTCCCCGGCCGATAGCCCCCGAAGGCGTCCGAAGAAGCGCAAGAGCTCCCCCACCTTCATCTTGACGTACAGACCACGATCCTCAGGAAGGTAGCCGAGGGACGAGGCGGGCACCAGGTCCCGGGGCCGCCCCCCCACCGACACGGTTCCCGCGTCGGGAAGGAGGATCCCCAGGGTCATCCGAATCAACGTCGTCTTCCCCGCCCCATTCGGCCCAAGTAGGCCGAAGATCTTTCCCTCCGGGACCTCCAGATCCAAAGGCTTCACCGCCTCGATCTTCCCGAAGGTCTTGCACACACCCCGGTATTCAAGCGCGTTCATGGCGCCTCCCCGACCATTCTACCCTGCCCTTCTCGCCCTGCGCTTTGTTCCTTGCTCCTCTTCTCTCGCGCTTCGCCGAAAACCTGTCCCGGTCCCCTACTATTCTCTCGCGCCCTGGCTTCCGTACACGTCGGTGCTCAGGTATTTCAAACCCGAGTCAAAAAGAAGGGTGCCGATGCGGGAGGAGGGACCCAGCCTTCGGGCACGCCCTAGACGGCCTAGACGTCGTCCCCCGACGAGGTGCCCGCGAAGAGGCCCTCCTCTTTTCGGCGCTGAAGGCTCGGGAGGTCAAAATGCGCAAGCGGTGCCCCTTGGCCGCGCACACCAGGGCCAGCGACGCGCCCGTGCTGCCCCCCGTGTACTCGACGACCGTGCCACCCGTCCGCAACCGCCCGTTTCCCTCGGCGCGCTCGATCACCGCCCGTGTCAATCGGTTCTTCATGCCGCCCGTGGGGTTCTTCCACTCGAGCTTCACCCAGATTTCCCCGCACTCCTCCGACACCATCTTCCGGCGAGGCACCAGCCACGCGTTGCCGATGAACTCCAGCACGATCATCCCCATCCTCCTCCGGCGGTCCAGTCCACCACGCCGCGACGGGCCCCTCAAGACTCCCCGGCAAACGAACGCGCGTGCCCCCCAGGGCCGTGACCAACTGAGCTTGGTCTCCACGGCCCCCGCATTCCATGACGGGTGATGGCGCCGTTTTGCTTCCGTTTGAGTCCGGTGAGCCTCTTGCGGCCATCCCGGCACCATCCTCGCGGCATTGGGGCGGGGCCGTTCCATTGAAACCCTCCTCCGGCTGGAGCATACTTTGGCGACGGGAGATGGGATGGCGTCGGCCCCGGAACTGCGATACCCCTATCTGGCGGTGGAAGGCCCCATCGGGGTCGGCAAGACGACTCTCGCGCGTCTCCTGGCACGCCGGCTGGGCGCAACGCTCCTCCTGGAGGACGTCCAGAACCCCTTCCTTTCGGATTTTTACTCCGGCAAGAAAGGCTCCGCCCTCCAGTGTCAGCTTTTCTTTCTTCTGACCCGGTATCAGCAACAGCAGCATCTCGCAGCGGCGCAAATGCCCCTTTTACCAGTCGGAT
>CAZPSH010000002.1:0-186214 GCA_964589625.1 uncultured Thermoanaerobaculia bacterium
GCGGCCGGGGGCGGCCGCGCCACAAAAACCCATGAACCCGTGGGGCGGGCGCCCCCGCCCGCCAACAAACCCATGGACCCCACCTCCTATCGTCGGCGGCTCCCGCACATCCTTCCCCCAGGGTATGTCTTCTTCCTGACCTTCCGGCTCCACCCCTCCCAGCCCCACTCTCTGGAGGATGCCGAAAAGGATGTGGTGTGCCTTCATTTAGGCCGAATGTCCCCCGGAAAAGTCCTGGCCTACGTCGTCATGCCCGACCACGTTCACATCTTGTACGAGTCCAGTCGAGACGAGGTACTCTCAAAAACACTGCAGGCGTTGAAAGGGACATCCTCCCATACCCTCGCAAAACAATACGGACGCAAGGGTCCCGTTTGGCAGGAGGAAACATACGATCACGTAGTTCGGAGCGAGAAGGAACTTCTCGCGACGTGGCAGTACATAGAAGCCAATCCAGTTCGAAAGGGATTTGTGCCTGACCCGGGCGCGTACAAGTGGTCAAGTGTGAGCAGGGGCTAAACGAAGGTGTCAGTGGGGGGCGGGCGCCCCCGCCCGCCAGAGAGAAACCTGGGGGCTCGCGGCCGAGGGCGGCCGCGCCACAAAACCCCATGAACCTGTGGGGCGGGCGCGAAAAAGGGGGAGGATCGAGGGGTGATGGAAGAGGCCATGAAAGACGGGGCGAAGGAGAGGCACGGGGCGCCGGTCTGGGCGCGGCTCTTGGGCCGGCAGGTGCAATTCGTGCTGGACCTCTTGGTGCTGGCGTCGGCCTTCACGCTGGCGTACCTTTTTCGCTTCGAGTTTGACGTGCCGCTGGAGCAGATCCAGTCCTGGGCCATCCAGGGGCCCTACGTGGTCCTGCTCCAGTTCGCCCTGCTCTTCGTCACGGGGGTCTATGCCTTCATCTGGCGCTACATCGGCATGGCGGAGGTGGGGGCCTTCCTGAAGGCGGCGGTGGGGTCGTTCCTCATCCTGCTGTTCCTCCGCTTGGCCCTGCCCGGCGCCCTTCAGCCCCTCCGTGTGCCCGTTTCCGTCATCGCCATGGACACCGTTTTGGCCTTCGGGGGCGTGCTGGCCCTGCGGGTGGTGCGCCGGGCGCTCTACGAGCGCTACGAGAAGCAGGCCAGGGTAGCCCGGGCGGGAGCCGGAGAGGCGAAGCCGGTCCTCCTCGTGGGGGCGGGACAGGCGGGGGTGATGGTGGCCAAGGAGATCGCGGCCCAGGGCGGCGCGGGGCTGGAGATCCTGGGCTTCGTGGACGACGAGCCCGAGAAGCGGGGGGCCGTCCTGCAGGGCATCAAGGTCATCGGGGGATCGGAGGACATCCCGAGGCTGGTCAAGAGCCTGGGCGTGGACCACGTCATCATCACCATCGCGCGCGCCTCGCGCAAGGACGTGAAGCGCATCGTGGACATCTGCGAGTCGGTCCCCGTGAAGGCCCGCATCATCCCGGGGCTCTTCGAGATCATCGAGGGGCGCGTCTCCATTAAGCGAATCCGGGACGTGGAGATCGAAGACCTCCTGGGCCGGGACCCGGTGCGGCTGGACGTGGAGGAGGTGGGGCGGTTCCTGTCGGGGAAGGCCGTGATGGTGACGGGGGCCGGCGGCTCCATCGGCTCCGAACTCGCGCGGCAGGTGGCGCGCATGGGGCCCTCGACACTGCTCCTTTTGGAGCGGGCCGAATTCGTCCTCTTCGACATCCACCGGGAACTGCGGGAGGCCTGGCCCGGGCTCGAGATCGTGCCCCTCGTGGGCGACGTGGGAGACGCAGAGCGCATGGAGAGCGTCTTCTCGGCGTGGCGGCCTCAGGTGCTCTTCCACGCCGCGGCCCACAAGCACGTGCCCATGATGGAAATGAACCCGTGCGAGGCCGTGAAGAACAACGTGGTGGCCTCGGAGGTGCTGGGACGGCTGGCGGGGGAGCACGGGGCCGAGGCCTTCGTCTTCATCTCCACCGACAAGGCCGTCGAGCCCACGTCGGTCATGGGGGCGAGCAAGCGGGTGGCCGAATTGGTCGTCCAGGCCCTCGACAAGCGGTTCGAGACGCGCTACGTGGCCGTGCGCTTCGGGAACGTGCTGGGGAGCACGGGATCCGTCATCCCGCTCTTTCGGGAGCAGATCCGCAAGGGCGGGCCCGTGACCGTCACCCATCCGGACATGGTGCGCTACTTCATGACCATCCCCGAGGCCGCCCAGTTGGTGCTCCAGGCCGGGGCCATGGGGAAGGGCGGGGAGATCTTCGTCCTCGACATGGGCGAGCCCGTGCGCATCGTCAACCTGGCGGAGCAGATGATCACCTTGTCGGGCTTCAAGCCCTACGACGAGATCCCCATCGTCTTCACGGGCGTTCGGCCGGGCGAGAAGATTCAGGAGGTGCTCATGAACAGCGACGAAGCCGTGAGCACCACCCGCCACCCGAAAATCTTCATCGGGCAGATCAACAGCGTGAGCGTGGAGAAGGTGGATGCCGCCCTCGGACGGCTTGGCGGCCTTGCCCGAGCCGGCGACGAGGCCGGCCTGCGCAGCGCCCTCGCCGACTTCCTCCCCGAAGCTAGGCTCTTGTAGCGGCCGATGCTCGCATCGGCTGATGCGGTTCGCGTAGGGGAGGGCCTCCGCGCCCTCCCGGTTTTCGCGGCCGATGGCGGCCGCGCCACAAGACCCCATGAACCTGTGGGGCGGGCGCCCCCGCCCGCCAGAGAAAAACCTGAGGGCTCGCGGCCGATGGCGGCCGAGCCACAAAACCCCATGAACCTGTGGGGCGGGCGCCCCCGCCCGCCAACAAACCCATGGACCCCACCTCCTATCGTCGGCGGCTCCCGCACATCCTTCCCCCAGGGTATGTCTTCTTCCTGCCCCATCTTCTACAGTGCGCAGTGCTTTTCACGGGGGTCGGTGTTTGCAAGCTACTGATAATTCACAAAGTGGGTCTTGCGAAGATCGGAATTTCTCGTGAGTGTAGTGTCACGATTCTAGAATTAACATTAACTATATCGCTTGCAATCTCTTGATAATTGTACTATATTAGTGGTGCCATGTTTGTCCGGGTGAAGCGCGCCGACAACCGGGAGTACCTCCAGCTGGTGGAGAACCGGCGCGTGGAGGGCAAGGTCCGGCAGTCGGTGGTGGCGAACCTCGGCAGGCTGGACCAGTGGCGGGAGGACGGCACGCTGGAGGCGGTGGTGGCCTCGCTGGCGCGCCACTCGGAGAAGCTGGCGGTGCTCTCGGCCCACGAGTCGGGCGACCTCGGTGCGGTCTCCCGCGAGTGCGTGGGGCCGTCGCTCCTGTTCGGGCGGCTGTGGGAGCGGCTGGGGCTCGCGCGCATCCTCTCGGACCTCCTGGCCGACCGCTCGTTCGGGTTCCCGGTGGAGAGGGCCGTCTTCGCGACGGTTCTGCACCGGTTGTGTGACCCGGGCTCGGACCGGGCGTGCGAGCACTGGATGCGGGACCGTGCGATCCCGGGCGCGGAGGGGCTCGCCCTGCACCACTTCTACCGGGCGATGGCGTGGCTGGGAGAGCCGCTCCCGGATTCGGAGCAGGAGGGAGCCACGCCTTTCGCACCCAGATGCACGAAGGATCTGATCGAGGAGGAGCTGTTCGCCCGGCGGCGGAACCTGTTCTCCTCCCTCAGCCTGTGCTTCTTCGATACGACCTCCATTTTTTTCGAGGGCGGGGGCGGGGAGACCATCGGGCAGTACGGGCACAGCAAGGACCACCGGCCGGATCTCAAACAGATGGTCGTCGGGGCGGTGCTGGACGCGGAGGGCCATCCGGTCTGCTGCGAGCTGTGGCCGGGCAACACGACCGACGTGACGACCCTCGTACCCATCTTGGACCGCCTGCGCGCCCGCTTCGGCATCACGCAGGTCTGCCTCGTGTCGGACCGGGGGATGATCTCCCAGGAGACGATCACCGCGCTCGAAAGCCGTGTGCCCAAAGTCTCCTACATCCTCGGCGCGCGCATGCGGCGGGTGAAGGAGGTGGGCGAGGAGGTGCTGTCTCGCGCGGGGCGTTACCACATCGTCCACGGCGAGCGGAAGGGTTCCAAGGACCCGTCGCCCCTGAAGGTGAAAGAGGTCGAAGTGGAGGGCCGGCGGTACATCGTCTGCGTCAACGCGGAACAGGCGAGGAAAGACGCGGCGGACCGCGAGGCGATCCTCGCGTCCCTGAAGGACAAGCTCAAGGGCGGGGCCAAGAGCCTCGTGGGCAACAAGGGGTACCGGAAGTACCTGGCGAGCGAGGGCGCGCGCTTCGCGATCGATGCGAAGAAGGTGAAGGAGGAGGAGCGCTACGACGGCACGTGGGTCCTGCGGACCAACACGGACCTTCCCGCCGCAGAGGTGGCCCTCCAATACAAGCAGCTCTGGATGGTCGAGGCGCTCTTCCGCTCCGTCAAGTCCGTGATGGAGACGCGCCCCATCTACCCCAAGCGGGACGAGACCATCCGGGGCCACGTCTTCTGTTCGTTCCTCGCCCTCATGCTCATGAAGACCCTGCAAGACACGCTGGAGAAGGCCGGGCTGAAGCCGGAGTGGGAACGCTTCATGGACGACTTGGAAGCCCTGGAGACGATCACCGTGGAGCAGGAGGGCAAGCGCTTCGCCCTGCGCACCGACGCGCGCCGGGACATCGGCAAAGCCTTCCAGGCCGCCGCCGTTGCCCTGCCCCAGCGCCTGCGGCGGCTATCCGATGCCATCCCCCCCTCTGCAACCGGCCCGCCCACCGAAGAGGCCGAAATGTAGTGACACGCCAAAATCGGCCGGCGTAGTGCGCTCATTACAAAGGAGATGCACAAACGCGGTGTCGAAGATGGGCAAGGGCCGCTACATGGGAGGCCTTCGAAGGCGGGCGGGTCCGAAAGGCCGCGGTGGCTTGACGGTTCCGTGTCTAGCGGCTATTCTGCAGCCGGTATGCAATATGGACGAAGAGTAGCGGACGTGTACACCGAGCGAACCCTAGGTGGCCATTTGGCCAAAGCGTCCCGGCAATTTCCCGTGGTGTTGGTCACGGGCGCGCGCCAGGTGGGAAAGACGACCTTGCTTCGGCGGATGAGCGAGCCGAAGCGAACCTATGTTTCCCTCGATGATCCGCTCCATTTGGCCCTTGCCAAGGGGGATCCCGCACTGTTCTTCCAGCGGTTTCGCCCGCCCTTGCTGATCGACGAAATCCAGTACGCGCCCGAGTTGCTTCCCTACATCAAGATGGAAGCGGACGGTGCGCGGCGGCCCGGCTTGTTCTGGCTTTCCGGTTCGCAGCAGTTTCATTTGATGAAGGGCGTTTCGGATTCCCTCGCCGGCCGCGTCGGGGTTCTGCGCTTGCTTGGGCTTTCGCGGCGTGAAATGACGGGCCATGCGGGCGAGAAGCCCTTTCTTCCGGTGCCGGCGCGGGCTGCAAAGCTGGCGAGAGAAGGCGGCCCACTCCACTTGCGGGATCTGTACCACCTGATCTGGCGAGGTTCCTTCCCGGCCATCGCCCTGCACGCCGACGCGGACCGGGATCTTTATTATGGTTCGTACCTGCAGACCTACCTTCAGCGGGATGTGCGGGACCTCGCCGAGGTGGGTGATCAACTGGCTTTCATCCGTTTCCTCAAGGCGGCCGCTGCGCGGACGGGGCAGTTGGTCAACTTCGCCGAACTGGCCAGGGACGCGGACGTGGCCCCGAACACGGCCAAGAAGTGGCTCTCCATTCTCGAGGCGTCCGGGCTCGTCTGGCTTCTGCCCCCATGGCACAGCAACGTGACAAAGCGATTGGTAAAGGCGCCGAAGCTCTATTTCCTGGATACTGGCCTTTGCGCGTATCTGACCGAGTGGTCCACTCCCGAAACGCTGGAATCCGGCGCCATGTCGGGCCAGATCCTTGAAACATGGGTGATCGCCGAACTCTTGAAGAGCTATCTGCACCACGGTTTGGTCCCACCGTTTTATTACTACCGAGACAAGGACAAGAAGGAGATCGACCTGCTCATCGTTCGCGATGGCACGCTCTACCCGCTGGAATGCAAGAAGACGGCGTCGCCGGACAGAGAGGACGTCCGGACCTTCCACACGCTGGCGGGGCGGGCCACACCCACCGGAGCGGGAGGCATCATTTGCCTGGCCAGGGATGTGCTTCCGATCGCGGAGGGAATCGTCTCCATCCCAGTTGCCGCGCTGTAGCGGCCGATGCTCGCATCGGCCGAATGGCCGGCCTTTGGCAAGCAAAAGCCGCTACATGGGAGGCCTTCGAGGAAGAAGATCGGCGACTGGCGACGCCTCCCACGGGACGAAAAACGAGAGACTTGAAACGGGAGACGAGAGACGGGAAACGTAGGGGAGGGCCTCCGCGCCCTCCCCGGGGTTGGTTTGAGGGCGGGCGGCCACGGAGGGCCGCCCCTACAGTCGCGGCCAGGGGCGGCCGCGCCACAAAACCCCATGAACCCGTGGGGCGGGCGATGAACCTTGACTTTCCAGCGAGCCGGTACTAGGTTTAGTACCGATTCGGATACCGACTGAGGGCCCGCAATGGCAACCATACCGGCGAAGGAAATCAAGCGAAGGGGCATGGCGGCCGTGGAGGATGCCCTGGGCGACGGCCCCGTTCATGTGATCCGGGACGACGAGGCGAAGTACGTCGTCCTGCGCGCCGAAGACTACCGGGCCTTGCTGAGCGATCTGGCCGAGGCGCGGCTGGCGGCCTCGGAGGCGGACGCGGCCGCGGGGCGCGTGAAGAAGACCACGGCAAGAAAACTCCTGGCCGAGATCGAATCGTGACGTGGTCCCTGGCGCGGACCGACTCCTTCCTCGCCACGGCCCGCAAGTTCTTCAAACGAAATCCTCAACTCAAGGGCGAATTTCTCGAACTCCTCCTCCAGTTGGAGAAGGACCCTTTTGCGGCACGGCTTCGGACCCATCCTCTCAAGGGCCGTCACAAGGGCACGCACGCCGTCTCTCTAATCTACAGCGTCCGGGTCGTGGTCCTTCTCCGGGTGACCGCAAAGGAGGTCGTCCTCCTCGACGTGGGGTCCCACGACGAGGTGTACCGGTAGGGGCCTCGCCCGAAAGGGTGAGACGAGAGACGGGAAACGTAAAACGGGAGACGAGAGACGAGAGACGAGAGACGAGAGACGAGAGACGCAGGGGCGGGCCTCCGCGCCCTCCCGGTTTTCGCGGCCAGAGGCGGGCGCTACAGGCCCAATACCAGGCGAAGGGCGGCTTCCACCTCCCGGATTCGATGGGGCGGGAGGCGTCCGGACTCCTTTATTTCCCCCGTGCGGGGATCGGCCAGTCGGCGCGGGTCGAGAGACCTCAGTTGGAACCCGAGAAAGACCGTGTCTTCCGGAAGACCGGATTCATCGGCCTTCACCCGGACGTTCACGGGGTAGTCCCTGGGCATTCGGGCGGCGCTCGTTCCCACCACGACGGTGACGACCAGGGGCTGTGCGTTGATGGCATCCGAGGAGACGACCAGAACGGGACGGCGGCCGGCCTGCTCACGTCCCTTGGTGGGTGCCAAGTCCACGAAATAGACGGAACCGCGCCGGATCAAGATCCGTCCCCCAGCCCGTCGCCTTCGGCGTGGGCCAGCCCCTCCGAAGCCTCGCGGCACTCGTAGGCAATGGCGGGATCCCGGGCCATCAGGGCCATGGATTCTTCGAAAGCCCGGTTTCTTTGTGCCCGGATGTATTCTTCGAGGGCCTTCTGGACCAGACGATTGAAATTTCCGCGCAGGGACTCGGGAGCGGCCTGACGGGCTTCCTCCACGAGGGTTGCCGCGAGCACGACGCTTCTTCGAAGAGTGGGTGAAGCGGTGGGTGGCTTCATGTAACACCTCCAGTCACCCATACTATAACTTCCGAATGGTTGGTCTGCAACAAGGCCGGCCGCGCCACGGGACGAGAGACGTAAAACGTGAGACGGGAGACGAGAGACGAGAAACGGGAGACGGGAGACGGGAAACGTGAGACGGTTTTCGTAGGGGAGGGTCTCCGCGCCCTCCCATGGGGTCTTAAAGGCATGAATCATCGAATTGGGCTGGTTCTGTGGCTTCTGGTCTGGACGGCGGCGGCCGCGGCGGCGGAAAGTGTCCGTCTGCCGGCGACGCCCTGGGCCGTGAAGGTGGACGGGGACCCGAGGGAGGCCTTCCTCTTCGGGGCGGCGGCCCTGCCCGTCTTCGACGCCGTGACGGGGGCGCCGGACGGGTCCGTGCGGGCCTTGGCGCTGGACGTCCCGGGCGGCCTCTACGTGGCCCTCCTCTCCACCGAACCGGACCGTGGGGCGGGGCTTCTGCGTCCCCTGCCGTGGACGCCTCCGGAGGAGGTGGTGCTGGGGGACTGGATGGCCGTCCGCGTGGGGCCGCCGGAATCGGCGGCTCTTTTCGTTCTGGCGCCGGGGGGCTACCGGACAACTCTCGGAGGGAACGGCCTACCGGCCAGCGGGCCGGCCTGGGAGGGGGCGGACCGCCTCTTCGGCTCCACCTGGGCCGGGGAGTGGCTTCTGCCCTGGCCGGGAGGTCTGGACTTGCCACTCCGGGTGGAGGTCCTGCGGGGAAGAAAGATCCGCGGCGGGCGCCAGGCCCAGGAATCCCTCGGCCACTCCTCTCCGGGGCCCGCCTCGTGGCGGTGGGGCGGGGAGGGGCTGGACCTGCGCCCCGGGCCCGCCCCTCTCGAAAAGCAGATGGCGCCCCGAGCGCTGGCCCCCTACGACGTTCGCCCCTTCATTCCTCGGGAGGAGTGTCCGCCGGCCTGCGTGGATGCCGCGCCCGCCGGGGAGGTCGTGACGGCGTGGTTGGAGGTGCCGCCGGGCGAAGGGCGGGTGCGCGTCGAGGCGGGGCCGGGGATTGAAGACCTGCAGGTCTTCCGCCTGGACTTCTGGTGGCAGTCGGGGACCCGCGAGGAGATCGACGCGATCTTCCCCGTTCGGGTGGCGGCGGGGATGGGGGACGTGCTCGTGGGGGACCGCCTCCTTCCCCAGTCCCCGGAGGGATTCGATTCGCCGGACGAACCCCTGCGGATCTACGTGCGCGGGCGGATTCCCCGTGCGGATTCCGGGAAGGCACTTCCCCGCTCGCTCGGAAACATCACTGTGCCGCTCAGGGTCTCCCGCGACGGCCGGCACCTGGGGACGATCCCCTGGAAGCTGACGGCGGGGCCGGCCCTGCCGCCACCGTCGAGGTTGGCGGCGGTCTACTACCTGGAGAGGGAGGCCTCCCGCTGGGAGGCGGACCTGGCCAACCTGGCGGCGCACGGGATCAACGCGGCCACCTGCCCTGCCTCGGAGGCCGAGGGGTGGCGCCGCTTTCAGGAGGCGGCGAAGGCCTCGGGCGTGGACGGGACCTGGGCGCTTCGCCCGGAGGCCGTGCCCGAGGGGGAGACCGCCTGGGGGTACGTCTGCGACGAGCCCGCTTCGGCCAAAGCCGTGGAGGCCGCCAAGACCCGCGCCGCGGCCTTGCGCGCCCGAGGCCTGAACCCCTGGGCGGCCCTGGCCTGGCCCAATTCGCTTGGGCTGGCCTCCCTTCTCGACGGGGTTTCCGTTCCGCCCAACCTGGTGCGGACGGCGGCCGGCCTGCCCGCTCGGAACCGGTACGTGTACGTCCAGGGCCTGCGGGAAGACCCCTTCTTCAACCGCGTGTGGGCCGGATTGCTCTGCCGCGCCCCAGGCCTGTCGGGCCTTTGGGTTTTCTGCCACGCCCCGTCGAGGGAAGGCGCCGCCGACGATTGGGCCGGCCCCATCATCCGGCACGACGCCCTGGCGGCGCCCGACGGCCGGGGGGGGCGCCTGGACACCGTGCCCTTCGAGGCCCTGCGGGAGGGGATCCTCGACGGGCGGATCCTCGACGCCTTGGGACCGGGCTCCGGGGCCGTCCTCGATCGCTTCCCCGGCGCCGCCGAGGCCCTCGCCGGAGACTATTGGAAGGCCCGCCACCGCGGCTGGACTTTCCCCCAATTCCGCCGCGCCTTGGTCGAGGAGTGGGGAAGAGCGTGCGGCGTCCCAGGTTTGTGGGAGGCGTCGCCAGACGCCGATCTCCCTGCGGGGAAGTTTCTCCCCTCAAGATAGGCTCCCAGGGATGACCTCTCCTCATTCCATTTCACTTCGATTGGGGCGATACGACGCCTCGGGCATGTGTTATGCCCTTACGAAATGCACCCGGGGCCGTATGCCGGCTTTCCATCCAGCCTCCATGTCTGGCCCGGAGGCGGCGCGAATCGTGGTGGACGCGATCCTATATCGAAGAGAATGCATGCAATGGGAGGTTCCTGGCTTCGTACTTATGCCCGACCACCTTCATTTGGTCCTGCGCCTGGACAGAAAATCCTTGGCTCGGGAGATGGCCTCCTTCTCGAAATTCACGGCCCGGAGGATTAACTCCCTCCTTCAAAGATCGGGGTCCTTTTGGCAGGAGGGCTACTACGAGCATGCCATCCGGTCTGAAGATGACCTGCGAGACAACTTGACTTACATTCTGCAGAATCCGGTTCGCGCAAAGCTGGTCAACGTCCCTGAGGCGTGGCCTTATCGCTTCAAGAATCCCGAATGACGATAAGATCGGCGTCTGGCGACGCCTCCCACAAGAACTTGGCGTCCCGAAGAACCTCTCTCCCCCCTCATTGGCCGCGGCTGATCGCGGCGGTGGAGCGGCCGAAGTCGGCGCTGGACTGGGCGGGGGAGGCCGAGGCTTGGGCGGCGTTCCTCCGGGACCTCCAGGGGGCGGGCCTTTTCCCGCTGGCCTATCGGGCGTGGCGGGCCTCGGGCGTTCTCGAATCCCTGCCGGGGCCCGCGAGGGAGGCCGCGCAGGCCCGCATGGCGGCCTACCGGGCGGGATGGACGGGGGCCTGGGAGGAAATCGCCGGGGTCCTCGGCCTCTTCGCGTCGTCGGGGCTGACGCCGGTGCTCCTCAAAGGGGCGGATTTGGCGCTCCGGTACTACCCGGAGCCCTACCTGCGGCCCCTGACGGACCTCGACGTGCTCTTCCCCACGGTCCCGGAGGCGGAGCGGGCCTACGCCGTGCTCGAGGGGGCGGGCTTCCGGCGTGGGAATCCGGGCATCCCCATGGACGACTGGGCCATGAGCCAGCACCTGCCGGACCTCTTCGCGCCGAAGACGGGCTTCCCGGTGGAGGTCCACGGAGCCTTGGTGGTTTCGCCGCGGGATTCCCGGTGGGCGGGGAGGGTGGAGCGCCTGCTGGAGAGGCGCCGGCCCCACGTGTGGCGGGGCTTTGCGGTGGAGGGGCTCTCCCCCGAGGCCCTGGCGGTCCACCTGTGCGGCCATATGTGGGAACAGCACGCGGGGGAGCCGCCCAAGGCGGGGGTGGTCTACGACCTGCGCGCCGTTCTGGAGAGGGAAGGGCCGGCCTTCGACTGGGACCGCCTCGTGGACCTCTCGAAGGCCTCGGGTTTTTCGGGGGCCGTGGAAACGGGCCTGAGGGCCCTCCATGCGGCCCTGGGAGTTCGGGCGCCCGAAGAGGCGCTCCTGGCCCTTTCGGAGGCCGGGAAGGGGGCGGTCCTGGACCTCTCGCCACGTTCCGCCCTGACCCAGCGCCTGTTGGGGCGGCTCTGGCACGGGCCGGGTCTGGTCCCGGCGCTGAAAGCCGGCTGGCGGATTGCGGTCCCCTCCCGGGCCTACCTCCGGGAGAGATACCCCGAAAAGGGGGGGTGGCCGGTCCTGCTCCTGTACCCGTATCGCTGGGGGGACCAGGGTTGGAAGCTCCTCCGGTGGGCCGGCGAGCGGCTCGGTTTGGGGCGCCGGGAATAGATGGGCGAGCGGCGGCGTACATACCTGATGATTGTGCGGAGAAATGGAGTCTCGGGTGGGGTCTCTCGTGCTCTGAGGTGGAAGGGTGCCCAAATATTGTGCAAACCCCGCAACAGGTTATCCGTTGAATATTGAGACGGTCCCTTGACTTGCGCACCCAAGGCGGGTATGTTATCTCATATAGTTTGAGAACGAGCGAAACCCTATGGGGGTTGTGAGCATGAAGAAGACGATCTTGGCACTGGCGGCGCTCTCCCTTGTTTCCACGGGACTTTGGGCGGGTGAAGGCATCCCCATGGGGAACGCGATCTTCTACCCGTCGGTGGAAGCGGTCTACTCCCACACCGACAACCTCTTCTTGCAGGACGGCTCGATGCCCCTGGGCGAGGTGAGCGACAGCTTCTGGCTCATCCGGCCTACCCTCGGCTTCGAGTTCCCCTTCGAGCAGAGCTATGTGCGGCTGGACCTGGGGTATCAGTACAAGGACTACCAGGACTTCGACCTGAATTCGAACAACAGCTACAACGTGGATTTCAAGAGCAACTTCAGCGCCGCCAACGGCGGGAAGTTCACCTTCAACAACCACTTCCTCCGCGGCGTCCAGGAAGTGCTGGAGTTCGACCCCGGCTACGAGCGCGTCTTCGGCAACGTGCCCTTCCGCCGCAACCAGGTGGAGCTCGGCTACGAGATGCCGGTCACCCAGCTCGACACCCTGGGCCTTTTCGGCACCTTCAATACGGTCCGCTTCACCGAGGACAACGAGGCCCGCCCCTTTTACAACTACGACCAGGTGGGCGGCGGCCTGAAGTGGAAGCGCTCCCTGAGCCCGGCCAGCGCGTGGGTCTCCACCCTGGAGTACGTGGCCAGCGACCCGAAGGAGAAGCCCGCGGACCTGTACCTTTACACGAATCTCAACAAGAAGTACTCCCAGTGGACGCTGATGACCGGCTGGGAGGGCGCCCACAAGGAGTCCTTCTCCGGCTTCGCCAAGGTCGGCTACAGCACCATGAGCTTCAAAGACAACGACTTCTCCGAGTTCGACGGCTTGGTGGCCGACGTGGGCCTCGGCTGGCAGCCCGTGGAGGCCTTCAAGGTGGACCTGCTCCTGGGCCGGAAGGCCTACCAGTCCGCCTACAACGTGAACAACTACTACACGGCCACCTCGGGCCGGTTGCAACTGCAGCAGCAGGTGTCCCGGTACTTCTTCTGGACGGCGGGCTACCTCTACCAGGAGAACGCCTACCCCGAAGCCGTTCGGGCCGACGTCTTCGGCACGGGCGTGCCCACGACGGTGGAGTTCTTCCTGACCCAGGGCCAGGACCGCAAGGACAAGATCAGCCGCCTCTACGGCGAGCTGGGCTTCCACCTGACCAAGCAGTTCAGCCTGCGCGCCAACTACCAGTACGAGGACCGCGACAGCAACATCCGCTACTTCGACGTGGTGGGCGTCCACCGGCCTTACACCTACAAGGAAAACCGCGTCGTTCTGCAGGCCATGCTCGGCTGGTAGGTTTTTTCCCAGGAAGCACCCCGAGGGCGCCGGATTTCCGGCGCCCTCGTCGTTCCTCTCCGCCTGGTGCAAAACGTGAAACGTGAGACGCGAGATGAAGAAATTAGGGACAGCCACCAATTTCGTGAGACGGGAAACGTGGGACGGGAGACGAGAGACGAAAAGGAATGGATTCGCACGATTTCTCCCGGGGGGAATGGGGAAGGGTATGGGAATGTTAGACATCGAGACAGGGCAGGGGTATACTTGAGCAACGCCGGCGGGTCCATCACCGTAAGGGAATCCGCCGCAGTGAGAATCCGGAAAGGCCCATGAAGGACATGCTGAAAAATCATCGTGGAAGTATCGCCGCCGCTTGGATGGCGGGCGTGGCCCTGGCGACCGGGCTCGGCGCCGGTGTTCTGGCCGCGGATGCGGGGGGCTTGCGCGTGACGGGACGGGCCGGGGAAATCCGGTGCGAGGCGGCGGGCCGCCTCCAGGTGATCGGTGCGCCGGCGGGTCCCGTCCACCGGTGGGTGATCCGTCCCGAGGGGACCATCACAGTAGCGGCGGGCCTGGAGGCCTTCGTCAAGAAGGTCCCGGAGGGGGTGGCGGTGGAGGTGCCCGCGGGCGCCGGCCCCGCCCTCACCTGGATGCCCCAGGGTCTCCTCTTCCGATGGACCACCGGCTCCGACCCCGGGGGCGCCTCGGACGTCTTCGCCACTACCACCCCGCCCGCCTACCCGCTGGGCCCTGGAGACAAGCTCCAGATCACGGTCTACAACGTGGAGGACATGAACCAGACGGTGGTGGTGGACCCCTCGGGGGCCGTCACCTTCCCGGTCCTCGATAAGGTGGACGTGCAGGGCCTGTCGGTCAACCAACTGCAGACGCGGCTGGAGGAACTGCTGGGGCAGTTCGTGAAGGCGCCCCAGGTGAACCTCCAGCTCATCGAGTACGGGAGCCGCTACGTGAACGTCCTCGGGGAGGTGGGCAACCCGGGGCGCGTGCCCCTGAAGGGCGCCCTCAAGGTCCTCGACGCCGTAAGCCAGGCTGGCGGATACACGAGCAAGTCGGGAGACGTGGAGATCTCCCGCCGGGATCCTTCGGGCAAGCTACACACCCGGGTCTTCCCCCGCGAAGAGCTCCTCGGGGCCTCGAGCGAGAAGGGCAACATCTACGTCCTGGATCAGGACGTGATCAATGTGCAAGCCATCAAGTCGGTCTACGTCTCGGGCGAGGTCAAGAACCCCGGGTCTTTCCCCTACAACCGGGACATCACCCTTCTGCGGGCCATCACCCTCGCGGGCGGGTTCACCCAGTGGGCCAAGAAGGACCGCGTGGACGTCTTGAGGGAGACTCCGGACAGCACCCCTCGCGTCATCGCGGTGGACGTGTCCGACATCGAGCGGGGCAAGCGGGAGGACGTGCCGCTTCTGCCGAATGACCACGTGGTGGTCAAGGAGCGGAAGTTCTTTTAACGAAGGCCGAGCGCGGACGGCCGCCGGGACGCTCGGCGTAGGCGCCGGCGAGGCGCCCGGCGCGCAGGGGAGCGGGACGAGAGATGCCAGGAAGCGATACCGGGAACCCCATCCTTCAGGAGTCGCCCGAGCCCCAGGAGTTCGACCTCCTGAGGTGGGTCCAGCTCTTCTGGGAGCACCGCTGGTGGATCGCGGGGATCACCGCCGCGGCCGTCCTTGCCGCGGGGCTGTACAGCTTCCTCGCCCGGCCCATCTACTCCGCCACGGCGACGATCTACGTCCAGTCGTACAGCCGGACGCCTCTGAACACCTACAACCCCACGGGCGCCACCTCCTGGATGGAGGAGGAGAAGTTCTACAACTCCCAGGCGGAGATCATCCGGAGCCAGGCGGTCATGCAGGACGCGGCGGACCGCCTGAAGCTGGCCACCCACCCGGGCTTCCGTGAGATGGAGACCCCCTCCGACGCCTGGAGGGCCCTCGCGGCCATGACGAAGGTGGAGACGGTGCGTGACAGCGCCCTCTTCAAGATCACCGTGAGCGGCCCCTACAAGGAGGACGTGGCCAAGTGGGCCAACATGGTGGCCGAAGTCTACCGGGACAAGACCCTGAGGGACGCCCTGGAGGTCATCCGCCGGGCCAACGAGGCCATGCTCGAGGAGGCCCGGAAAATGCAGGAGGAATACGTGCGCCAGCAGGGGCTCGTGGCTTCCACCCTGCAGGCCTCGGGCTCCTACTTTCCCGAGAACCAGAAGGAGATCCTCGACAAGCGCATCGAGGCCCTCGAACTCAAGCTCAACGAAGTGGCCGTCCGCGAGAGCGAGACGAGCGCCGTGGTGGGGCAGATCCGCCGCTCCCTCGCGCGGGGAGAGGACGCCGCCAGCCTTCCCTCCACCCTCGGCGACCCGGGCGTGCAAGAGATGACGAGGCTGTACAACGAGATGGCGCGGGACCTGAGCCGCCTCTCGGTCAAGTACACGCCTCAGCACCCGGAGGTCAAGTCGCTCAAGACCCGCCTCTCCCGCCAGGGGCAGGCCATCCTGGAGAGCTACCAAGCCCAGTTGGGCGCGCTCTACTCCGAGAGGGCCAACCTCACGGCCGAACTGGAGGGTGTGAAGCGGCAGGGCCTCCAGTTCGTGGAGGGGGCTTCCCGAGGCGAGGCCTTGACCACCAGCGGGACGGCCATCAAGAAGTACATGGACCTCCTCTACGACAAGATGAAGGAGCTGAACGTCAGTTCGGCCCTGCTCTCGAGCAACGTGCGTCTGGTGAACGCCGCCCTTCCGCCCACGGCGCCGGTGCGTCCCCGCAAAGCCATGAACCTTCTCCTGGGGCTCATGCTCGGCCTCATGCTGTCGGCGGGTTCGGTGGTGGCCTACCAGTACCTGGACACGACCGTCAAGGACGTGGACATGCTGGAGGCGCGCCTGGGCCTCAACCTCCTCACCCTCGTGCCCACCATGGGGAACGGGACCGACCGGGCCGTGGTGGAGGCCTTCCAGACCCTTCGGACGGCCCTTATCTTCGCGAGCGAGAACAAGCAGAAGAACCTCCTCCTCGTGACCTCCGCGGGCCCCAAGGAGGGCAAGACCACGGTGGCCGTGAACCTGGCGCGGACCCTCGCCTCCACGGGGGACCGCGTGTTCCTCATGGACGGCGACCTGAGGCGCCCCCAGGTGAACCGGACCCTCAACAACATCGCGGGCAAGAAGGGCCTCACCCTGTACCTCGCCGAGAAGGGGGCCGCCCTCGAGGAGTTCGTGGTCCAGGGGCCCCACCCGAACCTCTGGGTGCTGGCCTCGGGCCCCATCCCCCCCAACCCTCCCGAACTCTTCTCCATGAAGCGCTTCCACGACCTGATGGAGCGCCTGAGGAAGGAGTACGACTGGGTGATCGTGGATTCGCCGCCGGCGTTGAGCCTCGCCGACGCCCAGATCCTCGGCGCCATGGCCGACTTCGCCCTCCTCGTGGCCCGCTACAAGAAGACCCTGCGCCCCATGCTGGAGCGCACCCTTATTACCCTGAGGCGCCACCAGATCCCCGTGGCGGGTGTTGTGCTCAACGACGTGGATCCCAAGTCGGGCAGCTACTACGAGAACTACTACTACAGCCACTACTACTACGAGACCGGCAAGGAGCCCAAGAAGATCCCCTGGATCATGGGCAAAGCCGGCGCGTGGAGCGAGATCTTCCGGAGCAGGTCGGTGTGACCGGGCCCCGGTGTCGCCCGCCCCTGCGGGAATCGGCCCGACGGTCCGGCCAAATGCGGCGGAAGTGATACAAGGAGACAGGGTTACGAGGGGTTGACTTGAAAGCAAGGACCCCTTATATTGCGAAAACAGGAGGACGTGTCATGCGCAAGGTCCTGGTCGTGCTGGCCGCTTTGGCCCTCTCCCTATTGGCTCTCTCGGCCTTCGCCGCCAACGCGGAGGATCCCATCTCCCAGGGCGACTTCGCCGTACTCCTGGCAAACGCCCTCGGCAAGCCCGCCCCCCAGGGCGGATGGACTCCCGCCAGCGCCACCCAGTATCTCGGACAGGGCGGCATCGCTCCCCTGACGGGCTTCTGGAACGCGGGCGCCGTGCTGAAGGAGGGCGACCTGGCTCACCTCCTGCGCCGCATGGGCCTCAACTTCTTCACGACCCAGCCCGAGGATCCCGTCACCTGGGCGAAGGCCCAGGCGGTCCTGGGACAGCACCGCGACTTCTTCCGGACATACAACCCCCAGGGGCGCGTCCCCGGGGCCACCACGACCCACGTGAATACGGGCGTGGGCGGGCAGGACGCCGCGGCTCCCGCCCCGGCCTCCCCCAGCCCCCCGTTGCAACCCCGTTCCCTTTCACCACCCGTGCGGCCGCCGGGCACCCGGCGGCCGCCTCGCGTTCCGGCGCTTCCGCGGAGGGCATCGGAGCGGATTTCGGCTAGAATGGGACCGAGAGGGACCGCCATGGGAGAGGACGCGCGCCAAGGGACCGGGAGGCACGAGCCCCCCCTGCGCTTCGCCGTCTTCGTCGTGGCCTACAACGCCGTGACGACCCTCGCGCGGGTCCTGGACCGGATTCCGCCCGAGGCCTGGGACCGTCTCGAAGAGGTCTACGTCTTCGACGACGCGAGCACGGACGACACGGCCCTCCTCGGAGAGGGGTACAGAGCCTCCCGGGGCCGCGAGAAGTTGAAGGTCTACCGGAATCCCATGAACCTCGGGTACGGCGGGAACCAGAAGCGGGGCTACGACTACGCCCGGGAGCGGGGCTTCGACTACGTGATCCTCCTCCACGGGGACGGCCAGTACGCCCCCGAGATGATCCCGGAGTTCTTGAGGGTGGCGCAGGAGCGCCGCCCAGCGGCGGTCTTCGGTTCGAGGATGATGGCGCCGGGGGGCGCGCGCCGGGGCGGGATGCCCCTCTACAAGTACGTGGGCAACCGCCTCCTTACGGCGTACGAGAACGCCCTGCTGGGGAGCCGCCTTTCGGAGTTCCACTCGGGGTACCGCATGTACGCCGTGGAGGCGCTGGGCCGCCTGCACTATCCGGCCTACACCGACGACTTCCACTTCGACACCCAGATCATCGTGGAACTTCTCCACCAGGGCCAGGAGATCGCGGAGATCCCCATTCCCACCTACTACGGCGGGGAGATCTGCTACGTGAACGGGATGCGCTACGCGAGGGACGTCGCGGCGGCCGTGCTCCGGTACAAGTTGTTCTCCCTGGGCCTCCTGAGCTGTCCCTGGATCGGCGAGGAGGCCTCCCGGCGCTACCCCGCCAAGACCAGCCCCCTGTCGAGCCACATGCGCGTGTGCCGCATGGTCCCGGCGGGGGGGCGCGTCCTCGACGTGGGCGCCGAGGGGAGCTACGCCGGCAAGCTGAGGGAGAAGGGGTGCGCCGTCTCGGGCATCAACGACCGTCCCCTGGAGGGCGCCGACGCGGAGCCCTACGAACGGCTCTGGGTGCGGGACCTGGACCTGGAGGGCCTGCCCCCGCCCAAGGAGGCGGGGCGTTTCGACTGCGTCGTGCTTGCCGACGTGCTCGAACACTTGCGAACGGCGCCGGCCGTGCTCTCCCAGGCCAAGGACCTGCTCACCGAGCGGGGCGTGGTGGTCGCCTCCACGGGCAACGTGGCCCACTTCACCGTGCGCCTCGGCCTCCTTTTCGGCCGCTTCACGTACCGGGAGCGGGGCATCCTCGACGCCAGCCACGTGCGCCTGTACACGCGCCGGACCTTCCGGCGCCTGCTCGAATCCCAGGGCTACCGGATCCTGCGGCAGAAGGTGACGCCCATCCCCTTCGAGATCTTCGCCGGGAAGAGCCGCGCCGCGCGCGTCTTCTGGAGGGGAGTGGAGTACGCCTACTACGGTGCCGCCCGCCTGTATCCCTCCCTCTTCGCCTACCAGTTCATCCTCCTCGCCTCGCCCCAGGGCCGCCCGGCCCCCGGGCGCACCTGACCGGAGCGCGGGCGCCGTGGCCGGCGGGGCGGTGGGAAGGCTCGACGGCAGTTCAGGGTTGGCCTTCCTTCGACGGGTTCCTTGGCTCCGCCACGCGGGGCTCGCGGCCTGCACCCTTCTGGCGGTGGCGGCGAGGGGGTACGGCTACGGGGTGGAGGACCAGAACCTCTACCTGCCCTTCCTGCTGAAGTGGAACGATCCGTCCCTGTTTCCGGCGGACCTCCTCCTGACCCAGGGGTTCGCGAGGGAGTCGGCGGTATGGGCCCTGCTGGCGGTACTCGGGCGCGTCGTTTCGCTGGAGGCGGTGTTTCTGGGGGCGTACCTGGCGGCGAGCTACGCCACCCTGTTCTTCGTTCACCGCCTGGCCCGGGCCTGGTGGGACGACGGGACGTCGGCCTGGATCGCGGTCTTCCTCTGGATCCCGGCCTACACCGTACCCGGCGTGGCCAACACGACCTTCGACGCCTACCTCACCACGCGGGTCCTGGGGGGCGTCTTCGCGCTGGCCGCGCTGGAGGCCTTTTTCCGGCGCCGCCACGGGACCTCGGCCCTGTGGGTGCTGGCGGGCGGCCTCGTCCACCTCGTCACGGCGGCCCCCTTGGCCGCCGGGCTGGTTCTGGCCCACGGGGTTCGGGGACGCTGGCGGCCCGCGGCGCAGGTGTCGGGAGCCCTCGGCGCGGCGGGAGGGCTCCTCTGGGCCTTCGGCGCGGGGGCGGGGCGGCCCCACGCGCTCCTCGGCCTCTACTCCGGAGAATGGCTGGAGGCGGTCCGCCAGGTGGATGGGGAGCTGTTCCCCCTGATGTGGCCCGCCGTCGAATGGCGGCGCCTGATCTTCCTGCTCGCCTGCTTCGGCCTCCTCGCGACGGTTCGGGGCCTGGGGGGAAGCGCGGCGCCTGCCGAGCGGGAGGGGCTCCTCGTGGCCTCGGGCGTCTTTCTGGCGGCCGCCGCCGGTGTGGCTGGCTCGGCGGCGGGGGTGACCCTCCTCGTGCAATTCTCCCTGTTGCGGGGGATGTGGATCTTGATCCTCCTCCTGGCCCTGACCCTCAGCGGGCCCTTGGCCGAGCTCATGCGGGCCGGACGGGTCTGGAGCGTGGGCCTCGGGGCCTTCGCGGCGGCGGGGTGGGCCACGGGGGCCGCCGCCCTTCAGGCGGGCGCGGCCGCCTGCGCGGCGGCTGTCCCCTGGCTCCTGCGGGCCGGCGACGGGTGGCAATGGGTGCGCGGGGACCGGCGCAGGACCCTGGGCGCCCTCCTGACTCTTCTCCTCCTCGTGCTTCTGTGGCACCTCGTGGATTTCCTTCCCCTGGTTCATCCCCGGAACCTCTTCGCGGACGGGCGTCCCTGGCGCCAAGCGGGGATCCTGGCGGCCCTGGCGGCCTGTACGGCCCTTCTCCTTCCCTCCCTGCGAGGGGGAAGGGCGGCGCGGCTCCTGCCCGCGGCCCTGGGCCTGTTCTTTCTCCTGGTTCCTCCCCGTCCCGTCGCCATGGCCCTGCACGACCGGCCGTGGTTCGGGCGGATGTACGGGACCCGCGTGGCGGACGCCCGCGTGAAGGGGGCCCGGGCCGAGAAGGACCGGGAAGCCCTTCGGGCCATGGGGGACCTGGTGCGGAGGCGCGTGCCCGAGGGGGCTTCGGTGGCCGTCCCCTGCGATTGGATGACCTTCCGGCTGGATTCCCTCCGGAGCCCCTTCGTCACCTACAAGGACGGCGCCCCCGCCGAGTTCGATGCGGCGTACGGCGCCGAGTGGCTCCGCCGGGTTCGGCTCGTGAAGGCCTACGACGAAGAAGGGAAACGCTGGGCCCGGACGCCCGACGAGAAACTTCCGGAGGCGGCGTGGAGGGACCTGGCCCGCACCCATGCCTCCATCCGCCTGGAGTACTTGGTCAGCCGGCACGCCTACGACCTTTCCGTGGTAGGCGCGGCGGGTGGGATGACGCTCTACCGACTCTCACCCTGATGGGGCCGGCGGCGAAGTCGGGTCGCCGCCCAGGCCAGGCCGACGGCGAGCCAGGCGAAGGCCGAGCCGAAGACCGCGGCACGGGGGATGCGGGCGTCGAAGGCCATCTCCACCTCGTGGGCGCCCGTTTCCAAGAGGACTCCCCGGAACATGAGGTCCGCGCGGCGGATGGGGACCGCCCGTCCGTCCACCGTCGCTTTCCACCGTCCGTCGAAGGCCTCCAGCACGACCAGGAGGGCCGGCTCATGAAGGACGGCGTGAAGGGCCAGGCGGTGGGGTTCCCAGGCCCGCCACTCCACGCGGGGGGATTCGGCGGCGGGCCCCGCCGGGGCGGGAAGGGCCGGTCGGTCCCATTCGTCGGCCAGGACGACGGCCGCTTCGTGGGCCCGGCCGCTCTGGAGAAGCGTCACGAAGGCGTCCCGGGCGGCGTCCTCGTCCGGCGCGGCGAGGAGCTCCCTCGCCAGGAAGGCCCTTGGCCCCGGCTCCAAGAGGACCGTCCTCAGGGGGCCGCCCTTCGCCTCCGGCGCCAGCACGGCCCACCGCACGCCGAGGAACCTCAGGAGGGCCGGATCGGCCTTCTGCCAGCCGTAGAGGAGATGCCCCAGGTGGCCCCCGAGCCCGTAGGCGTGGGCCAGCGCACGGGCTCCCCTCGGATTGAGCACCTGGGCCGAGCGCAAGTCCGGGACGCCCGACAGGAGGTGGAGGTTGGGCGTGAGGAGGGGAGCCCCGGTGGTGGGGCTGGCCTGGGCCCACATCCGCGGGGGCGGTTCGGGCCGGCCCCTATCCTCGGCGGGGAATGTCCACCGAGGGGCGGGCGTGGAGGAAAAGTAGGGATAGCGGAATCCCGAGAGGGCAAGGGGGAGCAGGGCAGCGGCCACGGCGAGTGCCGCGAAGAGCGCTCGCCGGGCCGGCGGCTCCCGCGTTCCCAGGAGGAGGGGGAATCCGAGGAGGAGGGTCGCCGCGAGCCAGAGGCCGCCGGTCTGTAGGCGCGCACTTGGTTTTGCCTCAAGAACGCACTTGGTTTTGCCTTAAATAATTCCGGACACACTACACCGGCTGAAGTACACAGCCGGTTCACAAATGGGCTTTCGCCCAAAATCTAAAGTGGCCTGCTACGGAGCTACCGACCCGTCGGTCTGGAGGCTCTCGGCCTCCACGGCGGTGGAGCACCCCCCACCACCTGTAACTTTATGACACACCCGCTTGCAGGACCAGCGGCCGTCCGCGCCTTCGCGAAAGCCGCGTAACTCGATCACACCGGCCGCGCACAGGCCGGGTTCCCCATGCACAATCTCCAGACTCACGGTGCCCTTCCCTCTTTCCAGCGCCGCGAGACGCGATTCGGCCGCACGCCGGGCGGAGGTGGAGCTAGAAAAGGTCTCATTGAGAGTGTAGGCGGGGTCGCCTTCACCAGCGGTCTCGGCCACACGCCTGCCCGTGGAGGGGTCGTGCCAAGAGGCCACCACCCGTTTGTACTTCCCGCGGTCCGCTAACGTGACACGCCACCCGGGCGCGCACCGCTCCGGAGTGATAATTGTCGCGCCCAAGGGCTTTCCGGAGCCGCTTTCGCCGCCCCCAGCGGGCACCACCACCAAGGTCCCTTGGGCCACCTTGGCGATGCACCCGTGTTGCTCGCCCAGGCGAGTCATAAAGTGCAGATTGCTCTCATTCGCCTGGTCCGCCCTTACAATGGGGAGCGCCGAAACAGTGGGGTGAACCTGGGCGCGCCATCCCTCCTCCTTGGCTATGGCGGAAAGAATCGCGCCCAGCGTCGTGCCCTCCCAAGCTCGCGTATGCTGGGACTTGGCGGTCTCACGCAAGTTCGCGGCCCTGGACCGGACGGTCAGGGTGGGGGGAGATCCTGATATTTCGACCTCGTCCACGACATAGGTGCCCAGAGCCACCATTGCGCGCCCTGCGTAACCCATGGAGATCTCCAGGGTCGCTCCCCGCCGGGGGAGGGCCACGTGCTCTCCGTGGTCGCTGAGCACAATCTCGGCGCTGTCGCTCTGCACGCCTGCCTCATCGACTATTTCAAGTGATACCAACCGGCTCCGGATGACGGCAGTCACGTCTTGGGTGTCGGCCACCACCTTGAAGTCCGGCCTCATGCTAGTCCCACAGTCTCACGGGCGCTGCGACTGTTCCATCCGTGATGGCTGGCATGACGACCCGAATCCCCGCCGGTAATGAGGGCCCCAAGGCGGCTATCCCAGGGTTAGCCGCCAGCACGGACTCAACACACCCCTCGAACCCGTAGTACTCCCAGCACACTCGGTCCAGCACGTCGCCGTCAGCCGTTATCACTGCGGCGGCATCCTCAATCCGAATCATGGGGCGGCTCCCGTGACGGCGTCATGGTACCGGCGTAACACCAGGCTGAATTCCTGACGACGCGGCACCCCATCGGCGAACAGCGACGACTGCCCTTCCTCTACTCTCTCGATAACCCACCAGCCGTGGACCATGCCACGGCCGTCCACCAGCATCTGAGGCACGCCCTGTGCCGATAGGGCTCGCATGGCGCTCACCTGGCCGGCGCCCCCGCGGTAGTGGGGATAGATATTTCCACGCAGCTCTATGGACTCTTCCCCGGGTCCCATGTGCTGCAACGCCGGGCCCTGACGAACCCGTTCTTGGGCCGCCCAGCGTTGCTCCGCCGTGCGCCGCAAGTCCTCGTACCCCGCGGTGTCCACGGAGAACCGAAACGTGCCGAGAGCCATTAGAATCTCAGTCGGCATCGTAGAGGGCCTCCCTCGCCGCCCGTGCGCCACGGCGCCGGATCTCCAGAATCACCATGTCCGCCACTGCCTTTGGGTCCTGTGCTGGGGCCGCCTGGACCGTGATGTGAAACGTGTTGGCCTGGTGCACCACAGGGCCGCCGCCAACCCCAGGCACCGGTTGAGCGGCCTCAGGAGGGGCCCCACCAAACAACCCCGTCAACGGACCCGCCTTCATGTCGCCTTGGGATTGGGCGAACGCGGCCGGAGGCGACAGGGCCGTGCCAGGGGCGGCCGCGGCCACGGGTGCGGCTAGGGTCGTCCCGATTGCTCCTGCGGCAGCCATCCGCTTGAGCGGGGAGGGCTTCAACCCGGCGGCCGCGTTGCCGCCCTCCACAAACAACCCCCAGGCGTTACCGAAGGTGTTCCGAATCGATTCCAGTGGGCCGGTCAGAATGCCTTTGATTCGGGCCACCGCCCGCTCCACCACGCCCACAATGGACGCCCACAACTCCTCAAAGATGGTCCGGAGCGGTGCCCACTCCGCAGGAATAAGGTCTAGGGGTGACCAGGCGGCAATGGCACGAAGAATCTTCCAGCCCCCCTGAACGACCGCTTCAACCCCATTCATGAGCCGCTCGAAGAACCCGATGATGCCCTCCCAGTTTCGGATGATGGTGGCCAAAGGGGAGGAGGCCACCACCCACTCCACCACGGGCCAGGCGGTCTCGATGACCCTCTGAAGAGCAATAAACAGCCCCCCAAGGAACGTCAACGTGGGGCCCCAATTGCGCGCCAGCATTGAGAGCGGATTGAACGCGAATAGGGCCCCCAGCCACTTTCCCACACGCACCAGGATCGGGCGAACCCGCTCCAGCATGGGCCCCACCCGCCCGAGCCCCATGGCAATCACTAGGCGAGAGAATAATCCTGCGGCCCAGGCGCCCGCCCTGCGGAGGTAGGCCCACCAGGCCGCAACCAGCGGTTGAAGTGATGCCCAGTGCCTCTTGATCAGCACCACCCCAGCGATGACCAGGCCGACTGGCCCAAGCAAGGCGGCCAGGAAGGGCCACAGCGTCTTGATCTTGGCTCCGATCCCAGGGAAGAGCCGCTCGAAGAACGCCCCGATGGGTTTCCAGTACTTATACACCAGGTAGGCCGCCAAGGCGACGGCCATGATCACGACGCCGATCGGATTGGCCGTGGCGGCGGCGCCAACGGCGCGGAGCCCCACAGAGATTCCGGACAGCGCCTTTGTTGCGACAGTTCCCAGCGCGGGCAACTGCCCAACGGCCTGCATGGCCATGCCCCCCATGGTGATGAAGGACCCGCCCACGGCCAACGCAGGCGCAACAACCGACAGGGTAGCCGCGGCCACCAGCAGCAGAACGGACGCCACTTTGACCAGGCCCGGGTGAGCCTCGACCATGCCTCGGAAGGCCTGCACCAGGGCAATGATTTTGGGAACGATGCGCTCCACCAGCGGAAGGATCGCCGCGGCCAGACTCATCTTTAAATCGTCGAGGTTGTTGCGTAGCCTCTGCATTACGGCGGTCGGCGCCTTCTCCATGGCCGCCTGTGCCTGTGCGGCAGCGCCCGCGCTGTCTTGGACCGCCTGATAGCCCGTCTTGAGGGCATCAATATTCTTCGACAGGAGAATCACCGTCTTGAGAGCTTCCGGCCCGCCAAAGGCCTTTTGTAGCCGGAGCTGATCGCTGGAGGAAAGGGCGCTGAGATCCCCGAGACGGCTCCGGAGATTGTCGAGGGTTCCGATAAAATCCACACCCCCGGCCGCGTTCCGGGCAATCGCGAATCCCAGGTCCTGGGAGGCCTCCGTGAGCCTCGCCATGGTGGCCTGGAACGCCGTGCCCGCCATGGACCCCTGCACCCCCGCGTTGTTGAGCTGTCCGATGACGGCGGTCACCTGGGGAAGTTCCATGCGGGCCGATATGGCCGCCGCCGTCGCGTATTTCATGCCCTCGGCGAGTTGGCCGAAGTTGGCGAACTGGAACTGCTGCTGCGTGCGCGTCAAGATATCGCCCAGCCGGGTCATTTCCTCGTTCACGGGCCGAGTCTTGTCCCCGAGGTTGTTGTAGACCGTGGCCAGAAGAGACCCGGCTTCGGTCGCGTCCCCCATGGTGCCCTTTGCCACCCGCAGCCCCGTTTCCGTGGCGGCCAGTGCGGCCTCCACGTTTAGGCCGGCGGACAGCATCATGTACGAGGTGTCGAGATAGGAGGAGGTGGAGTCCGAGTACCCACGGGACCACGCACGAGCCTGCGCCGTAAACCGGCCAGAAACCTCGGCGGTGACACCGGGCAGGCTACGGATCTTGGCAGCGGAGTCCTCGAGGGCCACGAGCGGCGCGCTCACGCGCTCGATGGCTCTTGTGAGCTGGTCGGCCGCGTCCCCGGCAAAATACCCGGCCACACTCATCTGTTGCCCTATGGACGCGAGAGATCGTCCCCGCGCGGCCACTTTTTCAAAGTTGACGAGGCCCGCCGTCATCCGCCGCAAGGGGGCGGTCACTTTGTCGATGGCCGTGATGATGACCGCGACGTTTAGGTCCGCCATGACCTCACCGGAAGAGCAACTTTGCCCGCGCTCGCGCCTCCCCGTGCCAGAGAAGCATCTCGTCGAGATCCATCTCCATCAATACGTCGGGAGGCCAATGGAAGACCATGGCGACGTCTGCCACGATGGCCTCTACGTTCAGCGGGGCTCCCCGAAAAAATCTGCGACAATCCCCGAAAGGGCCGTGATGTCCTCGCCGTCCATCTCGTCCACCTGGGCGGGGGTGAGGCTCGCCAGGTTTGCGATCAACACCAGGCTCTTGTCGAGATCCGTCTGAGCACTCCGCAGGGCGCGCATGTCGCGGCCCTTCGGGCGTCGGAGTTCGACCACCGTCAGCGCAGTGCCGTCAGGATTGTCCACCGGGAACTTGAGGGTGTACCGCATGCGTGTGCTCCTCTACAGGCCGATGGCGTTGCGGATGGCCTGAAGCTGATCCTCGCCGTTGACGATCCGCTTGAGGTTTTCCACGTCGATTTCGTGGACCGTTGTGCCTCCGATGGCGAGCTTGTAATACCGGGGCGCCATCGTGACCTTCAACGTGCTTTTTTCGCCAGGCTTCCAGGTCCCGGGCTCGACGCCCTTCACCGGCCCGCGCAAGGTCACGACCGCCTGGTTGACGGTGCCGTCCTCGCTCACCAAGGCCCCCTTGAACGTCCAGGGGATGGACTTGCCCGGCGCGAGGCCCCACGAGGCGAGGACGTCCAAATCGTACCCGGACAGGGTCGCGGCCGCCTCTAGCTTCTCCATGCCCTGGTCGATCTCCACGGGCGCGTCGTAGCCCCCGGGGCGGTGCTCCTCGGTCTTGACGGCGAGTTTCGGGAGTTCGAGTTCCTCAACTTGGCCCGCGTAGCCCCGGCCGTCGAGAAAGGCATTCAGGTTGCGCAGCACGTTCGCGATCATGGTGACCTCCTTCAGCCGGCCAGCACCTCGGTCATGTAGTCGTTCACGAGCGCCACGCGGAAGGTGACGCGCTCCGCCGGCGCCGGGGGCGTCAGCGCAATGTCCCAATAGGCGCGCCCGTCGGCGATGGCCTCGGGGGTATTGAGATCCGGATCCGCGTACACGCGGCCCCCGAGTAGCGCCCCCTTCTTCACCTGGTCGCGCACCCAGGCGTTCACCCCCTCGGTGACCTCCTCGATGTAGGACCGGGTGATATTGCGGTCCACCGCCCAGAGGTGCGACACCAGCAGGGCCTCACACGCCATGTCGAAGGTCCGGACCACCGACAAGAAGGCGAACTTGGGGTCGGCCGAGCACGTGCGGTTCCCCCACAGGCGGTAGCCGTCGTGGTGAATGATCGTGGCCACCTCGTTCTCGTTCAGGAGGTTGGCTCGGCTGTTGGGATCCCCCAATGCGAAGTCCACCGGCCGGGCGGTGCCGACGATGCCGAGCATCTCGCGGTTGCTCGGGCTCCACCAGTACCCCCGCTCGTTGTCGCTCTTGGCCATGATCCCCGCGACGCGGGCCGAGGCAGGGAGCACCGCCGCCGCGTTGGCGGTTGTGTCCCAGACCTTCACGGAGGGGTCCACGACAAAGACGCGCTTGGAGCCAAAGAGTTCCCGGTAGGTGATGGCCTCGGCGTCTGTGGTGTTGGGCCCGTCCGCGAGAATGACACCGCGCAAACGATCCGCGATCGCCACTAGTTCGGCGACCACCGGCGCCCCGGTGATGGCCCCGGTGCCTGCGTCGCGCGTCACGTAGCCCGTGAAGCCGGGCGCTACAAAAATCCTCGGCGTCACATGAACCGCCGACTGCGCGCCCAGGAAGGCGTGGACCCCCGTGTACGACCCGTCGGTCTGGATCCCCCCGATGATGTTCGTGACGGTGGCCGCCTCGCTGGCCTCCTCCTCGACGCGGACCACCACGATCAGGGCGCCCACACCCTGGTCGAAGATATCGTCGATGGCCTGTGGCAGGGTGCCTTCCTTCGCGCCCACCGTGTCCAGCTTGGCCGCTTCCACGCGAGAGCCGGCGATGAGGATGGGCGTGTTCAGGGGAAAGGCGGCGGCGTCCGCGTCGGGCGCCGTGCCGATGAGGCCGATCACGGACGACCGGACCGCCTGAATGGGCCGGGGCCCCGAATCGACTTCGACGATTTCCACTCCGTGCAGATAGGCTTCGGGCATGCCGGCCTCCTAAAGCAGGGTCACGTGCTCGGCGCAGTACCGCGCGCCCGTGTTGGCGGCGGATTCGCCGGGGGACAGGGCAAACGACGCGCAATAAGGGCCGCAGGCCGACGCCTCGGTCCCGTATGAGCCCCCCACGCGGAGGGCCAGCGGGGCCTGGGGCTCGATGCCGCCCCGGCTCTCCGCGAAGTACCACGTCCCTACGTTGCCCGTTGCGAAAAGCGCCTCCGCCCAGGCCCACAGGGCGCCGGTGGTTTGCTCCAGCCCCCATTTGGACGTCAGTCCATTTACGCGCGCGGCAGTCACGGGGAGAGAGGGGGCGCGCGTGCCCACGGTCACGCCTGCGGCGGCCGCCAGAAACTCTGAATGCCGCAACAATCTCTTGCCGTGTGCTGCGCCGATCTCGGCCGCCTCGAACCACGTCAGTGAACCGTAGGTCACCGTGCCGTTGCCTCCGAAAAGACTCGGAATTTTCGGCGGTGTCCCATGGGCGGCGAGACCCCGGCCGGCCCCGGAGGTGCCGTATAGGTGGTGGTCCACACACAGGAGGTACAGGTCCACCCACAACCGGCCGGCTACGAGGGCCATGCCTTTGGGGGAGGGGCACGCCGGGCGCCACTTGAGATCCCACAGGCTGTAGGCGTGGATACCGACCAGGGCATCCAGGTCCGATTGAGTCCAGATGTACGATCCCGTCCCGGGTGTGCCCGTGGTGTTGAATCCCCCTCCGGCAAGGGTCGTTCCGGGAGCGACAAGGCCGTAATGAAACCCGCCGATGAGGCGGGACGTCGCCACGGTGTACCCCTCCGGCGCCGTCCAGTTCGAGGAGGCCCGGACCGTACCGTCGGTGCAAACGTAAACCGCGTAATCTGTCCCTGCGGACAAGGCGGGCATCACAACGGCGGACTGCGCTGCCCAGGTGAACAGGCGGGTACCGATCATGACCTGCGTCCCCGCTCGCAGTGCCAGCGTCTGGGCGCCTGTCTTTATGAAGCACGTGCTGGCGGGGTCAGCCTTGATGAACAGAAGAGGATTGCCCTGGGGAACCCAGGCGCGTGCACCCGCCGCGGAGGAGCTGACGACGTACCCGTCCGCCGGGGGGTTGCCCAGGTTCGGCTCCGCCCCTACCATGAGAGCTGTCGTCCCGTGGGGGTTGCCTGGGATGGCGGCGTGCCGCGCCGCGGTCATGTACTGCGAATGCGGATCGATGTCGGGTTTCTCGTGCTTTTCCAAGGCCCCCGTGATTTCCTCGTCCACGTACTCCCTGGACGCCACGGACGGCAGTGCTTCCAGGCCATCGCGCAGGAGCTCCAGGCCTACGTCGGCCTCGTCGAGCCTGGGTTGCAGTGCCGCAGTGATCTGCGCCAACCCGTGCCCCTGGATCTCGAGGATGGCCGCGTCGTAGTCCGCCCGGGCCGATTCGAGGGCGATGAGCCGCTGGTCGACATCCACCCAAATGGGGTTGAAGTAATTCTCCCCAAGCAGTGTGATGCCGTCCTTCATGCGGTACCGGTCAATGCGGCTCGGCACAGAATCTCCTTACGAGGCCACGTCCACTCTCTCGGTGATGGCGAAGGGCGCCACGGCGCCGTCGCTGGTTCCGGAAAGCTGGATCTGGTAGGAGGCGATGCCCCCGGCGATGGCAAAGGTGAAGGTGAAGCGAGTTGCCTCTCCATCGGGCTCCAACGCGCTTGTCGTGGCCGTCGGGTTGTAGGTCGTGGCTCCATCCACTAGGTCGCATGTGAGGGTGTGATGAGCGGCATCATAGCCGGCGGCCACGATTTGCACGTTGATCTCGGTCGAGGGGGCGCCGAGGGCCCGCAGGCTGGACCAATGCACGATGGCGGCGCCGGGCCGACTGCCTGTGACGGCCCCGGCCTGGAGGACGAACCCGGGGGCCAAATCGGAGGTCCCGAGCAATACGGCCCGGAGGGGCACCACGTCGGGACCAGTGGAGAGCACGAGGGCGGCGTCTCCCAGAGCGTACCATTTGCCACCCACCTGCACCTCGTAGCGGATCTCCGTGCCGTGAGGGACCACCTGGGCGGCCTGAATGGTCAGGTCCTGGATGCCCCCCGCCAGGCTCACCGGCTGGAGCTGCACCTCCGTGCGGGCCCGGCCGAACGTCGCACCGTAGACCGCGAACATCAGGTCCTTTGTCAGGTCGCCAACGAAGTAATCCCCGTCGGTGCCGAAGAACAGCGTCCCCTGGGTGTACGCATTGCCGCTCACGAGGGCGGCCCGATGTGCCCCCTGAGTGATTAGGCATAGGGCGTAGCGCTTCCCGGCCTCGAGGAGCACGGGCGGGATCTCGACGGGCGTTTCCGCGGGATACGTTTGCAGGGCTGCGGGGGCCACGGTGACCTGGGTGAGCGTTTTGGAGAGAGCCGGCTTCCCTCCCTCCGTTTCGCACACGATCACATGCACATCCCCGGTGGAGGCAACCTGCGTGAGGTGGAGCCCCACCTTGGTCAGCCACATGGCGTTCGCCACGAGGAAGGTCTGAGCAACGATGACACCGTTGACAGTGGTGGTGGCGGTTTCCACCTCGTAGGCGTCGTCGGACCGCTTGACCCAGTACCCGTAGCACGGGGCCATCCACGAACGCGTCGCGCCTTGATACGCCCAAAAATGCCTGTGGTACCACGGCCAATAGTAAAGCCAATGGGGGCCATACCGGTGCTCCCACGCGGTCCGGACATATTTCCGGACGGTGTGGTTCTGGACCTGGTATTGGCTGAGGGAGAGGTCCCCCGCGTACCCGTCCGTCCGGATCCGGACGGCGCTGGTGTAGGCGGGCAGAACCAAATCGTCGGCGTGCCTCCGAATGCCGGCATCATAGGGATTGAACAACGCCAGGGCCGCCACGGCCTTCCCCGCGAAGGGGAACAGGAGGCCCGCGCCCTCGAGCCGGCACGTGTACCCGGCGCCCGCCGGGTTGCTCTCCTCGTCGTCGCCGAAGTAGTCGGCTCCGTAGCTCGCGTAGGTGTCGGGCAGTTGCGCCGCCTCCTTCAGTCGGGCCACGTCTGCGGCGATTTCGACCAGTTGCCGCTTGGCCGCGAGACCGTCGGTGCGCTTTGCCAGGGCCGAGAGATCCGTTGCAATGGACTGGATCCTGGGCTCGGCCTGGCCCTTCCATGTCTCCACGACAGCTAGGCGTGCCGCGTGGTCGGCGAGTTCGTGCACCTGGGCCGCGCCCAGGTTTTCGATGGTCTCGATCCCCGCCGGGGTGAGCGTCACGTACGCGATGGCCAGGTGCCCCGATTGGATGACGGGGGGCTGCGGGTCTGCGCTCTCCGCCCCGGGAAGAGTATTGATGTTCGCGATCCGAACCGTGGTCATGGCGACGGCCCGCGGTTCCGTCTCCCCCGTGGTGATGTCGATCAGAAAATCCCGCGGTTCGACGTCGCTCTCGATTTCTTCGCCCCACACGACCACCGCCACGATTTTCTTCGCGACCACGGGGAGGTACGCGAAAAGATTCAGGGCCTGGGCCACTGCGGACGCGTAGACCATACCGTCGTTGTAGAAGCGGAGCGGGGCCACCGAGATCTCGGTGGCGGACTGCTGGGCCACCGCCCCCCCAGAGACGTGCAGGCCGGTGCTTACGCAGTCCTGGATGAGGTGGCGGAGGCCGTCGGCCGCGTAGTCTTGCTGGCCGTTGAAGTCCTGCGCCTGCACTTCCTGGTTGTCCCTGAAGATGACCCGCTTCTCCATTGGTGCCTCCGCTCAGGCGTTCACGAGTTGGCCGGCCATTTGGACGCCGGCGGTCCACCGTGCGCCCGCCCGCAGGGGCCGGCGCGTGGTGGTATCCATGAAAAGTCGATCTGAACAGCGCTTGCCCCAGGCGAGGGCCGTGCGCACTCTGTCCAGGGCCGCGCGGTCCGAGGCGCGGACGCAGCCGGCCAGGAAACTCCCGAAGGCCTTGGCCGGCCGATGGCCGCGGATCGCCACTTGGAGAATGGCCGTGTGGGGCGCCATGCCGAGGTGGCCGGAGAGAAAGGCGCCAGCCCCTCTTCGAACCGTCGCCACGTGGGGGTCGAACAGAAACACGCGGTCGTAGAGCCGCAACCGGGCCGTGCTCTCTCGCCAGAACCCCTGGCAGAACCCGCGCGTGAAGACCCCCTCGCCCCGCCCCGGCTCCGCCACCTGGTCCGGATGAACGGTGATGGGTTGGAGCCCGGGCGAGAGCTCTTGTCGGCGGAGCACCGCGGACGCGTCCACGTATGGGGTGTCCACGCGCAAGGTGTAGAGCCTCGCGCCCGCGGTGCCCGCCAGGGGCCACCGGACGACGCTCCCGCAGAAGCTGCGGAGGCCCCGAGTGACCCTTTGGGCCACAGTCGCAATTGTGGTTGCCGTTTTGGCCGTGACGTGCGTGGTGCGCTCCATAAAGGTCAGGGCGGTCTCCACGCCGGCGCGCCACACCATCGCCCGGGGAGCGCAGCGCAGTGCCGCATCCGACACCGCAGGCCAGAACGCTCCCGCGTAGTCGCCCCGGCCGAAGAGGGCCCGCGGGGCCCTCTCCCCCCGTGTACGGTGCCGGTAGATTCGCAATTGCGGGTGGTTCAACAGGAACTCGTTGCGATCGGCCGTCGTCAGGCTCGCACCGGCAAAGCGCTTGGATGGGGGCACGACGGCGCTCACGACTTGAGCGCCGGCCCAGCCCGCCAGGGCCTTCAACCCGCCGAGGGTGCCCTGCCGACGGTGCAGTCTCCACGATGCCGCGCAAATGCCGCGCTTCACCGTCTCGCTCCAGCCGGTATTCCAGACCGGGACGTCCAGGGCCCAGGCCAGCCACGGCACGGCGGGCGCGGGGCACGCCGCGGGTGTGTACAGGGTAGAGATCGGAGTCGGCACGGCTTCGAGGCGCGCGGCGGTTGCGTCCTCCATTGCCCGCTCGAAGGGGGTGGCGTTGGGGGGGAGGAGACGGGCCGTCATGTCTGCCTCGCCTCCACGGCCTGGAGGCTCACGCCGGTGCAAAGGTACAGGTCGGTCTCCCCGGCCACCAGGTCCTCGGCGGGGCTCTCCAGAACCACGTTGTGCACGCCCGGGACCACGAGCGCGCCCACCAACGCGGCGCGGGTCACGTCGTACGTGATTCTCCGTACGCTCGCGAGGTAGGCATCGAGACCTTCGGCGGCGGCGGACAGCACGGGCTCCGTGTCCGGCCCGGGGTAGAGCGTGAGGGTGGCCCGAATCTCGAAGGGCCGGAGAGTGGGCGCGGCGACAACCACATGGTCGGTGAGGGGTCTTACATCCTCGTGACTCAGCGCAAGGGCCACAGCGCCCAAGGGCCCCTGGGAACCGTGGCTAACGACCGTGGTGTAGCCGGCAGGGGCCGAGACGTCGGGGAATGCCACCGCCCCAAGGAGCGCCTCATCCGGGTCCACCTCGCTCACGGCCACCCACTCGTGGGCCAAGACGCACACGCGGACCGAACCTTCGGAGGGGGAGGACACGGCCACGTCTTTGACTTGAGTGCCCGCGGCCAGTGCGTGGGCGCGGTAGGCGCCCACCGGCCCGGCGGCCGCCACGCGGTGGTAGGCCTGCTGAATGCGGGCGCGGAAGTCCGCGTCGGATTCCGCGGCCAACCGGGCCACTTCGAATCGGGCCGCAATTTGGTCGAGGTCGGACCCGACGGCGTACGCCAACATCACGGCCTTGGCCGCGTCGTTCACGCGGGTCCGCAGGAGCATCTCCCGGTAGGCGCACACCTCCAGAAGCTTCGTGGCGGGCTCGCTCTCCAGCTCCAACGCGTCGAAGCCGGGGAATCGGGCGGTTAAGTCCGCCTTCAGCGCAGCCAAAATGCTCTCAAAGGAGAGGGCTTCCACGATCGTCGGGGCCGGGAGGCTGGAGAGGTCGAGGACCGCCGTCATAGTGATACCCCCAGGACCGTCGGCGTCCCGTCGGCGGCAATCCGCCCCGTCACGGTGACCTCCAGGTGCCCGGCGCCCGGCACGAGTGCCTGCACTCGCTCCACGACTAGGCGCGGCTCCCAACGTGCGAGGGCTTCGGCGGTCGCGGCGTGCACTTCCATCAGGAGCCCCGCCGTCATCGGCCGGTCCACCAGGTTGAAAAGCCTGGACCCGTACGCCCGGCGCATGACGCGCGATCCGATCGGGGTGCGGAGAATGTCCTCCACACTCTGCCGAAGGTGGTCCATCCCGCGGACGGCCGCGCCTGTGGGTGCGCCCATGCCGGTCACTGGGGGCCTCCCGTCTGGGCGCCGCCGGCCTCTACTCCGCCGTGGACGTGGGTTTGCAACGAGATCTCTCCGGCCACCACGTCGCCGCCGGCCCAGACCTCCCCGCCCACGCGAGCGTCTCCAGAGACGGACAGGTTCCCTTCGAGCGTTACGTCTCCCCGGATCGTCGCACCGGCTGGTGCCACAAGCACCGCGCTACCCCCCTCCGGAAGGACCGCCTCCAAGCGGTGGTTCACACGGTCGTAGGAGACGACTGCGCCGTCCTCGTATGTTACGAGGTGGATACCGACCCGGGACGAGGGGGGGGCGAACGCAGCGGTGTACCGGGCAGGCAGGATCCATCCGCACGCCGGGTCCCCCGACGGACACAGTAGAACCACCTGCTCCCCGACCTCCACGGGCCACCAGTCCGCGTCCGGCCCGGCCCTGCGCGTGAGCCACGGGAGAAGGTCCGTGACCAGGTCCCCGACCTTTACACGGGCCCGGGCCGTAGACAGGTCCACTTCCTCCACCGTGCCGGCGAGGATGAGGTGGTGCACCCTGCGATGGAGGTCGGCGTCCTGGAAGGAGCCCACTATGTTACCTCCAGGTAGTCGTCCACGTGGTCCGGCCCGATGTCGGGATCGATGCCCAGGTACAAGTGCGAGGGGACGGTGCCGCTCTCGTCGAAGCACGACGCGCCCAGTCGCAGGAGCTGGCGCCACGACACTGCCCACAGGGCCACGCCCTGGGCGTCGATCTTCCCCCCGTAGAGGTTTTCGGCGCGGATCTCGCGGGTCTCTCCGCAGCCAGACAGGCCCCAACGCTCGTTTTGCACCAGGACCACCAGCGCCTCCACCACGTTGCGCGCCGCCACGTCCCGGGGGAGGCCAGGCGAGGACCCCAGCAGTACGAAGACGGCCAGGGCGGCGTCGGCATCGGCCTGCTCTGTGCCAGCGTTGGTCACCTTCGGAATGCCAAGGCAGGAAACGAACAGCGCGGGGACTCGCGCACTGATGCGAGCGAGCTCATCGGCGTCGAACCGGCCGGCGTGGACCTCGCACGTCTTTAGGGCCGGGAAGGCCTGGGCCATGCGAGCAGCGATCGCATCGAGGGCGCCGTTGAGCATCATGGGCGACCCTCTACCAGGTCGTCGGCCCAGGCGTCCAGTTCGTCTTGAAGATCGTCGAGGTCGTTCGCGCTGACACCCAAGTACGCCCGTGCAGGGATCCAGGCGCCCCCCGACTCGGCCCCGCTCCGGGCGCTCCGGACGTGCCCACGGCCCGCCAGCCCCCCGAACTGGTGGATCGCGGCATAAACGAGACCCGATCCGACGCGCGCCTCCTCCGTGGAGACCACCTCATGCGTCAGGCTGTCGCGGAGGGGACCGTGCAGGCTCAAAATCTTCCCGCTGGAGCGCCCCGCCTTCCAGGCCGCGTACCCCGGCGACAGGGGCTCCCAAGGGCGGCCGTCCGGATCCGGTCCGCCGTCCTGGATGCGCCGCCGGGTCTGGCTTTCCACGAGGGCCCCCAGGCGGCCCAGGAGGTCCCGCTGGGAGGGACCTCCGGCCCGCGCCAGGAGGCGCTCCAAGCGGGCCCTCGGGCGATCCCCACCCTCGATCCGGATCTGCACGGCCGCGCCGGTCACGGCAAGCCTCCGCGTTTGAAGAGCCGAGGACCGGCGCTGAAGGTGGCGATGTGCGCCGCCGGAGGCTCGACGCCGTCCGGCAGCGGGAGAGCGGCCGTGCGCCGCGAGATGGATTGCAGGAGCTTCACCGCATCTTCATAGCGGACGCGGTGTTCGTCCGTCGCCCTCGCCGCATCGGCCGCCATGCGATAGATGGCGATGTCGACGCTGAGGCGGACAAGCACGGGCGGCACGGAGGGCAAGGGCAGGGTGTACACAGCGGCCAGATAGCTGTCGATCTCGTCCGCCGCGTCACCCAGGGCGCCGGACACCACCGCCTCATCGGCCACGCCGTCGCCGTCCCGATCGGCCAGGAGGAGCAAGCCCTCCGGACCGTTGGGGAGGCGATCCACGATGTCTTGGGCGGTGGCGTAGGGCACGGTTCACTCCTGGGGGGGCGTGGCCTTATCCGCACCGACGACCACCACGGTGAGCATCGGTTCGTCCATGAGGGCTTGGACCTGGCCAGCGCTGAATGCCGCGGCCTCCACCGTGATGGGGCCGGCGGGCCAAGCCCTCCCGGCGCGGCGGAAGCCGCCGCGCCGGGAGGTGATCTGCAGAAATCCTTTGCCCTGGGATGCGCCGGATTCGGAGGCTTTGGGGGGATTCTTCGTCATGGTTCAGATCCTCACGCGAGCCAAGGGCAGACGAGCACGTCGGCGGCGCCCTTTAGGATGTTCGTGGCGCCGTTGGCCGTATTCTCCGCCATCACGAGCTTCTTGGCCGCGGTCTCCAGCGACGGCGGCACCACGAGGAGGTTGGGCCGGACGGCCAGCGGTTTGCCGTTGTCGCCCTTGAGCGACATCATGGCTGCGCGGGCGGCGCTGAAGTTGGTTTCGTCCAGCGCGGCTTTGCTGCCGAAGGCGAGCTGCCACAGGCCGTAGCCAACATTGCACCGGGCATCCACCCCGTAGCGGAACTGCTTGCGGGAGAAGACCGCCTCGTCGGTCTCCTGGTCCATGGCCACGAACTTGTAGTCCTTCCGCTTCTGGAAGATGAAGGGCTTGATGGCCTTCGTCGTGTCGAGCAGAAACCAGGGCGTGGCCGCCCCGGCCTGGACGTTCGACGCGCTCTGGATGGCGCCGTGTTCGTCGAGGACGGGGTGGTCCGCGTCGAAAAAGTACTGCCCGTCGTAGCAGGCGCTGTCGAACCCCGCGGCGAGCAGGGAGAACACGAGTTCGTCGGGGTGTGTCTTCGCGTCCTGGCCGAGCTGGGCCAGGATGGGGCGGTAGATCCCGATGGCGTCGTCCTCGATGTCGTCCCGGTCCACGCCCACCGTGTTTTCGAAGGAGCGGTTCTTGATCGTGAAGTCGTGGGTGGCCAGGTTCTGGATGACCCGGTCGCCGAGCCATTCTCGGAAGCGGGTGACGGTGCCCAGCCATGCGTAGGTCTCCTTGGACGTGCTCGAGGGCACGGTCATGGCGACCCGGTCGAACTGGCTCTGAGCGGCCTGGAATGCCTCCGTGAAAACGACTTTGAAGCCGGTGAAAAGGGCGGACAGGTTCGTTCGGTTGATGATCACGGCGGCCTCCTAGAACTCGACCCAGACACCGGACGCGTCCACGTCCCTGACGGTGCCCGCCATGGACCGGGTGCCCGTGCCGTTGGTCTTGGCGACCGTCTGGTCGTCCACGATGTAGCAGGTGGCACCCACGTCGGCGAGGGTAATTTCGTCCGCGCCGGCGCTGTTCGCGAAGCGGAACAGGCCCCGGGCGACCCTCACGAGAACGTCCCCCGCGGCACCGGATGTGTTGTCGGCCTGATCCTCGGCCCGGCCGAGCCCCTTGAGGGTCGCGGCGGTGGCGCCGGGGGTAGCGAAGCCCGTGGCGGAGAGGGCGACGAGGGCGCCGGCGTAGATCTTCACGGCGGCAGCCACGGGGAACACGAAGGTCTTTCCGTCGCGTTCCGGGGTCGGTCGATCGGCGGAGAGGGCCATGTCAGTTCACCTCCACGGACTGCAGGTACTGCTCTTCGGACAGGCCCAGGGCCGCGCAGACCTGCTTCTGCTCGGCATTGAGCGCCTTCACCGTACCGGCGGCGGGCGGGCGCTTGCCGTCGAGACCGCTTTCGCCCGTGATCGCCGGGGCGGCCGCCACGAAGGCATTGAACCGATTCAGCCCCCCCTCGGTGCGGCACTGCGCCTTGTGGTACTCCACCGTGGCGGGGGTGATTTTCCCCGCCTTAACGGCGTCGGCCACAGCCGCCTCGATGGCCGCTTCCGCCTGGGCCGCCTCCCTTTCGGAGAGTGTCCGTTCGGCGTTCGCGGCCCGCGCCTGCATGGCCTCGTAGTCCGCCCGGGGGACGTACTTGTCGAGGCTCGGCGCCTGTTCCCGGTTGGCCGCCTTCGCGGTGACGAGGTCCCCTTGCAGGGTCCGCACCGCCTGGACGGCGTCGTCCTCCGTCGCCTCGGGCTTCAGGCCCAGGGCCTCCAACAGCTTCTTCATGGGGACCTCCGTGTGAGCGTGCTTTGCGGGCGCCTGCTCGCGGTTCAGCGCAGGCAGGTGCAGGTTAGGGCAATTTGTCAACGCCACGGACGAGAGCGACAGGATTGCCCCCGTGAGTTTGTCATACCAGAAGGTGGGGGAAATGTAGCGGTACTCCTTGCGCGCGATCTGGTCGGCGGCCCTGGGTGTCCACTCGACACGCCCCCAGATGGCGCCCTGGCGGGCTTGCAGCTCCTTCACCCACCCTGCCGCTGGCGCCTCCAGCCCGGCCGTTGCCCGCTGGTCCGTGGCGTGTTCCCAGTCCACCACGATGTCTTTTCCGGAGTCCTGCGCGGCCCGCACGATGTCGTCCGGGGCGCTGTTTGTCCACGCCCTCCCGTCCCGCCCCACGACCGTGCCGGCCGGGATCAACTCGATCCAGGCGGGAACGGAGATTCCGTCCATGTGGATTTCGACGTTCCAGGCGCACGCCGTCGCTCGCATACTGAGACAGTAGGGCGGCGAGGGAGCTCTGTCTATGCTGAAGTCTTCAGCATAGACAGAGGAAGGGCGGGCGCTCATGTTTAGAAGTAGGAGAAGGGAGGCCCCATGCCCTGCCGGGACGTGAATGCCCTGACCCCCACCCTGCGGACCCTGTGCCAGGAACACATGGAGGCGTGCCGCCGGGATGGCTTTGACGTGTTTGTCACCTGGACCCTGCGAACCCCCACAGAACAGGCCGCCCTGTATGCCCAAGGGCGCCGTCCTTTGAGCGAGGTTAACCGGCTCCGCGCGGACGCGGGATTACCCCCTGTCACACAGCGGCAGAACTCCTTCCCCGTCACCTGGTCGCAGCGCTCCCGCCATTTCCCTGGCCCGGACGGCCTCGGGCGCGCGTACGACTTGGCCCTGCGCAACAAGGAGGGCCTCGTGTGGGATCCGAAGGCCGACTCCGACGAGGACCAGATTCCCGATTGGGAGGAGATCGCTCGGCTCGCCGAGGCCCTGGGGTTGGCCGCCGGAAAACGTTTCGGGGACCCGGCCCACTTTCAGATGCGCGAGAACCCCCGATGAGCCCGAAGGACCTCCTGGCCAGCCGAACCTTCTGGGGCGTGGTCGCCGTCCTGTTGGCCCAGGTCCTGAGAATGCACGGCATTGAGGTCGACGGTTTGGATCTCGACGGGCTGACGAGCGACCTGCTGACGATGGGGGGGGCGGCGCTCGCCGTCTACGGCCGCATTCGCGCCGCCCGCCCCATCGGCTCCGTGGGCGGGGTTCGTGTCGTTTCTAGGCAAGGAGGAAAACGCATGAGACGGCCATTCCTGTGGATCACCGTACTCCTTTCGAGTCTGTGCCTCGCCCTGATGGTCCCGGCCTCCGCGGAAACGCCCGCGAAGGCTCCGGCTTTCTCGGTCCAGATCGGCACGGGCCACCTCTGGACGGGCTCCGGCAACTACGCCTACAGCCTCGACTCGACGCAATGGCAAGTGTCCCTGGCTGGGAGTGTATACCTCACCCCCCGCCACGGGGTCACTGTGGCCATCGCGCGGGACGGGGCGACCCTCGTCGAATGGGCCAGGCGCCACGACTTCGACACATTCGACGCTCCGGCCTTTTCGTACGAGTACACCCTGGTGGATCTCGCCTACCGCTGCACCGTTAACCCGGGGGAACGGGCCTGCGTCTACACCCTAATCGGCCCCACCGGCTACTTCCATGGGGAACTGGAGCGGCTCGGGGTGATGGGCGCCGTGGGGCTCGATTATGATTTGACGGCCCGCTGGTTTCTCAACGGCCAGGTAGCCTTCCGTCACGTCAGTCGGTTCCTGGTTCCCCAGGCCAACGTGGTCGAAACCCGCCTGGCCCTGGGCTACCGCTTCTAGGCGGCTCTCCTTTCCGGTGCGGGCTTCGGCCGCTGTGCCCGCGCGTCGAAAACAGCGGCCCCTTATTCAGGGGCGTCTCATGCAGAGGGTGGAGCGCTGGCAAGACATCCGGCCCGGGGACATCGGGTTTCTGCGGGGCGATGGGTTCCTCTCCGACAGCATTGCCCACCTGACCGCCCGGAGGGATCTCATGGGGCTCCAGACCCCCAGCCACTCGCTCCTCGTGCTGTCCAGAACGCAGGTCATCGAGGCGCTCGAAAAAACAAAGGTCCGCCCCATCGAGGTGTATCGCACCCGGTTCGATGCCGGTGACCTGGTGGTCTTTGCTCCCGACGTCCCCAAGGAGATCCGCAGGGAGGCCCTCCATTACATTTGGACCCGGTACAACCACGCCGCGTACGGCTGGGGCCAGATTCTCGCCTTCCTGCCCGTTCTCTTCTGGCGACGGTTGAGGGGCCGGGACCCGGTGAACCTGCTCCCTCTCGGGGTCATCTGCTCGGAACTGGTGTTGCTCTACTTGCGGCGATGTTTCGACCGGCTCCTCGCGGCGGGACACTCCACTCGTGCCGACCGCCTGGCTTGGGTCTATCGCCTGTCGCGCAATACCACGGACCCCGCCCTGCAACTAAGCTGCTGTCTCCGGGACGGACTCCCGGAGAGCCTCGCCGGATAGAAAGGGCGCCGTCTTGCCCGACCCCCAGGGATACGTCCTCAACGTGGATTGGACAGCCGTCAAGGTCATGGCCGGCATCCTCGCAGGGTGGACCGGCCTTTTTCTTGCCGCGATCAAGTGGCTCTCGCTCCGGGAGATGCACCGCGTCGACGAGGCCCTGCGGGAGAACAGCAAAGACCACGCGGACAACGAGGTGGCCCACGCGAATCTGGAGCGGCAGATCCTCCGGCTGGAAGGGCAGTTGCCGAACGAGTACGTGCGGCGGGAGGACTGGATCCGCTTCAGTGCCTCTATCGATGCCAAGCTCGACCGGCTCAACGAAAAGTTTGACGCGCACCTCAATCGCAAGGAGTGAAGGGGGACCCATGCCCGAGATCGATCTGGAGAAAGCACAGCGTGAGGAGATCCGGTGGCGGCTCCTGCGCGCCCTGGACGCGGGCCGCCCTCTGCCGGTGCTGGAATCGCTCCTGCTGCGCATCTGTCAGGACGTGGACCTGCCCGCCACCCCAAGTCAGGTCCGGAGGGAACTTGCGTACCTCGAGATCCGGGGTCTGGTGAGGATCCACGGCAAGGACGGCCCGACTTGGCGCGCCGAGCTGACCCGCGACGGCGTGGACGTGGTGGAATACGCCGTCGCATGTGAATCCGGCATCGCGCGCCCGCCCAGGGACTGGTGAGGCCATGCCCCAGCGGCCCGCCGTGACCCAGCTCCCGGAGGAGGTGCGTCGCGCTCTGGAAGCCCGCCTGGTCCAGGGCGGCTTCGCGGGCTACACGGCCCTCGCCGAATGGCTGACGGAGCAGGGCTACGAGATTTCCAAGAGCTCCCTGCACCGCTACGGACAGACCCTGGAACGGAAGATCTCCGCCATCAAGGCGTCCACCCAGGCCGCCCAGCTCATTGCGGAAGCGGCGCCCGACGAAGAAGACGCCCGGTCGGCGGCCGTCATCAGCCTCGTGCAGACGGACCTCTTCGAAGCGCTGCTGGCCCTTCAGGAGGCTGGCGATGCCGAACCCGCGGAACGCGTCAAGCTGCTATCCTCGGCCGCGCGCTCCATCGCCGACGTCGGCCGCGCCAGCGTCAGCCAAAAGCGGTTCGCCTCTGAAGTAAAGGCCCGCGCGATTCAAGCGGCCGAGGACGTGGTGGCCACGGTCAGAAAGGGCGGGCTGTCGGACGCCGCCGCCGACGCCATTCGGCGGCAGATCCTCGGCATCGCCCCATGACCGTTCCCTTCGCCCTCCTCCCGTACCAGCGCGCGTGGTGTCAGGATCCCTCGCCGGTGAAGGTGATCGAGAAGAGCCGCCGCGTCGGGATCTCCTGGTGCGAGGCCGCGGACTGCGCCCTTCTCGCTGCCGCCTCGAGGGGGATGGACTCCTGGTACGTTGGCTACAACCGGGAAATGGCCCAGGAGTTCATACGAGACAGCGCCGACTGGTCCCGTCACTATCAACTCGCCGCCTCCGCGCTGGAGGAGCTGGTCATCGAGGACGAGGGCCGGGACATTCAGGCCTTCCGCATTCAATACCCTTCGGGATTTCGCGTGACGGCGCTGTCCAGCCGCCCCTCCAACCTGCGCGGCAAGCAGGGCCGGATCGTCCTGGACGAGGCCGCGTTTCACGACAGCCTGGCGGAGCTCCTCAAGGCGGCATTGGCTATGCTTATGTGGGGCGGCCAGGTGCATGTCATCTCCACCCACAACGGGGTGGACAACCCCTTTAACAGCCTCGTCACGGACGTTCGAGCGGGGAGGAAGCCGTACAGCCTACACCGCGTCACTCTGGATGACGCCCTGTCGGCCGGCCTCTACAAGCGGATCTGCCTCGTCCAGGGCGCGCCCTGGAGTTCGGATGCCGAGGCCGCGTGGCGGGATGAGCTGATCGAGTTCTACGGGGACGACGCCCAGGAAGAGCTGTTCTGCGTCCCTCGTCACAGCGAGGGCTCGTGGCTGCCCGGCCACCTGATCGAAGCGAGGATGCAGGAACTGCCGGTGTTGCGGTGGTCCGCCCCGGAAAACTTCCTCGCGGTCTCCGAAGCGGAGAGGCAGGCGGTCGTGGACGATTGGCTCCAGGGCGACGTCGCCCCCCTGCTGGCGGCGCTTGACCCCAAGAGCACAAGCGGCTTCGGGTGGGACTTCGGGCGGACCGGCGACCTGTCGGTCTTCGCCCCCTGGCAGATGCAGCAGGACATGACCCGACGATTCCCGTTCCTCGTCGAGCTCCGCAACATGCCCTTCCGCCAGCAGGAGCGGGCCCTTTTCTACATGGCGGACCGCCTGCCCCAGTTTGGGGCGGGCGCGGTGGATGCCCGAGGGAACGGGCAGTACATCGCCGAGGTGGCCGCCCTCCGGTACGGCGCGAGAATCCACGAGGTGTGGCTCTCCCCCTCCTGGTATGCGGAGAACACGGCGCCCTTCAAGGCGGCGTTCGAGGACGGCACCATCATCGTTCCTCGTGATGCCGACGTCCATAAGGACTTGCGCGCGTTCAAGGTCGTCAACGGCGTGCCCCGCCTGCCGGACGCCCGGCAGGCCGACGAGCGCGGGCTCAAGCGGCATGGCGACGCGGGTATGGCCCTGCTTCTCGGGTACTGGGCCTCCCGTCAAGACGGCCCGGAGCTGTTCGGGTACGAGCCCGTAACGGTGCGGCGGGGGGAGGATAGGGACCGCGCCGAGCGCTCGGTGCGCGTGACGGCCGGATTCAAGGCCCATGGAGGACTCTTCGGATGACGCTCTACGACGCCTGGGGCCAGCCGGTCCGCACGGACTCTTTGAAGCGGGAGATCGCCGCCCCCACCCTCGTGGGGGTCCGCACCCCGTGGCACAATCCCGTCGGGGGGGGGCTCACTCCGGAGCGGCTGGCGAGGATCCTGCGGGCGGCCGGCGAGGGCGACGCCCACGAGTATCTGACCCTCGCCGAGGAAATGGAGGAGCGGGAGCCCCACTACGGATCGGTCCTGGGCACCCGGAAGCGGGCCGTTTCAGGTCTCCCACTCATGGTGGAAGCCGCGGCCGACGAGGGCCTCGACGCCGAGATCGCCGACGCCGTGCGCGAGCTGACGCGCCGGCCTGAATTCGGGGAACTCGTGGACGACCTGCTGGATGGCCTCGGAAAGGGCTTCTCGGTCTGCGAGATTCTCTGGGACACGTCCGGGAAACAGTGGTGGCCCAGGGATTACGAGTGGCGGGACCCGCGGTTCTTCGTTTTCGACCGGGAGAGCGGCCGGCAGGTCCGACTCCTGGACGAGGCAGACACGGTCTACGGCATCCCCTTGCCACCCTTCAAATTCGTCGTGCACTTCCCGCGGCTCAAGACCGGGTTCCCCTTGCGCGGGGGCCTTGCCCGCCTGGCCGCCGTCACCTACATGTGCAAGAGCTACGACCTCACGGACTGGCTCGCCTTCGCCGAGGTGTACGGTATGCCCCTGCGGATTGGCCGCTACGGCCCCGCCGCCACGGCGGAGGACCTCAAGGTCTTGCGCACGGCCGTCGCCAACCTGGGGATGGATGCCGCCGCCATTCTGCCCGATTCCATGCGCATCGAGTTCCAAGATGCCATGAAGGGCAACGCCAGCGGCGACCTTTTCCAGACCCTCGCGGAGTGGCTCGACAAGCAGACGAGCAAGGCCGTGCTCGGCCAGACGGCCTCCACCGAGGGCACCCCCGGGAAGCTCGGCAACGAGGCGAGCCAGGAGGAGGTGCGGCAGGACATCAAAAGGGCCGACGCCAAGGCCCTCAGCAACACGATCAACCGCCACCTCGTCAAGCCCTTCGTGGATCTGAACTGGGGTCCCCAGGATCGGTACCCGGCCTTCCAGCTCTTCGTCAAAGACCCCGAGGACATCGGGGCCCTGGCCGACGCCCTCGCCAAGCTCGTGCCCCTGGGCCTGCGGGTGGAGGCCTCCGTCGTGCGGGACAAGTTGGGCCTCCCGGATCCGCCGAAGAAGGGGGACGCGGAGATCTTGGGCGCGCCGGCGGCCGCCGCGAACCGACACGCCGCACCGGCCAAGGCGCGGAACCAGGCCGGGGGGCCGGAGGGGACCCCCTCTCCGGACCAGGACGAGCTGGACGCGCTCTTGGAGCCCCCCGACGACTGGGAGCCCATTCTGGCCCCGGTCATGGACCCCATTCAGGCGCTCGCCGATGCCTGCGCCACGGAAGCCGAGTTTCTCGCGAAGCTCCCCGGGCTCCTCGACACGATGGACACGGCGGGCCTCGTCCGATCCCTCGCGCTGAAGGCCTTTAAGGCGCGCGCGCTCGGGGACCCCGGCCCGAACCCCTAGGGAGGCCCCTTTGACCCAGCCACGGCCCGGCTATGCGTTCCGAGGCCCGGTTCCGCAGGGCGCCCTCGACTACCTCCGGGGCAAGGACCTGCGCCCCGGATTCTCCTACCAGGACGTCTGGGGCGAGGAGCACGCCAGCGCCTTCACGGTCGCCAAGGCCATGCAGCTCGACATCCTGGATGACATCCGGGGCGCCCTGGACTCGGCCCTCGCGAAGGGCCAGACCTTCCAGCAGTTCAAGAAGGACCTCGCCCCAGTGCTCCAGAAGAAGGGCTGGTGGGGCACGAGGGAGGCCGTGGACCCAAAGACGGGCGAGAGCGTGACGGCCCGGCTCGGCTCCCCCCGCCGCCTGCGGACGATTTTCGACGCCAACACACGCGCCGCCTACGCCGCGGGACAGTGGGACCGCATCCAGCGCACGAAGGACGCCCTGCCCTACCTGCTCTACCAGCTCGGCCCGAGCCTCCACCACCGGCCCGAGCACGTGGCCTGGAGCGGTACCCTCCTATGCGCGGATGACCCCTGGTGGGAGACCCACATGCCCCCGAACGGCTGGGGCTGCAAGTGCTGGGTGCGCCAGGTGGGCCCCTCGGAGCACGCCCGGCTCTCGGGCCGGGAGGGCACCCGGACGGAGGCGCCCGCCGAGCATCCCAGGGAGTGGGTTAACAAGCGGACCGGCGTCGTCGAGACGGTGGACCAGGGCCTCGACCCCGCGTGGGCGCGCAACCCGGGGAAGGACCGGCAGGCCCTGCTGCGCACCGCCCTCACCGATAAGGCCGCCGCCGCCGGCACGGCTCTCGCCCGCGCCTCCGTGCGCCAGGTCATGGCCAGCCCCATCCTCGACGAGTGGCTGAAGGACGGCCAGGGCGAGATCCCCGGCGGCGTTGTGGACAAGGAGGTCCAGGGAAAGCTGGACGCCAAGACTCAGGTGGTGCGGCTCTCGAAGGCGACCATGGACAAGCAGGCGGGGCGCCACCCCGAACTGGACGCGGACGCTTACCGCCAGATCCTGCCCGAGGTCTTGGAGCGGGGAATGGTGATCGCCGACCGCGACCGGAACCTGGTCTTTCTCCTGGACCGGAACGGCAAGGTCTGGAAGGCGGCCGTCAAGACCGACGAGCAGCGCGGCAAACTCTACCTCACCACGCTGCACATGGCGGACGCCTCCGAGGTGCGCCGCATGATGAAGCGTGGCGCGCTCATCAGGCCCCAGGCTGAAGGGGAAAGCGGCGCCCGGTAGGGCCTCCCGCAAACCCTACATACTCCCGCCCCCGGGCCACCCGGGCCGAGAGCGGTCACGGACGGGAGAATTGCACCGCGTCACGTGCGCCGCAACCCGAATATAACGCCCCCTCAAACCGAACGCAAGCGACGAAAAAGGGCGGGGCCGCGAAGCCCCGCCCTCTGGCACTCAGACCGGCTCAATTCTGAGCCGGTTCACTTAATGCCCGTGCCGCCGCCTCTTGCGGAGATACCGGCAGATCGTGCTCTGGTTCCGCTCCAGCCTGTCGGCGATGGCCTGCCCCGAAAACCCCTTGTCAGCCAGCTTGCCGATCTCCAGCTTCTCGGAGCGCGTGAGCTTGTGGTGGATGCCGTAGGGTTTCTCCTTGGGGACGTCCGCCGCGGGTGCGACGAGGTGCAAGGCCGGGTTTCGGTTCGCCGCGGAAGCCCGGAGGGTCAGGTACTCTTTGCCCGTCAGGACCACGGGCCGAGCCAGGAGCTTCTCGAAGTCCTCGGCGGTCAGCGTTTCAGGCAGCGCCGCTTGAGCCTGCGTTATCTGACTCGCCAACGCTTGCCTCATTCTGCTGAAGGCATTAATGAAAGCGACCTTAAAGCGCGCCGCCTCTCTCCCCGTAAACCCCATCGCGAGGAAATAAAAGCCTTCCTCCGTCATCTCGATCATCGGTCGCACCTTCCCCTGGGCGTCCACATAAGACGCCGACGCAAAATTGCGTCGGCAAAAATCCTCTTGAGCGCAACGCCTGTCGCATCAAAATAGCGCGCCAGCATTTCCGTTGTGGCGACCGGTTGGGACTTGTAGGTCATCAAGGGAAGCGATTTGGGCTCAGGCAGGACAATGGCTTGCGTGGTCATGGGTTACCTCCCACGGGAAACACCAGAGCTTCGAGCCGGTCCAGGTCGGCTCTCCCGAGGCCGAGGAGCTCCTCGGCGGCCGAGATAAGCCACGTGGCGTGGCTCAGCTTGCTGTAGGCCACCTCCCGGGCATCGTTGACGTTCGGGAGGGACTCCAGCGTGTGCGAGAGGACGGCGCGGGCCCTCTCGAAGTGGTCCACCATGTTGAGGTGTGCTTCGCTGGTGAACAGGTCTTGTGGGGTTTGGGGTTTAGATTCCGCCATTCGGGCCTCCTCTGGAGCGGTGGGTGTTCCCGCCCGCCCCCTGCTAGAGGGGTGGGCGACCTGCGGGCTAGCAGACCGGCCAGAGGACCGGCGAGCCTTTCGGCTCCCCGCAGGCCGCCCAGAAGAGGGGCCTGCTTGCGCGAACAAAAATGGCGCCTGCGGCGCCTTCGCGCCTCTGGTCCGGGCTGCTAGACCCGGGCTGGGCACTCCCCAGCCACCGGGAATGTAGCGCCCGGACCCGGCGCGTGTCAAGGGCATGGCTAGACCTCTTGGGCCCGCACGTCCCACAGGCGGCGGATCTCGTCCAGGCTCTTTCCGATGGGGCCCGTTGCGCCGCAGTCGTTGCACTGGAGGAGCAGGGGCCGCAGGGCGCGGGTGGTCTGGTCCCGCAGGGTGATGGAGGAGAGGCGGACGCTCCCGCAGAAGGGGCAGGGGCGCAGGCCTGTGAGGCTGCGCGGGGCCGGCTCGGCCATTTTTGTCACGGGGCGTCCTCCTCGGAAAACAAGGGCCGCTGGGCTTCGTGGGCGATCTGGTAGACCCACCGTTCGCTCAGGCCGAAGCGGGCGGCGACGGAGGCGATGGGGGCGCCGGCGGCCAGGGCGTCCAGGACGGCCTGTTTGCGCTCTTCGCGCTGGCCGAGGGAGCCCAGGCGCGGCACGTGGAGGATGGAGGAGCCCCAATCACGGCAGAGGAGGTCGCAGGCTTGCGGGGCGAGGATCTCGCGCAGGGGGTGGTCCGCGGGGATCCGGGCGGGGATGTACAGGCGGCGGCCTCCGAAGCGCTCCATGAGGGCGCGGGTGGGGGTGGCGCCGAGGCGGTGGAAGATCCGGTCCCATGTGCTCACCGGGGGCCTCCCTTCCGGCGCCGCTGGTCGTAGACGAGGGCGGCGACGAGCTTGTGGAGCTGGGCGGGCTCGGCCCATTCGAGGCGGTCGGGCGCGCCCGCCCCGAACATCTGCTTGAGGATCCCGACGGCGTAGGCCCGTTCCCGGCCGGCCTCGTAGAGCATGGCGTCGATTTTGGCGAGGTAGCGCGCGCGGGAGGAGTCGGGACGGGGGCCCTTCTGGAAGCGCCGCGGCTGTCGCTTGGGGTGCCAGCCGAGGCGCTCCATGTGCTTCAGGACGCGTGCGCGGCCGAGGGGGGTGAGGTCCTTGGCGGACCGGGCCCCGCCCACGTCCTCGAGGACGTCGCGGTAGAGGTCGTCGTCCCACCCGAAGTGGGCCTTGGCCATGTGGATCCACATGATCTCCCGAGTTCTGGAATCCAGGGTACGGCGGGGTTTGGCGGGGGCGGTCATGGGGCTCTCCTACCGGTTCCGGAAGAGGCGGGGGGAGACGTCCACCCGCCGGTAAAACCAAAGGTCGCCGACGCGGCGGCAGTGGATGGGCCGCCCGTTGGCGCGCAGTTCGGCGATGCAGGAGTTGACGGCGCACACGCGTGCGTTCAGGGCGATTTCCAGGGTGGAGTACTCGTGGCCGTCGGAGAGGAGGTCGTCCACCCGCTTCAGCCGGTCGCTCGTCTGGAGGCGCGCCGCCTTGAGCATGTCAGTCCCCCAGGCCCTGGGCGTCGGCCTCGTGGAGAAAGGCATCCACAAGCTTCTCGACTTCGCCCTCGATGACCTTGACGACGACCTCGTCGCCGGCCTCCTGGACGGTGACGGCCACGCGCTTGAGGTCCGCCGCAGGGAGCTGGTTCAGGGCCGATTTGACGGGCTTTTCGGTGGTCTCGATGAGTACGTCGGCCTGGTCGGCGAAGTGCTTCCGGATGAGCTTGAGGGTCAGGCTCTCGTCCTCGATCGTCAGCTTGCCCTTGGCCTTGCGATACCCCACCTGTACCCCGTGGGCCACGCGGGTTCGGGGCTTGCCGAAGAGGGAAGGGTTTTCCTCGACGGCCTTGCGCAAGGCCGCCTTGGCGCCGGCGGCCGCGGCGGCCCGCCGCAGGAGATTCGGGACCATGGCCCGCTTGGCTTGGCGGATGGCCCCTTCAAGGACCTCGAGGTCCCGTCTCAGGTCCTCGTGGGCGGCGGCGTAGGCCTCGGCCATGCGCTCGATGTCGGAGAGGGCGAGGGCCCCGCTCACGGCCGGCCTCCGGAGACGAAGGGGAGGAGGTTGGCGCCCCCCTCGGGGCAACAGCCGGACAGGGCCGGCAGGCCCCGTTTGAGCACGGGCGCCGCCCGAAGGGCGGTGACGAGCAGGCCCTCGTAGTGCCGGGGGTTGGTGAGGTAGCGGTCGAAGGTCAGGCCCGTGCGGGCCAGACCCATCGTGGTGAAGCGCTCTCCGTAATGGTTGAGGTGTTCGTCGCTGTACGTCATGCGCCGGTCTCTCCCTGGGGTCTGGGCGCCCAGCGGCCTTCGGCCCGTTGAAGGGCGGCGAAGGCGCGGGCCCACTCCCGGAATCGCTCGCCTGCCAGTTGCAGGGCGAGGCTCGCCTGTTTGAGGGTGTCCTCGTGGACGGAGCCCTGGAGCATCTCTTCGGACAGGAGGTTCCGATAGGACACGAAGGTCCGCAGGGCCTCGTCGGCTTCGAGGCGGAAGGAGGCCTCGACTTCGGCGAAGACGGCCGTGGGGGGAGGGGGCACCGCCCCCTCCCCGGTCCGGGACTCCACAAGGTGGAGATGCCCGCTCACGGCACCACCACCTGCACGGCATGGCCGCGCTTGGGGGTCAATCTGTTGTATCCGGTGCCCTTAAAGCGGAGCTTCAGGGCGTAGTACCAGGTGCCGGATCCCGGCGTGTCCGCAGTGGTCGGGTCTGTGACGACGGTGCCGACGTTGGCGAAGGAGATCCCATCGGCGGAGCGCTGGAGCTGGTAGCCGGTGATCAGGCCGGCCGAGGCCTCCGGAGGGGCGGACCAGGTTAGCGTGACAGTCCCTGCGTCCACCGTGCCGGCGGGTTCGGGGACCTCGCGCATGGTGCAGGTGCCTTCGGCCACGGTGGAGGAGGCGAGGAGGGTGCCGACGGCGTAGTAGGCCCGCTGGTCGAGGGTGTTCTCGTCGGACCAGTGCAGGACGGCCCCCACGAGTTCCGCCCCCTCGTCGGGGCAGACGCCCCCGGGCCAGGAGGTGTTCGCGACCCCGGAGAGGCACGAGGAGAAGTGCCCGTTGGCGTAGTGGAGGGCCCCCTGGCTTCCGCCCACGGCGACGGTGGCGTCGGAGGAGAGCCAGAAGGATACGTAGCCCGCCTGCTGCCAGAGGTTGGTGGGGTCTTCGGGGCCCAGGACCTCGAGGCGGGCCGAGCCCCCGACAGTGCAGGGCGTGGCCTGCGCCAGCGCGGGGAGCGCCAGGGCGGCCATGAACAGGAGAAGGAGGGCCCTTCTCATGTGCGGTTCTCCTTGGTGTCGCGGCCCTCGGCGAACTCGAGCCGGAGCATGGGACCGAGGATTTCGTGGTGCAGGGGCGATCCGGCGAGAACGGCGCGGAGCTGCACGGTGCGGGCGCCGGCCATGGGGGGCATGAGGCCGACGGCGTCGGGGGCTACCGGCTTCCCGTCCACGAGGATCTCCCAGCGGGCCACGAGGGATTCCTCGATGGCGGGCTTGGGGAAGGTGGTGGTGGCGCCGGCCCCGACGTTGAAGACCTCGCCCTGCTCCCAGGTGACGGGAGCAAGAGCCTCGGTGGTCCCAGGCGCTAGCCAGACGTGTTGGCAGACGGTGAGCCCCCCGGGGCCCTGGCCATACAGGATCCAGTCGCCTCTTTTCAACGCCTCGGGGACGAGGGCCTTGAACTGCCAAACGTAGGTGTCGAGGTCCCCGAGGTAGGCGCACCGGACGGGCACCTCGAAGTCGGAGGCCGCCACGGGGAAGGCCGTGAGGGTTGCGTTCCGCAGGGGGAAGAAGGCCGGATCCATGGTCCAGGCCATCTTGACCGGGGGCTCGGCCGCGAGGAGGTGGGCCCACGAGACGGCGACCGTGGCCAGGATCACGAGGATGATTGCCACCACGGGCGTCCACTGTTCGATATACCAGAGCACTTTGCGCATGGGCTCCCTTCTCAGCGCCGCAGGGGCGAGGTGGAGGACTTGGAGAAGTCCGACAGGCCGGATTTGTAGACGAGGCGGTAGAAGTAGAAGACGTGCCAGTTGGGGGGGACGGCGGTGATGTCGTCCTGGATCTCCAGGGTGGTGGGCGGGTGCGTGGCGAGGAGTGTCATGGTTTCGGCGTCGGCCACCCCCAGGTACGAGCGGTACCACTGGATGCCCTGGACGGCCCCGGCCGTGTCCTGCGGGGGGGCGGTGATCGTCACGGTGACGACGTTCCCGTCCCGGCTCACGGCCGGCGCCGACAGTTCTCTGGTGGTGGAGGCGGCGACCGTTTCGTCGCCCCCGGCGGGGGTGTGGGTGACCCCCGCGTAGTAGCCCGAGTGAAGCCAGGTGTTGGGTTTGGCTTCGTCCGGCTGGCCCGAGAGCCAGACCTCGCGGCCCACGGCGCCCCCGGGTGTGGGGAAGTTCTCCATGTCATACAGGAAGGTCGAGGATGAGGACCGGGAGCCCGGCATCTGCCACCCGTTGTCGCGGCCGATGACCTCGGCACGGGGGTCTAGGTTGAACTGGGAGCCGTTCGAGACGTCCATGCGCAGCACCTGGCTGCGGTCCCGGGGCCGTTCTCGATACTCGTGCCGGACGGCCTTGGCCTTTCGGGAGAATCCGGGGGCCGGGGCCTCCCCGGGTAGGGCATAGACGCGGTAGAACTCGTTCACCGCCACGCCCAGGACCGTGCGGGTGATGGCCCCGTAGTCCCGCCATCCCGTGCTGCCGAGAGGCAGGACGGCCACGACCTTCTCGGCCCGAAACTTGGGCTGGAGCACGCCGCGGCACACGACGTACCGGTAGGCGCTCGTGGGGGTGGTGGTCCAGGTCAAGACCACGTCCACCCCATCTTTGGTACAGCGGAGGTCTGTCACGGGACGGGTGGGGCGCGCCAACGAGCCGAAGCCTGCCCACAGGGGCACGGCCGCGAGCAGGCTCAACAGGATCAGGAGCTTCTTCACCGTCTGCCTCCTTAGTAGTAGAGGATCCAGCCGCGCAGGAGCGTCGTCTTGCCCGTGTCGCACACGTACCCGAGGCTCGTCAGCGCCACGGGCACCTGGACCTCCTCGTTGGGCTTCAGCACGAACCCGTCGGTGGTGGTGGCCGCCAGGTTGAGGGCGAGGTAGACGTCCTCGGTCCCGTCGTTGGTCACCACGAGAAAGACGCCCTGCTTGCCCGCGGGGAGGGTCACCGTCGCCGCGACGTCCGAGGCCGTGACCGAGAAGGGCTTGGCCCGGTCGCCGAGGTAGCGGTTGGGGATCGCGCCCAGCGCCGGGAGGGCGGCCAGCACCAGGAGCGCCGCCGCGAGAAGCACCGCGAGAATCTTCTTCATTCGTCACCTCCAAGATCTGCGAAAGCGCCCGTCACGTGCGACGCGGTGACCCGTTCACCGCCCGCCGCGATGGTCGCCATCTTCAGGGTCTGCATGAGTTGCCTGAGCCCGCCGTCCTTGGCGGCGATGCCCAGGAGGCGCTTGCGGGCCGACGCCTCCACGGGGGCCACCCAGGCGTCGAGGAGCGCCTCGGCGTCAGGGCCCGCGGTCTGGTTCACGAGCTTCACGCGGTGGCCCAGGCGGCTGAACAGTTGGGCGAATTCGGCCGTCCGGGTCCCCACCATCTGCGTGTAGACGCGCTCGTTCCCGAGGAGGGCCAGGCCGATGCCGGCGGCGTCGTGGATGGCCCGCAGGGTCTCCAGGGACTCGACGGTGAGGTGCTGGGCCTCGTCCACAATGAGCAGGCCTCGCGTGCCCGCGAGCCGCTCCACGACGGATCGCTCCATGTCGGTCGGCCAAATGCTCGCCTTGAGGCCCAGGGTGCGGCAGAGGACCTTGAGCAAACCTCCCGGCTTCCGGCTGGTGGGGCTCACGGTGGCTAGGAATACGGAGGAGGCGGCCGTCGCATAATGCCGCGCCGCCGTGGACTTCCCGAGCCCCGCCCCGCCGTACACGACGGCCATGGACCGCCCCGCCTGCGCGTAGGCGAGGGCCGCCAGCACCCTGCGGGAGGTGGGCGTTGGGAAGAACACGTCCTCCCCGGGAAGGATCCGGTCCAGCGCCCGCTGGGATTCCCGGGTCCGGACCCACCGGAGGACCTTCGCCTCGAACTCCTCTTGAGCTCCGGCGCAGGTCCCTTCCTTGAGGTATTGGTTCACGTACGAGGGATTGGTGCCCACCTCCCGGGCGATCTTCGCCTGGGAGAGGCCCGACTCGGCCACCTCCTCCGCGAATCGCCGGCGGAGGTCTTCTCCGCCGAGGGGTTCCACCAGGTTGAGCTCCTGCTTCTGCGTCTGCGTCATGATCACCTCCTATTCCGGTCGGGCGCCAAAGGCCGGCTCCAGCATGCTGGGCGGCATCAACGCTTCCATGCGTTCTTGAAAGGACAGGCGGACCTGGTTGGCGTCGGTCAGATCGGGCGTAGCCTCCGCCGGCGGCTCGCCCGCGGTGGCCGGGACAAGGGCCAGGGCGGAGCGGGGAGCGAGGGGGGCGTCCCCGGGGAGGGCCCGGACCTTTCGTCCGAGGGCCTCCATGCGGGCCTGGGCGACGGCTGCGGTCTGAACTGCCCGGATCTTCTGTTGCCGCATCCGCTTCCATACGCGGGCGTCGGCCGTGTTCTGGAACCCCAGGTTTCCTAGGGGCTCCGCCACGCAAAGAAAGCCCCCGTCCATGGTCCGGACCTGCACGGGGCGGTCGAGGTGGTCTGGATCAAACCACACGGTCACCATTTCGCCGGGGCGACGGTAGAGCAGGTCGTGGGCATACCTAGGCCGGGCGCCGTAGGGCCCCACGCCGGCGCGGAGCGCGATCTCTCCCGTGCGGCGGTTGATGGTGGCCACCTCGCACCTCAGGCGCCACAGGTCTCGCGTTTCGTCGGGGCACCGCCGGAGCCCGGCTTGCGTGACACTAGCCTCCCAGGCCTGGTCGTAGGAGAGCCGCCGCCCGCAGACCTGGGTCCGCCGCTGGGGAATGGCGTTGTACCGGGCGATTTCGGCCCTCAAGACCTCCTCCACTTCCCAGGCGGGGACGGCGGTGGCCGCCGAGAACCCCCGTCCGTGGAAGCGCGGGTTGTGCCGGAGCATCTTGTGAAGGTCCCGGAACGAGCGCTCCACGGGCTTCTGGCCGGGGGAGGCTAGGTCCGTGTCGGGGTTGGTCCAATAGACGGAGATCTCCGAGAGCACCAGCAGACCCACGGGATCGGTCCAGGGGTTGTTCCGGAACCGATGTCTGTGCGGGCTTTGTCCGGTGACGCACTTGTTCGCCATGGCGCGGGTGTTGTCGATCTGAAGGGTTTCGGGCCAGCAGACGCCCAACAGGTCGTAGACCGCCCCGCAGATGAGGTCCGTGCACTCGGTTTCGCCCAACCGGCCCGCGACGATCCGGCCCGAATGGATGTCACGCGCGCAGAGGGCCACGGCGGCGTTGGTGGGGGGGGTCTCGCCGGGGAACTGCACCCATAGGCTGTCGAGCTTCAGGCCGTCGAGGCTCGCGGCCTGGCCCGCCGGGATTTGCGTCTTATCCACGCGCGCCTGGGGCAGGCGGGCCCGAAGGACCTCGGAACCCTCTCGGAGATAGGTCGCGACCAGCGGATCCACGTGCTGGCGTAGCCGCCGGCGCAGGGCGTCCTTGGAGGGGAGCGTCCAACCCCGCTCCGGGGCCAGGTCCCTCGCGCGGCGGTAGACGTCCGCGAACTCGGGCCGGGAGCGGTCCAGGTAGGCCGCCTTAAACCACTCCCACGCCGCCTCCGTCACCGGGGCCAGGGCCGTCCTGCCCTGGTAGCGGCCCACCAGGACCGACGGCCAGAGGTCCCTGGGCACCCCTTCCACCCGCCGCCACCAGGCCCGAAGGGTCCATGGGCTCAGCCCGAGGGTGGCGGAGGTTTGGTCGAGGGCCTCCGTCAAGGTCTCGCCCTGCGCCAGTCGAACCTGCACCGCCAGCACGGCATCGCGCCGGCGCAGAGCTTCGAGGCGCGTCCCGTGGTGGACGTCGGCCCACTTGGAGTGCAGGGCCGTCTCGCTCGGGCCTCCCTTGGAAAAAGACCCCCGGCGGGCAGGCGGGGGCCCGCCAGGGGAAGAGGTGAGGATAGGAGGGGCGACATCGGTCCCTTCCTCTTTATATAAGGAAGGGGTGCCCGCCGCCCCCGGGGGGATGGAGGCGGCGGGCGGGGCCTCCGCGGAGGGGGGCGCGGAGGGATACGAGGCGGCGGGCTCGTCCTGGTGCAATTGCCCCAGTTCGGCCTCCGCGACCTGCTTCGTCTTCCACACAGCATACCGGGTGGGCCCCGGCTCGGGGAGGGTCCAGGCGTCCAGGTAGAGGACCCGCTTTTTCCCCTCCCGGACCACCCGCGTTGTGAAATCTACAGTAGATTTTCGACGGGCGCGCAACAGGCGACACTTGAGAGCGTGCCCCGTAATTCCAACAAGCGAGCCTCCGAAAGCCAAGGTCACCCAGGCGGGCCCCTCGGCGCGCATCCGCGCAAGTGCCTCTTCGCACAGGCACTTGCGTTCAGAGGCTCGCGAGCCTCTGAACTTCTCGGAGCGAGCCTCTGAAGAGGCGGTTTCAGAGGCTCGTTTTGCCGTTTTCACAAACCCCTCGCGCGGGCTCACCGTCGGCCCTCGAGAAGGCCCCGCAAAAACCGGGCGAGGAGGGCGGGGCCGCGACGCACGGGGCGGGCCTTTGGAGGGCCGCCCGCCTTCGCGCGAACCCTTTCCCGGCCTTTATTGGGGGGCGCTGGAGTCAGGGCCGGAGCGGCTTGGGACGGCTTCGGCGTCGTGGCCGCGCGGCGGGAGGCGCTCTTGGGTCCCGGGGCCGTGGAGGCTCGAAGGGGCTCCCTGGGCGAAGTTGTAGGGGCCTGGGGCTCGCTGGCGGGCGGCGCCTTGGGCCGAATCGGGGCGGGCCGCTCCGGGGGCTGCGGCCAGGAGGGCCGGCCTTCCCCCCACGCGGACCGCCAGTTGGGGCAGGCCTCGCCGACACACCGGTGAACCTCGCGCCGTCCGCCCTGGAGCCAGCCCTTCGCCTCGTGCTCGCATGTCCCAGGCCGCAAGTACATGCGCTTGGCGGGGCACGCCACGTCCTCGGGCCCGCGCGGGATCCGCGTCAGGTCCGTCCTCGAAAGGCCCTCGCTCATTCGGTGTCTCCCATGATGCGCTTGAGGTCCCGGATCTTCTTGGAGGCTTCATCCTTCACGCGTTCCAGCCGGCCGATCTCGGCATTGAGCGCGTCCCGCCCCAAAAGGAGCCGCCCGCCCCGCAGGTCCGCCAGCCACCGCGTGAAGGCGTGGCTCTCGCAGGCCGCCTCAAGGACGGGCGCCAGGCAGAAGGGCATGTTGAACTCCTCGCGCCCCTCCGAGGCGTAGGCATCGAGCATGTACTTGGAGATCTCCCGGCCCGACAGCCGCGACATTTCCGCCGCCACGGCGTGGCGGTCCACCGGCGTGGCCCTTAAGACCTCCCCCACCAGGTGGGAGACAGCGGCCCTATAGTCCATCGTCGCCGGCAAGGGCTCCGCCGGCGACGGGATCTCAAAGAGGCACGGGATCAGCGCTTCAGCCTTCCGACGGATCATGCCCCCTCCCCCCTGGGATATCAGCGGACCCGGATCATCCCGCGGTTCGCCCGGTTCTTGATGGCGCGCAGCAACCATTGGATTTCGGTCATGGTCCCTTCTGCGTGTCTAGTGGTTCGCCCACTCTTGATATTGCGCGGCGTCTTGTTGGGCTTTATGCTTCTTCGGTGAATACCCGAGCGGACGGCCACGCTTCCGGTTCGGTTTTCCGTCGGGGCCGTAGCGCTCGGGCCAGAGCTGCTCAGGGCGGACGCCGAGAGCGTCGGCGATGATGCGCTCCCACTTGGGCATAGGGATTCGCAGACACTGGCACGCCGAGCTCCGCTTCACGCCGTGCTGGCTGGATAGGGCCGCGATGCTGTGACCGCTCTGGTGAAGGGCATACAGGATCCACTCGGCCCTGGCGTGCTTGTCGAGAGGGAGGAACCGTAGCAGTTGGGTGGTATTCATTGCGCCTCCACGTGTGAATATATACTGGGAGTATGCCGCTGTCAAGTGGGAGTAATCTTGGGACGGACACTGCGACTTGATCCGGGCTTTCCTATTCGGTTGCGGGCTTTTCTTGATGCGCTCGGGAACTCCGACCGGAAGATAGCTCAGAGCTTGGGGATTACGCCAGCCGCGGTATCATCAGCACTTGCTGGGCGTAGCTACTTGGCCCCAGAGAACCTCGGGAAGCTGCACAATCTCTACCGACTAAATATAAACTGGCTCCTGTCGGGCCATGGAGAGATGTTTGTTGGGGGGCCGGCCGCAGAGGCGGCGCGGGCCGGGGCGTCGGAGGCTAAGCCCTTCGTGGGCGCCGGCCGTCCCGGGCGCATGTTCGCCGCCCCCACCGCCGATCCCATCACCCAACTCGAGCGCCTGGCTGTCCTAAAAGAGAAGGGTCTCTTGACCGACGACGAGCTTTCCGCCCTCAAAGCCATAATACTTAGTAGTTAGAGCTGTTTAGCTATTGCCCTGTTTCTGTATTTCACAAAACCGCCCGCCACCGCCTTGCATCCGCGATGCCCGACCGACTTAAACGCGTTCAAACGCCTATTCATGGGCCTTTCGAGAGCGGCATTCTTTCAAACCCCCATTTCTCCCCCTTGAGGCAAAACCAAGAGCGTCACAGACCCGGATTCACAGCATTTCCACATGTAGCTCGCGCTTGGTATTGCCTCACTCACATCCCGCCCGGCCGCCCGCAACCCATTCCATTGCAGCAACTTCCCACATCTTCCCGCCTTGTCCCGCCTCATCCCGGAAAAGGCAAAACCAAGTGCTCGCCTTCACGCCGGTCCAGACGCCTTGGGCGGGAGGGAAGAGCCGGGCGAGGCCCCATGCCGTCAGGCCGGTCCAGAGGAGCAGGGCGCCCATCCTCCAGGCGCGCGAAGGGCGCTCCGCCTCTTCGCTCAGCAGGAAAGACAGGCCGAGGACGGCCAGGACGGTGAGAGGGAGGACGGCGAGCTCGGCGGCATGCAGGGGCGGGATGAGGCCTCCCAGCCGCAGGAGGCGGAAGGGAAGGGCGCCGGCGAGGGCCGGGACGGAGTGGGCCAGGAGCAGAAGCAGTCCCGCCGCGGCGGCGCGGGCCTCCCAGCGAAGGGGACGCCGGGCGAAGGCGAGAAGGGCCCCGGCCCAGAGGAGCGGCTGGAGGAAGACGGGCCCCGCGGGATCGAAGAAGGCGGCGATCGGGTGCCCGAGGGCCGTGGCCTGCTCCAGTCCCTCGGTCTTGTACGACGAGGCGTGTCCCAGGGTGGAGAGGACGGGGCCCCATTGGGCGGAGGATAGGAGGAGGGCGAGAAACCCGCAGAGGATCAGGCCCGCCCAGGCCTTGGCGCGGCCGATCCCGAGGCGGCCCGCGAAGAGGAAGTGCAGGGGGACGAGCGAGGCGAGCATCCACGCCGTCTCGGGCTGTCCGCTGAGGGCCGTCAGTGCGAGGCCCGCCGAAGCGGCGCACCAGGCGGAGAGGGAGCCCGTGTTCAGGGCCCGGAGGGTGGCCGCGGCGGCGGCGGGATAGGCCCAGTAGGCCCAGGAGGAGCTCATGATCATGGAGGCCGAAGTGAAGGGGTTGAAGGTCCAGAGGAGCGCGCCCAAAACGGCCGGAGTCTCCTCCACGCCGGCCTCCCGGAAGAACCAGCGTGCCCCGAGAAGACAGGCCAGCGCCAACAGGACCCACTGAAGGGTATAGGTGAAGGGAGACGGATGGAAAAGGAAGGGAAGGAGGAAGGGGGAGAAGGGGAGGGCTTGGCCGTTTCCCACCCAGGCCCGGCCCATCCCCGTGAGGGGGGTCCACCAGGGGATCTCCCCTCCGCGCAGGCGCTGGGCGGTGTGATAGGCCGCCGGGTAGTCCAGGATCACTCCGGTGGGGTCGTCGCCCGGCAGGTGGGAAAGGGCCGCCGGCAGGTCCCTCCCTCCCGCCGTCGAGCCCCTGAATTCGGGAGCCAGAAGGTGAAAGGGCACGGCGTGCCATCCCCAGAGGAGCGGCAGGAACTGGAGGAGAAGAACGGTGGCGAGGAGGAGCGCGAGGGTCCGCTCGGAGGGGGCGACGATCAGCGGGTCTCTCTCCCGGTCCCCCGTCATGGATCCTCCTCGCGCGTCCTCGGACATTATCGGCGCGCGGGACCGGGGCCACAACGGCCCGGCCGGTTGGGGTAGAATCACAGGATCATGAGCCAGGCTTCGGAAGTCCTCGTGGCCCGTACCAAGGAATGGGGAAAGGTGGCTCTCTTTCACGGGACCTTGGCCCTGTACACGCTGACGGCTTTCCTGGCCAGGGGTTACGAGTTCGGGAAGGAAGATCAAAACCTCTACCTTCCCTTTGTCCTCCACTGGGTGGATCCTTCGCTCTTTCCACAGGACTATCTACTCACCTTGGGGTATGCGCGCGAGTCGCTCTCCTGGGTCGCCATCGCAGGGATGGCTCGGTCGCTCCCTCTGGAAGCCATATTCCTTTTGCTCTCGGTCGTCCTCAATTACGCCGTCCTTTTGTTGGCCTTTCGAATTGCCCGGTGTTTTTGGGCCTCGGCGGAGGCTGGCTGGGTCGCGGCTTTCCTGTGGGTGCCCGCCTATTCGATTCCCGGGGTCACGTGCCTCTCCTTTGACGAGTACTTCACCACGCGGATCATAGGCACCGCGTGCGGGCTCCTCGCTCTCTATGGACTCCTCCGACGGTCACCGAAAACGTCCGCGTTCGCCTTGTTTTTCGGTGGGCTGTTCCACATCGTAAGCATCCTGCCCGCCGTCGTCGCCGTTGCGGCGGCTCACGCCGTAGCTAGACAATACCGCGCCGCCGCCTTCGCCATGGCCGCGGGGGTCCTTCCGGCCGGGCTTATTTTGGCGACCTCGTTGGGGAGCGGGGCCAAACACGAGTTTCTGTTTCGTTACGCCGGGGAATGGCTGGAGGTTTCCCGGCGCACGGCCACGGAGATCTTCCCTCAGAACTGGTCCCTCGGTACCTGGTCTGCCATCGCCCTCGTCCTGGCGTTTTTTGGTCTCTTGGCTTCGACCCGCGCCTTTCGCGAGGCGCAGGAAGGGGCCCGCCGCATGATCCTGGGGGCGGCCTCCGGGATTTTGGGGGCGGAGATTCTCGGAATCGCAGGCGGGCTCTCGCTGATCGTTCTCCTCGTTCAGCTGTGCCTTCCGAGAGGCCTGCATTACCTCCTGTTCCTCAACACCGTTCTCTTGGCGGGCGCCGTGATTCCGATGGCCAAGCACGGGCGCTTTGGGGCACTCCTGGCCATGTGGGCGGTCCTTCTCTGGATGACTGGAGACCCGGCGGGCCAGATCCTCGCGTGCCTCCTCGTTATCGGACACGAAAGGGCATCCGGCCTGTGGCCCTGGATTCGGGAGCGGTTGCTTGCCAGCAGAATACGGTTTCTCGCCGTGTTGTTAGGGCTCCTGGCTTTCGTTCTCCTCGTTCAGGAAGCGGCCGTCTTGGCCAATGCGGATCCCTGGTTTTGGCTACCGTCCTGGTCGCCGATGGCCGCCGCCCTGGCCGGAGCGCTGGCCGTCTTCGAGGGCCTGCGCAGGCTCGTCAATGGTCGTGGTTGGGCCTCGATCTTGCTTCCGCTGGGCTTTTGCATGGTGCTCCTCCTTTCTCCCACTCGGCCCGTGGTGGCCCTCCTTATGAAATCGAAGGAGGTTCGAGGGTGGTACGGCGGACGGATTGCCTCGCACGTCGTGTACCTCGCCGCAGAGAACAGAAAGCGACAGGTGGAGATTCGTGCGGCGGAGTTGGCGAGGCGCGAAGTCCCTCCGTTGGCAACGGTTCTCGTGCCGCCGGACTGGATGCGCTTTCGCGTGGAGTCCCTTCGGTCCTCCTTCGTGACGTACAAGGATGGAGTCCCTTCGGAATTTGACACAGGTTACGCCGCCGAATGGTACGCCCGAATGAAGGCGATCCGGGGTTTGCGTTGGGAGCGCGGCGGTTGGTCGAGGGAACCGTCCCTTCCGCTGACCCGGGAGGAGCTCCTCGACCTGGCCCGCGCCTACCGACACATCCGTCTGGAGTATGTGTGGAGTGAACGCCCCTACGACTTGCCCGTCAAAGGTCGGGCAGGCCCCTTCACCCTGTATGCCCTGAGCGGACCCGCCGGCTCCCCGTCCATCCGCCCAGGCTACGCCTTAGGGCGCCCTGCCCCCTAAGGTCGAGGCGGGCAGGAAACGACGGATGCCGTCCCATGGTCCTCCATTGGACAGCACCCGCTCCAACGGACAGGGCGGAGCACTCTTCGCCCCGGCGGATACCCGAGGATCGGGCCTTGCTGGAATCCTGATTCTGGAATGCATCGCGAGACGTGGTCCCGGATCAAGTGCCACAAGTGATGGGGGCGAGCAGGATCCTTGCCGTACGGTGGCCCTCAGACAACCCTTCCTGCCGGATCCATGGAGTGCTTCCGAACACGCATGGACCGGCCGGGCCGGTGCAGGCGAGCTGGGCACCGTCCAAAGGGGCTGTGGAGCCTCACAGCCGGGGCTCAGACGCTCCGGGTGAGAGGGAGTCCGTCGCGTGGTGCGCGGCCCCTTGTGGGGTGTGGGCCTTTCTGTGAAACTGGTCTTGCAGATCGCCGGGGCCGCAGGGCTTATTGTTACGCGGCAAGGGAGTCGGGAGGTGCCCGGCGCGGGGTCCATAAGTTCAAGGACTCGAGTGGTGGGTTCCTTCAAAGCAGTGTGGACGCGCAGGAAGGGCGCTTCTGCCTTTGGACGAGAGATGTTCCCCGGGCAAGGAGAATCGGGTGAATCGAATAGCGAGGATGGCCATCCTCAGCTTGGTCCTGGGTCTGGCTTTGGGCTGGCTGGTCCGAAGCCTGTGGCCGGAAGCCAGGCGCGCGGAGGCCCTTCCAACGGCCCCCACGGCACGGATCATGAAGGATTCAGCCGCGGATTTGCGTCCCCGAGAAGAGCGATTCCTTCGTCAGATGGAGGAACTGAGGGGCTTCAACGGATCGTCGCTTTACAACCTTGGCGTGTACCGACGCTTCCGAGGAATTGCCGACCAATACCTCCAGCAGGGAGGGGACGCGCGGGTGCTGGAAATCGGCCCCGGAATCAATTTGGGGACGGGTCTCCTGTTTGCCCTGGGCGGCGCGGAAAAATACTACGGCCTGGATGTCTACCAGGACCCCGACCTGCTGTCGGCCCCGCAGTACCAAAGCCTGGTGGCCCTTTTCGAGGCCGTCTGCCCGGGTGATATCCGCCGGAACCCCGCTTCGGTCTTTACCATCCGGAACGACCGCGTCCGCTTCCATTCGGAGCGAATCGAGTATCTGTATCCCAGGGAGTCCTATGACATCCCTCTGGGGGACGGGTCCGTGGACTTCGTCTTTTCCAACGCCACGTTGGAGCACGTCCGGGACCCAGGGGAAACGATCCGGTCCATCCATCGGGTCCTGGTTCCCGGGGGTGTGACGGCCCACATCGTGGATCTGAGGGATCACGAGAATTTCGGCAAACCCCTGGAGTTTCTCAAGGTTCCCTCTCCCGAATGGGAGCCGCGGTTCTCCACGCCCGAGACTCACCACCTTTACCTGAACCGCTGGAGGGCCGGTGACTTTCGGGAGGCGTTCGAAGACTGTGGTTTCGAAATCCTCCTCTTTGAAGCCACAAGCCGATGGCCCGTGGACGAGGCTTTGCGAGGCGCCCTCCAACCCGAATTCCGGAGCCGTCCTTTGGAGGACCTCGGGGTGACCGGGATTTTCGTGGTGGCGAGGCGGCCGTGACCGTTAGCCCGCGGGAAGGGCTTCGCGGGGGTTCGGTGGGCCAGACCTCCGGGCCGCGCCTATCCGTCTCCACCGCCACTCTGCTCGTTATCGCCAACATGGTGGGTACCGGTGTGTTTACGACTTTGGGGTTTCAGGCCCGGGCCTTCGATTCCCCCTTCGTCATCCTCTCCCTCTGGATCGTCGGCGGGGTAGGTGCACTGGCGGGCGCGCTCTGCTACGCGGAATTGGGCGCAGCCCTCCCCCGTTCCGGCGGCGAATACCACTTTCTCTCCCGGATCTTCCACCCTTCTCTAGGTTTTCTCTCGGCGTGGGTGTCCTTGACGGTGGGGTTCTCCGCCCCGGTGGCCCTTGCGGCGATGGCCTTCAGCGCCTACCTTTTCCGATCCGTGCCAGGGCTGAATACCATGGCTGTGGCCGTCCTCCTCGTGGTGTCCGTCTCGGCGGTTCACGCCCTGGGGATCCGTTCGGGGAGCTGGTTTCAAGCATTCTCCACGGTCCTGAAACTGGTCCTGCTCCTCGGTCTGGTCTGCCTGGGGATGTTCGACCCCCAAGGCCAGCCTTTGGACCTGGTTCCTGATGCCTCCGATGTCCGTGCTTTGTGGAGTTCGGCCTTCGCCGTGGCACTCGTATACGCCTCCTACGCCTATTCGGGGTGGAATGCCGCGGCGTATGTGACGGGGGAAATGCGGATGCCGGGGAGGGATCTGCCCCGGGCCCTCTGGTTCGGGACGCTCTCCGTCGTTGTACTCTACGTCCTGGTGAATGCCGCCTTCCTAAGGGCGGCGCCCCTGTCGGAGCTTTCCGGCCAGGTGGAGGTCGGGTACTGGGTCGGCCGGAACCTCCTGGGGGAGTCGGGGGGCCGGATCGTGGGGGGAATGATCGCCCTCAGCCTCGTCTCCACCGTCAGCGCCATGACTTGGGCCGGGCCGCGGGTGATTCAGGCGGTGGGGGAGGATTACCGGTTGTTCCGCGTTTTCGGTTTCCGGAACGCGGGCGGAGGCCCGGTCCCGGCCATCTGTCTCCAACTGGCGATTGTCTTGGTCCTGATCCTCACTTCTTCCTTTGAAAGAGTCATGACCTATCTCGGCTTTACTCTGGGTTTGAGCACCTTTCTCACGGTAGCTGGACTGTTTGTCCTCCGGATTCGAGAGCCCGACCTCCCGAGACCGAGCCGGGTCTGGGGTTATCCTGTCACCCCGCTCCTCTTTCTTGCGATAAACGCGTGGATGCTTGCGTGGATTCTGGTGGACCGCCCCGTCGAATCCCTTGCCGGCCTGGCCACCCTTGCAGCCGGCCTCTTCGTGTATTTTTGGATTGACCGGCAAGGACAGGAGCCCCTGGAGACTCCGGCGTCCGGCCTGCCGGCGGGACGGAATGGCCATGGCTGATTCGCGTTGGAGGGGGGGCTGGCGGACGGGAGGCTTGGCGTTCGCGGGTCTCCTCCTTGCCGCCAGCGTCTACTTCGCGCCCTTCCTCTTCCAGGGGAGGCACCTGCCCTCCTTCCACTTCGAGGCGGGCCGGGCGACGGGGATTCCAGACGGCGGGGCCGCTCCAAGCATCCACCGCGTCTTCCCCAACAAGGACAACAGCCCGGTCTTCATCCACTACCCCAACGCCGCCTTCACCGGGGCATGCCTGAGGGGGGGGAGTCTCCCGCTCTGGAACCCCTTCGTGGGGTGCGGGACTCCCGGCCTGGGAGGGGGGCAGGTCTACCCCTTCTCCCCCTTCCTGTGGCCTTTCTATCTCCATCCCGGGCCAAGGACCTTCACCCTCGGGCTCCTCCTCGGGTGCGTCTGGTGCGGGCTCGGAGGGTACGCGTGGCTGGGGCGGTTCCGGCTCTCCCCGTGGCCTCGTGCCTTTGGGGCCGTCCTGTGGGCCTTCAATCCCTACACCCTCCGGATCCTGACCTTCAGCAACGTGTGGGCGGCCTGGTGGTTCGGATGGCTCCTCTGGGCGTGGGACCGATGTCTGGACCCCGGCGACCGGAAATGGTGGCTGCCCTCGGTGATGGTGGCGGGGATGGTCTACTGCGGGCATCCGGAGGAGTCCCTCCTCCTCGCCGCGGGATCGGGCCTCTACGCCTGGATTGCATGGGCGTCGGGGAACGGTGGGAGGCGCCTGTCCGCGGGGGCTTTTCTCGCGCGCGCCTCGGCGGCGGCGGGGCTGGCCGGGGTCCTGGCGGCCGTCCACCTCCTGCCCGTCCTGGCGCGTCTTGCCGAGGCGTACACGTACAAATTCGATACGCCCGAGCGCGTCACGCGGGCGAATCTGGCCTTCGAAAGCCTTCTGAACCCCCGCTCGGAGGCCTTCGTCTCTCCTGTATTTTGGGGCTTCGCCATCCTCGCGCTGGCAGGACTGAGCCGGCCCGGCGCGGGACGACGGCTCTGGCCCGTGCTCGCGGTCTTGTCTTTTTCGATTCTCCTCCTTTTCCGGCCCCTCCCGTGGCCACCGCTTATGGACGCCCTTACCCTGGGAGGCGTCCTGCCGGGCCTCTACGCGCGGGGGCTCTTCTGGTTCGCCGTGGCGGGCCTCGCGGCGGCGGGCGCGAACCATCTGTGGGAGGCCGGACCGTCCGGACGCTGGGCCGTGGCACGGCAGATCCTCTTGGGGGGGGTGGCCTTCGCCGGTTTGTGCTGGGCCGCCTACCTCGACGGAGCCATGGTCCACATCCTTCTTCGGACGGATCTTATTCTCGTACAGGCCGCCCTCATGGCGGTCCTCGCGGCGGGAGCCCTGATTCTACGGCCGGGTCTGCGGGCCGGGGTCCTCTCCCTGGCCCTCGCGGCGTCGGCCCTGTCTCCCCTCCTGGCCTACGCTCCGGGCCTTCGATTCTACGAGGCCTTCGGGAGGGGGGACCCGGCGCGCGGGGGGCCTCCGGCGGTGGAGGCCCTTCGGTCCAAGATGGAACAAACGCCGCACGGGCGCTTTCACGCGGTCGGGAACGACCGGTGGCGGGCTCCAGACCTCTCCCCCGATCTGGCTGGGCTTTGGGGAGTGAGAGACGTGCGCGTCGTGGATGCCCTCCTTCAGCGGAGGTACGTCCTCTTGGAGGCGGCCCTGTCGGCTCCCCGGTCCGAGCCCGTGGCTACCTGGCTCCGCTTCGACGGGGCCGGTGCAAGAGACCTCGGCCTACTGGGCGTCGCGTGGATGGGCTCGTCGGAGGATGCGAAGGGGACGATGTTCCGGTGGGAAAGCACCGGGAGAGCGTTGGACCGGGCCTTCTTGGTACACCGGGTGACCGCCGCCGGGGACGAGGAGGAGGCGCTGAGGCGTTGGATGGACCTCCGGCTCGGGGAGGATGTTTTCTCCGCCGCCGTGGTCGAGGGCTGGTCCGGGGGAGACCGGGTCGGCGCAGGATCCTCCGGCGGCTCGGTGCGCTGGCTCCTCGACGGGCGCGACCGCGTGGAGCTGGCCGTCACGTCCCCGTCGCCGGCCTTCCTCGTTCTCCTGGACGCCTATGCCTCCGGCTGGAAAGCCACGGTGAACGGGGAGGCGGCTCGCATCTACCCGGCCAACGTGGCCTTCCGCGCCGTGGAAGTGCCCGCCGGGGCGTCGCGGGTGGTGTTCACGTACCGTCCGGCGTCCGTGAGGATGGGCCTGTTCGCCAGCGCGGCGGGCTGGGCCGGGGTCTTGCTTCTGGCCCTCCGTTTCCCGCGGAGGCGGTCATGAGCGCGGACCTCCCGAGGGGAAATCGGAGGGAAGGCCGCCCGGCCGTCCTTCTCCTGGCGCTTTGCTCGGCGCTCCTGTTCTGGCCCCTGGCGTCGGGACGGCACCTGGTCCCCTTCCACGTTTTCGCCGGGGATCCGGCCCTGGAAGGGATCGACCTGGCGGCAGACCGGCCCGACTGGCGGTTCTTTGATTCGTCCCCGATCACCATGTTTTACGCCCAGAAGGCGCAGGCGGCGCGGGCCCTCCGCGAGGGCGAACTTCCCCTGTGGAATCCTTACGCATCCCTCGGCGCGCCGCTCCTCGCCAACGGGCAGAGCCAGCCCTTCGCGCCCTTCTTTCTCCCGTTCCTGATGCGGCCGACCCCTTGGGTGTATTCGGCGTGCATTCTGGCGCAGCTCCTCTTCGCGGGGTGGGGGGCGGCCCGGTGGCTGGGCAGGCTCGGCGCGGGACCGTGGGCGCGGGCCCTTGGGGCGGCCCTCTTTGCCTTCAACCCGTACGCCCTCGGCTTTTCGATCTACTCCAACGTGTGGGCCTACGCCTGGTTTCCGTGGGTCTTCGAAGCCGCCGAGGGGTGGGTGCGGAAAGAAACCGGTTGGCGGCGGTTCCCCGTTCTCCTGGCGCTCATGGCCCTGAGCGGACACCTGGAGGAGGCCTTCTTCGGCGCCGCCGGCGCCTTCGCCTACCTGGCGGTGCGCCTGATCCAGGAGAGGGGGCGGGTCGCGGAATGGAGGCGCTGGGCGGCCTTCCCGGCGGCCGCGGCGGGCCTCTCGGCCCTCTGGCTCCTTCCCTTTCTGGAGTATGTGGCGAACGTCACGTCGCCCCGATTCGTCTCCAACGTGACGTACCCCTACCACGGGTCCGCGCCCTTCGTCATCGGAGGCGAACTGCTCTGGCCGCCCCTCCTCGTGGGCTTGGCGGCGGCGGGCGCCGCAGCTCCCGCGTGGCGCCGCATCCGGTGGGCCCTCCTGCCCGCCGCGCTCTGGGCGGCGGTGGTGATGTTTCCCGCCCCACCGTGGCTCCAGCGGCTCGGGACTCTGGACTTCATGAGCGGGAGGTACGGCCGTTCCCTGGCCTGGCTCGTCCTGGCCACGGCGGCCTCCCTCGGACTCCACGCCCTGCGCCGAGAGGAGGGGCCGGGCCTTCGATGGGCCGCGGCGATTGCAGGCACGGCCTGGCTCGTGGTGGGCCTCGCCGTCTCGCCGCCTTCCCCGGCCCTCGCCGAGATTCGCCACTGGGTCCCCCTGGCGGGGCCCACGCCGGCGCAGAGCGCCTCCTTTCTGGCCCTCGGGGCGGCGGGCCTGCTCCTCCTGTGCCTCCCGCGCTCCTGGGTCTCGAGCCCCTTTCGTGCCGGCCTTCTGGGCGCGGCGCTTCTGGCCCCGGTGCTCTCCTACCACGCGGCCTTCGACGTCTACTGGAACCGCTCCGATCCCCGTCCCTCGAGCGAAGTTCGACAGGCGGCTTCCTTCGGGCGGGTGTGGCTGCCCCATGCGGGGAAATGGAAGTCGTTTCCACCCAATCTCGGCTCCGCCTTCGGCGTGCGGGACGTTCGCCTCTGCGACCCCTTCGTTCCCGAGCGCCTCGCGGCTTTGGAGTGGCCACGCGAGACCCACCAGGACCTGTTTGAAGCGTGGGACCCAGAGAGGGCCCGTTTCGTGGGCGTGGCGGCGGCGCTCCGGCTGGACCCGGTCACGGCCGCAGGCGGACCGGGGATGTCGGTCGTGCCGATCCCCGGCGGCGGGCGGGTCCGATTCGCCCACAGGGCCACCGCCGCCGCCTCCGCCGGGGACGCTCTGGCCGCCGCCCGTGGACCGGAGGGCGAGCCGGGGGCCGTCTGCCTGGAGGGGACGGCCGCCGAAGTAAAAGGAACGGGCGGTTCTTCGGAGGGGGAGGCGGGGATCCGCCTCGAGGAGGAAACGGCCCTCACCCAGAGGTGGACCGTGGCGGCGCCCCTTTCCGGATGGCTGGTGGTGAAGGACCTCTACTGGCCCGGCTGGCGAGCCACGGTGGACGGAAGGGCCGTGCCGATCCATGCCGCCGACGGACTCTTCCGGGCCGTGGCCGTGCCCGCCGGGAGCCATGAGGTTCGGTTCTCCTTCCGGCCCGCTTCGTTCCTCATGGGGGTTCTCGTCACGCTTCTGACGGCCTTCCTCCTGGCATGGGGGGGCCGGACAAGGGGCGGGGGCTGGAGGGCTAAAGGTTGATCGGCCTGCGCGGTTTTGACGAATTGTCCAATAGCGGGACGTCGCCGGGACGCTTTCGCGGGGGCCTCCTGGCCGCCGGCGCCCTTCTCCTGGCTCTCGGCTTCCTCTTGCCCCTGGTCAGCCCGGTGGTGACCCCGCCCAAGTGGGATGAATACATCATCGTCTACGACGCCCAGAGGGTCCTCGAGGGACAGGTTCCCTACCGCGACTTCTTCAATTTCATCCCCCCGGGGACGTTTTTCGCCCTCCGATGGGTCTTCGAGGCCTCCGGAGGCGCCTCCATCACCGCCGCCCGGTACGCCTCACTGGTCCTGGTTCTTCTCAACGCCGGGCTCTTCGCGGCGGCCTTCCGGAGGACCGGCTGGACCCTACCCCAGGCGCTCCTCCTGGCCCTCCTGTACCCGGTGGGCCTGTACCCCTTCTGGCCCATCGCCTCCCACCATTGGCTGGTGCACCTCTTCTGTGCCGGATTCCTGCTGGCCGCCGCGGCGAGGGCCTCCGGGCCGGGTCTCGGGCGGGCCGTCCTCCTCGGCCTGGCCGCGGGGTTTGCGGGAAGCGTCCTCCAGACGGAGGCTTTGTACCTCTGCGCCGCGGGGGGGGTGCTCCTCCTGCTGGAAGAAGGGAGCGAACACCGTCCCAAACGGCTGGCCGCCTTCGGGATGGGGCTCCTTCCCCCCATCGCCCTGACCCTCGGCCCGCTTGCCCTCCGCGGAGCCGGAATGGACTTCCTCCGGGACGTGATCCTGTGGCCGGCCCGGAACTACAGCCGGCCCGGGAGCGACAACGCCCGTCTCCTCCTCGAGGACCTTCCGATCCGGCTGCAGTCCATGTGGACTTCGGGGCTCGATCCGCGGGGTGGAATCCCGGGCCCCTTCGTGGCGGCCTCGGGAACCCTCTTCTACCTCCTGCTTCTCTCGGCGGCGGGGGCGCTCCTCGCCTCGGCCGGATTCGTTCTCTGGACGACCCTTCACCGCCGGCGGGCGCCCGCGCCCATCGCCCTGGCGGCCTGCCTGGTGACCTTCCTGGCCTTCGGTTTGTACCTGAAGGGACGTCCGGACTGGCTTCGAATGATCTACCTCCTCCCCCTACTTGGAGGAGTCTGGCTCCTGGCGGCGGGAGGCTCGGGCGAGGGCGGGGCCCGGACCCGGCGGATCGTGGTCGGGTGGGCGGCGCTCGCCCTCCTGTCGGGGGCGGTCTTTCAGGGGCGGTGGGTCTGGTACCACCGGGTGGAGGCGTGGGAACTGAGGGACGCGGACCGGCCCATACGGGAGAGCCCCGTAAACCGTTGGCTCCGAGGGGAGGCGGGCCTGGGGCCGGGAGATCGGATCGCCGCCTTTCCCGAGGGCGGGGAAGTGTACCTGTACACCTTCCCCGCGGCGGTGCGCTTCACCTTCTTCACCCCCCTCTCCGAGGGGTACCACGATGCGGCCGACCACGGGCGGGCGGCTCGGGAGATGGAGGAGGCCCGTTGCGCGCTGGTGCTTGTGACCGAGGAGATGGAGAAGGACTACCTGGACCCGGCCTCGGCCGTGGGCCGGCTTCTTCGGACCCGCTATGAGCGGGAGGGCACCGTGGCCGGAGCGACTATTTACAAACGCTCGATTTCACCTCAACCCGAACCCCCTCGCCCCGAACCCTGAGCCCCTTGGGCAGGGCCCCGGTGAATGTCACGGGTCGGTCCTGGACTGGTGCGACAAGGGTCGAGTATTGGACCACGCTCACACACTCCAAGGACACGTTGGCAGGCTCCCTTCGAGAAGGCTCCAGGACGATATCGAGGGAATAGACGGGCTCATCGTCCATGGTCGCAAAAAGGCGATCCAGGACCACCGAGTACGCCCGGTTTTCCTCCATGAGAAAGGACGTGGATCGGGGCCCTGCCGTCGCACGCAGACGAAGGGGGGCCCCGGTCCGCACCTCCGCCTTCAACGTGGCCGCCACAATGGGGAAGCAGGACTCCACACGCCCTCCCGCTGTCGGAAGGGGGGTGTGCAGCCATCCGTTTCGATAGAAGCGGGGCGGATCGTGCCGCCCCGCGAAGAGAAAATGGCCTGTCTGCCCGTCGCCGAGGATCCACTCCTCCCCAGGACGGAGGCGCTGGGACAGGATCGTATCGAGCACATAACCCGGATCGTATTGGTAGAAATGGCGGGAGTGGGTCGGTGTAAACGAGTGAAAGGAGGGCATTCGGTGGGCCCATTGGGCGTAATGGGGGGCGGCCACGGCGTTCGCAAGCAGCGTGGGGTCCCTCGCCAGGTCTTCGGCGGAGCAAATCTCCTTGGGGTCTCCACGGTGGTAGTACACGCCGCAATCGGGGTCGAACATTCGCCATCTTCCCCTGACAAGGACCTCGCCGACGGAGTGATCGTTTACGTGGACCACCCGGGAGCGAAGGCCCATCCGCCCGCAGAGTCCAGCGAAAACGGAGGCGGCGTCAGAGCACAGCCCCCCACCGTACACCGCCAAGTGCTTTGGAACATCTCTGATTTCCCTGGTGGGCAGTGTGGAATACCAGTGGGTTCTCGCCCCGCACAGGAAGGACCAGATCCGGACGGCCCTGGCCAAGGGGTCTGATGGAAGATCGAGGGAGGCCAAAAGAGCGTCCGCCGACTCCCAACGCACGCTCGTCCGAAACGGCGGAACCCACAGGGGCTCCGAGCCCTCGTTCTTGAGCCGGAGGGTCCTCGTCGTCGGTGTTGGGGCATTTCGATGACGGTAGGCCTCCGCTTCCATGAAAGCCAGTAGGTCCATCAGCCGCGTGGTGTCTCCGGCCGGCATGAAACCCAGGCCGCGGACTCTGTGGATTTCTTCAATGAGCCGGCGGTCGGCTTGATTCAAACAAAAGGGCTTCAGGGGTTCCTCGTAGGGCGCGGGACCATTCCGTCGAATGGCGTTGCCCGCGAGCAACAGGGTAAGAATACTCGCGAGAGACCAGCCCACCATGGCGAAGTTTTGCCGCACGCTCCCTCCCGTTTTCCTTTTACCACGAGGGAGGTTCGGAAAGGGATATCGCAAAGCCTGAGGGCGGCTGGGGGCCCAGCCGGCGCCGTTCTTCCTCCTCTCCGTTGCGATAACGGGCCACAAAGGCAAAAGGCCCCCATTGCCGGGGGCCTCTCGCGGAAAGAACCGTGTTCAGGATCAGTCGCACTTCTTCTGCTTGCCTTCGGGCTTCATGACGAAGGCGTCGTTGACCCAGACGATGTCGTTCTCGAAGCAGTTCGTATTCACCACGGACAGGTTGACGACGGTGGTCCAGCCCGAACCATCCTCGGCCGTGTCCTTGCCGAGGGAGCGCACGCCGAAGTCCACGCCGCCGGAGGCAGAGGCATACTCGTAGGTCTTGTTCCAGGGGTCCGGGGTGGGGATGGACTTGATGTAGTCAGGAGCCAGGTCGCCGTTGACGCCGCCCGTGGCGTTGGCGATGACGGCAAACGTGGTGCTGCCTATGGGATAGATCTGGGCGTCGGTTGCGTAGGACTGGGCCGCCGTGGCGATGGTGCGGACCTCACCCATGGCCCTCTTCTGCTTGGCGCGCTGGATGGCGCTCAGCAGGTTCGGGATGGCGATGGCGGCGATGATGCCGATGATCGCCACGACGATGAGCAGCTCGATGAGGGTAAAACCTTTCTGGTTCTTCAATGGACACCTCCTTTCCGGCATTCCATGTTTGCAATCGTAATGCCAACATATAGCCCTTGATTTTCCAGGTGTCAACCCCCCTCGTGTGCCCGCCGTTGTCCGGAGGCGGTGACGGACGTTGTCACCCGGCCCCGTTTCGACGATCCGCCTTCCTGGCCACGACGTTCCAGGAATTCCGGTTGTGCCAGCGGAACCGCACCTCTTCGGGCGCCAAGGCGCCGAACCAGCCCTCCAGGGTCGGGCGGGAAAGGTACAGGGCGATGGGAGGGCAGAGGTGGTCCAGGACGATGTGCTCCACCTCCCGCAGGGGGAAGCGCGAGATGTAGCCGAGGTACGCCGAATAGGGGAGCCAGGAAACGCTCCGGGCCCCCCGGCCCGTGGCCGGGCCGTAGAGGAGTTTGAGGGCCCCGTAGAGCACGGCCGTGAGGGGGAGGAGGAGGGGCCTCAAGACCTTGGTGGGGATCCGGGAGGTGATGCCCTTTCGGATCGGGTCCACGAGGTGGACGATCCAGCCGTTGCCCTCCCGGGCGTACACCCAGAGGCAAAGCGTCCCCCCGGGACGCAGAACCCGCCAGAGGTCGCGCAGGCCCGCCTCGGGGTCCCTCAGGTGGTGCAGAACGCCGAGGCAGACCACCACGTCCACGGAGGCATCCGGCAACGGAAGGCGATGGATGTCCCCCCGCAGGCAGGAAACCGCCGGAAAGGCCTTGGTGTACTCGGCGGCGAGAAAGACGGCCTCCGAGAGGTCCAAGGCAAAGAGGCGCCGCACGCCGTACCCCGCCATGTGAAAGGAATGGCGGCCTTTTCCGCAGCCGGCCTCCAGGACCGTCTGGTCCCGGAAGGCCCCGGCATCGAGGGGGGCGATCCAGTCCAGGAACTGGCGCTCCTGGTAGGGGGCGAGGTATTCGTGGGAGGTCCAGGAGGCGCCGAACTGGTCGACGGTCTCCCGGGTCTCCAGGGCCGTTTCCTTCGGGGCCACGTCGAGGACCCCGTTGAGGAGAGGGAAACGGCGCCCGCAGGAGACGCACCGGACCTCCTCCGGCACGGCGCCGGCCTCGAGGGGGGTGGGTGGACCGCAGTCCGGGCAGCACAGGGTCTCAGGGGGCGGAAGGGCCATGACCGTTCCTTTCGAGGACCACGCCGTAGGGAGTGTCGCTCAGAAAGCGGTACTCCTCGGCCAGGAGGGTCGCGAGGGGAGAGGGCTCCTCCCGGAAGGAGGCCGCCTCCTCGCGCCTCAGGACGATGTAGCGGACCCGGTGCTCCCGCGCGAAGGTGGCCAGCACCTCGTACTCCCATGGGGAATTGTACCGCGCCGACGGGGGAAGCACCCAATCCATGGGAGGAGCCACGGGCGCCCAATAGAAGTAGAGCGTGCTCCCGTCCCGGGCGAGGTACAGGACCGGCAGGTTCCCTTCGCGGACCCCGGGGAGCGCGTCCACGAGGGCGGGGACGCTGTACTTCTTGAGCATGCCGTCCACGGCCCACACGTCGAGGGCGTTGGGCGGGGCGGAGACCCACGCGAGGGGCCACCGCAGGAGCCCCACGGCGAGGACCGCGCACAGCCAGACCTGGAGGAGGAGGGGGCGCAGGCGCTCCTCCTTCCAATCCACCGCGGCGGCGGCGAACAGGAGGAGGATGGGGCTGAGCAAGACGAGGTGGGTCCAGTCCGGACGCCCCTTCAGGAAGAGGGCGAAGGTGAGGGCCAGGGCCGCCGAGGAGTAGGCCCAACGGCGCGTCAACACGCCCAGCCTCCACTCGGGGGCGAGGGCCGGCCAAAGGAGGGCCAGGAGGGGAAGGGCCATGGCCACGGCCAGTGTCAACAGGGGGGCTGCGGAGGAGGGGGTCCAAACGTCGGGAACGGCGGTGCGGACGATCCGTTCCATGAACTCGAAGGGGTTGACGTTATTGAACCCCCCGGTCTGCTTGTAGAAGCGGGCGGGCCACTCCACGAGGTCGAACCAAGCCCACCGCAGGGCGCCCGACAGGGCCAGGAGCCCCCCGAAGAGCGCGAGGGGCAGGGCGGTGCCGCCCAGTGCGGCGGCGAGGGACCTCCGCCGGTCCCTGCCCGGGGCTCCGGAGGTCAGGAGCCTCATCGCGAGGAGGGCCGAAAAGAGGGCGCCGTCGGTCTGGAGGCAGAGGCCCGAGAGCCCGCAGAGGGCTCCCGCGGCCACCGCCCGGCGCCGGGACACGTCGCCCTCCGGGCACAGGAAGAGGGCCAGGAGTCCGAATTCCAGGGCGAACCAGTGGTGGCTCGGGAGGGGCCAGAAGGGAAAGAAGGCCGAGGGGAAGGAGAGGGCTCCCAGGAAGGCCCACCGCGGGGGCACGGCGGCCCGCAGGAGGAGTCCGTACTGGGTGAGGGCGATGAGGAGGATCCAGGCCAGGGTGAGGAGGCGGAGGGCGCCGAGGGAGGCTCCGGCGGCCTTGAAGAAGGTCCCGACGCCGTAGAGGGTCAGGGGGGGAATGATGGCAAAGAAATCCGCGTAGGGCACACGGCCGAGGGAGACCTGCTTGGCGGCCCAGGCCAGCGTCGTCTCGTCGGCCTGGACCGGGAAATAGCCGGCCGAAAGGGCCGTCTCCAGGATCAGGAAGGAGGCGGCAAGGAGCAGGGCGCCCAGGAGCGCGGGTTCGCGCGTCCGGATCATTCCCGGCCCTCCAGTTCCGCCAAGGCCTTGTCCAGCACGTCCCGGCGGCGGAAGTACGGGTCCTCCGCGATCTTGCGCAAGATGTCGGCCCGAAGGGCCCCGGGGTCCAGGTCTCCTCGCTTCGCCGCCCGCATGAGGTGGGGGAGGTCGTCGGGCCGGAGCACGCGGTACTCGAATCGGTCGATCAGGGCCTCGAACCGGGGCTCCCTCTTCAGGAGCACCATCCCGTAGTTTCCGAAGTGCACGAGGGCCCACTCCCCTTGAGGGAAGAGCAGGGCCGTGGGTCCCCGCAGGGGGCTGCCCCGCTGGCCCGCCCGCTCCTTCAGCAGGAAGCCGGGGTGGGGGTAGAGGATCACATCGAAGGGGTACCGGGCCAGGAATTCCCGGTACTCGGCCAGGGTGTTGTGGGCCTTCCAGTAGGCCTGAAGGTCCTTGGCGAAGGGGTAGTAGCGCCCGTCCATGAAGATCCGGCACCGGGGGGCGATGGCCCAATCCAGGTAACCCCCCGCCACGTACTCGTTGAAGAGGTTGCCGGTGACGCCGTGCTGGTTGAGGAACCTCACTTCCTGGACCGGGTACTTCTCCGAGAGGTTCCACTCCGAGGGCATGGCCCCCGCAAAGAAGACCGCCGCCCACAGGACGGAGGCGAAGGCCGCCGACCAGGCCCACCGCTCGAGGGCCGGCCTGCGGAGAAGGCGCCTCAGGCCGTCGGCTCCCCAGGGGGCCAGCGCGATCACCGTGAAGGCGGCGTAGCGGGCCCAATACCCGCCGAGGAAGGCCTGGGAGGCGGCGGGAAGGACCACGGACCACCTCGCCTCCCGCCATCGGGCCAGAAGCGAGAAGAGGACCAGAAGAAGGGCCAGGAGAAAGAGGGCGCCGTAGCCCTTGAAGGGCGTGCGGCCCCACTCCTGGATCTGGACCAGGGTCTCGTCGGCGAACCCGATGAGGGACTTCACGGGGAACCAGGGGATGCGCCAAGTGTAGGGATTCAGGAAGAGGGCCAGGGTGGGCGCAAGCCCCGTCCAGACAAGCCCGCCGAAGTAGCGCCACGTGAGGGTGCGCTCCCGCGCGGCGTCGAAGACCTCGCCGGCGAGCCGGGCGCCCAGGAGGGCCATTCCGAAGGCCCACCCGCCGTGGAACTGGGTCCAGGCCCAGAGGAGGGCCGTCGCGACGATCCAGAATCGGCCCGTGCGCGGGGGATCGGGACGCCAGCGCAGGAGGGCCTCCACGAGGAGGGCCATGAAGAGGAGGGAGAAGAGGTCCGGCCGGAACCGGATCCGGCCCTTGTACGCCAGCATCATGGGAAGGAGGTACAGGGCGAAGAGGGCGGCGTTTCCCCCCTGAAGGCGTACGGTCCGGTACACGAGGAGGAGGACGGCGGCGCCGAAGAGAGCCGTGAAGAGGCTGAGGCCCCGGTCCCCCAAGGCCTTCCAGAGGGGGTACGCGAGCGCGTGGAAGGCCCACTCCGTGTCCTCCCACTCGGCGCCGTAAGCGGTGAAAGAGAAGGTCTCGGTGTAAACGAGGCGCCCCGTCTCCCAGATTTCGCGGCCCACCGCCAGGTGCCAGAAGGTGTCGGGATCCCACAGGGGCTGGTAACAGGCCACCGCGGCCATGACGAGCACCGCCGCGAGCAGGACGTACTCCCGTCCGCGGGATCCCTCCAGGGGAGGCAGGGGAGGAAGCACCCTCGGAAGATGGAACGGCCGGGGCCTCGGGGACCCTCCCATGGTCATTCCTCCCCCCTACTGGGCCCGCGTGTCATCGGGCGGCTCCCGGCACGAGGTTCCGCCCCAAGCGCCCGCCGGGAGAGATGCCTTGTCCGTCGGGCCTCCCGCCGGCCGTCACAGGGGCCTCCCGCGGCCGTTCCACCAGTGGAGGAAGCACAGGAGGGTCCAGAGGGGCTTGCGGTGGTCCGCGCGCCGGGCGAGGTGCTCTTTCCACAGCCGCCTGGCCTCGGCCGGGACGAGGAAGGGCGCGGAACCCAGGACGCTCTCCGAAAGAAGATCCTCGGCAAGCGGCTTCAGCGGGCCCGTGAGCCATCGGGCCAGCGGGATGCCGAAGCCCTTCTTGGGGCGTTCGAAATGGCTGGGGGGGAGGTCCCGCTCGAAGGCGGCCCGGAGGACCACCTTCCCGCGCGTGCCCTTCAGTTTCCAGGCGGGCGGCAGGGAGAAGGCCAGGCGGACCACGTGGGGGTCCAGGAGGGGGACGCGGGCCTCGAGGGAGGCCAGCATGCTCGCCCGGTCCACCTTGGCGAGGATGTCCTCCAGCAGGTACGTATGGAGGTCCAGCCACTGGGCCGAGGTCGAGGGGTCGGAGGCGGGCGGGGAGGGGATCCAGGACCATGCCTTCTTCGAGTGCACGACGGGTGCACCGAACAGGCGCTCCAGGCCCTCCGGCGTCCAGGCTCCCATCCAGAGGTGGTGCCTCAGGGGCATGGGATGCTCCGCCCCGTCTCGGAACTTCCTGAGCTTGTAAGCGAAGGTGAGGTTGGCGTGGGAGACCGGAAGGAGCCAGTCCGCGGCGTCCAGGGCCGCCGTCCGGAGAAACCGCGGAGCGCGCCGGTAGGCGCGGTGGCGTCGGTGGACCCAGTAGGTGGGATATCCCGCGAAGAGTTCGTCTCCCCCGTCTCCGCCCAGGGCTACCGTCACGCGCTCGCGGGCGAAGCGCGACAGGAGGGCCGTCGGAAAGAGGGAGGGGTCGGCGAAGGGTTCGTCCTGGCGGCCGAGGACGCGGGGGACCTCGTCCAGGAGTTCCGCCTCCGAAAAGAGGTGCTCGTGGTGCGAGCATCCGAGATGCCCGGCCACGCGCCGCGCGTGGGCGCTCTCGTCGAAGGAGGGGTCTTCAAAGCCGATGGCAAAGGACTCGACGCGCCCTCCGGCGGCCGCCATGGCGGCCGTCACGATGCTGGAGTCCACCCCGCCGCTGAGGAAGACGCCCAGCGGGACGTCGGAGATGAGCTGCCCCTTCACGCTCCGCAGAACGGCCTCCCGCACGCGGGCGACGGCCTCGTCAAAGGAAGGCGGAGCCTGGGGGATCCTCCATTCCCAGTAAGGTTCGGTTTGGACGCCGCGGGCGTCCGCCCAGAGGAGCCAACCGGGGAGAAGCTTGCGGACCCCGCGGAGGATGGAAAGGGGGGCGGGTACGTACTCCAAGGTCAGATAGAGTCGGAGGGCCTCCATGTCGAGCCCGCCCGGGCACGCGGGATGGGCCTCCAGGGCCTTCACCTCGGAACCGAAGAGGAGCCCGTCCGCCGTGGGGGCGTAGTACAGGGGCTTGACGCCCAGGGGGTCGCGGCAGAGCAGGAGCCCGCCTTTGGCGCGGTCGTAGAGCGCGAAGGCGAAGATCCCATTCAGCCGCGAGGCGAAGCGGGGTCCCTCCTCCTCGTAGAGGTGGACGAGGACCTCCGTATCCGATCGGGTGGAGAAGCGGTGGCCCCGTGCCTCGAGGTCCTCCCGGAGTGCGAGGTGGTTGTAAATCTCGCCGTTGTAAACGACGGCCACCGAGCGGTCCTCGTTGTAGAGGGGCTGGGCGCCCGTCTCGAGGTCGAGGATGGCCAGCCGGCGGTGGCCCAGCCCCACTCCGCCCTCGAGGAAGTACCCCTCCCCGTCGGGCCCCCGGTGGGCCAGGGTCTCGGTCATGGACTTCAGGAGGTCGCGGTCGGCGCGCCCCGGTCCGAGGAACCCGGCGATTCCGCACATGGAGACTCCAGCACCCGGGAGATCACGTAGGGGGTGCTCTTCAGGCTGGCGAAGTAAACGCGGATGAGAAGTTCCCCCAGAAGACCCATCATGACGAGTTGCAGGCCCACGAGGGCGGAGAAGATGGCGATGAGAAAGACCGGGTTCCGGTGGACCCACACGTCCGCGGCGATCTTTTCCCAGAGGGTGAAGAGGAAGAGGAGGCCCGACAGGAAAAGGAGGCCGAAGCCCGTACCCCCGAAGGCGTAGATGGGCTTGGTGAGGAAGGAGCCCATGAACTTGATGGTCATGAGGTCGAGGATGACCTTGAGGGTGCGGCCCAGACCGTACTTGCTCTTTCCCGTGGCCCTGGGATGGTGGGTCACCTCCACTTCGGCCACCCTGGCCCCCTGCCAGGAGGCCAGGACGGGAATGAAGCGGTGCATCTCGCCGATGAGGTGGGTGGGCTGGAGGACCTCCCTCCGGTAGGCCTTGAGCGTACACCCGTAGTCGTGGAGGTGGACGCCCGAGATGAGGGAGATGACCCGGTTGGCCAATTTGGATGGAAGGATGCGCGTGAGGAAGGGGTCTTTGCGGTGGCGCCTCCATCCGCTGGCCACGTCGTATCCCTCGTCCAGCTTGGCGAGGAGCCTAGGGATGTCGCCCGGGTCGTTCTGGAGGTCTCCGTCCAGGGGAATGAGGGTGGCGGCGCGCGCATGCTCGATGGCCGCCGCGAGAGCCGCGGTCTGCCCCGAGTTCCGCCGGAAGAAGACGACCCGCAGTCCCTTGCGCTCCCGCGCGGCCTTCTCGAGGAGCCTGGGCGTCGCGTCCGTGGAGCCGTCGTCCACCAGCACCACCTCGTAGGTCTTGTGCAGGCTCTCCATGACCGATTCGATGCGGTCGAGGAGGGGCTCCAGGTTCCCCTCTTCGTTGAAGAGGGGGATCAGGAGGCTCAACTCCGGTGCGGGCGCCGTTTCGCTCTTCATTCGCCAGAAGCTCCCTTCGATCTCCCTGTCCTGAAATCCAGCTCCGCGTATCCAAATCCGAAATCCCAAATCCCAAATCCCAAATCCCCTCCTCACGCCTCCCTGGCCTGCAACCCGTACTTCTTCACGAAGTACCTCATGGACCGGAAGGTGATCCCGAGGCGGGCGGCGGCCCGCGTCATGATCCCGCCTTCGAGTTCCAGGGCCCGCTGCAGGTAGGCCGCGCGGATCCCCTCCAGGGTATCCGTCAGCGAGAACCCCTCGTCGGGAATCTGGACCCCGGCGAGATCGGGCAGGGGGCGGGCCCCGAGGAGAGGGTCGGGCAGGTGGCGAAGGTCGATGTGGTCCCCATCGCACAGGGCCATGGCCCTCTCCATGCAATTCTCGAGTTCCCGCACGTTTCCCGGCCAGGGGTAATTCTCCATCCGCCTCAGGGCCTCGGCGCTCAGGGAGGGTATTTCCCGGCCCATGAGGCGGGCGTATTTTTCGAGGAAGTGCCGGGCGAGGAGGGGGATGTCCTCCCGTCGCTCCCTCAAGGGGGGGAGCGCGACCGTGATGACGTTGATCCTGTAGTAGAGGTCCTCGCGAAAACGTTTTTCCTGGATGAGCCGGGGGATGTCCTGGTTGGTGGCGGCCACCACCCGCACGTCCGTCGGGTGCTCCTCCTCGCCCCCCACGGGACGGACGGTCCGCTCCTGGAGGGCTCGCAGGAGCTTGACCTGCATGGCCGGCGACATCTCGGCGATTTCGTCCAGGAAAAGGGTTCCACCCTGGGCGGTGTCGAAAAGCCCTTTCTTCGAGGCGTGGGCCCCGGTGAAGGCGCCCTTCACGTGGCCGAAGAGCTCGCTCTCGAGGAGCGTCTCGGGGATCCCCCCGCAATTCACGGGGACGAAGGGGCGGCGCGAACGGGGGGAGCGCTGGTGCAGGGTCCTCGCCACGAGCTCCTTTCCGGTGCCGCTCTCCCCTTGGATCAAGATCGTGCTGGGGGTGGGGGCCACCCTCTCGACGAGGGCGAAGACCGCCTTCATCCGGGAATTCGCCGCCACGAGGCCCCCGAACTGTTCCTTCCGGGCCAGCTCCTCCCTCAGGAGGACGTTCTCCTCGGCCAAACGCCGCTTCTCGAAGGCGTGGCGGACGATGTTGCTCAGTTCCTCCACCTGGAAGGGCTTGGTGATGTAATCGAAGGCGCCCAGCTTGAGGGCCTCGATGGCGGACTCCGTGCTGGAATAGGCCGTCATGAGGATGACCTCGGTGGGGGCCTCCTCCTGGCGGATGCGCTTCAGGAGTTCGAGTCCCGACAACCCCGGCATCCGGATATCGGACAGGACCAACTCGAAGGGCGAGTGGGCCAGGGCCCTAAGGGCCTCCTCGGCGCTCGCCGCCGTGACCACCCCGTAGCCTTCCTCGCGAAAGAGGATTTCGAGCATCTTCCGCATGGAGGCTTCGTCGTCCACGATGAGGATGCGCTCAGGCATGGGGGGCCTCCGCGGGGAGGATGAGGCGGCACTGGGTCCCTCTGCCGTAGGCGCTGCGGATGACGACCCGGCCTTCGTGCTCCTGGGCCACCTGGTGAACCACGGTGAGGCCGAGGCCCAGGCCCTTCCGGAAGCCGTGCCGGAACGGGTGGAAGTAAGACTGGATCTCGTCCTGCCGCATCCCCACCCCGTCGTCCTCCACATCCAGTATAGCGTTCGGGCCCTCGAGGGTTAAGGCGACCCGGATTCGGCCCTTCCCGGGCACGGCTTTGCGGGCGTTTTGGAGGAGGTTCCAGAGGGCCTGACGGAGGCGGTCCGGATCGCCCGCGATGGGGACGGGGTCCTCGGGAAGGGCCGCCTCCACCTCCAGGGACCGGGCGCACTCGGGGTCGCTTCTGAACAGCGTGACCACGTCCGCCGTCAGGGAGCGCAGGTCCAGGGACACTTTTTGAAGGGGAGGCGGCTTCACGTAGCGCATGAAGTTGTTCAGGATCTCCGAGAGGCGGCGGCTTTCCTCCTCGATGATCTTGAAAAGGTCCCCCTCCTGGCTCCCCGCGGCGTGCCGTTTGGCGAGCATCTGGGCGGCTCCCGAAATGCTCCCCAGCGGGTTCTTGATCTCGTGGGCGATGTCCGCCGCCATGGCCCCCACCGCCAGGAGCCGGTCCTTGAGAGCCAACTCCTCCCGAAGGCCCACCACCTCCGTCTGGTCCCTCACGAGGACGAGGAACCCCACAGGGGAAGCGCCCGAGCGGAGGGGGGCCACGACGAGCCCCAGATGGCGGCCCTCGGGAAGGGCGACCTCCACCTCCCGCTCGCCGAATCCGTCCTCCGGAAAGGGCGACGGACCTTCGTATCCCACGTCCCGGAGGCGGTCGGCCAGCGTCCAGCCCGCGGGCAGGGTCTCGCCGAGCAGGCGCATCCCGGCCGGGTTGGAGAAGGTGACCGTTCCCTTTGCGTCCGTCGTGATCACGCCCCAGGTCAGGGAGGAGACGAGCTGCTCCGTGAACATCCTCGCCCGCCTCAGGTCCAACTCGGCTTCGCCCAGGGCGCGGCGCGCGGTCTCGAAGCGTCCCGACACGAGCCCCATCAACGCCGCCACGAGGTAGAAGCCCACGTAGTGGGCCACCAGGGCGTGGAAGGCGGACTCCGCCGTGGGGGCGTCGAAGGGGAATTCCACGCCCATCTTGGTAGGATCGATCCACCCGTAGAGGAGGGAGACGCAGAGAAGCCCGAAAAGAAGTGCGTCGATGGAGGCCACCACGAAGGCCCCCTTTCGCTTGAGAAGGTATCCCCCTACGACGATGAGGATCTGGTACAGAAAGGTGAAGAGGCTCGCGAACCCGCCGGTGAGAAAGCACAGCAGGGTCACACCGAGGATGTCCCCAAGGATTTGCAGGTAGAGGAAGAGGGGCCTTGCGCGGAGCGAGCGGACCGTGAGGAAGAGGACCAGGTGGAGGAGGTTCAGGGCGAGGATGAAGGCGATGAGGTAGTAGAAGGGGCGCAGAAAGGACTCGCCGCCCACGAAGGCCTGCACGGCGAGCGCGCTGAGGAAGAAGGTGAAGACCACGACCATCCGGTATACCATCAGCCGGACGGCTTGGTGCTCTAGGGGCTCCATCCCGGGACCCTCGATGCCCCCGACCTCAGGGGGCGGGGAAAAAGCGAGGGCGCCGCCCGGCGCCCTCGATCGTTTTCCCGGATTCTCCGCTTCCCTGGTTCCCTGTGTCCATCCTTACTGGATCTGCTGGATGAGGGTGAAGAGGGGCATGTACATGGCGATGACGATTCCGCCGATGGTCACGCCCAGGAAGACGATGATGATGGGCTCAAGCAGGGACATGAGGTTCGTCACCGCCTCGTCCACCTCGTCCTCGTAGAAGTCCGCGATCTTCGACAGCATGGCGTCCAGCGCGCCCGTGCTCTCGCCCACGCCGATCATCTGGGTGACCATCCCCGGGAAGAGCTTGGATTCCTCCAGCGGTTGGGTGAGCGTCTTCCCCTCCTCGACGGCCTTCCGCGTCTTCATGATGGCTTCCTCCACGATGGCGTTGCCTGAGGTCTTGGCCGTGATGTCCAGCCCTTCCAGAATCGGGACGCCGGAGGAGACGAGGGTGGCCAGGGTGCGGCAGAAGCGGGCCACGGCGATCTTCTTCAACACGATGCCGAAGACGGGGAGCTTGAGGAGGATCTTGTCGATGAGGTACCGCCCGCCCGAGGTCTTGTAGTAGAGCCGGACGGTGACGAAGACGGCCACGACCATGATGATGATGAGCCAGGCCCAGCGTCCGAGGAAGTGGCTGATGGCGATGACGATCCGGGTGGGCATGGGCAGCTTGGCGCCCAGGCCTTCGAAGAGGCTGGCGAAGGTGGGTACGACCTTCCACATGATGACGATCACCACCAGGATGGCCACCGTCACGACCACCGTCGGATAGATGAGGGCCGACTTGACGGCGGCCTTCAGCTTGACGGCCTTCTCGATGTAGACCGAGAGCCGCTGGAGGATGGTGTCGAGGATGCCGCCCGCCTCCCCGGCCGCCACGAGGTTGCAGTAGAGGTTGTCGAAGACCTTGGGGTGTTTCTTGAAGGCCTCGTTCAGGGAGGAGCCCGCCTCCACGTCCTCGCGGATCTCGAAGAGGACCCTCTGGAAGGCACGGTTCTGCTGCTGCTGGCCCAGAATCTCCAGGCACTGAACCACCGGGAGGCCGGCGTCGATCATGACCGAGAACTGCCTCGTGAAGATGGCCAGTTCCTTGGTCTTGACGCCCCCGCCGAACTTGGGGAGGGCCAGCTCCTTGCCCTTCTCCTTCACGCGGGTGGCGATGACCTGCTGGCGGCGCAGGGCGGCGATGACGCCTTCCTTGCTGTCCGCCGCCATGACGCCTTCGACCGTCTCGCCGGTCCGCTTGCGCCCTTTCCACTCGAATTGGGGCATGGTGCCACCCTCCCTTCACGAGGCCGGACCTATCGGCCCGGGACGGCCCCCCTCGGAGGAACCACGGGGCCTGGAGGGCCCACGCGGCGGCTCTGGAGCGTCATATTGCGATTGATGAGCTCTTGCAGTTCGTCGGGCATGGACGACCGGGACAAGGCGGTTTCCAGGTCGAGCTTCCCCCGCAGGTAGAGGTCCGCGAGGGACTGGTTGAAGGTCTGCATCCCGCTACCGGTCTGGCCGGTCTGCATGATGGAGTAGATCTGGTGGATCTTGTCCTCCCGGATGAGGTTTCGGATGGCCGCGTTGGGCACCATGATCTCCACCGAGAGGCACCGGCCCTTCCCGTCGCGCGTGGGCAGGAGGGACTGGCACAGGATCCCCTGGAGGACAAAGGAGAGCTGGGTGCGAACCTGGGACTGCTGGTGGCTCGGGAAGACGTCCACGATGCGGTTGATGGTCTCCACCGTCGAGTTGGTGTGGAGGGTGGCGAAGGTGAGGTGCCCCGTCTCGGCGATCCTCAGGGCCGCCTCGATGGTCTCCAGGTCCCGCATCTCGCCGATCAGGACCACGTCGGGGTCCTGGCGGAGGATGCTCTTGAGCGCGTTCTTGAAGGAGTACGTGTCGGCGCCGATCTCCCGCTGGTTCACCACGCAGGCCTTGTGGGGGTGGAGGTACTCCACAGGGTCTTCGATGGTGACGATGTGCTCGTGCCGCTCGCGGTTGACCTTGTCGATCATGGCGGCCAGGGTGGTGGACTTGCCCGAGCCCGTGGGCCCCGTCACCAGGATGAGCCCCCGCGGCCTCTCCGCCATCCGCTCGACCACGGAGGGCAGGCCGAGCTCCTGGAAGCCGCGAATCTCGTAGGGGATGGTCCGGAAGGCGCCGGCCACCGCCCCGCGCTGGCTGAAGATGTTTCCGCGGAAGCGGCTGAGGCCCTTGATCCCGAAGGAGAGGTCCAGCTCCAGGTTCTCCTCGAACTTGTGCTTTTGCTGGTCCGTGAGGATGGAGTAGCAGAGCTGCTTGGTCTCGGCGGCGCTGAGCGGCTTGATCCCCTCGATGGGCTGAAGCTTCCCGTGGATGCGCACCTGGGGCGGGGAGTTGACGGTCAGGTGGAGGTCCGAGCCCCCGTTCTCCACGAGGAACTTCAGGAGCTGGTGGATGGACACGCTCATGGGCGTCCTCCGCTACAAAACGGTTTCCCGGACCACCTCGTCGATGGTCGTGATTCCCTTCGAGATCTTGATGAGGCCCGACCGCCGCAGCGTGATCATACCCTCCTCGAGGGACTGGCGCTTGAGCTCCACGGCGTTGGCCCCCATGAGGACCATCTCCCGGAGCTGGTCGCTCATCTCCATGACCTCCATGAGGGCGATGCGGCCCTTGTAACCGCTGTTGTTGCAGGTGGGACAGCCGCGTCCCTTGTACACCTTCGTCGTCTCCGCCTCCTCCTCCGTGTAGCCGAGGTCCAGCAGGGCCTTTCGGGGTATCTGCACCTCCTCCTTGCAGTCCCTGCAGATGCGCCGTATGAGGCGCTGGGCCTGGATGAGGTGAACGGAGGTGGCCACCAGGAAGGGCTCGATGCCCATGTTCATGAGCCGGCTGATGGTGGAGGGGGCGTCGTTGGTGTGGAGGGTGGAGAGGACCATGTGCCCGGTGAGGGCGGCCTTGACGCCGATTTCGGCCGTCTCGAAGTCGCGGATCTCTCCCACCAGGATGACGTTGGGGTCCTGCCGGAGGAAGGCCCTCAGGGCCGAGGCGAAGTTGAGGCCGATGCCCTCCTTCATCTGCACCTGGTTGCACCCCTGGATGTTGAACTCTACGGGGTCCTCGGCGGTCATGATGTTGGTCTCGGGCGTGTTCAAGCGGCCCACGGCGGAGTAGAGGGTATTGGTCTTGCCCGAGCCGGTGGGTCCCGTGACCAGCACCATGCCGTAAGGCTTCAGGATGGCCCGCTCGAACTTCTTGAGGCTCTCCTCCTCGAAGCCGAGCTGAGTCATGTCGAGCTTGAGGCCCTCCTTGTCGAGAAGCCGCATGACGATCTTCTCGCCGTATAGGGTGGGCACCGTGGAGACCCGGTAGTCGATCTCCTTGCTCTTGTTGTCGATCTTCATCCGCATCTTGATGCGCCCGTCCTGGGGGAGGCGTTTCTCGGCGATGTCCAGCTTCGCCAGGATCTTGATGCGGGAGGCGATGGCCTCCTTGAGCTTCATGGGCGGGCGGAGGATCTCGTAGAGAACTCCGTCGATGCGGAACCGGACCCGAAAGTCCTTCTCGTAGGGCTCGATGTGGATGTCGCTGGCCCCCCGGCGGACGGCGTCCGTCATGACGACGTTGCAGAGTTTGACCACGGGGGCGTCCTGGCTGGCCGCCTCGAGGTCCTCGGCGGAGATCTCGCCGTCCTCCTCCTCGACTTCGAGGTCCGCCACCTCCTCCTTCTGGATCTCGTCCATGATCGCCTTGAGCTGGATGTCGTGGGTGGAGCCGTAGTACTTGGCGATGGCCTCCCGGATGGAGGCCTCGGAGGCCACCACGGGTTCCACTTGGTAGCCCGTGATGAACCGGATGTCGTCCAGGGCGAAGACGTTGGAAGGGTCGGCCATGGCCACCGTCAGGGTGGCCCCCGTGCGCTCGATGGGGATCACGAGGTATTTCTGGGCAACGTCTGAGGGGATGTGCTTGAGGACCGACTCGTCGATCTCAAAGTGCTCGAGATGGATGGCCGGCACCCCGTATTGCTCCGAGAGGAGCGAGGTGATGTCCTCCTCCTTGACGTGGCCGAGGCGGACGAGGTTGTAGCCGAGCTTGCCGCCGTTGCTCTTCTGGAGGGCCAGAGCCTCTTGCAGCTGCTGCTGCGAGATGAGTCCCACCTTGAGAAGCATCTCACCCAAGCGTTCAGCCATTTCGCTCCCCGGTCCCCCTTTGGAAAACGTAGTGTACCACTTGAAGTGTAGTTTGCAGCTTGCTGCAAAGTCAAGGGAATGACCTTCTATACCCATCGAGGGATTGGGGTGCCCTCGAGCCGAAGGGGAGAGGGCGCCGAGGGTGGGGTGAGGCTCCACGGGCTTTGCCCGTGGAGCGGGGCCCCGAAGGGAAGCCCTCGCACGGACGGGCTTCGCCTGCCGAGGGTCGCGATCTGCCTCAGAAGGGGGCGAAGCCGCTCTCGGACCAGAAGTCCGAGCGGATCCCGTTGTAGAGGGTCTGCAGGGCGTCGAGGTGCTGCTTCTCCCAGTCCGCCAGGAACTGGTAGAAGTCCCTCACTTCCGACTCGGTCGCGCCGCGGGCCGCGTCGCTGAAGTAGGCGATGGCCCTGGACTCGAGGGTCATGCCCACGGAAAGGACCCCCATTTCGAAATCCGCCCCCTGAGCCTGCTCGCGGAACTTGTCCGAGAAGATCGAGTCCGTAAAGGCCTTCAGATCGGGCGTCTTCCGCTCCAGGGCGAAGGCGGAGGTCCCCTTTTCCTCGTACCTCCCCATGATGCCCTTCAAGTAGGCCTTGTGCTGGATCTCGTCGTTGGCCAGCTTTTCGAAGAGTTCCTGAACGGCCGGCTTGGTGGCCCGGTCCGCCGTCATGCTGTAGAAGGTGTACCCGTCCACTTCGATCTGGTAGGCCTTTCTCAGGACCTCCCGGATCGCATCCTTCGGTTCGGTCATCTCAGGCTCCTTCCCGGCGTATCCTCCTCCGGGCTCCGGCGAATGCCGCGGTCAGGGCGCGAGGGCGTCCGTCCACGCGAAGGGCTCGGGCTTCTCGGCCGCGCGATCCGCCGGCACGTACTCCAGGGCGTGGGTGGGACAGAAGGGGACGCACTTGGGATCCCCGCCGCAAAGGTCGCACTTCTGGACGCAGTGGTAGGTTTCGTCCCAGAGCATGTTTCCGAACGGGCAGGCGGCCACGCACATGCGGCAGGAAATGCAGCGGTCCCTCGCCATTTCGATGGCGCCGGTCCGGTCGTTTCGGACGAGGGCCTCGGTGGGGCACACGGCGGCGCAGGCCGCGTCGTGGCACTGGAAACAGACGACGGGGGTCCCCAGCTCGGGGCCCCTCTTGAAGATGTTGATTCGGGTCTTGCTCGGCCTGCCCTCGCTTCCGTGGGCGAAGGCGCAGGCCAGCTCGCACTTGCCGCAGGCGATGCACCTTTCGATGACGACCCGGTAGATCCTGTCCATGGATGGCTCCTTTGGCCCGCGGCGTCAGGGCGCCGTGCCGGCTCCCTCGGAAAGCTTGACGAACTGCCTCGCCATGTCGGTCCGCTTGCACGCGTCGCACAGGTCGAAGTAGGAGGACGGGACGCCCGTCCGCCCCGAGAAGTGGGCGGCCTCGTCGCGCGTGACGTGGGCCCGGCCGCACCGGAGGCAGCGGACCATCTCGAATTCCTTGCCCCAGATGGTTCTCTTGGCGTCCGAGGTCTCGTAGGGGATGCAGGAGGTCGGGCAGATTTCCGCGCAGGCGAGGCAGCCGATGCAGTCGGGCGGGGCCTCGTGGAAGGGCGGGGCGATCTCCCGTCCCGCCCCCCGATTCACGGAGGAGATGGCCGACACGCCGATGTGGTCGCAGACCCGCGTGCAAAGGCCGCAGAGGATGCAGTCCGTGGGGGCGGGATTGGGCTCGTAGGTCGTTCGCTCCAGGCCATGTTTTGCGGCCATTTGCTGGACGAGGGGCGTGTCGGGACACCGGGCCAGAAGCAGGTCGATGACGACCCTTCGCGTGGACCGCACGCGCTCCGTGTCCGTAAGGACGAGCAAGCCGTCCTCCGCGGGGAACATGCAGGACACGACCATTTTGCACCAGCCGTCCCACTCCTTCCTCGTTACGTCCACGAGGCACATCCGGCACCCGCCCCAGGGCTCCAGGGCCGGGTGGTCGCACAGCGTGGGCACTTCGAAACCCGCGGAGCGGATGGCATCCAGGAGGCGGGTCCCTTCGGGGACCTTCACGTTCTTGCCGTTGACGGTGAGCGTGATCATGGGGCGCCTCCTGTCCCCGAAGCCGCGGCGAGCTCGCGCTTGGGGAAGAACCTCACGGCGTCGGTGGGGCAGACCGTGTAGCAAGCGCCGCAGGAGATGCACTTGCCTTGATGGATGACGTGAAGGGCCTTCTTCTCGCCCGTGATGGCGTCTACGGGGCAGGCCCGCGCGCAGGAGCCGCAGCCGTTGCAGGCCTCGGCGACGATTTCGTAGGCCGTGAGGTCCCGGCAGATTCCGGCCGGGCAAGCCTTGTGCTCCGCGTGGGCCATGTATTCGTCGCGGAAGTACCGCAGGGTCGAGAGGACGGGGTTGGGGGCGGACTTGCCGAGTTCGCACAGGCTGCCGAGCCGCATCCCCTCCGATAGCCGCTCGATGCGCCCGATGTCCCCGGGGACGCCACGGCCGGCGACGAGGCCGTCGAAGATGGCCTTCATCTGCTTGAGGCCCTCCCGGCAGGGGACGCACTTTCCGCAGGACTCCTCCATGAGGAAGGAAAGGAAGTAGCGGGCCACGTCCACCATGCACGTCCGGTCGTCCATGACGATCATGCCGCCGGAGCCCATCATGGAGCCTGCCTCGGTGAGCTTCTCGTAGTCCACCGGGTAGTCGAGGTGGGACTCGGGAAGGCACCCTCCCGAGGGACCGCCCGTCTGGACCGCCTTGAAGGGCCGGTCCCCCAGGATCCCGCCTCCGATGTCGTAGATGATGTGGCGCAGGGTCGTGCCCATGGGCAGTTCGATGAGCCCCGTGTTCTTGACCTTGCCGACGAGGGAGAAGGCCTTCGTCCCTTTGGACTTGGCCGTGCCCATGGAGGCGAACCAGTCGCCCCCTTTGTGGAGGATGGCCCCCACGTCGGCCCAGGTCTCCACGTTGTTGAGGACCGTGGGGCAGTCGAAGACGCCCCGGTCCGTGGCGTGGACGTATTTCTGCCGGGGCTCGCCCGTCTTGCCCTCGATGGAGCGCATGAGGGCGGAGGACTCCCCGCAGACGAAGGCGCCGCCCCCGCGGGAGATCCTCACGTCGAAATCGAATCCGGTTCCGAGGATGTTCTCCCCGAGAAGCCCTCGCCGCCGGGCCTGCTCGATGGCCAGCGTGAGGTGGACGACGGCCAGCGGGTACTCGTCGCGGACGTAGATGTACCCCTCGTGAGCGCCGATGGCGAAAGCGCCGATGACCATGCCCTCGAGTACCGAATGGGGGTCGCCCTCCATGATGGAGCGGTCCTTGAAGGCTCCGGGGTCGCCCTCGTCGCCGTTGCAGAGGACGAACTTCCTCTCGCCCTTCGCCTTGCGGGCGGCCTTCCACTTGCGGGCCGTTTGGAAGCCGGCGCCCCCGCGGCCCCGCAGGCCGGAGCGCTCGACCTCCTCGATGACCTTCTCCGGGGTCAGGTCGAAGAGGGCGCGGACGAGGCCGGCGTAGGCCCCGTGGGCCAGCGCGTCGTCGAGGTCGGCCGGGTCCACCTTCCCGATGTTCCGCATGGCGACCCGCGTCTGGTTCTTGTAGAAGGGGACGTCGCCGTACTTCTCGACGGCCTTCTTGGTGACCGGGTCCTTGTAGAGGAGCTTGGACAAGGCCCCGCCGCCGCCCGTCGCCTTGTCGAGGATTTCGCCAACGTGCTCCGGTTTGACCTTCGTGTAGAGGATGCCCTCGGGCTGGATGACCACCAGCGGGCCCTTTTCGCAGAAACCGTGACAGCCCGTCTTCTTGGTGAACAGGCCCACGGAGGCCGGTAGCCCTCGGGACTCGACCTCCTTCTGGAAGGCCTCCGCCACGCCCTGGCTCCCGTTGGCCAGGCAGCCCGTTCCGCAGCAGACGAGCACCTCGATCTTCCGCCCATCGGCCGCCCGGCGGCACGCCGCGACGGCCTCCTCGAACCGGGCCCTGGAGTCAATGCGCATGGGACTTGCCCTCCTGGCCCAGGAGCTTGGGCATCTTCGCCGGCTTGGCGTTCCCGTGGTACTTGTCTCCGACGATGAGGACGGGCGCCATGGCGCAGGCCCCCACGCAGTTCACGGTCTTCAGCGTGAATCCCATGTCGGGCGTTGTTTCGTCCGGGCCGATGGAAAGCAGGCGCTGGACCTCCTCCACGAGTTGGCCGGCGCCCCGGATGTGGCAGGCCGTGCCCGTGCACACCTTAATAAGGGTCCTCCCCTGGGGCTTGAGGGAGAAGGCCTTGTAGAAGGTGGACACGGAGAAGACCTTGGCCAGGGGTACGTCCAGGACCTCCGCCACCTTGCAGAGCACGTCGCAGGGCAGGTAGTTGTAGGCGCGGTGCACGTCTTGGAGAACCTGGATGAGGGAGGCTTCCTCCCTCGGATACCTCTCCAGGATCTCCTCCACCGGGTGGAGGTCCTGGCAGGATGCTTGGCTCATGGCTGTCCTTCCTTCATCTCCGCGCCGAGGTCGTACCCCCTCTTCAGCGCCACGAGGTTGGCCTCGATGACCTTGGGTTTGCTGGCGAAGGTTTCCCGGATCAGGGACTCGAGTTCCTCGAGGGCCACCGCGTTGGTGGCGCCGATGTAGGCGCCCAGGGCGACCATGTTGGCCCCCTTGGGGTTCTTGAGCTCGTTGGCCACGTCGTTGGCGGGAACCTTGAGAACGCGGACGTCTTTCCTCGACGGCTCCCGGTTGATCAGGGACGAGTTGACCAACAGGAGCCCGCCCGGCCGGAGCATCGGTTCGAACTTCTCCAAGGACGGCAGGTTCATGGCCAGGACCGCCTTCGGGGATTGGATGACGGGAGAGCCCACGGGGCGGTCCGAGATGACCACCGTGCAGTTGCACGTTCCCCCGCGCATCTCGGGCCCGTAGGAGGGAAGCCAGGACACCTCCTTGCCCTGGTGCATCCCGGCATAGGCCAGCATCTTCCCGATGAGAAGGATGCCTTGTCCGCCGAAGCCCGCCATGATCACGTCATTCTGCATGGCCGCTCCCCCGCCTTCCCCGTCCGAGCGGGCCGGGCGCCCGGTCCTCGCCGCCGGGGGTCTTGAAGGTCCCAAGCGGGTAGTAGGGAAGCATGTTCTTTTCCAGCCAGGCCGTGGCCTCCGCGGGAGGGATCCCCCAGTTCGTGGGGCACGTGGAGAGGATCTCCACGAGGGAGAAGCAGACGTTCTCCTTCTGGTACCGGAAGGCCGTCCGGAGCATCTCCTTGGCCGCCACCGCGTGGAGGGGCGAGTGGACGGAGGCCCGCGCCACGTAGGCCGGCGTCCTCAGCGTGCTGACGAGTTCGGCCACGCGAATGGGCCATCCGGCCAGGTTCACGTCCCGGCCCAGGGGGCACGTGGTGGCCACCTGGCCGGGCATGGTGGTGGGTGCCATTTGTCCGCCCGTCATGCCGTAGATCGCGTTGTTCACGAAGACCACGGTGACCTTCTCGCCTCGGTTGGCGCAGTGGATGATCTCGGCCATCCCGATGGAGGCCAGGTCGCCGTCGCCCTGGTACGAGAAGACGATGAGGTCGGGGCGGGCCCGTTTCACGCCCGTGGCCACCGCCGGCGCCCGGCCGTGGGAGGCCTCGTGGAAGTCCGTGGCGAAGTAGTTGTAGGCGAGCACGGAGCATCCGACGGGTGCGATGCCCACGGTCCGTTCCCGCAGGCCCAATTCGTCGATGACTTCCCCCACGAGCCGGTGGATGACGCCGTGGGTGCACCCGGGGCAGTAGTGGGTCGTCACATCCGCGAGGGCTTCGGGTCGCCGGAAGACGGTCTCAGCCATGGGCCACCTCCCCGGACCGGCCGGCGGCGATGGCCCGGATCTGTTCGGCCACCTCCTCGGGCGCGGCGAGCATCCCGCCCTGGCGTCCGAAGAAGTGAACGGGCCGCGTTCCCAGGAGGGCGAGCTGCACGTCCTCCACCATTTGGCCGGTGGAGAGCTCCACGACGAGCACGGCCTTGGCCTTCTGGGCGGCGCGGCGGACCTGTTCGTAGGGGTAGGGGAAAAGCGTTACGGGGCGGACCATGGCGGCCTTCACGCCTTCCGCGCCCAAGTCCTCGATGGCCGTGGAGCAGACCCTCGCCACGGTCCCGTAGGCCACCACGAGGACGTCGTAGTCCGCCTCGGTGCCGTATTCGACCCAGCGGACCTCGTCGCGGACCATGGCCGCGTACTTGGCTTGGAGCTTCTGGTTGTGGTGCTCGAGAACCTGCGGGTCCAGGAAGAGGGAGTTGATGATGTTGGTGGCCCTGCCGCCCTTGCAACCGGTGGCCGCCCAGTCCTTGGGGGGGAGGGGCTTGCAGGGCACCCGGCCGGTCCGAAATTCCACGGGCTCCATCATCTGGCCGATGAGGCCGTCTCCGAGCACCATGACCGGATTCCTGTAGTAATCCGCCAGGTCGAAGGCGTCCTGGACCAGGTCCGCGGCTTCCTGGACCGACCAGGGCGCCAGCACCAGAAGCCTGTAGTCGCCGTGGCCGCCTCCCTTCGTGGCCTGGAAGTAGTCCGCCTGGCTCGGGAGGATGCCTCCCAGCCCGGGGCCGGCGCGCATGATGTTCACGACGACGCAGGGAAGCTCGCTTCCGGCGAGGTAGGAAATTCCTTCCTGCATGAGGGAGATCCCCGGGGAGCTCGAGGAGGTGAACACCCGCTCCCCGCTCCCCGCCGCCCCGTACAGCATGTTGGAGGCCGCCACTTCGCTCTCCGCCTGCACGAAGGTGCCGCCCACCTGGGGCAGGCGGTGGGACATGTACTCGGGGATTTCGTTCTGGGGCGTGATGGGGTAGCCGAAGAACAGCCGGCATCCCGCCTGGATGGCGGCCTCACCGATGGCCTCCGAGCCCTTCATCAGTTTCTTGGCCATGGCCACGCTCCTTCAGTCGCGAATTCCGCGGTCAAACGGCTCTTCCTTACGAGAAGCGCCCGCGTACACCGCGGAATACAAGTCTTCTCCTCGACGGGAAGGGGCCGTTCCCTCCCCGCTCCACGGGCCAAGCCCCTGGAGCTTCACCCCACCCTTGGCGCCCGCTCGCCTCCGGCTCGAGGGCTCCCCAATCCCTTGGCGGGTGAAGGCGATCTCTTTCGTGCGTTGTCGATTCATTTTTCCGCCGTTCCTTTCCAACTTCCAACGCGGGATTGAGGTCAATAGGCGAAGTAGTGGTACAGGGTGCCGTGGACGCGCATCTCGATGGCCACGTCGGGGCAGGTGATGCAGCAAAGGCGGCACCCGATGCAGCGCTTCTGCTCCTGCATCCTCGCGTAGAAATAGCCCTTGGAGTTGATGTCCCGGGCCATTCCGAGGATCTTCTGGGGGCAGGCCTGCACGCAGAGTTCGCACCCCTTGCAGCGTTCGGGGTCGATCACGATTTGGGGCACGCGGGACTCCTTATCAATCTGCCGCGGGGCGGGTCTGCCGCGGCCTGTGCTGTCTGGCGCCGGCCCGCGCCGGGGCCTCGTCAGCCCACCACGAAGAGCGGCCCGACGGTCCTCTGGGTGCGGTCGGACTCGAAGGGCGGCTTCACGAATCTCCTCACGGGAAGCACCGGACAGCCCGGGTTTCCCTTCTCCACTTCCTCCGCCAGCTCCAGGGGCGCGGCCACGGCACGGACCTCCAAGGAGAGGCTCCTGCCGACCTCCCGGGCCAGACGCAGGCCGTCCAGGATCACCTCCGCCGTGGATTCGCCCATGAGGTGGGTGTTGGAGAGAAGCCCCGTGGTCTTCAGCCGGGACGTCGCCTCGATCTCGCGGGCCATGGACACGGCCGAGGTCACATCGGGGGTGAAGGGCCTGCGAAAGTTGAGCACGATCAGGAGGTCCGTCTCCGACTCCGGAACGGCGTCGCTCACGGAGGCCAGCGCACGGACCCCCGTTTCGTCGCCCCCCGCGTCGATGAGAACCTTCCGGGTCGGGTCTTGGAGCCGCGTCCGGACCTGGGGCAGGACAATGGGCAGATCGGAGGAGAAGTACTCGCCCATGGGAGCCACCAGTTCCACGTTCGCGGCGGACAGGATGTCCCGTGCGGACCTCGACCGCAGGTACGGCTTCACCACGTCCAGGTCGAGGAGGGACACGGGAAACCCGGCGCCCGCCAGTTCCATGGCGGCGGACAGGGTGATCTCCGTCTTGCCGCTGCCGAAGTGGCCGCACAGGATCGTGACCCGTCGCGAAAACACGCGGGCGAAGGTTTCGCCCGCCGGACGGACTTTTAGAACCTGCCCCATGCGGGCCGCGCGCGATTCGTCCACCGTCGTGTGCCTCTCCGGCCGGAAAGCGGCCTCGAAGAAGGTGTCCAATATAGTCCGCGGCGGCCCAGGGTCAAAAACCGCGCGCGGGTCCCCATGGGCAGGAAGGGCCAAATGCCCCACACGCCGTCCGGCTTTGGCTCTGTTAGCGGGGCGGGGCGGGAAGGGTGAAGGAGAGGACGAATCCCCGGCCCTCCCGGGCGATCCCCGCCAGGACTCGGGTGGCGCCATCCGAGCGGAAGGCGCACAGGCAGGTGGCGACGGCCTCCAACGGGGGCGAGATCCAGACCCTCTCCCAGATCCTTCCGTCGACCAGGTCGAAGGCTTCGATCCGGGGGGAAGTTCCCCCCGTGGAAACGAAAAGGGTGGAACCGGCGGCGGCCAGGGCGCCGGCGCCTTCCGCGGGCCCTGGGATTCGGGCCAGGTCGGAGCCGCGCACGGCCGTCGTGTTCCCGCCGGGATCCAGCAGGAGAAAGTAAGTGCCGCCCGGTCCCACGGCTTTCACCATCTGGACGAAAGAGCCCAAGTCCCTTCCGGCGTAGTCAAAAAGGAGGAACGCTCCGGCCTCGGCGTCCCACTGGGCGGAGAGGAATTGGGACGTCCGTGGGCCCATGGGGAATCCTTCGATCTTGCCGCCCGGCGCGAACATCCCGCCGCTTCCCCTCGCGAACCAGCGGCTATCGGATGTTTCCGGTTCCAAGAGGGCAAGCCGCGCAGGGTCGGCCTCGTCCCAGACGAGGCCGGCGGCGCCAGGCGAGGCCTCTTGGTTCCAGCGTTGCAGGACCGTTCCGTCGGCCGGGTCCGTGCGGAGGAGGTCCCGGTTTCCCAGAATCCAAAGCCGGGCCGGAGGCCCTGCTTCCCAGGCCAGTGCCCGGATGGGCCCTTCGATGGTGGCGATGACCGAACCCGTCTCCGCGGGCGCCGCGGTTCGGGTCGGGGCCCGGAAAACCAGGGGGGGCCGGATCTCGAAGCGGAGGGTGGCCAAGCCCGGGCCTTTTCGAAGTTCCACGTGGAGGGACCTCAGGGCGCCCTCCGGGGTGCTTTCCGGGGACAGCCAAACGAGGGAGGAAAACGAAGCGGGATCGAGCTGAGAGTAGGCTTCCGGCGCCCCGCCCGCGGTGACGCCCAGTTCGGCGAGCGTCAGCGCCTTGGGAAGGCTCCTGGCCAGGTCCGCGCCCAAGGTCGCGAGGCTGGGCTCCTCCGGGTTCCAACCGACGGCCGTGGGGTTCGATTGGGTTCCGTTGATCCGACCGAGCAGTTCCCTCGCCAGGGCGCGGGCTACGGCAGGGGTTCCCCCCTCGGAGCTCAAAACGGTGGAAGGCGCCTCGGGTCTTTCGGCGGGCGGAGTAGAGGGAGGAATTCGGACGCCGGCCGGGGCGCACCCGAGGAGGAGCGCGGAGGCGGCCGCCGCGATCCATGCGGAGGCGGGCTTCACGGGGTCCTCCCCGCGTACTCCGAGAGGCGGCGCGCCACGTCACGCTCGTCGCCTGGCAAGAGCGTGCGAAGGTGGATCAAGATCCGGCCTTCCGACGTCTGGGTCACCACCGGCGGGTCGCCGCCCGTGCGGAGGTGGCGTTCGAGGCTTTCGGGGTCCCCGAACCGGGGGACCACGGCCATGGCGGGAGAGGGAAGGGCCGTGAGGGGCGCCGAACCGGCTCCCGTGCGGCCCTCCGCTTCGACCACCTCCAGGCGGAACCGGCCGGGGCAGGCCTTCGACACGCGGCGCAGGAGCGCCCTGGCCCGCCGTCTCAGCTCCCCCGCCTCCCTGTCGAGGAGGGCCAGGGCCGGGACCTCCTTTCGCCTCCCCCGGCGGTACCGGTCCACCACCGCGGCGAGCAGCGAGTAGGTCACCTTGTCCACCCGGAGGGCCCTCAAAAGGGGGTTGGAGCGGAAGGCCGACACGCGTTCCGGAGCCACCAGGAGGATTCCCGCTTGGCAGGCCCCGAAGAGCTTGTCGCCGCTGAAGCAGAGCGCGTCGGGGCGGGCGGCGAGGGCCGAGGTCACCGGCGGCTCATCGGGCAGGCGCGAGCCGGCGACGGGGTCCACCAGGCCCGATCCAAGGTCGAAGCCGACGGGCATACCCAGCTCGCGGCCCAACTCCACGAGGCTCTCCAGGCTCACTTCTTCCGTGAAGCCGAGGATCCGGTAGTTGGACGTGTGGACCTTCAGCATGAGGGCGCTCTGGGGGCCGGCGGCGCGACGGTAGTCGGAGAGGCGCGTGCGGTTGGTGGTGCCCACCTCCCTCAAGAGGGCCCCCGAGGCCTTCATGACCTCGGGCATGCGGAAGCCCCCCCCGATTTCCACGAGTTCGCCCCGGCTCACCAGGGTCTCGCGGCCCGAGGAAAGCGTGTTCAGGAGGAGCAGGGTGGCCGCCGCGTTGTTGTTCACGACCACCACGCCGTACTCCGTGTCGAACAGGCCCTGAAAGGCGCGCTCCAGCGCAGCGTCCCGGTGGCCACGGTGGCCGGCTTCCAGGTCCATTTCCAGGTCCACGTATCCCCCGAGGACCCCTTCGATTTCCCGAAGGAGCGGCCGGGAAAGGGGGGCCCTGCCGAGGTTTGTATGGAGGACAACGCCCGTGGCGTTGACGACCCGGCGGAGGGGCGGGCGGAAGGTCTCCGCCAGACGGAGGGCGGCCTCTCGGATCACGTCTTCGGGGCGGGGGACCTCGCCTGAATTCCTCCAGCGCGCCACGCCGCCATCGAGAGTCTGGCGCAGAGCCCGCTTCGTCTCGGCAGGGCCGTACTCCCGGGCCAGGTCCAGGGCGGCCGGCTCGGCAAGGAGCCGATCCATCCGGGGCGGGCGTTCCGGGATCATGGCACTCCCCCCTCTTCCACAGCGTCGCAGAGCGCCCCGGGGTCTCCCAAACTGGGGAGGAGTGCGTCGGGGGCCAGCGCCCCCAAGACATCGAGAGGGGTGTGGCCCGTGGCGACGGCGGCGCACCGAACGCCGGCGGTCCGGGCCGCGCGAATGTCCCTCTCGGAGTCCCCGACGATCCAGACGGAGGCCGGAGGGAATTCCTTCCCGAAGTGCCGGCGGCACCGTTCCAGGGCCACGGGAACGAGGCCGGGGCGGTCAACGGCGTCTTCCCCGAAGGCGCCCAGCAGGACGCTTCCTCCGTTCCGGAAGAAGGCGTCGAGGCCGGCGGCGCGGAGTTTCACGAGGGCCCCGCCGCGCACGTTCCCCGTGAGAAGGGCCAGGTGGTGCCCACGCTGGAGACAGCGCTCGAGGGCTGCAGGGAGGCCATCGCAGCGGCACTGGTCTGACGGGGGAAAGGGCTCGCTCGAGAGGAGCTCCACGTATGCCCCGAGAAGACGTTGGAGGACCAGCGGGTCGGGCGTCACGTTCAGCGAGGAGAGCGTCCTGCGGGCGATCTCCACGTCGAGCAGCCCGTCGTAGGAGAAAGGGGCCGGGTCCACGGGGGCGCCGAACACCGTCTCGAGAGCAGCGAGAAAGGACTTGCGGCCCAGACCGAGGGGCCGCACGAGGGTGCCGTCCACGTCGAAGAGCAGAAGGGCCATGGAGCCTCCCCGAAACCCAGTCTAGCCGGAGGAGTCCGCGACGGCAAATGGGGGATCGGCGCCGGAGGCGCCTGTGGGGCCTTTGGGGAAGCGGGGCAACAGCCTGCCAGTGTGGCGAGTCAGAAGTTCGATGGCGAATGGACCTTCGCCACACGGCGGGTGGGGGTCCGGGGGAGGCGCCGCCGCGCCTTCCCCGGTAGGGCGCGCGGGGAGGGCAGGCGGATTGCGCGGCCTGAGGCCGCCGTCCGCAAGCCGCATGGCCTTCCCCGCGAAGTGTCCCGAGGCGGACGTATCGTGCGTGAAGTTCCGATTCGGGACACTAGAAGGCCTCCTTGCGGAATTCCTCGGCGGTCGTCAGCCCCTCCCGGATGGCCTTGAGGGCCCGCTGGCGAAGGGAGATCATTCCCGCCTTCTGGGCCTCCCGCTCGAGGGTCTTTTCGGCGGGTCCCTTGGCGAGCGCCTTCCGGAAAGCGGGCGAGGGCGTTAGCAGCTCAAAGAGGGCCATCCGGCCCCTGTAGCCGATGCCCGAGCAATCGCCGCAACCCTGCCCCTGCAGGCCGTGGCCGAGGTCCCTGGACTCCTCCGGGGTGAGGCCCATCATCCGAAGCGAATTCTCGGAAAAGGTGACGGGTGCGGCGCACAGCGGGCAGTTTTTCCGGAGCAGCCTTTGGTTCAGGACGAGCAGGAGGTGCTGGGCCAGGTCCGCCGGGGAGAGCCCCGAGGAGATCACCTGGGCGAGGGCGCGGACGGCGCCGGCCGATTCGAGGGTCGCGACCACGAGCATCTGGCCCATGAGTTTCTGGACCTGGCCGATCATGGAAGCGGTGTCCAGGACGTCGGCCAGAACGCAAACGTCCGGCTGGATGCTGGAGAGCGCCTTCATCGTGGTGAGGGTGGCCTCCGCGTCCTGGGTGTCCCCCAGGGAAATCTGCGAGACGTTGGGGACCGGGCAGACGCTCTGGGCCTCGATGCTGATGACCTTTCGACCGCTCTCCGCGGCCAGTTCACTCATGACGGCGTAGAGGGTGGTGGTGCACCCGTGGAACAGGGGCGCGCTGATGAGAACCAGCCCGCGCTTGGCGCCGAGGGCCGCACGGAGCGAGACCATGTCGTCGGCGGGGATCCCGAGTTGCTCGAAGGACTTCAGGAAGGTGTCGCGGTTGATGATCTTCAAGGAGATGTTCTCTCCGGACCGCGTGGGGAGGCTGTGGGCGATCACGTCGTAGCGGTGCTCCCCCGAACGCATGACCACGCGTCCGGCCTGGGGGCGATCGGACACCGCCGTATCCAGCCTCAGGAGCTTCTTGAGCTCCAGCGTCAGCGTCTCCTGAAGCTCGCGCCCCACGGGTTTGGCCTTGTAGAGAAGCCCGTCGATGCGGAGGTGGATGGAAACCTCCTCCTCGCGGGGCTCCACGTAGAGGTCGGAGGCGCCTCGGGCGATGGCCTTGCGGATGAGGTCCGTGGCCAAGCGCGGTCCGCGAGCAGAATCCTTGGAGGATCCGGAGGCGTCGCCCTCGCCGCCGGCTTGGAAGGGAAGGAGGAAGGACTCGATCTCTTCCCGGGGGGCCTGGACGGCCAGGACCTGTGAGGCCGTGGCGTTTTGAACGAATTCCACGGTCTCTCCGTCGGCTGGATTGGCCATGGCGAGCGTGAGGAGGTCCCGTCCGCTCAAGTGTTCCCGGCTCACAGGAACCACCAGGCGCCGCAGGCACTCGGCGGCGCCGATGGAAGAAACGAGCATGGGGTCGGGAGGGGTATCTCGGAAGGAGATCTGCATCACCGATCGCTGGCTGGACAGGAAGGCGTCGAGGGTGCCCTGGGTCAGATGCCCCATCGCCACCAGGATCTCGCCGATCTTCCCGCCCTCCTGCCGCTGGCGCTTCAGGGCCTGAAGGAGCTGATCCGAGGTGATGACCCTGGCGCGGATCAGGGCCTCTCCGAGTGGGCCCCGCGCGCCGGCCAGCATCTCCCGATCCGTTACGACCGACTCCGGCGCACCGGCCCAGAACCGTTCGTGGTACTCCTCCGGCGCGGCGCAAAAGCACTGGAGGCAGAAGGGGCAGACCTTGGTGGGCCGGTTGGGGTTGCACGAGCACCACACGGCCGTCAGGGCGTCGTAATCCCCGAGGCAGTTCCAACACCGGACCGGATGTTCCGCCACGTCGACCTCCCAGATCTGGCAGAAGTGTAGGGCATGGCGCCCGGCTTCCGCAACCGTCCGAATCGGCCCGAAGGCTCGGTTGACCGCCTCCAAGGGCCCCGACTATACTGAAAAGCCAGGATCGAGTCGGCTGGCCGCCCGCCAGGGGGGATTCCCGGCGGGTGTCCGCCGCAGTTTCGGCACGGGACCCAGAGACCGAGGAGGTGTCGCAGTGGCCACGTTCAAGAACGTCACACCGCCGGCGCAGGGCAGGCCCATCACCATGGAGGCCGGAGAGCTGAAGGTTCCCGACAATCCCATCCTCCCCTTCATCGAGGGGGACGGAACGGGCCCCGACATTTGGAGGGCCTCCCAGCGCGTCCTGGATGCGGCGGTGGAAACCGCCTACGGCGGAAAGAAGAAGATCGCATGGATGGAGGTCTACGCGGGGGAAAAGGCCTTCATGAAGTTCAACGAGTGGCTCCCCGAAGACACGGTGGAGGCCTTCAAGCAGTACCTGGTGGGCATCAAGGGCCCTCTCACCACGCCCATCGGCGGCGGCATCCGCTCTCTGAACGTGGCCCTCCGCCAGCTCCTGGACCTGTACGTCTGCCTGCGCCCCGTGAAGTACTTCAAGGGCGTCCCCAGCCCGGTCAAGGCCCCGGAGAAGGTGGACATGGTCATCTTCCGGGAAAACACCGAGGACATCTACGCGGGCATCGAGTGGAAGGCCTACAGCCCCGAGGTCAAAAAGGTCATCGAGTTCCTCCAGAAGGAGATGGGCGTCAAGAAGATCCGGTTCCCGGAAACGTCCGGCATCGGAATCAAGCCCGTGTCCGAGGAGGGCTCCAAGCGGCTCTGCCGGGCCGCCATCCAGTACGCCCTCAAGCACGGCCGAAGGAGCGTGAACATCACCCACAAGGGCAACATCCAGAAGTTTACCGAGGGCGCCTTCAAGGACTGGGGCTATGAGGTGGCCGCCAAGGAATTCCGGGACCAGACCGTGACCCAGCGGGAATCCTGGATCCTTGGCAACAAGGAGCACGACCCCAACCTTGGAGACGAGGAGAACGCCCGCATGATCGAGCCGGGCCTCGACATGTTCGCGCCCGACAAGAAGGCCGAGATCGTCAAGGAGGTCGCGGACACGCTCAAGCTCTGGCCCACGCACGGCGACGGGAAGTGGAAGAAGAAACTCATGATCAAGGACACCATCGCCGACATCACCCTCCAACAGACCCTGACCCGGGCCGACGAGTTCGACGTCATCGCCACGCTGAACCTCAACGGGGACTACCTCTCGGACGCCCTCGCGGCCCAGGTGGGCGGCATCGGCATCGCGCCCGGCGGCAACATCAACTACGTGACCGGGCACGCGGTCTTCGAGGCTACCCACGGCACGGCGCCCAAGTACGCCAACCTGGACAAGGTGAACCCCGGCTCCGTCATTCTCTCCGGCGAAATGATGTTCCGCTTCCTGGGCTGGAACGAGGCCGCCGACCTCCTGATCCGGGGCATCGAAGGCGCCATCGCCGCCCACACGGTCACCTACGACTTTGCTCGGCTGATGAAGGCCGAGGGCCTGAAGGACGTCAAGGAACTGAAGTGCTCCGAATTCGGCGACGCCATCATCGCCCACATGAAGAAGCAGTGAGCCGCGTGCGATTCTGGGGCGCGGGGATGTTTCTCGTCCTCGCGCCCCTTTCGATTCTCGCATTCGGGCCCGCGGCCCAGCGCCGGGCCGCCGAGGCGGCTCTCCGCCTGAGCCCGGCCGCGCTCCGCTCGGTTCTCCTGTCCCACCGTCCGGAACTCGACCGGGGCATGGCGGAGACCTTTGCCGAACTGGAGGGCGCCTCCGAAGAGGCCCTCGTGGCGGCGCTGGAACGAGAGGCCTCCCTTCCTCGGAAGCTCGCGGAGGAAAGGGCCCCCTTTTCCCGGGTGGCGTTCCATTTTGGCCGGGCCGCCGGCATCGCGCTCCTTCTGAACGATCCCGTCTCCTTCGGTGCGGACCCCCGCCTGGGGTCCGTGCGGGCGGACTACGATCGCTACGTGGATCGGAAGCTCCCCCTCCTCGTGCTGTCCTTCGACGGCTGGGACACGCCCGCCATGGAAGACGACCTGAAGGCCTACTTCCAGGAGAGGCGCGCCTCGTCGGCCCGGTACCGCGAGGCCCTGCTTACCTGTTACTATCCCGGTGGGAAAAGGGTCTCCTCCGACACCTTCGACGACCGGTCGAACGCGTTCGGTGTGGCCCAGATCGCGCTTTCCCACGCCGCGTCGGACGCGGCGAAAACGTGGCGGAGGATGTGGGCCGCCATGGACGGAGACCTCGCCGCCACACCCTTCGCGGGGGCGGAACGCACCACCGCGGCGGCCGGCGCGCCGTGATACGGAGAGTGCCATGACGACGATCCCCATCCGACGAGCCCTCGTATCCGTGTCCCGCAAGGACGGGCTCCAGGAGTTCTGCTCTTTTCTGGCCCGGTCCGGGGTGGAGATCCTCTCCACGGGAGGAACGGCCAAGGCCCTCCGGGAGGCCGGGGTCCCGGTCGTGGACGTGGCCGCGTACACGGGCTCGCCCGAGGTCATGGAGGGCAGGGTCAAGACCCTCCATCCCCGCGTCCACGGGGGCATCTTGGCGAGGCGCACGGCGGAACACCTGGCCGACCTCGACCGCCTCGGCGGAAAGCCCATCGACCTGGTGGTGGTGAACCTCTACCCCTTCGAAAGGGTCGTGGCCAGCCCCGGCGCCTCCATCCCCGAGGCGGTGGAAAACATCGACATCGGCGGCCCCTCCATGGTGCGTTCGGCCGCGAAGAACTTCGAGAACGTGGCCGTGGTGGTGGATCCCTCAGACTACGCCTCGCTGATGAAGGAGATGGAAGCGCAGGGGGGGCTGACCCTATCCACCCGCCTGCGTCTCTCGTCCAAGGCCTTCGAGCGGACGGCGCGCTACGACGGGGCCATTTCGAGGTACCTGTCGTCGGTGCGGGCGGAGGGCAAAGACCTTACCCGGAACGGCGGGACCTTCCCCGACTTCCTACCCCTGTTTTTCCGGAAGGTGCAGGACCTTCGCTATGGGGAGAACCCCCAGCAGGAGGCGGCCTTTTTCGCCGAGGGCGACCGCTTTCTCCCGGCGTTGCGGCAACACCAGGGCAAGGAACTCTCCTTCAACAACCTCCTCGATCTCAACGGCGCTTGGACCCTGGCCTGCGAGCTCCCCGCCCCCGCCTGCGCCATCATCAAGCACACGAACCCGTGCGGGGTCGGGCTGGGCGCAGGGCCCCCCGCCGCCTTCGAAAGAGCAAAGGCAACGGATCCCCTCTCGGCCTTCGGCGGGATCGTGGTCTTCAACGTCCCGTGCGACGCCCTCGCGGCGCAGGCCCTCTCGGACCTCTTCCTCGAGATCGTGGCGGCCCCCGCGTACGACGCCAAGGCGCTGGAGATCCTGTCGAGGAAGAAGAACCTCCGCGTCATCGAGATGAAGGACCAGGATCCCTTCCCGGGGTGGGACCTCAAGCGCGTCGCAGGCGGGCTGCTGGTCCAGACCCAGGACCTTCCTGGGGCGGCCGAGGACCGGCGGGTCGGCACCAAGCGGGCGCCCACGGAGGAGGAGGCCCGGGGCCTCGAACTCATGTGGAAGGTCTGCAAGCACGTCAAAAGCAACGCCATCGTCATCGGCGACGCCGAGGGCACGGTGGGCGTGGGCGCGGGCCAGATGAGCCGCGTGGACTCGGTGAAGATCGCATGCGCCAAGGCCTACCGGGACCCGAAGGGGTGCGTCGCGGCCTCGGACGCCTTCTTCCCCTTCCCCGACGGAGTGGAGGAACTCGCCGCGGCCGGAGTGACGGCGGTGATCCAGCCGGGAGGGAGCATCCGGGACAACGAGGTGGTCGAGGCGGCCAACCGCCTGGGCGTAGCCATGGTCCTCACGGGCACGAGGCACTTTCGCCATGGCTAGACCATCGGCGGTCCCCGCCCTGGTCCTCCTTCTGGCCCTGGCCTCGCAGGCGGCGCCTCCGCCCCCCCCCTCCGAGGACCGCGCGAAAACCGAGGCCCTTCTGACCACCATGAACACGGTCCAGAAAGGCCTCCAGACCCTGCGCGTCTCCTTCGTGCAGATCAACCACTTTCGGATGCTCGCCAGGCCGCAGGTGCTCAAGGGAACGCTCATTCTCAAGAAGCCGGATACGGCCCTCTACGCCTACACCTCTCCGAGCCGCCTCTCCTTCCTCGTGAAGGACGGCGACCTCTTGATGGTGGACGAAGCCGCCAAGAAGGTGGTGGTCCAGGACATCCGGCGCCACCAGAACAAGATCATGCGGTACCTCGCGGTGGGCCAGCCCATCGAGGAACTCACTCGGCACTTCCGGGTGAACACCCTCGGCGAGGTCAACGGGTCCATGCACCTCGAACTGGTTCCCTTGAAGGTGCGCGTCAAGCGGAAGATCTCCGCCCTCCACTTTTGGGTGGACACGAAGACGGCGCTCCTGGAGGCCTTGGAGATCATCGAGCCGGAGGGGGACCGGATCCGCTTCGAATTCTCGGATTGGGACACCAACCCCGTCCTCACGGACGCGGATTTCAAGGTGGAGATCCCCAAGGGCGCAAAGGTCCAGCGCCAGCTCCTGGATGTGGACCAGCCCTTCGGGAATTAGCCGCGCGGCCCTCCGGCGGGACCTTCGCGTCCGGCGCCGGCAGGCTCCCGTTCCGCGGGGCGTCCCGATCCTCCCGCCGGCGGGGGCGGAGGAGGTGAGGCGGCCATGATGGATGGCATCCTTCGCCTGATCCGGGTCATCCTCCGCTCGCTCTTCATGCTCTTTGAGGGTGTCCCCGCGCTGGATGCCGTGCGAGCCTGGTTCGGAGCCGACCGGGGGAGTGTGGGGGGCGGGTTCCTCCTCCTCGTGGTGGTGCTGGGCGCCGCGGCCCTGGGGCTCACCCTCTTCCTCGTCCTTTTGCGCTGGCTTGGCAGGAAGGGGCTCGTGGCGGGGGAGGGCCGTTTGCCCCCGCGGAAGGCTCCGCCGTGACCGGGGCCTGGAGAGGGTGGCGTACGGCCGCTACGGCGACCCTGGTCCTTCTCGCCACGGCGTGGGCCTGCGGTGGGGGAAGGCGCTCCAGGGGGCCGGAGTCGGTTCCCCGGCGGGACCGAGTCCAGGAAGGTGTGGCCTCGTGGTATGGGAGAGACTTCCACGGCAGGCCCACGGCCTCGGGCGAGACCTACGACATGAACGGACTCTCGGCGGCTCACCGGACCCTCCCCTTGGGGACCCGGGCGCGCGTGAAAAACCTGGAGAACGGGCGCGAAGTGGAACTGAAAATCAACGACCGCGGTCCCTTCGTGCGGGGCCGCGTCCTGGACTGCTCCTACGGGGCCGCCAAAGCGCTCGGTTTCGTGGGGCAGGGGCTCGCCCGCGTCCGGATCGAGGTCCTCGAGCGGGGGCGGGGGCGTCCCCGCGGCCTCCCGCCATCCGGGGAGATCCTGCCGGGCGCAGGGGGGCCGCCCGGAACCGTGCTGGACGGCTCCTTCACGGTTCAGGTGGGGGCCTTTCTGAATCCGGACAACGCGGTCCGGCTCCGCGGTCGGCTCGCCGGAAGCCACCCGGACGCCTACGTGATCCGATTCCGCGACTTCTACCGGGTCAGGGTGGGGCACCTCCGTACGGAGGAGGCGGCGGAGGCCCTCCTCGGGAGGTTGGCGGAGTCCGGCCTCGAAGGGTTCGTCACTCGCAACGAATGAAGGCGTCTTCGCCGGAGGACGGGGCGGGGCGCCCCGCCCGCCGTGTCACTCCCCCGGCAGGAACGTGAGCCAGAGCGTGCGGTGGCGCGGCCCGTCGAACTCGAAGAGGAACAACCCCTGCCACCGGCCCAGAAGAAGGTTGCCCTGGCGCACGGGGATGAGGACCTGGCACCCCGCCACGAGGGCCTTGATATGGGCGTCGGCGTTTCCCTCCGCGTGGCCGTACGGGGCGTCCGGGGGCACGCGCTCCTCGAACCACTTGAGGACATCGCCCGCCACCGTCGGGTCGGACCTCTCGTTCACACCCACCCCGCAGGTGGTATGCGGACAGTACGCCAGAACGGCCCCCGTACCCCCCCACTGCCTGCAGGCCTGCTGAACGTTGCGGGTCACGTCCACGGCCTCGCAACGCTTCTGCGAGACGACCTGGATCTCCATCGTCTTCCTTCCTCCACCCCAAGCATAGTGCCGGCGAGGCCGCCGGGCAAGGCGGACCTCGTTGCCGGGGCGGAGGCGGAGTGGTAGCCTGGGGGCGAAGGAGACGCGCCCTTGGTGGAGGCCCCCGCCGACATCGCCTGGTGTGCCGCCGATCCGCATTTCGCCCCCGACGATCCGGCCATCCCCCTCTTTCTCCGGTGGGTGGGGGCCTTCATCGAGTCGGAGGCGGAGAACCTCGTCCTCCTCGGCGACCTCTTCCAGATCTGGGTGGGGGACGGACGGAGTCTTTCCGCCAGCCAGACGGCGGTCCTCGACGCGGCGACCCGCGCCGCGCGCGGGGGTCGGAGGGTCGTGTACCTGGCCGGGAACCGGGATTACTTCGTGGAGTCCGAGGCCGTCCGGCGGGGGATCCTGGCGCCGGAGCGATGGGACCTTGCGGCCGGGCCCGTCCGCCTGCGCTTCGAGCACGGCGACCTCATCAACACCTCCGACCGCCCCTACCTCGGGTGGCGGGAATTCTCCCGGTCGGGCGCCGTGCGGGCCCTCGTGGGCTCCCTGCCGCCCCGTTGGAGCGAGGCGCTCGCGCGTGTTCTGGAGAAGAGGCTCTCGGACACCAACCGGGCCTACAAAGCCTACCGGCCGGGGAAGGAGCTCCGCACCTGGGCGGAGGGACTGGCCGGGGAGGGAATCGAAGGCGCGGTCCTGGGCCATTTCCACCGCGACGCCGAGGAGGTCGTGGCGGGGGTTCGCGTGCGCTTCGTCCCGCAATTCCGGGAGGAAGGCTACCACCTTCGCGTGGACGCAAGGGGTTGTTTTCGGCTACTTCCCTTCCGGTGAGGCCTCCCCGCGCGGCCCAAGGTGGCGGAGGATTCCCTCCGCGTTGGGGACGCTGGCCCGGATCCACCGGTCCCTCAAGGAGGCGGCCGTCTCCTCGGGAAGAGCGACCCGCAGGGCTCTCTTGCCCGAGAGGGACCACAGGAAGATTCCGGCGGCCACGGAGACGTTGAGGCTCCGAACGAAGCCCCTCAGGGGCAGGGTGAGCCTGGCGTCCGCTCGGGACTCCCAAAAAGGCGCGGCCCCCTCGCGCTCGTTGCCCAGGACCAGGGCCACGGGGCCCGGTGGGTCGTAGGCCTCCGGAGACAGTCCTGCCCCCTCGGGGCTCGTGAGCGCCACCGTGAAGCCCCGCGCGCGCAAGTCCCCCAGGAGGATCTCCGGGTCGGGCCACCGCCGGACCGTGAGCCACCGTTCGGCCCCGAGGGCCACCTGGGGGTTCGTCGTCTCGGGCCAGGACTCGGAGAGGTGGATCTCCTGGAGCCCGAAGGCCTCGGCGGTCCGCAGGATGGCCGAGAGATTGTGGGGATCGTAGAGGCGGTCGAGGACCAGGACGATTCCCGAGGTCCGGTCCCTCAACACCTGGTTCAAGCGCTCCACGCGGGCCTCTGTGGCGAAGGGCGCGAGCCGGTCCCACGCCCCCGAGGCGCCGCTGCGGAACTCCCCCCGTCCCGTCCGGAGCCGGACCTGTCCGGGCCTTGGGCTCCCGCCGCGGGATCCGGGAACTCGGCCCCCCGACATCTCAGATGTCGGGCTCGGTCTCCACCGTGAGGTAGAAGACCTGGGCCGTGGAGAGCTGGCTGTTCACGTAGTCGAAGGCCACGAAAAAGGACTCGGTCTCGGAGGGCTTGGTCGAACCGAGCTTGCTCCCCGTGGTTCCGCACCCCACGAGGTTCCCGCTCGCGTCGAAGAGGGCCACGGCGATGTGGACGCGGAGCCTCTGGGTCCCGTAGTTCTTGACGTTGACGGTGGCCATGTTGCGGCCCTTGACGTTGAGCTTTCGCGGCCCCACGTAGGAGGGGAACTGGAAGATTACGTCCTGGACCTCCAGGTCGCCCGCCTTCATGTCCAGCCGGATCCACCTCTCCTGGGCGAAATCGTAGCGCTTGCAGGCGAATTCGGACCGGAAGGGCAGGGCCAGGAGGAGAAAAGCAAGCGCGATCCACGTCTCACGTCGTCTCATGGGGGACTCCTTCGTCAAAGGTCTCTTCCCATCGCGAAAGGAGCCGATCCCAGTGGGACCGCTCCGGGGTGAGGGCCAAGGAAACGAGAACCTGCCAGATGCACAGGAGGATGGGCTTCCAGGGGGGATGGGCGCCGAGCACGGCGGCGGTGACCGCCGCCAGCCCCAGGCTCTCCGCGGATCCGAGCAGGAACAGGAGTGTGAGGAAGATGTGGCGGACCATGGAGCCCAGGTCGGAAAGGCCCCGCGCGCGCAAGGTCCGCGGACGGAAGGCGATCCACCGACCCAGAAGGACGGCCCCTGCCGCGAAGGCGCCGTAGGCGAGCGCCGCGTCCGCCAGCCAGGGGACACGTGCGGGCGAGCGCGACGAGAGGGCCGCGGCGGCGGCGCCATAGAGGACGGCAGAGGCGACGGCGATCCAAAAGGCCCAGCGGTAGGCCCGCATCCTCCGGAACAGGTCCAGAAGCTCAGTTTCTTTCATGGGGCGCACGGCGGCGCTCCTCCTTCTCGAAATCGTACAGCGTCCGGTCCATGAGAAATCGAGCCTCCACGCGGCCGAGGGCGGAAAGGACGGAGCGCCTGACCTGAGGGTACCGCTCGGCTACGTCCTGCACGAGGGTTTTCATGCGCGCGCGCTCCTGGTCCTGCTTCCCGCACAGCCAGCAGCCGCAGTCGATGATCGGGAACCCGGACTCGGCCGCGTAGTCGGCCAGCATGGACTCGGTGACGTAGAGGAGGGGGCGGATCACGGTGGTCCGGCCGTTCTCCGCCAGAAGCTTCGGCGGCATGGAGCGGAGGGACCCCTCGAAGAAGAGGTTCATGAGGAGGGTCTCGGCGGCATCGTCCAGATGGTGCCCGAGGGCCAGCTTGTTGCACCCGAGCGCCAGGGCGGCCCCGTAGAGGGCTCCCCGCCGCAGGCGCGCGCAGAGGGAGCAGTAGGGCGAGCCCGGACGTCGCTTCTCCTCCACGATCCGGGTGATATCGGTGCGCTCCAGGTGAAAGGGGATCTCGTCCCTCCGGAGGTAGTCCTCGAGGAGTTCGGATTGGAAAAACTCGCTCCCGTTGTGGACCGTGACCGCCGTGATCTCGAATCGAATGGGCGAACGCTTCCTCAAGAGGTGGAGGAGCTTCAGGAGACCGAAGGAGTCCTTCCCCCCGGAGAGGGCCACCGCCAGGCGGTCCCCTTCCCGGATCAGGCCGAAGTCCCCCACCGCCTTGCCCACCCGGTGAAGGAGGATGCGTTCGAGTTTCACTCCGGTGGCCGGGATTCCTGCCATGGCCTCACTGTATCACCCCAGATTCCGCCATGGGAAGGTCGCGCCGGCGGCGTCGGACCATCTGCTTTGTCAGGCTTCGCGTGCGGACATGCTCCACGTGCGCACGTACGAGTCGGTGTCCGCCCGCTCGTCTTTCGCGCATCTGGCTGGGCGGCGCCGGGACGCCGCCATCCGCCTGCGGCGGGCGCTCACTCCGACGGGCTCCGGGAGGAATCCCCGGATCGCCCCTTGCGGGGGCGGTGAACGGCAGGGTCGAGCCCCAGTTCGGAGAGACGCTCGTAGAGCCGGGAGCGGCTCAGATGAAGGAGGCGCGCCGCCGCCGCCACGTTCCCCCGGGCCTTCTCCAGGGCGTCTGAAATGGCCCGGGACTCGGCGTTCTGGCGCACCCCCTCCAGGGACCCGGGAGGCGATCCGACCCGCCCCTGGCGCACCTCGGGAGGCAGGTGGCCGGGCTCGGGGAGGCCCGGGCCCGAAAGAAGGGCGGCCCGCTCCACGGCCCACCGGAGCTCCCGCACGTTCCCCGGCCAGGAGTACTCCTTCAGCGCCTTCAAGAAGGCCGAAGGGAGAGGCGACGCCGGCCATCCCTGGCGCAGGCGCGCCTCGTCGAGGAAATGCTGGGCGAGAAGGGGCAGGTCCTCCGGCCGCTCCCTCAAAGGAGGGACGCGGAGGGGGAGGCCGGCGATCCGGTAGAGGAGGTCCTCCCGGAAGGCCCCGTCCCGAGCGCGGGTCCGTAGGTCCCGGTGGGTGGCGGCCAGCACCCGGACCCGCACCGCGACGGGCCGATCGGCCCCCACCGGCTCAACGGTTCCGTCCTCGATGGACCGCAGAAGCTTGGCCTGGAGGGGAAGGGGAAGGTCTCCCACCTCGTCCAGGAAGAGGATCCCCCCGTCGGCGGTCTGGAACTTCCCCTTCCGGGGCGCGTCGGCGCCGGTGAAGGCGCCCTTGATGTGGCCGAAGAGTTCGGACTCGGCGAGGCTCTCGGGAAGGGCGGCGCAGTTGAGGGCCACGAAGGGACCCAGGGACTGGGGGCTCCGGGCGTGGATCCATCGGGCGAGCACCTCCTTGCCCGAGCCCGTCTCGCCCTGGATCAACAGGGGGGCGGGAGAGGCGGCCAGCCTCCGGGCTTCCTCGAGCACGGCGCCCATGGCGGGAGAGGCCGTCAGGAAAACTCCGGGCTGGGATTCGGAGGCCTTCCGCTGGAGAGCCGACTGGCGGGCGGCGTTCCGCACCGTGATGAGGAGGCGCTCGCGGTCCAGGGGTTTCTGGAGGAAGTCGAAGGCGCCGGAGCGGACGGCGGCCACCGCGGCGGGAATCGTGCCGTGGCCGGAGATCATCACGACGGAGGTGGAAAGGGCCTGGTTTCGGGCGGCCTCGAGAACGGCCGTGCCCTCGCGATCGGGGAGCCGGAGGTCCACGAGGGCCACGTCGGGAGGGGGTTCCCGCTGGAGGGCGGAGATCGCCGCCGCGGCGCCGGACGCCTCCCGGACGGCGTACCCCTGCCGCTCGAGAATTTCCCTCAGGGCGTCCCGGATGGCGGCTTCATCGTCGACGATGAGAACGGTAGGCATGGCCCCAGGGTACCCCAAGGCCGCGAATCGCGGAAGCGAGGGGGTCCCCGATCCCGAGAGTGAAATGGGACGGTGCATTGTCTTGACTTCCGTGGCTTCGAAGGGTATATTCCCCTCTTTTGGAAGTGGGGGGGTGCCCCAGTTCGTGATCCCGGAGGTTCAGAACGATGGCCGACGCAAACCTGAAGGTTTCCGAGAACGTTCCCGGCAAGTGGTTCGTGGATGAGAACTGCATCGCGTGCGACTCCTGCATTTCCATCGCCCCCGATCACTTCCAGATGAACGAGGATTCTACCCACGCCTTCGTCTCCAAGCAGCCCGAAACGGCAGAGGAGGAGCAGCTTTGCGAGGACGCCAAAGCTTCCTGCCCCTCCGAGTCCATCGGGAACGACGGCGAGTAAGCCCAGGGAATCAAGGATCTCAATGGGCGGCCCGGGAGAACCCCGGGCCGTCCTTTTTCGTACCCCTGCGAGGCTGTGCTAAGGTGACACCCGGCCCACAGGGAAATCGGACCCTCGAACGGAGGCCACCATGAGAAGGCGCAACGGTTGGGTGATCGGGGCGGTCCTCGCGTGTTTGGCGAGCGCGGCGGAAGGGGCTTACCCGGAACAGAAGCTGCGGTTCGGACTGCGGGTGGGGCCGGAGCAGTGGACGGCCGCCGGGGAGGCGCTGCGGCTGGCGCCGGCCGATCCGGCCAACCCGGTTGGCCTCACGATCCAAATTCCCGCGGAATGGACCCAGGCCCCGGATTGGGGAGCCCTGGACGGCGTCTTGGAGGCGGCGAGGGCGGCGAACGCTAGGCTCTGCGTCACCACGGCCATTCCCGCGGAGCCGGCATCGCCCGAGACCCTGAAATACCTGGCCACCCTCTCCTCCCACGCCGGGGAGGAGGCGGACGCGATGGGACTCTCTTTCGCCCCGTCGGAATTCTCGGAGGCCCTCCTGTCGGAGCCCGACCAGCTGGCTCTGGCCCTCAAGCGCGTGACGGCTTCCTTGAGGGGGGGAAGCGGCGCGAAGATTCTGCTGGGGGAGGTTTCCCCGGCCGACCTGCCTCTCTTGGAACCCCTCTACGAGAGGGACTTCCGAGCCTACGTGGAGGGGTATTCGTCGGCGACCACGGGGAGCGCGGGCGAACCGTCGGAGGCCGTCGTGTCCTTTCTCCAGGGGTACCACCTGGGGGCGCCCTTGCTCCTGCACTTGCCCCGCACGACGAATCCCATCGCCGCCCAAATCCTCGTCCTCGCCTCGGCGAGCCGGGACGTGACGTACACGGATGTGGAGGCCGTGGACCCCGCTTCCGCCTGGAGTGGGCTCCTGGACCTCCGCGCGCGGCTCTCGCCGGGGACGGCGCCCGGCTTCGGCGCCATGGCCACGCAGATCACCGGGCCCGAGGGGGCGAGACCCGATGTGGGCCTGATCCACCTCCTCGACGCGGATCGCATGGCCCAGTCGATGGTGCTCGTGCCCCGCGTGGCGGGCTCTCGCCCCGGAGTCCTCCGGGTCCGGCTCCCGACGGCGGACATCACGGACCCGATCCTGTACATCCTTCCGGGGTGCGAGCGCCGGGACGTGGGGTACACGGCGGACCAGAAGAAGCAGGAGACGGCCCTGGAGGTGCCCTGGGAGGGCCGGCCCCTTCTCCTCTCCTTCAACCGTCTTCGGACGGGCACGGTGGGCCAAGAGGAACTGACGGTCACCAGCGTCTACCGTCTTCCCGTGGAGGTGATCCTGGCGCGGCACCAGGCCGTGAGCCAGCCCCAGGAGATCTTCCTGGACAACTACGTGCGCGACGCGCAGGTGGACTACCACTTCCGCCTCCCGGGGGGCACCGGGAGCTTGGACGTCACCTTTCTCAACACCTTCTTCTTCGAGAAGGGGGCCGGGGCCCGGTGGGTCCAGAACCAGCTCCTCGTGAACGGAGTGGCCTGGAAGGGCAAGACCCTGCCCGAACTGCCCATCATTGAGCCCGAGAAGGTCAACGCCCTACCCCTGGGATTGACCCTGGGCCGGGATTACACGTACCGCTACCTGAAGGACGATGTGGTGGAGGGGGTGACCTGTTTCGAGGTGGAGTTCGTCCCCGCCGAGGACGCCCGGGGCAGCCTCTACACCGGCAAGGTCTGGATCAGCCACGATTCCTACCAGAAAATCCGCATGTCGGTCCGCCAGGTCGGGCTCAAGGAGCCCCTCGTCAGCAACGAGGAGACCGATTTCTACGCTCCGTACCAGGCCCCGGACGGGAGGTCCTTCTGGCTCCTGTCCCGGGTTCGCGGACAGCAGATCTTCTCCGTCGTCGGCCAGAACGTGGTGGGGGAGAGGGAAATCAACTTCGGGGCGCCGCGCCTGAACGACGCGGGCTTCCGGGCGTCGGTGGCCGAGGCGGAGGCCAGCGACCGGCGCATCCTCCAGGAGACCGACCAGGGCCTCAAATACCTCGAGAAGCAGGCCGACGGAACCCGTAAGATCCAGTTGGACCAGAAGACGGGCCGCCTCTTCGCGGTGGGCGGATTCTATTACGACAAGAGCCTCGACTTTCCGCTCCCCCTCGTGGGGGTCAACTATTTCGACTACGACTACAAGAAGACGAAGACCCAGGTGAACCTGCTGGTCGCGGGCGCCGTGAACAGCCTGGCGGCGTCCAAGGTCAATCTCCTGCCCAAGGTGGACGGGAGCCTGAACACCGTCCTCTTCGCCGTCCCCTTCCAGGACCGCCTCTACCGCGGCGGCGTGGAGGACGAGGGCCAGAAGGTGAAGATCCTGAGGGAGTCCGTGTCCGTGGGCGCCGGCTGGCGCTTTCAGGAATTCTCCAAGCTCTCCCTGGACCTCCGCGGCAGGTATCTCCGCTTCTCGCGCACCTCCGACACCGCCCCCGGGTTCGTCCTCCCCGAGGACCACTTCGACTGGGAGGCCGACGTTTCCTACGACTTCTCCTGGAAGGGCTGGTCCCTGGGCTCGAGTTACGAAATGCACAGAAGGAGCCGGTGGGAGCCGTGGGGGCTTCCCGGAAGCCCGAGGGACGTCTCGGCCTTCAAGGACTACGTCCAGTGGAGCGCCGCCTTCAGCAAGGCCTTCTACCTTCCCAAGTTCCAGAAGGTGTCGGCCTCCATCTCCTGGCTCGACGGGAAGGACCTGGACCGCTTCAGCCGCTACGAGTTTACCTACCTCGGCCGTCGATCCCTGGCCGGCTTCGCCGGGAGCGGGATCCGCTTCGACCGGGGCTCCATCGCCGCCCTCGCCTACCAGTTCAACCTGGCGCAGGTGGTGCGCTTCGGCGTCTCCCTCGAGCACGCGCGCATCCAGCCCATCAAGAGGCTGGGAACGTGGCAGAACCACACCGGGGTGAGCCTCTCGGGCTCCGTGGCGGGCCCCTGGCAGACGCTGTGGACGCTGGATGCGGGCTACGCGCTCCGCAGCGACGTGGGTCCGGTGGAGAGGGACTATACGGTGGCCCTCGCCATCCTCAAGCTCTGGTGAGGAGGGGAAGGTGGCGGCCCGGCTTCCGCTCCTCGTCCTGACGTCCCCCCTCCCCGGGGACGCCCTCGACCTCGCCGAGGGAAAGGCCCGGGTTCATACGCTCCGCCCGCGCGGTCCCCTCTCGGAGGAGGCTCTTCTGCGGGCGCTGAGGCGCGCGGTCGGCGCCGTCACGCTTCTGAGCCACCCCATGTCGGCGCGGGTCCTGGAATCGTGCCCCAAGCTGAAGGTGGTCTCCAACTACGCGGTGGGGACCGACAACGTGGACCTGGAGGCCGCACGGAGGTTGGGCATTCGCGTGACGAACACGCCCGATGTCCTCACCGAGGCGACGGCGGACCTCGCCTGGACCCTCCTTCTGGGCGCCGCGCGGCGGGTCTCCGAGGGCGACCGGATGGTGCGCGCGGGCCGCTTCCGGGGATGGGCCCCCGGCCTTCTCCTCGGGATGGACTTAAGGGGAAAGCTCCTCGGGGTCGTCGGCATGGGGCGCATCGGCAGGGCCGTCGCCCGGCGCGCGCCCGCCTTCGGCATGAGGGTGGCCTACGCCCAGCGCCGCCGGCTCCTCGAGTCCGAGGAGGCCGCCCTCGGCGCGACGTACATGGACCTCGACTCCCTCTTGAGGTCGGCCGACGTCGTGAGCCTGCACTGTCCGCTCACACCGGAGACCCGGCACCTCCTCGACGACCGACGCCTGCGCTCCATGAAGCCCGGGGCCGTTCTCGTGAACACGGCCCGGGGGCCCGTGGTGGACGAGGCGGCTCTCGTGGAGCGCCTTCGCGAGGGTCGCCTGTTGGCGGCGGGATTGGACGTTTACGAGGGCGAACCGGCTCTGGCTCCGGGCCTGAGGGACCTGCCCAACGTCCTGCTCCTGCCGCACCTGGGGTCTGCCGGGGAGGAAACCCGGGCCGAGATGGCGCGGATGGCGGTGGCGGACTGCCTTGCGGTGATGGAAGGCCGGGAGCCGGCCCATCCCGTCGTTTGAGCAGGAGATCCGGAGGGAGGCCGATGGCCATGGGCGCGGAGGTGGAACTCCGGCGGGGGGCAAGGCTTCTGGTCCGCCTGCCGAACTGGGTGGGGGACGTGCTCTTCTGCACGCCCTCCCTGGCGGCCCTCCGCCGCGCGCGGCCCGATGTTCGCGTCACCGCCCTCGTGAGGCCCTCCGTGCTCCCGGCGGTGGAAGGCCTGCCCTTCGTGGACGAGGTCCTCACGCTCTCGGCAACCACACCCGGCCGAACCCTGGCCGAGGCGCGGAGGCTGCGAGCCCTGGGGTTCCACGCCGCGCTCGTATTTCCCAAGGGATTCCGCGAGGCGCTCCTCGTGCGGCTGGCGGGCATCCCCGTGCGGATCGGATTGGCCACCGACCGGAGGAGAGCCCTCCTCACCCGGCCGGTGTCTTTCACCCGCGAGGACTGGGGGCGCCACCACGTGGACCAGTTCGCCCGGGTCCTCTCCCCCCTGGGCATTTCGCTGGCGGGCGAAGGCATGGCCTTCCCCGTCGGTGCGACGGACCGGGAGGCGGCCTCGGCGCTCCTGCGCGCGTGCGGCGTCGAGAGGCCGTACGCGGTCCTCCACGCGGGGGCGAGCAAATTGCCAAGGGCCTGGCACCCGGAGCGCTTCGCCGAGGTGGCCCGCGGGCTCAGCGCGCGTGGAGGTCTGGCGGTGGTCCTCGTTGGAACGGCGGCCGAATCCGAGCTCTGCGAGGCGGTGAGGGCTGGGGCCCCGGAGGCCGTGAGCGTGGCCGGCAAGACGAACCTGAAGTCCATGGCCGCCCTCCTGGAGGGGGCCGCTCTTTTTCTGGGCAGCGACTCGGGCCCCATGCACCTCGCCGCCGCGGCGGGCGCGCCGGTGGTGGCGGTCTTCGGTCCTGGCGCCCCCGGGAAGACGGCCCCCTACGTGCCGGCCCGCCGGTTTCGGGTCGTCTACACGGCGCACCCATGCTCTCCCTGCCGCCAGGCCTTCTGGAAGGAGTGCCGCCCCTCGCCCTCGGGCAAGCCTCCCTGCATCGAGGGCGTCCATTCCGCCAGCGTGCTGTCCGCCTGTCTGGAGCTCCTGGACTCGAAGTGACGCGATGGGGGACGAGCCCCGAGGCACAGGAGCCTGCGATGGCTCAGGAGACCTTTCGCCGCAATGCGGCCTCGGCTTCTTTGGTTCGTGGGCCCTTGGACGCTCGAAGTCGATCTCTTCAAAACCCCAGGGTCTTGCACCGTCCTGAGCCGTCGCAGGCCTTTCCCGGCTCGATCCAACAGGCGTGCGGTTCTGGCTCGGCCTCCCCGAGGATCTCTCGGAGGATCTGCCGGTCGGGGCTGGAGAGCGTGCGCGAGGGCGCCGCCTGGGAGGCGGCCGGGGCGGGGGAGTCCGGCGGAGGTTGCGCCGGGGCCCTCTCCGCGGAGGGCAGAGAGGAACCGCGCTCGGATTCCTCCCCCACGAGGGCCACGCCCGTCCCGGAAATGCGGATGAACCACCGGGCGAACTGCTCCTGCAACCGCGGAGGGTACGAGGAGAGGCCGATGGCGCGCTCCACCGCCGGCCGGTCGAGGAAGACCGGCCGGCCCGCCCGGAGCATAGCGAGGACCTGGTCCACCAGGGGATCCCCGGCCTGCAGGTAGGCAAGCCGGCTCAGCTCCGCCAAACCGATTCGCGTGATTCTCAACTCCGCCGGAAGGGGGGCGGACTCCGGCGCGCCGGGGTCATCCGGAGGGGCCGATGGCCCTGAGAGCCTCCGGAGGGCGCCCGCCGCCAGGGACTTTACGGCGCTGTCCACGGGTCATCCCTGCGGGAAGGGGTCAACCGAACCTGATCTACGACGGCGAGGACCACGGCGTCCAAGGGGTTGTCCCCCCGCCCCACGGCGTCCACCGCGCTTTGCCCCTCGAGGCAGAGGAGGACCTCGTCGCCCTCTCCAGCGTCCACCAGGTCCACGGCGGTCATGGGGAGCCCAAGGGGCCTCCGGTCCAGGTCGAGGGGTTGCACCTGAAGGAGCTTGAGTCCCTCGTACTTGTAGAACTTCTGTGTGGCGACGACGGTGCCCACGACCCGGCCCACCTTCACGGCAGCGCCTCGTGCAGTTCGTCCACGATGCCGACGATGGCGGCGTCGCAGGGAACGATGGCGGGAAGAAAGGCGTAGGAGGCCTCCCGCTGGCGGACGTACAGCACCACCTCGCCGGCGCCCGCCCCCGCGGCGTCCAAGGCCACGAAGGGCCTCTCCCGGCCGTTCAGCGGCTCCACCAGGAGGAGTTTGTGCCCCTCGAGGCGGGCGTCCTTCATCGTCGACACGAGGTTTCCGATCACTTTCCCGACGTTCACCGTCCCGCGCCTTTCGACCCGCCCCAATCCCGAATCCCCAACTCCCCTTGGGTTTCGGAGTTCGAAATCCGAAATTCGACATCCGAAATCCGGCCCCCCGTCAGTCCAGGCTTACGGTGTCCACGATGCCAACGATGGCCGCGTCCACGGGGGCGTCCTTGGTTCGCTCGGTCATCCGGGCGGACGACCCCGTGCAAAGGATCACGGTTTCCCGGAATCCGGCCTGAACCGTGTCCACCGCCACCTCGTAGCCCCCGTCGGGCTCGAGGCGGGGCGTGAGCGTCGCCACCACCAGGAGCTTGCACCCCGACAGGCGGGCGTCCTTTCGGGTGGCCACGACGGTGCCCACCACCCTTCCGAGGCGCACGACCTACTCGTTGGCGCTGGAGTGCCCGATGGGGAGGGCGTCCTCGAGCGACTTGTGGGGCCGCGGGATCACGTGGACCGTGACCAGCTCGCCCACCTTGCGGGCGGCGGCGGCCCCCGCGTCCGTGGCGGCCTTCACGGCGGCCACGTCTCCCCGGACGATGGCGGTCACGTAGGCGCCGCCGATCTTCTCCCAGCCCACGAGGGTCACCTTGGCGGCCTTGACCATGGCGTCCGACGCCTCGATCATCGCCACCAGACCCTTCGTCTCGATCATGCCCAGGGCCTCGCCGTATTCAGCCATGCCTTCCTCCTTGCACTCTCACCTCACATCTTACTTCATGGACCCCTCCGAATGGAACCGCGCGAACTCGCTCAGGAGCCGGACCAGGTCCTCCTCCCCCACGAACCGGCCCCCTCCGCCCGCCGCAGGGCACCCGTCGCACGGGCGCCCGGGGGCCGAGGCCAGGGCGTAACGGGCCCTCATGGAGTCCAGGTCGCGGACCACCGCGTCGGGGAGTTCGCGCCCTCCGCCCAAGGCATCGGTGTACAGGGTGATCCGTGCCGTGTGCTCCAAAGTTTCCATCCGGTAGTAGGCCGTCCTCACGTCGGGGCCGACGGCCACCGCGCCGTGGTTCGAAAGCAGGGCGGCGGCGCCCCCTCCGAGGATTTCGGCGGCCCTTCGGGCCAGGTCCGGCGTGGAGGGGAGTTCGAAGGGCACCAGGGGCACCGTTCCGAGGGCGAGGACCGCCTCCGAAAGAAGGGGACGATCCAGCCCGCGTCCCAGACAGGCCAGCGCCGTGGCGAAGGGCGGGTGGGCGTGAACCACCCCTCCCACGTCTGGTCGGGCCTGGTAAAGGGCCAGGTGGAGGGGCCACTCGCTCGAAGGATTCCCGGAGAGGGGCCGTCCGCCTGCGTCCAGGCGCGCCAGGAGATCCTCCCGGAGTTCCTCTTTAGGAAGGGCCGTGGGGGTGCAAAGGAACCCCTCGTTGGCCAGTCTGGCCGAGAGGTTCCCATCCGTGGCGGCGACGAAGCCGCGCCCGTGAAGGCGCCGACCGAAGTCCACGAGGTCACGCCGGACCTCGGCCTCGTCCATGCCCCCACCTCCCCCGCGGCGTTCTGCGCTACTTTCGGACTTCCTGGGCGAGCCGCTTGGTCATCTCGTCTTCGGGATACAGCGCCTCGAGGTCCTTCAACGCCCGCTCGGCTCCGGCCTTGTCCTTCAGGTCAAAAAGAAGGACCACCACCCGGTTGTAGAGAGCCTGGCGCTTCTTCGGGTCCACGCCCAGCGCCTTGTCGAAGTAAGCCAGGGCCTCCCGCATCTTGCCGAGGTTCCGGTTGCAGATCCCGAGGTCCACCAGGACGTCGGTGTTCTGTGGCTGAAGCCTCAGGGCCTCCTCGTACCAGGGAATGGCCTGGTCGAACTTGCCGCCGTCGAAGTAGATGTTGGCGAGCATGATCCGCTTTTCGGCATCGGCCGGGTTGCTCTCGATGTCCGCGCGGATCTGGTCGAGCATGGCCTTGTGCTGATCCGGGTCGAAGGCCGGAGAGGCAGGCTGGCTGGACTGGGCCGCCTGGGTGTGCGGAGCGGCGGCCGGAGCCTTGGCGAGCTTTCCCTCGTAGTATTCACGCGTCACGATGAAACCGAGAACGGCGCCCAGGAGCACGCCGGCCACCAGCAGGAGCAAACTTTCTTTCTTCATTCGATCTCGTCTCCTTGGCCACCCGCCGGGGCGGGGGATTCGTCCGTAAACCTTACCCAATAAGGTGCGGGAATTCGGGGCCGGGGTCAAGGCCACGCCCTTGAAATTCCGAACACGACTCGCGTATACTCCTGCTTCCGCGCCCGTGGCTCAATTGGATAGAGCATCGGCCTACGGAGCCGGGGGTTGCAGGTTCGAGTCCTGCCGGGCGCACCAGGAGGGCAAGGGGGGAGGGCTCTGCCCTCCCCCCTTTGCGCTCGTCTCGCTTCGGTCGCCCCGCTAATCCCCCCACCCGTAGGAGATTGCGCTCCAGCGGGAGTGAATCCCGCTTCGTGCGGCTATCCTTTTTTTCAAAGGGAACCTGGGCGGGACGAGAAGGGCGGGAATCCCTCCGACGGCCTTGCGAAGCCGCGACCGGGAAAATAGGTGGCTGTCCCTAATTTTTTCGTTGACTCCCCGCCGGCTTCTCGACTACCCTACGCGCTACGGAGACGCGATGAGCCCGGAGACGCAGGAAACCCTCTTTCGGAGCGGAGATGCGCCCGCTCCAGAGATCCTCAGCTTCGCGGGTCCCACGGGCGGTGTGGGTACGACCCTCCTGGCCGCCAACCTGGGAATTCACCTCGCCAAGAAGGGCCGGAGCGTCCTGCTGGTGGACCTGGCGCTGACGGAGGCGGGGTGCCACCTGGCCCTCGGCATGCTGAAAACCGATCGCCACCTGGGTTCCCTCGTGACGAAGCAGGTGGTGGACGTCCGGGACGCCATCCAGCCGACCTCCGTGAACAACCTTTCTCTCCTGGCGGGATATCCGGACTTGCCCGAGGTGGCCAACCTGGCCTATCTCCTCAAGCAGAAGATCCTCGCGAGCCTGCCCACGCTGCCCTTCGACTTTATCCTGATCGACGCGGGGTGCGGAACGGGGGCGGACACGCTGGACTTCTTCCTCGCTGGGAGGACTTCCGTGGCCGTCATGCAGGCCACGCCGGCGGGCGTCGAGCCCTTCTACCGCTTTCTCCGCGCGGCCCTGCGCCGGCTCCTCGTGGAGAGCCTCAACCGAAAGCGCTACCAGGCCCTGGCCCCGCATCTCAACGCCAAGTCCCCCCTGTCGGGGCTCTGGGACCTCCACGAGACGCGGGAGGAGGACCTTACGGCCGTGGAGCAGGCCATCCGCCGCCACTCCATCGCCTTCGTCCAGACGGGGCTGTCCTCCGAGAAGGACGCCCGCCTCGGCCTCCAGCTCGAGACCCTCGTGCGGCGCTACTTCCTCTTCCCCACGCGCTTCCTCGGGGCCCTCGACTGGGACGCGCAAGCCTCGGGGGCCAGCCGCAACCTGGAGCCCATCGGAAAGGCCTACCCCATGTGCCCCTACAGCCTTTCCGTGGAGAAGCTCGCCAACCTCTTTCTGAGGGAGGAGCGGGACGCGCTGACCGGGGAGGGCCACCTGGCGCCGAGCCCCCTCGAGGAGATGGACGCCTACGAGCTGCTGGAGGTTCCCTACAACGCGCCGGCCAAGGAAATCCAGGCCGCCTACCCGCGCCACCTGGAACCCTACCTGGAGACCTCCCCCCTGACCCTGAGCCTCTATTCCCGGGAGGAGCGGGAGGCCGTGCGGGACCTCTTCGAGGAGGCCTACAAGACCCTCATCACCACGAGTCTGAGGCAGAGGTACGACGAGGACCTCATCGCCAAAGGAAAGATGAGCCCCGACCAGCGCGTGGCCGAATACCGGGAGGCCGGCCCCTCTTCCGAGGGGCCCCACGCCCCGCCGGCGGGCCTCCCCGCGCCCGAGAAGGTGGAGGACACGGCGACCCGGTCGGCCAAGATCCTCGATGCGGTCCTCGCCGAGATAAAGACCTTCGACGGGGCGGGGATCCGGGCGATCCGAGAGGCCCAGGGAATTTCGGTGGCCGAGATCGTGGCCGAGACGAACATCCGTTCGTGGTACATCGATTCCATAGAGGCCGAGCGCTTCGAAGCCCTCCCCGGCCTCATCTACCTAAAAGGATTTGTCCGCCAGGTGGCCAACTACCTCCACCTGGACGCGGAGAAGGTCCTGAAGGATTACCTGGGCCGCTACGAGGCCTGGCGCAGCCGCCGGGGGCCCGGATGATTCCCTCACGACAGGCCGAGGGAGCGCGCGACCGATGAGCACGGACCTCCCCGGCGACGAGACGGCCCTTACCTCCCCCCGCCAACTGGCTGATCTTTTCGAGCCGAAGGAGCCCGTCCGCGGCCGGGTGGGCGTGGAGTGGGAGCAGGTCCCCGTGGATTCCCGGTGCCGCCCCGTTCCCTTCGACGGTCCCGCGGGCGTGGAGGCTCTTCTCCTTCAGCTCTCCTCCACCCACAAGGCCATCCTCGAGGGGGGGCGTTACACGGCCCTGAGGCTGAGCGGCGGAGGGATGCTGGGGCTCGAGCCCGGGGGCCAGGTGGAGATCGCCTCCCCCCCGTCGGCCCGCATGACGACCCTCCACCGCTTTCTGGCCCGCACCTGCCGCGAGGTGGACGGGGCCGCCCGCCAGATGGGCTTCCGGCTGGCCCCCTGGGGCCTGAGCCCGTATGCCGAGGCGGAGGACGTGCCCGACGTGCCGAAGGTCCGCTACTCGATCCTCCGGGACCACCTGGAACGCGCCGGCACCCGGGGGCGGCGCATGATGAAGCTCACGGCCTCCACGCAAGTCTGCCTTGACTACCTGGACGAGGCCGACATGGGCCGGATGGTCTCGGCGGTGACGCCGCTCCTGCCCTACGTGGCGGCCTATACGGCCAACTCGCCCGTCTACCGCGGGCGGCGGAGCCGCTGGGTGAGCCAGCGGCCCTGGATCTGGAGGGGCACCGACGTCCTGCGGACGGGGCTCCCTGGGTTCCTCTTCGACGAGCCCGTCTCCTACCACCAGTGGGTCAAGTACGGCCTGTCCCGCCCCGGCCTTTTCCTGATCCGAGACGGGCGGTACCTCCCGGGCGACGGGCGGACCTTCGGGGACTGGATGAAGCACGGCTCTCCCGGAGGAGCCCTTCGGGTCTCCGACTGGCTCGTCCACTGGAGCACGCTCTTCCCCGAAGTGAGGATCCGCGGCTACCTGGAGATCCGGACAGTGGACTCCCTTCCGCTTCCCCTGGTGCTCGCCGTGGCGGCCTTCTTCAAAGGGCTCCTCTGCCCGCCGGAGGCGCCGGGCTTCTGGGGCGTCCGGCTTCCTCGGTGGACTCCGAGGGAATGCCGGGCCGCCCTGCTGGAGGCCTCCCGCCTCGGTCCCCGGTGGGCGCCCCTGGAGGGTCCCTCCCCCCACGCGGTCCTCTCGCGTCTCGTCCGCGCCGCATCGGCGGGCCTCGTCTCCCTGGGCGAGGAGGACTCCTGGCTCGCCCCCTTCAAGGAACTGGTGGACCGCGACGCCTGTCCGGCGGACCTTTGGCGCAAGGACGCCGCGGGCCGGTGGCGCGGCGCCGAAGACCCGGACCCCATCTATTGACGGGGAGGGAGAGCGCCGGCCCTCGGGCCGTGGGACCCTCGCGGGTCGGCCCATTCGGGGAGTCGGAGGACAACTGGGTCCATATTCCTTGAGACGTCGCAGGTGGCTTTTCGCCCTCGATGGTTCGGCGGCCGCGGCATTCCGCCCGCGGCCCGGGCCCGCGAAACGCTCCGAAGAGTGTGACCCGGCGCACACCTTCGCGGGTGAAATGGCCCACCGTTCCGCCGGACCCCTTTGAGGGGAGGAATGGGCGCGGGCGGGGAGCCCCCGTGGGGGCTTGACTACCCTGGAATTGAGCCTATACTTTGAGTCAGAGGAGGGAAAGGGCGGAAAGCAAAGGGCAAGAGGCCATTCCTCCAGGGGGGAGGGTATTGACACCACAGATTGCCCTGATATACTTCCCCCGCAAAGGGAGCGGGCCATATTTACCGAGTTTTTGGCCGTGACGGGGGGTTGAACGGTGGAGGATGCGCCGGGGCTTGACGGCGCGCGGGTGCCTTCGGTATTCTGAGGCATCCAGTCCGTCGCAGGAGTTCTGGCGGATGGACTCGGAGGGCGGGAGCGACATGGACACGCAGCGGTCCCAGCGGAGAGGGAGGCGGAGCGGCCGTTGGCCCGCCCCGAGAGGTGATCCATTCGGGCTTGTTTCGACACGATACCCCATGTGGTTGAAGCGCTTTGAGTGATGGAATAGGAGGTTGAGGATGCACAAAACGTTGAGAACGCGGCTCGTGGGGATCGGCCTGGTGGTCGCCCTGCTGGCGCTCGCCGTTCCGGCTCTCGCCCAGAACACGTGGCAAAGGCAGTCCACGGTCATGGGCGTCCCCGGGGCGAACTTCCCCACGCCCCCGATGGCGATCTGGTCCAACCCGGGAGGCGTTGTGGACGTCGGCACCGCCGGCGGCGGGTACCCTGGCGGAAACCTGGGCTACCTGTATGAATCCGGGCTCGGAAACTACGGTGTCAATTTCGATTTTCAGGTGACGCCCCCCGGTCCGGCGGCCGATGACTTCACGGCCGTCACGTGGGACGGAGCCGTGTCCTACGTCGGCAACTGGAACACGGGCCTCTGGGTGTCCAGTGGAGGCATCTGGACCAACGTGTCCGCCGGCGTGCCCTCGGTGAACCAGCACGTCCAGTGCATCACGTGGGATCCCAGCGCGCCCACGGGCACCCTTCCCCACGACGTCTTCTTCGGCACCTGGGGTAGCGGCGCCTACATGTACGAGGGGACCACCTTCACCCAGATCTTCGATCCCCTCTTCGACCTGGTGGACGGCGCCGCCGCCACGCCGGGCATGTACTTCGTCCACGACATCGCCGTGAAGCAGGCCAACTGCCCGACCACCCCCCGCCTGGTCTTCCTCGCCACGGATGGCGGCGGCCTCCTGCGCGGCACCCAGTCCTGCACCACGGGCCTCTGGTCCTGGAGCCAGGTCTACGATGCGGACCTCTACATCTACGACGTGACCTACGACTACGCAACGGGTTCCCTCTTCATCGGCACCCAGCAGCACGGCATCCAGCTCTCCACGGATGACGGCGCCTCCTGGACCACGCTGTCCGCCTCTCCGGCCATTACGACGCCGGTGACGGACATCCAGTTCGGCGGCTACCCGAACTTCATCTTCGCCGGCACCCTCGGCCAGGGCGTGTTCCGCTACGACAGCGACGCCGGCTCCTTCTACCAGATCAACAACGGCTATGGCGCCGCCGACATGAACGACCCGAACGTCCACTGCATCTTCTGGAACGCGGCGGACGGGTACCTCTACGCCGGAACCTCCGACGCGGCGACCCCCACGGCGGGCAACGTGTGGAGCATCAACCTGGTGCCCTTCACGGGGACCTTCACGCCCACGACGCCCCTCGAGGTCGGTGACGCGGTGAACGACTGCGTGGCCGTGACCCTCGCCAACCAGGCGCCGGCCAACTGGACGGCCGCCATCACGCTGGGCTCCCTGCCCCCGGGCATGGCCCCCACGGTGGACAACGTCCCCTATCCGCCGGCCGCCTGCATCGCCGGCGCGCCCACGGAGGACGGCTGCTACGACGCCACCCTCACGGTGTGGGACGCCCTCATCAACCGCACCGACTTCGCCAACGCCGACTACACCGTGACCCCCGGCGTGGCCATCGACGCCCAGCCCAACCCCGCCCAGTACGGCATGCTGGTCCAGTTCACCAGCGCCGTGACGGGCGCCACGGGCACCGTCACCTACGCCTGGGACTTCGACGTGACCAACGTGTCCCTGCTCTGGCTCCCGGGCACCGACACGAGCACCGAGGCCAACCCCGTGGTCCTCTTCCCCGAGGCCGGCCTCTACCAGGTGGACCTCACCGTCACCGACACGGGCGCCGCGGGCGGCTGCACCGTCTCCACGACGAAGACCATCCTCGTCGAGGTGGTGGGCAACCTGGTGGTGGACCCCAACGCCACGATCGTGGGATCGGGCGCTCAGTTCCAGTTCTGGGCCAACGTCTCCGGCGGCGTGCCCATGTGCGTGACGCCGAGCGGCTACACCTTCGCCTGGACCTTCGTAGACGTGCAGACGGGCGCCACGATCACGACCAGCACCCTCGAGAACCCCGTCATCACCTTCCCCTACACGGGCACCTTCAAGGGCACGGTCACCGTGACGGACTGCTCGGGCCACACGGCCACGGGCTTCTGCGTGGTGAACTACAACGGCTTCATGTCGGCCACCGTCTCCTCGGTCTGCAACCCCGGCCCCACGGGCGTGCCCGTCGCCTTCTACGTGTCGGCGCACAGCATCAGCCCCTCGGCCACGCCTCCGTACACCGTGACCTTCTCCTGGGGTGACGGGACCCCCGACGTGATCGTGCCCACGATCACGGGCTTCGGCGGCTTCGAGGAGGCATTCCAGCTTCACACCTACGCCGCGGCGGGCACCTACGACGTGCTCATCTCCATCTTCGACGGCGGCTCCAACACGACGCTGGTGCCCTACACCCAGACCATCTATCCGCAGTTCACGGGCATCACGATCGCGGCCAACCCCAACCCCGCCTCGGGCTGCGACCTGCACATCGGCGAGACCATCACCTTCACCGTGACGCCCGTGGGTGGCATCGCGCCGTACCTCTACTCCATCGACTTCGGCGACGGCTCCACGGCCACCGTGACCCAGAGCGGGCCGGCGACCTTCAGCCACGCCTACGCCGCGGCCGGCACCTACACGGTCCGCGCCTACGTCACCGATAGCGGCAACTGCGCCACGACGAACTCGGCCACCTACGGTCCCTTCAACGTGGTGGCGGAGCCCACGGCCGCCGTCACCGTGAACGGCCTGAACTGCAACACGGGCGGCTTCGGCGTGGAGATCCCGAACTTCGGCGTGAACCCGCTGGCCGTGGCCCTCGGCGCGACCTACACGGCCTTCGCCGGCCACACCGTGAACTACACCTGGACCTACAACAACAACTGGGCCGCCGACGACCCCGACACCTACAGCAACTCGGTGGTTTCCCCGGCGCCCATCCCCGACTTCATCGAGAACTTCTACCTGGGCTCCGAGTCCTACCGGACCTTCACCGCCACCTTCACGCTCACCGACACGGGCTTCTGCGTGAACGACACGGTGCTGACCCGGACCATCACCTTCACGATCTACAACCCGCTGGCCGTCAGCGCCCCCTCGTGGGAGCAGGCGTGCGGCTCCATGGCCGTGACCTTCAACGCCTCGGCCAGCGTCTTCGGCGGTATCCCCGGCTACTACTACGTGTGGAACTTCGGTGACGGCTCGAGCGCCGGACCCTTCACGAACCCCGGCCCCATCACCCACACCTACGCCGCCCCCGGCGAGTACGACGCCCAGCTGACCGTGACGGACAGCGCGGTGCCGAACTGCACGGGCACGGCCAACACGGCCAACGTCATCTTCCACGTGACGGTGGTGGAACCCTTCGCCGGCACGGCCTCGGCCTCCCCGACGGTGGGTTGCTCCCCGCTGTGGGTTGACTTCACCTCCAACGTGACCGGCGGCGGACAGCCCGGGACCAACCTCCAGCTCCGCTGGACGGCGACGGACGGCTGGGACACCGGCTGGGGCGCCTCGGCCACCCCGAGCCACACCTTCACGGCCGCGAGCAGCACGGTCTACTCCTGGTACCTGTACGCGCGCTCGGGAATCTACAACCCCTACGAGTGCCTGATCGCCTCCGGCGACATCCAGGTGGACGTGGCGGCCTCGAACCTCGTGATCGTGCCCACCTCGACCTCCGACTACATCCCGCTCGACGACACCTTCACGACGACCTGGAACGACGGCAGCGCGCCCATCACGCTGACCTACACCCTGACCCGCATCAAGGACAAGGACGGCAACTTCATCACCCCCGAGGTCACCACCCGGACGGTGACGAACGCCACCTCGCCCTACCAGTTCACCTTCACCTTCGAGAAGACCGGAACCTGGACGGTGGTCTGCAACCTGTCCGACGTCTGCACCGCGTCGCTGGCCAGCAACACCGTGACGATCCAGGTCCTCGACACGCCGGCCCTCACCGTGACGACCCAGACCCTCATCAACGGCGTCATCGGCACCTCGGGCCTCGCCCCCCTCACCGTGAACTTCTCCTCCGTGCCCCAGGGCGGCGTGCCTCCCTATACCTTCCTCTGGAACTTCGGTGACGGCACCAACAGCACGGCCCAGAACCCCATCAAGACCTACAACCTTACCGGCCCGTACGATGTGGTCCTCACCGTGACCGACTCCTACCCGGCCGCCGCCGGCGGGCCCCAGACGGCCACCGCCAACATCCACATCACCGTCTACGCCCCGCTGACCGCCACCGCCACCGGCGCGCCCACGACCCTCATCACGGGCGGCACCGTGAACTTCTCCGCCAGCGTCATGGGGGGCACGGGCTCCTACACCTATGCCTGGACCTTCGGCGACGGCGGCGTGGGCACCGGCGCGGCTCCGGCCCACCAGTACCTCACGGCCGGCACCTACTTCGCGCGGGTCCGTGTGACCGACACGGCCACCAACTTCGTGGACAGCAACGACGTCGTCATCCGGGTGTACAGCCCCGTCGCCGTCGCGGCCTCCGCCACGCCCAGCACCGTCATCCTCGGCAACTCGGTGACCTTCACGGCCCTGGCTTCGGGTGGCAGCGGCAATTACACCATCGAGTGGAGCTTCGGCGACGGCACCACCGGAACGGGCGCCACGGCCAACAAGACCTACACCACGATCGGCACGAAGAACGTGACCGTTACCGTGACCGACACCCAGCTCGCCAGCAACACCATCACCCAGAACCTCACGGTCATCGTGAAGCCCGTTCCTCCGCAGATCCTGTCCTCGAAGAAGCTCACGGATCCCTTCCGGATCGTGCTCTACGGGACGAATTTCCAGAGCGGCTGCACGGCAACCATCAACGGCACGGGCGTCACGGTGAAGTTCGTAAGCAGCGGCAAGATCAAGCTGCTCAACGCCAAGAGCCTCTGCCCCAAGGGCGTGCCCGTCACCATCGTGGTCACGAACCCCGACACCGGCGTCTCCAACCCCTATCAGTTCACCAGGTAACCACAGCCTGGGAAAGCGCTTCTCAGAGGGCGGGCTTCGGCCCGCCCTCCCTTTTTTTGTCCATCCCTTTTCTCCGGACCCTCCCCTTGCGGTACGATGACCCCATGAACGGGAGAAGGTGGGGCTGGGCCGTCTTGAGCGCACTATTGGCCGCTTCGTGCGCACCGCCCCCGGCGGCGCCGACGCAGGTCCCGCGGGTGGCCACGCAGGCCGGCTTGGCGCGGACGCTTCAGGCCGGGTCGGCCTACGGGCGTCTCGGGTGGGCCTTCGCGCCCCTCACCCCGAATGCCCGGGCCCGGGACCTGGAGGTTCTTCTGTTCTCCAGCGGCTCATCGGCCTACGACGGCTACGTGCTTCGGGCCTCCTCCCTCTCCCTTCTTACGCCCTGGCTCAAGCCCTTGGAGCCCGTGGGGCCAGGGATCTTGCGCGAGAGCCTCGCCACGTGCGTGCCGGTCCGGAATGGACGGTGGCTTGCCCTGCCGCTCACCGCGGACGCGGTCGTGCTCGTCCTGCGTGAGGAAGACGGAGGGCCGGACGGTGCCACGCTGGAGGCCCTGGACCGCTGGTCCTCCGCCAGGCGAGCCTCCGGAGATGGGGAGCCCGTCCTGGGAAGCACCGTTCCTCCCCTGGAGGTCTTCTGGGCCTTGTCCCTCGGGGAGGGCGCGCCGGGGCCCCCCGCGCGCGCCGTGCACGGGTCCGCGCAGATCCGCGCGCTGTCGTTCCTTCAGAGACACCGCCTCAGGGCCGCATCCGAGGCGCAAGAGGCCCTCGATTCCTTTTTGGAGGGACGCCTGAAAGGCGTGTTCCTCTGGGCGTCGGAGGTCAAGCCCCTCTTGGTCCGGGCAAGGTCCGCCGGGATTTCCTGCCGCGTGGTGGAAGCGCCCCACCGTGGGAGCGAGGCACGCGCCTTGTACGGAGGATTCGTGTGGGCCTGCCCGTCCTCCGTGTCGGCACCCAGCGACGGGAGCCCGCTGCTCGGGTCCGCCGTACAGGAGACGCTCACCCTGGCGGGCCACCTCCCCGCCGCGGCGGGGATGCCCCCCGGCAGCCCCGAGGCCGAGGGCGTTCTCGGGCGCACACGACTCGTGGCGCCTCCGGACCTCGGACAGCGGAGCCAGGAAATCCTGGAGGGGGCCCTGATGGACGCGCTGGAGGCGGAGTTCTCCGCGGAGGACGCGCTGCGGCGGGCGCAGGCCCGAATCGCCCAGGAGGCCGGTCCTTGAGGGCGGGCGGTGGAGCTCTGGAAGGGCGCCTTCGGCGCAGGGCCGGGACGGGTATGGCCGTCATGGCGGTGGCGGCGGCCGTCACGTTGGCGTTGGTCGTCACCGCCTGGCAGCGCCAGGTGAGGCAGATCCGCGAGGAGGTGGGCCGGTACGCCCGCTCCGAAGGGCTGGCGGTGGCGCGGACCCTTCTCTACGACCTTGCGGCGGCCCCCTCCGTGCTCAAAGTTCACCTGCTGGAGTCCCGGTTGCTGGAGATGCGGGCGCCCGAAGGGGCCGCGCCAGACCCGCGTCTCGTGGAGATGGTCCGGGCTCACGCCTCCCTACCCGACACGCGCATCTGGGAGCTGGCGTCGGAGGCGGGTGTCCCTGCGGCCCTCCGCGAGGTGGAAGCCGCCCGCGCTTTCTGCTATCGGGAGGAGATGGAGGCCACCGAACGGGCCCTCGAAGAGGACCTGTCGGCACGCATCTCCTTCTCCGAACACCTGAGGGGAATCCGCCTGACCTCGGCCGGAGGGCTCTTCGAGATCGAGGCGGGGGAACGCTGGGACCGCGGCCTGTCCCCTCCGGAACGGGAGCCCGTCTTGGATCTTCCCGGAGATCGCGTTCTGGTATCCCTGCCGCTCTACGTCCACGCCAGGAGGTGGGGACGGGCCGAGCTCCTCATGGACCAGAGACGGCTGGCCTCTCTCGTAGGGGAGACGGCGGCCACGTTTCGCTGGACCCTGGGAGGCCTCATCGTCCTGCTGGGGGTCTTTATCGGGGTCCTCCTGGCCGGATGGGCCCTGCTGATCCGGGCCGTCCGCCGGGACGTGGTCCGCCCCGTGGCCGCCCTGGCCTCGCGCATGGAAGGCTGGGCCGGGCCGGAGGGGGGAGGTGAGGTCCCGACGGACTTCGACGAGCCCGCGCAGCTCGCCGAAGTCTTCGACCGGATGACCCGAAGGATCCGGGACCAACAGGAGCAGCTCCTGCGCGTCCAGCGCCTGGCGCTTCTGGAAAGGCTGGGCGCCGCCCTCTCGCACGAGATCAACAACGCCCTGAACCCGGCGGTCCTCCGGCTGGATGCGCTGTCCCTCGAAGCGAAAGCCCCGAGCCGGGAGGACGCCGAGGTCCTTCGGGGATACCTGCGAACCGCCCAGCGGGTCCTCAAGGATTTCGCGTCCGCCACGCGGGGCGCGCCGGGCCCGGACCGTCCGGTGGAGCCGGGGGAATGGCTCAGCGCCGCGCTCTCTCTCGTGGAGCCCGCCGCGGGACGAAAGGGAGTGGCCCTCGAGGCCCGGAGGATCGGTGACGGCCCCGCCGTGCTCGGGGACGCCCAATCCCTGGTCCAGATCACCGCCAACCTCCTCTTCAATGCCCTGGATGCGGTGCGGCCTGACGGCGGGCGCATATGGGTGCGCCTCGAGAGGAATCGCGCCGGGGAACCGGTGCTGGCCGTGGAAGACGATGGCCCCGGCCTGGCCGAAGAGGTGCGAGGCCGGGCCTTCGAGCCCTTCGTCACGACGAAGGCCCAGGGCACCGGCCTGGGACTGTACGTGGTGGAGACCCTCGCGAGGAAAATGGGAGGCCGGGTGGAGATCGGGAACCGGCCCCAGGGCGGGACCTCCGTGCGAGTGACCCTCAGGCCCGCGGGCGCGGGGGGAGGAGCCGAGTGAACGGGACGACCCCGGATGAGGATCGGCTGGTCCTTTACGTGGTGGACGACGAGCGGGCCACCCTCGAGGAACTGACGCGGATCCTGAGGCGCCAGGAGGACTTCGAAGTCGTCCCCTCGGCCTCGCCCGAGGAGGCCTTGAAGGAGGCCGGGGAGCGCCCGCCGGACTTGGCCCTCCTCGACCTCCGCCTCCCCGGGATGAGCGGGCTCCAGCTCCTTGAACGCCTTCTGGCGTCCCAGCCCGACCTCATGGCCATCGTCATGACCGGCTACGGGGAAGCGGAGACGGCGCGGCGCGCCCGGGAGACGGGCGCCCTGGATTTCGTCGAGAAGCCCCTGGACCTCTCGTACCTGCTGGTCGTCCTGAGACAACTGGCGCGCGAGTACCGCCTCCGCCGGACTCTGCGCACCTCGGCGGATCTCTTCCGGCGGGTCCTCGACCTCATGCCGGACGGGATCGTCATGACCGACTCGGGAGGGAAGATCCTCTTCGCCAACACGCTCGGACGCGCCCTGGCCGGGGCGGAGGGACCCGAGGAGGGGACGAGGGCCCACCGGGACGGCCGGATCTACGAGCTCCAGCGCCACGCCGCCGGTCAGCGGGTCCTCCTCCACTGGATGGACCTCACGGCTGCCCTGGACCGGGAGCGGCTGGCCGCCCACAAACAGATGGCCCGGTTTCTGGCCCATGAGATTCGCAATCCCCTGACTCCCATGCGCCTCTGGCTCCAAGAACTGGACGCCCTGGAGCCGACGGATCCGCATTTCGCCTCAACGGCGGCCAAGGCGGCCACGGTGCTGAGGGGGCAGGTGGACCGCCTCATGGAGCTCGTGAACCGCTTCCAGACGCTGGGCTCCGATCTCCCCGCCCGGACCATGGACGTCGGCCTCGATGCCCTTCTTCACGAAGCCGTCACGACCCTGGAGCCCCTGGCCGCCTCGCGCGGGGTCCGAATCGAAGTCCCACGCGCGCCAGAGCGCCCCGTGAAGGCCGACGAGGCCTCCCTGTACCAGATCCTCTTCAACCTTCTGAGAAACGCCGTAGAGGCCTTCTCGGGAGCCTCCGGAACGGTCCGCGTAGAGGTCGAGGAGGAGGAGGGTTGGACCCGGATCCGGGTGGAGGACGACGCCGGGGGCCTTCCTGCGGAGGTGGCGGCGTCGCCCTTTACCCCCTACCTCTCGACGAAGCCCGGCGGAACCGGGCTGGGCCTGGTTCTCTGCCGGGACCTAGCCCAGCGCATGGGAGGATCCCTAGATCTGGACAACCGCCCTGGCAGGGGCCTTGCGGTAACCCTCACCCTCCGGAGGGTCTGAGCCTCCGCGGGGAGGGATTCCGGCGCTCAGGCCGGGGGGGCGTCCCCGATCCAGGACAGAAGGTCCGCAAAGGACGTCACACGCGGATGGTCGGAGCCGGAAAGGCCGTCGGGGTCTCGGAAGGAGAGGGCCTTCCGGGGGTGGTCCATGCAAAGGGTCGAGAAGCCCAAGGACCGGGCCGCGTCGAGCTCGTGGTTGGCGCCGTCTCCCACGAAGAGGGACCGGGAGGCGGCGGCCCCGGAACGCTCCAGGGCCTTTAGAAAGATCGCGGGGTCCGGCTTCGTCACGCCCGCCTCGTAGGAGAAGACCAGCGGGTCCAGGTGCTCCCGGAGCTTCAGGGGGCCCACGACGAAGGCCGTGGTGGCCGTGGCATTGCTGATGAGGCCCAGGCGGAAGCCCCGGGACCGGAGCGCCGCGAGGCATTCGGGCGCCCCTTCGTAGTAGACCACGCTGGCCAGGATGGTCTCCACGTCGCGCCTCGCCACCTCGCCCACCGCGGCGCGGTCGTATACGCCCAGCATGGCGAGGGCCTTGGCGGCCCGGTCGAAGGGCGTCTTGATCCGGCCGGTACTGGCCTCGGCGGAGGTGGATTTCCAGGCCCCCAGAAAGGCCTCGACGTCCACGCCCGCGGCTTCGGCGGCGGCCCGCTTTCCGTCGTAATAGGCCGCCTCGTCCACGGTGCAGAGGGTGTCGAAGAGGTCGAAAAAGATCCAGGAAAACGGAGCCATCAGAAATGCCGCCGGATGATGTATTCGGGCATCAGCGCGAGGACCTCTCGATAGGGGCCCTCCGGAAAGTCCCGAAGGTGGGCGCGGGCCTCGTCGGCGTAGAATGCGGCGATCCGCTGAGCCTCCTCAAGCATTCCCGACTCCACGACCCGGGCGGCCACTTCCCGGAGGGTCTCCGGGTCGAAGCGGCGGGCCGCCACGACGGCCTCCAGGAAGGCCTTGTCGTCGGGTGTGCCTCGCTCCAGCAGGAGGAGGAGGGGCAGGGTGATCTTGCCCTCCTTCAGGTCGTGCCCCGCGGGCTTGCCGAGGGTCGCCTCGTCGGAGATGAAGTCCAAGCAGTCGTCCACCATCTGAAAGGCGATGCCGAGGTTCAGGCCGAAGGCGGCGAGGGACTCCCTCACGGCCTGGGTGGCCCCCAAAAGGTAGGCGGGGGTCGCGCAGCACGTGGAGAAGAGGTGGGCGGTCTTCCTCTTGACGATCTCCAGGTTGTCCTCGGGGCGGAGGGTTAGGTCCCACTTCCGGTGGCTTTGGATGAGTTCGCCCTCGATGAGGCTCAGGGTCGTGTCGGAGATCACGGGGATGATGTCGTTCCAGCCGTCCTTTACGGCGAGGTGCATGGCGTTGATGAAGACGCGGTCGCCCATGAGGACGGCGAGCTCGGGGCCCCACCGAGAGGTGAGAGAAGCGCGGCCGCGCCTCAGGAGGGCTTGGTCCACGATGTCGTCGTGGATGAGCGTGGCGGTGTGGATGAACTCCAAGACCGCGGCGTAAAGGATGTGCCGCTGTCCCCCGTAGCCGATGAGGCGGGAACAGAGGAGGACGAGGATGGGGCGCAGGCGTTTGCCCCGGCTGGCGGCCAGGTAGGCGCCCATTTCGGCCACCGGGGCGTAAGGCGAGCGGAGGTGGGCGGCGATGGTCGCCTCCACCCGCTGGAGGTCTTCTCCCACGAGCGACTGGACCCGCTGGCCGATCCTGGCCAGCTCCGGATTCTTGGCGAGCACCCTCAACTTCGGCGGACCCATCTCTCTACCTGGCTTCCCAGCATACTCCACTTGGCTTTTCCGGCAAAGCGGAGAAAGCGGGGAAATCGAAAGGAGGATCGGTCACCTCCCTCGGTCATTCGAGACGGGGGACGGTCCCTCGCCTATAATGGCCCCCGGGAGCGCTAGATGCCGCAGATCCGATTCGGAGGACGCTGGACCACCACCCTGGGGTGGATCGTGGGCCTGAACGTGGCGGCCTTCCTCCTCCAGGCGGCCCTCCCCCCCTTCACCGAGATGCTCGGGCTGGTGCCGGGGCGGGTTTGGCCCGGTTACGTTCACACGGTCTTCACCTACGCCTTCCTCCACGGCGGCATGGGGCACCTCTTCTTCAACATGCTCACCCTGTACTTCTTCGCGGGGGACCTGGAGGTTTTCATGGGGACCCGGCGGTTTCTGCTTCTCTACGGGGGCTCCGCCTTGACCGGCGGCTTGGCCGCGGCGCTCTTCCTCAAAGGGCCCGTCCTGGTCATCGGAGCCAGCGGGGCCGTCTACGGCGTCCTCACGGCTTACGCGCTGTACTTTCCGCAAACGGAGGTTCTGCTCTGGTTCGTCCTTCCCGTGAAGATCTGGCTCCTCGTATTGGCTTGGGTAGGGGCGAGCCTGTTCTTCTCGGTCTTCGGATCCGGCGGGGGAATCGCGCACCTGGCGCACTTTGGCGGGGCCGTCTTCGCCTTCGCCTACGTGAACCGGGCCTGGAATCCTCGCAGGCTCTGGAAGGACTGGATCTACCGATTCCGCCGCCGCCGCTTCCGGCGCCTCCAATGACCCCGGCAACCGTCTCCCGCCTTGCCCGCGAACTGGCCCCGCGGTTGAAGGGGCGGCCCGTCGCCCGCGTGGCGCGACCGGATGCGTGGAGCCTGGGCCTGGAGTTCAGCGGGGAAGAGACCCTCGGTTTCTGCTGGCACCCGTCCCACCTCGCCGCGGGCCTGTGCCGCTGGGCCTGGCCCCGGGGCAGGCCCGAAGACGTTCTCCGGATTCACTTGACGGGGGCACGCGTCGAGGACGTGTCGGCCCCATGTCCCGAGGAACCGATCCTCCGTGTGGCCTTCCGGGGCGGCCTGGTCCGGGCCCTGGTCTGGGAGGGGCTGGGCAGATCCGGGAACCTGCTCGTCCTGGACGAGGGGGACCGAGTGGTCTGGGCGGGGAGGGCGCTGTCGGGGGAGAGACGGTCGGGCGCGGCCGGGTCCGAATGGATCCCCCCGGTGCCCCGACTGGCGCCGCCGCCGGCGGGGGAAGAGGATTTGCCCGCGCTTTCGGAACGCCTCAGGGAGGGCCTCGTGGAACGGGGCCGGACCGCCGCCCTGCGTGCCCTCGGCCGGCGGGCGGTGGCCCTGGAACGCCGCCGCCGGGCCATCCTCGAGGATCTGCGGGAAGGGGAGGTTTGGGAGGCCCAGGAGGCCTGGGCGAACGCCCTCATGGCCTCGGGGGACCTCAGGAAGAGAGGCCTGGCCTCGAGGCGTGTGACGGACTACGGCACCGATCCTCCCTCGGAGGTGGAGGTTCCCCTGGACCCGTCGCGGAGCGTTCTCGAAAACGCCGAGGCCCTCTTCCGGAGGGTTCGCAAAGCAAAGGCGAGGCGCCGGGAGGGGGCCGCCAGGTTGCGGCTGATGGAGGACGAGAGCCGGTCCCTGGAGGCGGAGAGGGAGTCGGTGGCGGTTTGCGAGGACCTGGAGCGCCTCTTCCCCGAAGGGGAACGGGTGAGCCGGCGCCCTCCCTCCCAGCGCCGCCGGACGCTTCCCCAGGGGGTGGCCGAAGTGCCCCTTCCGCTCGATTTCGTGGGGTACGCCGGCAAGAGCGCGGCCGGGAACGATACCGTCTCCTTCCGGTTGGGCAAGGGACAGGACTTCTGGTTTCACGCCTCCGATTACCCCGGGTGCCACGTGGTGGTCCGCAATCCCCGGAGGCTGGACGCGCTTCCCTTCCCCGTCGAACAGGCGGCCGCGGCCTATGCCGCGGCGCACAGCGGAGCTCCGGCGGGGGACCGCGTGGCGGTGACCGCGGCCCGGTGCCACCAGCTTCGGAGGGTCCCCGGGGCGTTGGGGCGGGTGATGGTTGCCTCCCCCCGGACCTTGTTCGTTGACCTTCCTCAGGGCCGGTGATAGTCTGATTCAACTTGAGGTTCATGGGGAGGTGCGCATGGGAAAGCGCAGGGTATGGACGGCGTTGGCAGTGACGGCGTCCCTGGTCGTCGCCGTAGAGGCGGCGGCCGCCGGTGTCTTCATCGTCTCGCGCTCGGGAGTGGACGCGTACGCCGACGCCAAGTCCGGTTTCATCCAGGTGGCGTACTCGATTCAGCTTCCTGGATTTAATCCCAAGGCCATCGACCTGCAGGGCACGGCGGCCGACGACGCGGCGCTCCAGACCCTAAAGGGCCAGTCGCCTCAGCTGGTCTATTGCGTGGGGACCTACGCCGCCAAGAAGGTGAGGGAGGCTCTCCCGGACGTCTGGATCATCTACGCCATGGTCTACTACCCCGAGGTGGAAGGGTTCTTCCAGGATCCGAAGATGGTGGGCATCGCCTCCCTCGGCTCCACCAAGGGACTTTCCACCCTCGTGAAGGCCTTCGGCGCCAAGGGGAAGTCCTGCGTGATCCTCCACAGCCCGGCCGTGAGCCCCGCCATTGGGGGACTCGTCAGCCGGCTCGGAGCGGACGGCTTCGACGCCCAGGGGCGGTCCGTGGGCAACATCGCAGACCTCGCGGCGGTGCTCGGGGAGGTCAAGGAGCAGACGCGGCTGGTCCTGCTCCTTCCGGACCCCCTGACGGCCAACGGCGATGCGCTGCGGTACATCATTTCGACGTGCCTGGAGAACCGCATCGTGCCGGTGGGCCTGTCGGAGAACTTGGTGGCGAGCGGCGCCCTCTGTGCGTCCTTCTTCGCGCCGGACGCCGTGGGGAACGAGGCGGCCCGGGTGGCTCAGGCCATCCTCAACGGGGTGAACTTCCCCACCGACAAACTCGTCCAACCGGCCGTGTCCGCCTCCGCCGCCAACAAGAACACGGCCGACGCCCTTCGCCTCAAGATCCCCGCCGCGCTGCGCATCGAGGTCGTGTATGAATAAGGGCTGGTTGGGGCGCGGCCTCGCCTTTCTGCGGGGGAGCGTCCGGGGACAGATCCTCACGGTCCTCGTGGGATGCCTGTTCGTGGGGTCCCTCCTCCTGGCTCTCGTGTACTACTTCCACACCCGCAACGTGGCCCTGGGTCAGCTCCGAAACTCCTATTCGAACCTCGGCGCCACGGTATCGGGGCTGTCGGCCTACAACCTGCAATTCAACAAGAGCGGCCTGAAGGAAACGGTGGACCAACTCGTAAAGGCGGACGCCAGCTTGTACTGGGTGGAATTTGCCGACGAGAAGGGCGCTGTGGTGCAGGCGGGTGGGGCCTTGAAGCAGGCGCCCTACGCTCGGCTGGAGGGGACCCCCGAGTCAGCCCAGTGGGGACGGGTGGGCACGCCCATGGGCTCAGCGCTCCTCCTCCGGGTGCCCGTCCTGGTCGCGGAAACCGCCTCCGCCGGGATTGGGGAGATCGGATTCGAGGCGCCCCAGCCGGCCGCCGGCGAGCACCGCATGCGGCGCCTGGGCGAGCTGAGAATGGTCGTGGGCCTGGAGTCCCTCGGGGCCCTGCGGAAGGGCTTCATCGGCTTCGGAGCCCTGGTGGTCCTCCTCGGCACCGTTGCCGGCACGCTTCTCACCCTGCCCGTGGCGCGGTACATCGTGGCGCCCCTGGACGTCCTTTCGGCGGACGCCCGAAGGATCGCCGGCGGACAGCTGACGGGCTTTCGGGAGGAAATCCGCCGGACTGACGAACTGGGACAGCTCTCGGCCACCTTCCGCGAAATGGGCGCCAGTCTTGCGGGGATGGTCCGTGAGGCCCGGGACGGGATGCGGAGGGTGGAGGAGGGGGCATCGGTCCAGGCCCGCCAGCTCGCTCTGGCCCTGGACGACGCCAGAGCTCAGGAGAGCGCCACGCGGGAGGCGGGGGCCGAGGTCAAGGCGATCCAGGGGGCCGTGGGGGAGGTTTCCCGGCTCATGGAGGGCCTGTCGGAACTGGCGGAGGAGGTCAGCTCCTCGGTCCTCCAGATGGCCGCCAGCATCGACCAGATCGCCGCCAACACGCAGGGGCTCAACGACGCCGTAGGGACGGTGGCCACCACCATGACGCAGAACGTGGCGGCCAACCGGGAGGTGGACGCCTCCACGGAAACCCTCAACCGCTTCGTGGAGGACACCTCGGCCGCCATGACCGAGATGGAGGGCTCGATCCGCCAGATCGAGGAAAACGCGGCGCGGACCCGGAAGGCCACCGAGGCCGTAGCGTCGGAGGCGCAGGCAGGGGCGAAGGCCATGGAGGACTCCCGCTCCAGCGTGGAGCAGCTCCGGTCCTCCTTCGCTTCCACCACGGAGGTCATGAAGCTCCTGGGACGACGCAGTCAGGAGGTGGGCAACATTCTCGCGGTCATCGACGAGGTCATGGAGCAAACCCACCTGCTGGCCCTGAATGCGGCCATCATCGCCGCGCAGGCGGGAGAGCACGGCAAACCCTTCGCCGTGGTGGCGGGGGAAATCAAGGGGCTCGCCGAGAAGACCTCGGTCTCCACGCGGGAGATCTCGACCATCATCGATTCGGTCCAGCGGGACGTCCAGCAGGCCATCCACGCCGTGGAGTCCCAGCGCGCCATCGTGGACGAGACGGTGGCGGTGGCTCGCGAAGGCCTCGGCGTCTTCGCCCGGATTCAGGAAGCGGTAAAACCCTCCCTCCAGATGGTCCAGGAGATCGCCAGAGCCACCTCCGAGCAAACCAAGGGGGCCACGGGCATCGTGCGGTCCACCGAGCGGCTGAGGGACCTCGCACACCAGCTCCGACAGGCCACCAAGGAGCAAACCCTCGGGTCGGAGCAGATCCTGGAGGCCGTCAACCGGATCCGGTCCCTTTCCCTGGAGGTCCGAAGGGCCACCTCCGAGCAAAGCGCCGGCTCCGCCCTCATCCGCCAGGCCATGGACCGGCTCACCTCCGCGGTGGCCGACGTCATGGGCCAGAATCAGGTGCAGAGCAATTCGGGCCTGGCCGTGGAGCGAGCCATGGGAAGCCTGGCCGAAAAGAGCCAGGCCATCGCGCGCAGGGTCCAGGAGTCCTCCGATTTGGCGGCCTCCCTCTCCCAGAGGGCCGAGGCCTTGTCGCGCTCCATGAGCCGCTTCCGCATCGAGGAAGGCTGACGTGGCGGAAGTCCCGAGCCTCTTCCAGGCCAGGAAGGAAAAGCCCTCGGAGGAGGCCCGGCTGTACCTGGGCATGACCGTCGAATCCCAGTCCTACGCGCTGGCCGTCGAGTCCGTCCGGGAGATCCTGAAGATACCCCGCATCTACGCCCTGCCCAAGGTGCCCGCGTTTCTCAAGGGGGTCATCGACCTGAGGGGGGCCATTCTTCCCGTGGTGGACCTCCGGGAGAGGTTGGGATACGGGCCCGTGGACCCCAGAAAGGGCCGGGTGGTCGTAGCCGTGATCGGAAACACGCCCGTGGGTTTTCTCGTGGATGCGGTGGTGGAAGTCTTCTCGGCCCCCTCGGGCGAACTCAAGCCGCCCCCCCCCATGATCCGTCAACAGGACCTGCGCTTCATCGAGGCCATGGTCCGCCAGGAGGAGCGCCTCTACTTGATCCTCCACCTCCCCGTCCTCTTTAGTCCGGAGGAGGTCGATTCCCTAGAACGCCGGACCTGGTCCAAGGACGCCTGAAACCGAATGGCACCATCCGAACCGCTTGCGCCGAGAATCGAAGGCGCCCTCCTAGGGCCCGGCGTCCTACCGGCCGAGGCCGCCGCCCGGCTTCGAGCCTGGGAGGAACGGGGCGTCGGCCGGGCCTTGGTCCATCCCTTCCTGCTGGAAGAACTGGAGGCCGAGTCCCGGCCCGGGGCCTTTCTCTCGGGAGCGGTGGCGTATCCCGAAGGGGGATCCACCCTATCCACGAAGAGGATGGAACTCCTCGAGTGCCTGCGCCTGGGCGCGAGGGGAGCCCTGGTGGCCCTCACTCCGGGATCCCTGCTGGGCCGCTCGGGAGAGGCCCTGAGGAAGGAAGTCACGGCCCTGCTTGCCACGGCGCCGGAATTGGAGGTCCGCTTTCTTCTCCCCGCAACCGTCCTGCCTCCCGACGGCCTGGACCGATTCCTGCGCCTCCTGCGGGAGCACCGCCCCGCGGGTCTCGTCGTTCCCGAGCGCGCCCTGGGGGCCGCCGGGGCTCCCGAAGGCGCGCGGCGCCTCAAGGCCCGCCTGCCCCGAAAGGTCCGCCTGGAGGTCCTGTGCGATCCCGCCTCCCGGGTTTCGGCGGAGGCCCTTCTGGCCGCGGGAGCCGACTCCCTCACGGTGTTCCGCCCGGAGGCCCTATGGGAGGTCCCGCCGTGACGCCGCGAGCCCGCAAGGGGCTCCTGTGGGTCTTTACCCTCCTCCTCACGGGGGTCCTCCTGTACTTCTTCCTCCACAAGGCCGACCTCCACCGGGTTCTGGAGGAGTCGCGGCGGGCTTCCCTGCCCCACCTCGGGGCGGCCCTGGCCCTGGAAGTCCTGTCGGTTTTTCTGCGGGCCTTCCGCTGGAGGGTCATGCTCGCGGGAGTGCGCGAGGGCTTGCCCATTTCCAGCCTCCTGAAGGCCACCGTGGTCTCCTACACGCTCTCGGGGGCGATGCCGGGGCGAATCGGCGAAATCGGAAAACCCTTTCTCCTGGCCCGTTGGCACGGACTCTCCTTCACCCAGGTCCTGGGATCCTCGGTCCTGGAGAGAGGGATGGACCTCATCGCCCTCGCCATTCTTTGGTTCGGGTACCTCATTCTCCCGACGGAGGGTTTCGCCCCCGAAGCCGAGGGCCTCCTGACCTATTTCACGCGTCTCTCCTGGGTTCTCGTGGCGGCGGCCGTCCCCGCGGGGCTGTTCCTCCTCTGGCTCATGCCCCGCCGCCGGGTTTTCGACCGGATGGCGCGCCGGAGCGAGCGCCTCGGGCGCTACCCCCTGCTCCTCAGGGCCGTGCGGGCCCTCCTAGCCTTCACGGGCGGACTTTCCACCTTCCGGAAGAAGCGGACGATCCTCTACGTCACCTTCCTCTCCGTTGCCATCTGGCTCTGCATCGCGGGGGCCTGCTGGGCGTTTCTCCAGAGCCTCCACCTGGACCTGCCCCATTCGGCAGGCCTCCTGCTGCTGATGTTCGTCTCCTTCGGGGCGGCCATCCCGACCCCGGGGGGCATCGGAGGGGTTCACAAGGCCATCCAGGTCTGCCTCACGCTCTTCTACGGGGTCTCCGAAGACCTGGCGGTAACGGCGGGCATCGTGGGCCACGCCGTCATGTTCTTCCCCGGCATTCTGTGGGGTCTCCTGTACCTGGCCTTTGGCCGGGTGCGTCTCGAGGAGTTGAAGGAGGCCGCCCGGGCCGAGGAGGAGCGGAAGCGCCTGAGGGACGTACCCACCGCCCCCCTTTCGGAGGAGGGTCCTTGAAGCCGCCGCATCCCTCCGATACACTGCGCGAAAGGAGGCCCCGTGCGCTGTCCCTTTTGCGGCCATTTGGAAGACAAGGTCGTGGATTCCCGGGAGGTTTCGGCGGGCGACAGCATTCGCCGGCGCCGGGAGTGCCTCTCCTGCCACCGCCGCTTCACCACCTACGAGACCATCGAGACCGTTCCCTACCGGGTCGTGAAGAAGGACGAGAGGCGTGAGAAGTTCGACAGGGAGAAGCTCCTCCTCGGTATCCTCAAAGCCTGCGAGAAGAGGCCGGTGGCCACGGCGGCCCTGAACGCCATCGTCGAGGAGATCGAGTCCATTCTCCACAACAGTCCCGACCGGGAGATCAGCACGACCCAGATCGGCAACCTCATCATGGAACGGCTCCGGTTCCTGGACCAGGTGGCCTACGTCCGCTTCGCCTCGGTGTACAGGCAATTCGGGGACATCAGCGAGTTCCTCGAAGAGGTGCGGCACCTCCTGGATACCAAGCGGGAGGGCGGACCCTGATGCGCAAGATGCTCTCGTCCTTCCTGGACGTGGTCCGACTGCAGTCCCAGATGAACCAGCTCTTCGAGGCTCTGCAGTCGATTCAGCAGGACGAAAGCCAGGCGGACGTGGGCTTCACGGCCCCCTATGACGTTGTGGAGGGCAAGGACCACCTCCTGGTCTACGTGGACATGCCCGGCATGGCTCCCGAGAGCCTCTCGGTAATGGGGGGTGGGGGAACCCTCGTGATCCAAGGGGAGCGCCCCCGCATCCCGAACCCCGAGCTCCAGGCCTACCACCTCCTGGAGAGGGACCGGGGGCCCTTCCGCAAGACGATCCACCTGGACGGGTCCTGGAATACTCACCAGGCCTCGGCCGTGTATGAGAAGGGGGTGCTGTGCATCCGCCTTCCCCGGGTCTCCGAGCGCCGGGGCCGGATGGCCCGCATCCCCGTGAACTCCTGAGGACCCACCCATGACCAAAGAACCCGCCCCCAGGCCGGCGGCGCCGGATCGCCTCCCCGTTTGGACGGTGGAGGAGAAAGTGGTCTTTCCCTTGGCCCTCTCCACCCTGACCTTTCCCCTACCCGCGGGAAAGGCCCTGCTCGAGGAGGCCCATGCGAGCGGCGACTACATGGCCGTCTGCCCCGCGGCCAAGGGAGGCCGCATCTCCACAAAGACCGTGGGAACCGTCGTTCTGATCCTGCGGCTGGCCCCGAGCGATTCCGCAGGAGTCAACCTCCTCCTCGTTCAAGGAGTGAGCCGGGCGCGTCTGACTCTTGAGCGGCGCCGGGGAGACCTACGCTTCGCCCACGTGGAGTCCCTTCCCGACTCCCTCGACCCGGCCTCGCGGCTCACCGCCACGGCCCAGATGCGGGAGGTCCTGCAACGGCTGGACCAGCTTTCCGGCGGCGGACGGGGCATCCCCCCGGAAACCCGCGAGTTCCTGTCCACCATCGAGGAGCCGGGCCGGCTGGCGGACCTGGTGGCCTCCCAGTTGGACCTTCCCTTCGACCGGGCCAGACGCCTGCTCGAGACCCCCGAGGTTGTGGAGCGGCTGACTCTCCTCCTCTCGGAACTCCGCTCGGAGGTGGAAATCCAGTCCCTCCAGGACAAACTGAACCGCCAGACCCGCGAAGAGATGGACCGGCGTCAGAAGGAGTACTTCCTCCGGCAGCAGCTGGAGACCATCCAGGCGGAACTTTCGGGAGCGGACGCGGGCGACTCGGGGGAGGCCGGATACAAGAAACGCCTGGAATCTCTGGATTTGCCTGCCCCCGTGCGGGAAGTGCTGGAAAAGGAGATCTCCCGCCTCTCGCGCTACGGCCCTTTCTCGGAGGAGCTGAGCCATCTGCGAGCGTTCCTGGACCTCGTCTTTGACCTGCCCTGGGGAAAGACCACGGAGGACGTCCTCGACCTCCCCGCCGCACAGAGAAACCTGGACCGGGACCACTATGGTCTCAAGAAGGTCAAGGACCGGATCCTTGAATACATGGCCGTCTGCAAGCTCAAGGGAGGGCACACGGGGACCCTGTTCTGCTTCGTGGGGCCGCCCGGGGTGGGGAAGACCTCCCTCGGAAGGGCCATCGCCCGAACCCTTGGGCGCAAGTTCGTGCGCATGTCTCTGGGCGGGGTCCGCGACGAGGCCGAGATTCGAGGCCACCGCCGGACTTACATCGGCGCCATGCCGGGCCGGATCATCCAGGGCATCAAGAACGCCGGCTCCACGAACCCGGTCTTCGTACTCGACGAGGTGGACAAGATGGGGTCCGACTGGAGGGGGGATCCGTCCTCGGCCCTCCTGGAGGCCCTCGACCCCGAGCAGAACCGGGAGTTTGTGGACCACTACCTCGGGTTCCCCTTCGACCTATCCCGGGTCATGTTCATCGCGACCGCCAATACCCTGGAGAACATCCAACCGGCCTTTCTCGACCGTCTGGAGGTTCTCGAACTCCCGGGTTACACGGAGGAGGAGAAGCTCGCCATCGCCCGGAGGCACCTCCTGGCCAAGCAGTACGTCGCCCAGGGTCTCCGGGAGGACCAGGTGTCCCTCCCCGACGAGACCCTCCGCCTCCTGATCCGGCGCTACACCCGGGAGGCGGGGGTCCGCAACCTTGACCGGTCCATCGAGGCCGTCTTCCGGAAGGTGGCCCGGAGGCTCGCCGAAGGGAAGACGGGCCCCTTTGAAGTGAATGCCAAGGAGATCCCTCGGATGCTGGGGGTCGCTCGCTTTCCGGAGGATTTCCGTCTGAGGCGGGACCTCCCGGGTGTGGCCACGGGTCTGGCCTGGACCGAGACGGGGGGGGAGCTCCTCTTCGTGGAGGTGACCGCCACGCCCGGCGCCAACGCGCTCACCCTGACGGGACAGATGGGTGAGGTCATGCGGGAATCGGCCCAGGCGGCCCACACCTACATCAAGGAGCACCTCGGGGAATGGGGACTGGACCCAAAGGTCCTGGCGAAAAAGGACATCCACATCCACGTTCCCGAGGGAGCCATTCCCAAGGACGGGCCCTCGGCGGGCATCACCATCGCCGTGGCGCTCCTTTCCACGCTCACGGGCCGCAGCGTGTCCCGCTCCCTGGCCTTCTCCGGCGAAATCACGCTCCGGGGAGAGGTGCTCCCCGTGGGCGGCCTTCGGGAAAAGCTCCTGGCCGCAAAACGAGCCGGGATCCGCACAGCCATTCTCCCCTTCGGGAACCGCCCCGAGCGGCGGGAACTGCCCGAGTCCATCCGCCGCGGGATGACCCTTCATTACGTGAAGGACGTGTCCGAAGTGTTCCGCCACGCTTTCCCGGGCCTCCGGGCGGAACGGGTGAAGCCAAAGGCGCCGGCCGGCGCGCCGCGTAGAAAGACCAAAAAATAGGCGGGATACGGGACGGCTACTGAGTGCCCGTGACCACGAGGTTGTCCTGGAGGGCGCCCTTAAGGCTCCTCGCGGCGAGGGTGTAGCCGTTTTCCGTGGCCTGGTAGATGAGGGGTTGGCCGTAAGCGTCGGCCAGGCTTCGCATGGGCAGGTACCCGTCCCGGGCGAGGACCTCCAGGGACGGCGGGATCTTCCCCGTCTGGAGCTGGTACAGATCGATGGCGGACGCCACGCGCTGGAGCGTCGTGCGCGTGAGGAGCGTCATGCGGTCGCGTTTGGCGGGGCCGTCGGTCCACGGCAGGTGGCTGAGGGGATGGAAGGGAAAGAGGACCACGGACACGGCGATCCAACCCCAGAAGACGGGCACGAGGAGGCTTTCGAGGGCCGCCGCGGGGAAAGAGAACCGCTTCTCCTCCGGCGGGGTCTCGGTTTCGATGGGGAGGACCGGTCCGATGAGCTGGCGGTTGAAGAGTTCGAAAAGGGCCTTGCAGGCCTCGAACTCGTTCAGGCCGCTGCGGTCGATGATCTCCTGGACCGTAAAGACCCCGTTCACGTGCTGGTAGACGGCCATTTCCTCCTGGGAGAGGCGCACCACGTGGTCGTCCGGCACAGGTTTCCCGGCTCCCGTTCCCTCGCCGAAGACGTCGTCCATGGAAGGGACCTCGGCCCGGGTCTCAAGGACGGGAGGCACGGGCAGCGGGATCTTGACGAAGATCTTGTCGAAGGAGGGGATCTTCTTTTCGATGAGGGGCCATTCGTCGAGCATCCGGATGCCTTCCATGAGGATGCTCTCGGCGGACATGGGGATCACGTTGCCCCGGTCGTATTCCACGGCGTCCCGGGGCTCGAAGTTGTAGTCCCCGTCTCTCCAGCGGAACAGCCGGTAGACGGTCTGCTGCATCTGGGTGGTGAGGGCCGACCTCAGGCTCTCGGCGTCGATGAAATTCTCGCCCACGAGGATGTACCCGAGTCGCTGGAGGGTCTGCCTCTGGATTTCCAGGGCCTTGGCCAGTTCCTCCTTGGAGATGCGCCCCGTCTTGACGAGAACGTGGCCGAGGCGGTCCTCGATGCGCTTGTTGAGGGACTCGGCGCCCACCACGGTGCCCTCGAAGAAGGTGACGGTCACCACGTCCACTTCGCTCTTGAGGGTGAGGTACCCCGTCTTCTTCTGCAGGGCGATGAGCTGGAAGATGTCGGCGAGGCTGAAATCCCTCAACGTTCCGGCTAGGGCCATGGTTACTCTCTCGTGCGCGCCCAGCCCTGCGGGGGGGCGGGGGCGCGAAGCGCCGACGGGATGCCGAAGAGGCCCCAGAGGATCAGGAGCAGGGCGCCGGCGAAGAGGAACAGGAGGGAGCGGAAGGGGGCCGTGGACACGGGAACGGAAAGCGCCAGGGGGACCAAAAAGCCCTGCAGGAAGAAGGCCGAAAGAGCGCCGAACCACAGGAAGAGCAGGATGGAGGAGGAAAAGGGCCTCCCCTCCATGAAATGGGCAGTTCCCGGCGCCGCGAGGGCGAGGATCACCCGTTTGACCCTCTGGTACTTCTGGTAGTTCTCCACCTCGTAGTTCTTTTTGAGCCTGGCTTCGGGCGAGACCCCGTCCTGCTTGATGTAGAGGTGAACGCATTGGGAGCAGAAGGACTCGAACTCCAGGGAGGTCTTGCAACGGGAACAGAAAGGCTGGCCGCACTTGAAGCACGCCCGGGCGAAGTCGTCGCGCTTCTTGAACAGCGCGAAGGCCAAGGCCGGGGCCGGCAGGAGGAGGAGCCAGAGAGAGAAGGAGGGACGGAGAAGGAGGGGGGCGATGGCCCGGGGATTGCCGCTGGCATAAGGCGTATCCGGGTGTCCAGCCGCCGCGCGGGCGGCGGCCTCAAGGCTGGTTTCCAGGGGCAGCCAGGCGGGGAAGGGCGACCATTCGTCGGATTGGCCCAGGTTCGCGGTACGGAAGAGCCCCGGGTCCAGCTTGCGGGCCTGGGCCTGGTCCTCCTCCGCGCCCGAAAAATCGAAGACCTTATTCTTGGACAGGGCCCGGTTCAGGTAGGCTACGGCCATGTCCGGCCGGCTCTCGAGGGCCCGGCTGAACTGTTGGATGGCCTCCTGGTAGCGGTTCTGGTAGTAATAGAGACAGCCGAGGTTGTTGAAGATCCAGGCGTCCGAGGGGTTCTCGTTGAGGAGCCCGCGGAAGAGGTTTTCCGACTTCAGGTAACTGCCGTGGAGCATATACCGGCAGGCCAGCAGGTAGCCGTAGGTCCCGCTCTTCGGGTCGGCGGGGGCGATGTGTTCTCCCAAGTATCCGTCCAGACCCACCTGGATCCGGTTGGCGTAGCACCGGACGTTGCTGACGTGGGGGGGGGACTGCCCCAGGTAGACCCGCTGGAGGGCATGGAGGTGCAGGGCGCCCGCCACCACGACCAGGGCCATGGCAAGAATCCCGACGACCCTCTCGGACCATCGGGCGTACAGGAGGACGAGGGCCGACCAGTACACGATCCACCAAAAGCCGGAGAGCAAGAGGAGGGAGGGCAGGAAGAGAACCACGAGTCCCGCCACCTCGATCCACTTGGAGTCGCCCCCTCCCAGCCACTCCCTCACGTCGTGGCGAAGGAGCGCCTGGTACTTGGAGAGCTGGATCAGGGTCAATACGGTGAGAAGGGCCAGGGCCGAAAACCGCAGCCACAAGGTGAGATTGGCCAGGGTGGGCCACCTGGTCTCGGGGTTGCGCGCCGTCGAGGAAATGGCCAGAAGGGACTCGAAGAGAAACTCGCCGGAGAATAGCCCCTCCTGGTTCCGGGCCGCGTCGGCCAGGGCCAGGTGGGGGGCGGGGTGGTCCGGGGCGAATCCCGCCGCGAAACGGGCCAGACGGCGATAGGCTTCCTGGTTCCCCGCCTCCTTGGCTTCCAGGGCCATGGAGAGGAAGACCTCCGCCACGTCGGGAGAGGGCCGCAACCCGCGCTCCACACAGTAGTCGGCGATCTCGGAGGCGATCTGGTCCTGGTCGCTCACGTCGGCGGCCGCCCGGAAGGCCCTGAGGTAGCTGGCCAGCGTCGTCTGGTTGTTGACGTCCACTACCTCTTCCCGGGAGGTGGCGACTTGCCGCCGGATGAGGTCCGGGTCCAGGCGCAGGACCGGTCCGACCGGTCGCGGCTCCGGCGCCGCCAAGGCCCCCAGGGCGACCAGGAGGGCGCCTGCGGTCAGAAAGCGGATCCACGGCCTCGGCTTCACGAGCCCCGCTCCCTTCCTCCGCCTTCCGCCTTCTTCAGGGCCTGGACGTACAGCATCTTAAGCTGGTAGAGGGATTGGTCGAGAAGGTCTTTTTCGGCGAGCGACAGGTTTCCCCGAGTCTTGGTCTGAAGCATCTCGAGGATGTCGAGGATGGAGGCGGCCGACTGGATGTCCAACTCGGGCCGGCCCGTGAGCGGGTTGGGCACCTGCCCCAGGCTGATGAAGGCCGAAGAGCAGAGGTTCAGGAGGAACTCCGCGAAGGGCCCCTCCTGCTCCGGCTCCTCCTTGGGGGGCGGAGGGGCTGGAGGTTCCGTCGCGGGGGCCGGCCGGGCCTCGGGCCCTTCCGGGGCGTCCGCCTCGCGGCGCTGTCCCTCGGCGGTGAAGTGCCGTCGGTCGAGGACCTTCACCCGAGACTTCCCCTGATCCTCCAAGGCGCCTCCCATCTCCCCGATCTCCGACGAGCGTATCACCCGGTAGGGGGGCTTTCAAGGGCCGTACCCGCCCGGAATTCGAGGGCGCAGAGCTGGGCGTAGAGCCCCCCCTGCCCCAGGAGCTCCTGGTGGGTCCCCTCCTCAACCACCCGGCCCTGGTCGAGGACCACGATGCGGTGGGCGTTCAGAATGGTCGCAAGGCGGTGGGCGATCACGAGGGTGGTCCGGCCCTGGACCAAGTTGAAAAGGGCCTCCTGGACCAGGTATTCGCTCTCCGAATCCAGGCTGGACGTGGCCTCGTCCAGGATCAGGATGGGGGGGTCCTTGAGGAGGGCCCGGGCGATGGCCAGGCGCTGGCGCTGGCCTCCCGAGAGGGAGAACCCCCCCTCCCCGAGGCGCGTCTCGTACCCCTGGGGCATCTGCAGGATGAACTCGTGGGCCAGGGCCTGCCGGGCGGCCGCCTCCACCGCCTCGCGGGAGGCCCCGGGCCGTCCGTAGGCGATGTTGGCGGCCACCGTATCGTCAAAGAGCACGGTCTCCTGGGTGACCATCCCCATCTGGGCCCGCAGGCTTCTGAGCGACACGCTCCGGACGTCGGCGCCGTCCACCGTGAGGCGGCCGGACGTGACGTCGAAGAGGCGGGGAAGGAGGTTCACGAGGGTCGTCTTCCCCGCACCGGAGGTGCCCACCAGGGCCACCACCTCCCCCTTGGAGATCGCAAGGTCCAGGTCCGACAGGACCCGGCGGTCGCCCTCGTAGGCGAAGGACACGGACTCGAAGCGGATCTCCCGGGAGAAGGGGGGGAGGGCGGGTGCGCCCGGCGTCTCGCGAACGCGCACGGGCCGGTCCAGCACCTCCACGGAGCGTTCGGCCGCGGACACGGCCTGCTGAACGATGCTGTTGGCCTGGGAGAGCTTCTTCACCGGCATGTACATGGCGTAAAGCGTGGCCAGAAAGGCGCTGAAGGCCCCCATGGTGGTCTGGCCGCCCAGGATCCGGAAGTGTCCGTAGTACAGGATCCCCGCCACCGCCGCGCCCCCGATGAGCTCCATGAGGGGCGTCGTCAGGGCCATGACGCGGGTAGCCTTCAAGTTGGCCCGAAGGACCTCCCGGTTGTGCTTCCGGAAACGGGCGGTCTCCGACTCCTCCATCTGGAACATCTGTACCACGCGAACGCCCGTGACCGTTTCCTTCATCAGGTCCGCCAGGCGGGCCATGGCCTCTTGGCTCCGATGGGCGGAGCTTCGGAGCTTGCGGGAGAACCGGGCCAGGGGGAGAACCACCAGAGGGATCGTCACGAAAGAGAGCAGGGTGAGCTGCCAATCTTGCCAGAAGGCGCTGGCCACGAGGGCCAGCAGAGCGAAGGAGTCCTTCAGGAGTTCGGTAAGCTTCTCGCTCACGCTCGTCTTGATGCGCTCGACGTCCGAGAGGAGCCGCGAGATCAGGGTCCCCGTGGGGTAGTCGGCGAAGAAGTCCTGGCCCTGCCGTACGATGTGGGCGTACAGGTCGTCCCTCAGGTCGGTGATGGTGGACAGGCCCACTCCGTCCAGCCAGTATTTCCCGAAGTAGCCGAAGATCCCCTTCACCAGGAAGATGGCCACCAGGGATGCGGGAATGGCCACGAACAGGCTGGCGGAATCGAGGTCGAAAAGGCGGTTCAGACCGAGGTAGGAAAGGTACCGGAAGAAATCCGCGGTCGCCTGGCCGCCCTCCTTGGGGTTCAGCAGGCCGTCGAAGATGAACCGCACCATGTACACCTCAAGGGCGTACAGCACGCTCACCACCGCCAGGGCGGCCACCCCGGCCAGGAAGGTGCCCTTGTGGCGCATCATGTACTCCCGCCAGATGCGGGCCATGGCTTGGAAGCCCACGCTGCTTCTCCTTCCGGGCCATTATGGACGAAGGGAAGCCCCGCCGCCAGGGGAAGGGGACGGGCATGAAGCGGACGGGGAAACAGGGAAGCAGGGTAACAGGAAGATGGGGAGGCAGGCACGCGGATGTGGAGGCCGAGGGCGTCGGCCTAGGACGAACCTACGAATAGTAGCGGATCAGGGCATCCACGTAAGCCTCCGCCAAGGTCTGGCGGAAGGCGGGATCGGTGATGAGGCCCGCGTCCTTTGCGTTGGCGAGATTGCAGACCTCGATCAGGACCGAGCAGGGGACCAGGTTGTTCCGGAGCACGGCGGGCACCCAGGAGCGTTTTCCCCGGATGACGTGGTCCCGAGTGGGATTGAAGGGGTGAAGGAGGAGCCCCCGGGCCGCGAAGGCCGCCTCGAGGTGCCGGCTGAACTGCAGGGAGAGGCCCTCGCTCCGCCGGAGCTCCTTCTTCGTCGCTTCGTAGCATCGGCCGGCGCGAAATTCCTCGAACTTCTCGTAGGCGGGCCCCGAGGAGCACCACCGGGTGGATCGGTAGGAGTCACCGGGGATGTAGAACATGCTGCCGCGCAGGGAGGGGTGGAGGGAATCGGCGTGGACCGATGTGAAGACGATCCGCTGCGGATCCACCCCCTCCTTCTGGAGCCGCAGGAAGTACTGGTTGGCCAGGTGCCAGCGGAGGTTCACCTCCACCTTCGTTTCCTCCCGGGAGGTCTGTTTGAACCAGGGGTGGGTGAGAATGACCGCCGTCGTGTTCGGACTGAGGCGCGTCTTGTCCTGCGGCCGGTGACCCAGTTCGGGAACGAGGAGGGTCATGAGGACCCTCGCCTTGGTGCGGCGCTCCAGCGTCTCCCGGATGCGACAGGAAATGTCATAGACGTACGAATCCTCCCAAACGCCGTGCTTCATGGCCCCCCGGTCCAGCCCGCCGTGGCCCGGGTCGAGGACCACCACGACGCCGTCCAGGGCGGCGCTCTTGTAGGTGTTGGTCACGCCCTTCAACTCGGCTTGGTTCTCCGCCCAGGCCCGAAAGCGCGGGTCCTCGGGGGGAAGGAACTGGGGCAGGAGGTCGTCCAGGGGGATCTTGACGGAGAACCCCACGGGGATGCTTGTGACGTCGGCGATCCCGGACCTTCGGGCCACCTCGCGCGCCAGGGCGTTCACGTCCTCGGCGTTCACGTTGCCCGTGAACCGGACCACCACGGCGCTGTACAGAGCCTCCCCCGCCTGGAGCCGGTAGAGGGCGTAGGGACCCTCTCCGTCGGACCCGTATTCGAGGGCGGGCGGCCGGTCCTCCGGGACGGGGGAGGCGGCCTCCGGCGCGGGCGAGGGCGCGCCCGCCGCAGGGACGGACCGCGGAGGTTCCGCGGACGGCGGCGCGGGCCCGGGCAGCCCGGGGCCCGCTGGCGGAGCCGGGGCCTCCAAGGCGCGGATGGATGGGAGAAGAAGGCCGTCCGGGACCAGGACCCGGACACCTTTCTTGGGACGGCGCCCCGCCGGGCGGTTGGCCGCCTCGAGGGCGCCCGCGTTCTTCGCCCCGTCGGTGAACCACCGCGCCAGGTCGGCCCAGGTCTCCTGAGTCCCCTTGGGGCCCGTTCCCCAGGCGTGCTCCCACCCGGCCGCCACCCTTCGATCGTCGGGAAACAGCGCATCCAAGGCCTCCTCGACAAAGACGGGCCGCAGGAGAGAGAGGGGGATTCGGGCTTCCCTTGGCCTCCGGCCCTTTCGAACCGGGTTGTACTTCTGAACGTCGCCGAGGTTTCTCGCGGATCCGGTGTACGTGATCGAAGCGGCCTTGAGCCCCCCTTTGGCCGTCAAGGGGACCCTCAGAAAAACGGGGCCTTCCACCACGGCGCGGCGGCCCTGCTGGGTGGGCACGGCCTTCGGCGGGGCGGCTCCCGAAAGGAGCCCGAGCGCAAGCAGGCCCGCGGCGGCAGCGGAGAACCTCCGCCTCAGCGGCCTCATGCTTCGGGCTCCCGTATGCTTCGTTCCAAGGGCCTACGCCTCCCGGTTCAGTATAGCAGGAGGGATGCGGAGGGCCCCCGGTTTCCAAGGGCGCTGTGCTCGGGCACAATGGCGGCGGAGGAGCCATGCGGCCACCCGCCCCATTTCTGAGGGACCTCGCCTCGCGGGTTCCGCTCTTCGAGGCACGGGCCCGGTTCCTCGCCCGGATCCGGACGTTTTTTCGCCGCCGCCGGTTTCTCGAGGTGGACGCGCCGCTGCTCGTCCCGGCCGCCGGAATGGAGCCGCACCTCGACCCCTTCGAGGCGAAGGGATGGGAAACGGGACGGACCGCCTTCCTTCCCACCTCTCCCGAGTTCTACCTCAAGAAACTCCTGGCCGCGGGCGTGGGCCGCTGCTTTTCCCTGGCCCCGTCCTTCCGGGATGAGGCGCCCTCCCGGTCGCACAGCCCCGAGTTCCTGATGCTGGAGTGGTACCGCGCCGGCGGGATGCTGTCCGACCTGATTCGCGACGGCTCCGCGCTCCTTCGTGAGCTGGGCCGGGACCTCCCCGGCGGCAGGGGGGTTCTCCGGTGCGAAGAAGCGCCCGTGGACCTTTGTGGCGGGATCGAGGTCTTGAGCCTGGGCGAGGCCTTCGAGAGGCATGCCGGCGTGGATTTCAGGCGCCTGGAGTCGGTCGAGGCCTGGAGGGAGGCGGCCCGGGCAAGGGGGGCATCCGCCGGGGCCGGCTGGACGGCCAACGACTGCTTCTCCTACCTCATGGTCGCCGCGGTGGAGCCCGCCCTGCGGGCCTACACCCGGCCCGTCGCCCTCGTGGGGTACCCGGCCTTCCAGGCGGCGCTCGCCGCCCTGGACGCGGTGGACCCGAGGCTCTCCCGCCGCTTCGAACTCTTCGTGGGGGGGGTGGAGATCGCCAACGCCTACGAGGAGTTGACGGACGGCGCGGAATTGCGCCGCCGCTTCGCGGCCTACCAGGAGGAAAGGCGGGTGGCGGGGAAAGCCCCCCACCCAGAAGACGGGCAGTTCATGGAAGCGGTGGACCGGCTCGGGCCCTGCGTCGGCATCGCGCTGGGCGCCGACCGCCTCCTGGCCCTTCTTTTGGGGGAGACGGTGCCGCGTGTCCGCCACGGCACTCCGGACTGACGGAGCCGATCCGCCGGACTACTTCAAGAACGCGGCGAGGTCGTCGAGGGCGGCGGCCTCGGCTTCGGAGATTTTCTTGCCCAGGCCAAGGAATCCGCCGGCGGCCTCCGCGACGGCCCGCGCACCTCCGAGGATCTCGCCGGCGAGCTCGTGCTGTTCCGCCTCGCTCAGATGGGCCCACAGGCCGCTCACGTACTTCCTCCACGCCTCCACCAGCGCCGGCCCCGGCTTCTCCTTGAGCCAGACCTCCAGCATCTCGTGGCCCGACCCGCCCTGGATCATCCCCCGGTTCTCGGCCGCTCGCAGGATGGCCTCCCGCTCCTTGGGCTGGAGGGTCCCGTCCGCCCAGGCCACGGCGGCCAGGGGCACGATTCCCAGGGCGAGCACCGTGCGGGAATTCACGCCAAGGTCCAAGAGGTGGTCGAGGAGGGCGTCGTCGGCGCCGCGGATGGCCTCCCTCAGCGCCGCGCGTTCCTGCTCCCGCTCGGCCTTCGCGCGAAGCTCCCGAAGCAGCCGTTCGCTCTCGCGGGCGAAAAAGGCGTCCTCCAGGGCCTTGGTGTCGGGGTTGATCGTGTGGTCGGTCATGAACGGTCTCCTTCCCTCCGAAACTCGATCTTGCGGTGGAGCGCCGGCCCGGGGGGCGCGCTCCGAGCATGATAGACCAACTCCCTAGGCGCCCGAAACCTTGCCCCCGCCGTCCGGCGTCTCCCCCGGAGTTGCCTCCGCCCGCGGAGACGGCTGTGTCCCGTACAGGTCCCATGCGGTAACCAAAAGGGCCGCCACGATGGGGCCCAGGACAAGCCCGACGGGGCCAAAGAGAGAGAGCCCTCCGAGGGTTCCCAGAAGGACCAGGAGGTCGGGGAGGCGGGTGTCCTTTCCCACAAGGCGGGGCCGGAGGAGATTGTCCACGGAGCCCACGACGGCCGCGCACCAGACGGCGAGGCCCGCGGCGGCGGCGGGATGGCCGGAGAGGAGGAGATACACGGCGCCAGGGACCCACACCAGGGCCGTACCCACGCTGGGGATGACCGAACACACGGCGGCGGCCGTTCCCCAGAAGACGGGGCCCTGGATTCCGGCGACGGCGAAGGCGAGGCCCACGAGGGTCCCCTGCACGGCACCCACCACGAGGGTCCCCTTGACCACCGCCCGGGCCATGGAACTGAAGGTCTGCTCCATGCGCCGGCTGTCCTGCGCCGAAAGGGGGAGAACGGCGTAGGCCCGGTCCAAGAGCGCGCGTCCCGACATGAGGAACGCGAGCATGGCGTAGAGCATGACGAAGACCAGGAGGAGAAATCGGGCCGTGCCCAGGGCGCCCGCCGCCAGCGCGTCGGCCACGAATCCCGCGGCGCGCGCGGCCACCTCTCCGGCCTTCTCGAGGATCTGATCCTGGTAGGGGGCCAGGCGGTCCCCTCCCGGGATCCTGGCCACGAGGTCTTCGAAGGCGTGGCCCCCCCGGGCCTGCTCCTGGACCCAGGGGACCAGCGTCTGGCTCACGTCCACCGCCTGGCCCGCGAGGACGCCGAGAAAGCCGAGGAGCGGGAGAACCACCAGGAGGAGGTCCAGCAAAACGGTGGCGCCGGCGGCCCACGCCGCTCTCCCCCGGAACACCTTCAGAAGGCGGACGTGGACGGGCTGGGACAGGCCCGCGAAGACGGCGGCGGACAAGAGGGCCAGGAGATAGCCCTGGATCATCTTGAGGAAGAGGAGGGTGATGCACGCCGCGAGGACGAGGAGGAAGGTCCGCTGGTGCTTGGGGCGTTCGCTGGCTTCCACGGGCGCCTGCCTTCCGGTCCCCCGGGGATGCGGGGGACGAAGGGGATTTTCCCGAGACGGGTTCCTCTACTCCGCCAACATCCCGGCCACCTCGGCGCCCGTGCGGGCCCGGAGCGCCTTCCGGGCGGTCCGATGACAGGTCCGGTACGAGAGGCCCCGAACGCGCTCCTTCACCTCCAGGATGGAGGAGGGGGTCATGGACAGCTCCTCCACCCCGAGGCCCACCAGGAGCGGGACCATGGCCGGATCGGCGGCGGCCTCCCCGCAGACGGAGACGGGTTTCCCGGCGGAGGCCGCCGCGTCGCAGACGCTCGCGATGCACTTCAAGACCGCCGGATGCATGGGGTCGTAGAGGTGGGCCACGGCGTCGTTGTTGCGATCGATGGCCAGGAGGTACTGGATCAGGTCGTTCGTGCCGATGGAGAAGAAATCCACGTGGGGCGCGAAGGCGGCGGCCGTGAGGGCCACGCTGGGAACCTCCACCATGATCCCGACGGGCAGGCCCTCGTCGAACTCGTCCCCGGCCTCCCTCAGCTCCTGTTTGCACTCCTCCAGGAGGGCCGCCGCCTGATGAAACTCCTCGAAGGTGGTGATCATGGGGAAGAGGACGGCCACGTTCTTGTGGCGGGAGGCCCGGAGGATGGCCCGCAACTGAGGTTTGAAAAGTTCCGGGTGCCGCAGGCAGAAGCGGATGGCCCGGACCCCGAGGACGGGATTGCGCTCGGTGCGGTCGAGGACCGAGTGGAAGTACTTTTCGCCGCCGAGGTCCAGGGTGCGGATCACCACCCTGTGGGGAAAGAAGCCTTCCGCGAGGCGGGTGTAGGTCTCCGTGTGCTGCTCCTCGGTGGGGAGGGCCGGAGAGCAGGTGAGGAAGAGGAATTCGCTCCGGTAAAGGCCCGCGCCGCTGGCCCCCACGGAGAGCGCCGTCTCGATCTCGTCGAGGAGGTCCACGTTGGCCGTCACGAGGATGCGGTGGCCGTCGACGGTCCGCGCCTCCTCCCGTGCCTTGGCCAGGATGCGGGCCCGATGCCGCGAAAAGGCCTCCGCCCGGGACCGGTAGTCCTCCGTCTCCTCGGGCGTCGGGTCGAGAATCACGTCGCCGTTGAGCCCGTCCACGATCACCGGCCGCTTGGAGTCGGCCAGGTCCATGAGCCCCTTCACCCCCACCACCGCGGGGATCTCGAGGGAGCGGGCGATGATGGCGGTGTGGGAGGTGCGCGCTCCCCGCTCCGTCGCGAAGCCCACAACGGGCGATTCGTGGAGAGTGCCCGTCTCCGAGGGCGTCAGCGTGTCCGCCAGGATGACGAGGTTGTCCCCCGACCACGCCGCGCTCTCCCGCGACGGCCCCGACAGGTGGATCAGGATCCGCCTCTGGAGGTCCTCCACGTCGGCGGAGCGGTCCTGGAAGTAGGGATCGTCCGAGGCCAGGAGCGCCTTGATCAGGACCTGCAGGGTCTCCTGGAGGGCGTACTCGGCGTTGACCCTCTCGGCGCGGATGCGGTAGCAGGCCCCGCGCAGGAGCGACGGGTCCCTCAGGAGTATGGCGTGGGCGTCGAAAATGGCCAGGAGCTCCTCACTCAACCGGGGGCGGGCCTGCTCCTTCTGGGCTTCGATTTCCGAGACCGTGGCCGAGAGGGCCGCGGTCATGCGCTCCACCTCCGCCGGGATAGCCTCCTCGGAGAGAGTGACCTTGACGACGGGGATCTCGTGGGCCAGCACCACCTGGGAGGTGCCGATGGCGATTCCCGGAGAGACGGCGGTGCCGTGGAGGCGCATCACTCCTCCCCGAACTTGTCGCGGAACAGCCCTTCGATCCGCGCCATGGCCTCCTCCTCGTCTGGCCCGTGGACTTCCAGGGTGACGGGTGTGTCCTTCCCCGCGGCGAGGGTGAGGACGCCCAGGATGGACTTTGCGTCGGCGGACATCAGGGCGGTGGAAAGCGAAACCTGGGACCGGAAGAGGTTGGCGAGCTGGACGAGCTTGGCCGCGGCCCGCGCGTGGAGCCCCAGCCGGTTGCCCACCAGGATCTCCCTTCGGATCATGCCCCCTCCTCGGGGCTAAGGACCTCGCTGACGGAGACCATGGCGCTCTGGCCCTTCTCCCGTAGGATGGGGAGCGCGTCTCCCAGAGCCGTGCCGCCCTTCCGCAGGAGGATGGCCTTGATGAGCATCGGGAGGTTCATGCCCGTGAGGATTTCCACCTTGCCCGCCTCGTAGAAGGTCATGGCCAGGTTCGTGGGGGTTCCTCCGAAGAGGTCCGTGAGGACCAGGACCGCCCCGGCCGACTCCTGCAACCTACGAAGGCCCTTCCGGATCTGCTCCTTGGCGGCGGCCGAATCGAGGGTCCACTCGATGCAAAGGGGCACGACGAGAGGATCCTCCTCCCCCAGGATGCGGAAGGCCACGTTCACGAATTCCCTGGCGAGGCTGCCGTGACTGACGACGAGGATTCCGAGCATGGTCACCTCTTGTGGTCGCGGTGGAGAAGGTTCACCGAGAGCCCCCCCTCGGCCCGGAGCATATCATACAGGCGCCGGGCCACGGCAACGGAGCGGTGGCGTCCGCCCGTGCACCCCACGGCCACGGTGAGGTACGACTTCCCCTCGCGCTGGTATTGAGGGAGGAGGTACTTCAGGAAGGACCAAAGGCGATCGAGGAAGTCGGCCCCTTCGGGGGAGCGGCACACGAAGTCGAAGACGGCGTCGTCTTCACCGGTGAGGGGCCTCAGTTCCGGGACGAAGTGGGGGTTGGGGAGGAAGCGGACGTCGAAGACCAGCGCGGACTCCGGGGGGAGCCCGTAGGCGAAGCCGAAGGAGAGGAGGTTTACGGTGAGCGTGCGCGGCTCGGCGAAGGATTCGGCCTCCCGCTCCACGGCGGCCCGGAGCTGGTGGATCGTGGTGTCGGACGTGTCCAGCACGAGGTCGGCCCGCTCCCGGATCGCTTCCAGCCGCGCCCGCTCGAGGCCGATGCCCTCCTCCACGGATCCTCGCGGTGCCAGCGGGTGGGGCCGCCGCGTCTCCGAGAAGCGGCGCACGAGGACCGGATCCCTTGCGTCCACGAAGAGGATGCGGACCTTCAGGGGAGATTTCCGGAGGGCTTCATAGACCACCGGGAAGTGGGCGTCCAGGTGGCCCTCCCGAAGGTCCAGCCCCAGGGCGAAGCGGGGCCCCACGTCCCCCCCGGCGCCTTCGAGCAGTTCGAGGAACTTTGGGAAGAGGGCCAGGGGGAGGTTGTCCACGCAGTAGAATCCCTGGTCCTCCAGGGTCTTGATGACCTGGGACTTGCCCGCTCCGGACAGGCCCGTCACGATGAAGAGAACCCGCTCACTCATCGCCGGACCGCCCGCCCATGGCCTCCTGGAGCCTCTCGGCGAAGGTGCGAGCCGTGTGGATGCCCTTCCGCTTCAGGAGGAGGTTCCGAACCGCCACCTCGAGAAGGATGGCGATGACGCGCCCTGGCGCCACGGGCATCAGGAGGTAAGGGACCGGGGCGCCCAGGATGCGGATGGTCTGTTCGTCGAGGCCCAGCCGGTCGTAGACGCCGTCCTCCCTCCAATGTTCGAGCTCCACCACGAGCTCCACGTCCTTTCGGTCCCGCGTGGCCACCACCCCGAAGAGCTCCTTCACGTTGATGATCCCGAGGCCCCTCAGCTCCATGTGGTGCTTGAGGAGTTCGGGCGCCTCGCCGGTGAGGACCTCGCCCCGGCGGTGGATCTCCACGAGGTCGTCGCTCACCAGCCGGTGGCCGCGGATCACCAGGTCCAGGGCGGTCTCCGACTTCCCGATGGAGCCCTGGCCGATGAGCAGGAGGCCCACGCCGTACACGTCCACGAGGACGCCGTGGACCGTCAGGCAGGGGGCGAGGGCGGCGGCGAGACCGTCGGTGACGGTGACGATGGTGACGGAGGAGGCCTCCCGGGTGAGGAGGATGGGGGTCTGCGTCTCCTCTCCGAGCTCCAGGAGCTCGGGGAGGGGCGTGAGGTTCTTCGTCAGGAGGAAGCAGCTCACCTCTTTCTCAAAGATGTGCTTCAGGGCCTTCCGCCTGGCCTTGGGGTCCTGGCGGCTCAGGTAGGAGACCTCCGTGCTCCCGAGGATTTGGATGCGCTCCGAGTGCACGAACTCGGGCACGCCGGCGAGGGCTAGGCCTGGCTTCTGGATCCGCGGGCTGGAGATGAACTTGGAAAGCCCGCCCTCACCGGCGAGGACCTCCATGGCGAGCTGGGGAAAGGCGTCCAGGAATTGCCGCACGGTCATCCGCGGATGGGTCTCTTGTCCCGTGAGGACTTTCATGCCTTCCCCGGCGGCCTGACGATTCCCAGGCCCTGCTTGGCGTCCCTGAATACCACCGCCACCCGGCCGGTCCCCCTCTCGGGGAAGACCAGGACGGGCCTCTCGCCCTCCAAGAGGAGCAGGACGGCGTCCTCCGCCGTGAGCGGCTTGGGATGGTAGAGGTCGTCGCGTCCCGTCACGGGCGGGCCCCGCCTTCGGGCCCGCCGCGGTGGACCCTCCTCCTCCTCCTCCTCTTCCGGGGAGGACTCCGCCGAGGGCCCCGCGCCCTTGGTCCGGCGGGAGAGGCGGCGGGTCTTGTCCTTTTGGGCTTGCTGTTCCACCGCGTCGGCGGCGTCGTTGATGGCCATGTACATGTCTTCGGCCAGGCCGCTGGCCTTGTAGATGCGCTCCTTGGCGCAGTGGACCACGAGGTTCACGCGGTGGAGGTTCTTCTCCACCTCAAAGGAGGCGTGGGCCGAGAGGATGGGCCCCGTGAAGCGCTCCAGCTTGGCCAGCTTCTTCTCGGCTTTGGTCTTGAGAGCGTCGGTGAGCGTCAGGTTCCTTCCCGAGTACTCGACTCGCATCGCTCGCTCCTTTCGTTACGGGTGGGCGTGCCCCTTCCTCCGCCCGGAGGTGGGGATGTTCATCTCTTCGCGGTACTTGGCCACCGTTCGGCGGGCCAGGAGGATTCCCTCCCGGCGCAGGAGGTCCGCGATCTGCTGATCGCTGTAAGGCCGGCCCGGCGGCTCGGATTCGACGAGGGCCTTGATGCGCTCCTTCACGCGAAGGGCGGAAACGTCGGCCCCGTCCAGGGTGTTGATGCCCGTGTTGAAGAAGTACTTCATGGGGAAGATCCCCCGGGGCGTCTGCATGTACTTGTTCGAGACCACCCGGCTCACGGTGGATTCGTGGACCCCCACCCGCTCGGCCACGTCGCGCAGGACGAGGGGGCGCATGAAGGAGGGCCCCCGGTCGAGGAAATCCCTCTGGAAGTCCACGATCTCCCGGGCGACCTTGAAGATCGTCCGCTGCCGCTCTTCGATGCTCTTGAGGAACCACATGGCCGAGCGGACCTTCTCTCGCAGGTAGGCGAGGGCCTCCTCCCCGGCCTCGGGAGACCCCTCCTCCGCCATGGTGCGGTACTGGCGGCTGATCCTCAGGCGGGGCAGGCCGTCCTCGTTGAGGAGGACGCGGTACCCGTCGGCGTCCTTCTCCACGATGACGTCGGGAACCACCATGGGGTTCACGGGGTTGTTGAAGCGGAGGCCCGGCTTCGGGTCCAAGTGGCGGATGAGGGTGAGGGCCTCCTCCACCTCCTCCTTCTTCACCCCCAGGCGCGAGGCGATCTGGGCGGGGGTATCCACGCCCAGCCTTTCCAGGTAGTCGGCCACCAGACGGGAGGCCAGGGGGTTCGGATCCCCCAGGGCCCGGAGCTGGACGAGGAGGCATTCGCGGAGGTCCCTCGCGGCGGCACCGACGGGGTCCATGACCTGGACCACGGCGAGCACCGACTCCACCTCGGCGGGCGAGGCCCCCGCGGCGGAGGCGGCCTCCTCCACCGTCACCAGCAGGTAGCCGTCCTCCCTCAGGTTGCCGATGAGGGTCCGAGCGATCTCCCGCTCGTTCTCCGTGAGGCGGCTCAGGCCCACCTGCCACTCGAGGTGCTCGGCGAGGCTCTCGGGGACGCTCAGGTACCGTTCGGCGTCGGGGGCGTCCTCGGGCACCTCCACCGAGACGCCCCGGTACTTCATCGTGGTCTCCATGTAGTCCTGGAAGTAGGACTCCACGTCGATCTTTTCCTCGAAGGTGTCCATGGGGTCCCGCTCGGACGTCTCCGCCGGGGCCGGCTCGCCCTGGGGCGGAAGGGCCGGCTCCTCCACGGTGGAGGACTCCTCCAGCACGGGATTGGTCTGGAGTTCCTGGCTTACCTCCGTCAGGAGCTCGAGGCGCGTGAGCTGGAGCAGACGGATGGCCTGCTGAAGCGAGGGCGTCAGCACCATCTTCTGTTGCAGCTTCAGGGCGAGCTTCTGCTGAAGGGGCATCTCTCAGTCCAGAGTAAATCCCTCTCCCAGGTACACGCGCCGCACGTCGGGATCGTTCGCCAGGTCCCCGGGAGATCCGTGGCGGAAGATGGCTCCGTCGCTAATGATATAAGCCTCATCCGTGATTTTCAACGTTTCTCGGACGTTGTGGTCGGAAACCACGACGCCGATCCCTCGCCCCCGCAGGTGGAGAACGATGGCCTGGATGTCGGCCACCGCGATGGGGTCGATGCCCGCGAAGGGCTCGTCCAGGAGGAAGAACCGGGGCGAGAGCACCAGGGCCCTGGCGATCTCGGCCCGCCGGCGCTCCCCTCCCGAGAGGGTGTAGGCCGGGGAGCGCGCCAGGCGGGTGATGTTGAGTTCCGACAGGGCGTCGTCCACCCGGCCCCGGCGCTGCGCCGGCGGCAGGTCCGTGAACTCCAAGATCCCCAGCAGGTTCTCCTCGACGGTGAGCTTCCGGAAAATGGAGGGCTCCTGGGGGAGATAGGCGATTCCCATCCGGGCCCGCTGGTACATGGGGGTTTCGGAGATCCGCTCCCCGTCCAGAAAGATGTCCCCGGTGGTCGGCGGCACGAGGCCCACGACCATGTAGAAGGTGGTCGTCTTTCCCGCGCCGTTGGGGCCCAGGAGGCCCACCACCCGTCCCGAGGCGAATGCGAGGTCCACGTCCTTCACGACCGTCCGCCGGCCGTACGTCTTCGTCAGCCCCCGGGTGGCCAGTTCGTGGCGCTCTGGGTCGGTCACCGTGCACCTCCGTCCTTGGGGGGCGCCTTCGGGTCCCGGGCCGGCGGGGGTGTTCCCCCCAGGCTCCCCCGGGCCACCGCGGACTCGCCGGGCAGGACCTCCAGGTACCGGGGGCCGAAGGCCACCACGGTCCCCACCGCCGTCCGCTTCGGGTCCCGCTGGCGGACGCGGGCGAAGGTCCGGTCCCCGTACGCCCGGCCCATCCGGGTGGCGGGATCGAACTCGAGGCGGTCCGAGGTCCCCTCCTGGTTCGGTCCCTCGAAGCGGCAGTCTCCCTCGGCCTCGTACCGCACGGGCCGGTTGCCGGCGTCCAAGCGCGCCACCAGGGTGCGCGCCGTGATCCAGTACCCCCGGCCCTCGGCCCTGGCCCCGTCCCGCGCCTCGGCGAGGCGGTCCTGCCCCCGGTAGGAAAGGAGGGGCGCCCGCACGGTCTGGACCTGTCCTTCCGCGTCCGCAAAGCGTGCCTCTCCGTCCGTCGCCAGGGCCGTGTCTGCGTCGGCCAGCCGGATGTGGGGCGCTTCGAGGCGGAGCCCTCCGCGTTCGGCGCGGGCCTTTCCGTGGAGGACGGCGGGATAGCCGCCGGGGCCCGCGAGGGCCTCGTCGGCCTGGAAGACCAGCTCCGGCCGTCCTTCTCCGGCGATCCGGCGCCCCCGGGCCCCTCCCGATGCCGCCACCGAGCCGTCCCCCGCGTAGGTAATGCGGTCGGCCTTCAGTTCTTCGGCCCCCCGCCGGGACTCGGCGTTCCCCACCAGGGTCCAGTCTGCGCCTCGAAGTTCGGCGGCGTCGGAGGCGAAGGTGCCGGTCTCGTCGCGGCCCCTCACGGGGCCCTCGAAGCGGCCCTCGGCCTCCCGGGGCCCCCCGAAGCGCCCCGTCCCCGAGGAGGCGTCGGCCGAGCCGGCCCCACGGTGGAGGGTCAAGGCTCCAGGTGCCTCCCAGGTCCAGGCGCCTCCCGCGGACGGGGTCAGGCGAAGGCGGGCCGTGCGCATCGTCGCGGGGGGGGCCTCCGAGAGGGACACCTCGGCGTCGCCCTCGAGGAGCACCCGCTCCACCTTCCCTCCGGCCCCCGTCTCCGCCGTGGCCGAGCGGGCCGAAAAGGAGCCTTTGGGCCCCCGTCCCGTGGCGGGGGTCAGGAAGGTGAGGGAGCGGAGGCGGTTCGCCTCGTCCAGGAGGATCTTCCCCTCGGGGGCCTCCACCGTTCCCTCGGGACCCTCCGCCTTCACGGGACCCTGCAGGACTCCGGTGTGGGCGGCCAGGTCGAAGTCCGCCGCCACGCAAGACAGGGTGGAGCCGCCCGACTCCAGCCGCACCGAACCCTCCAGGTGGGCCATCTGGGATCGGCGGTGGTATCTCAGGAGGTCGCAGGATCCCGCCGCCGCCCCCCGGCCGAAAGTGGCCGGCCCCTCGGACACCATCTCGCCCTCGGGCGTCAGCCGGAAGCCGAAGGCCTCGGCGTGGAGGTCCTTCCCGTCGGACAGGCGGGCGTCCTCCCAGATCCGGAGCATCTGCCGGCCGGGGTCATATTCGCCCCGCCGGGCCCAGGCCCGCCCGCGTCCGGGGAAGACGATCACGGGGGCGGTCAGGAGCTTCTTCCCGTCGGGGGCTTGGGTCACCACGTCGGCCGTCAGCTCGTACTCCGCCGTCCCGCCGCTCTGCTGCACGTGCCGGAAGCCCCGCGCGCTAAGGCTCCCCTCCGACCCCTTCTGGAGCGCCTCGGGCTGGACGGGGGCTGGCACCTCAATGCGGGGCCGGAAGCGCAGGACGAGAACCAGGAGGAACAGGATGAAGGCCGAGGAGAAGAGGGTCTGAAGGAGCCGCTTGCGGGTCACCGCCCCACTCCGGGAGGGAAGCGGGGGGCCGCGGGGCGGGGGGGCAGGATGGGCGCGTTGTCGGAAAAACCGTGCACCCTTGAATCGCTCCCTTCAGGTTTGTAGGATAGTCAAGGCCCGGCGTAGAGTCAACGCGATCGACCCCCCGTTCGGCGTGGGCCCGGACGGAGCGCCGTAGACCCCTGGAGGACCCCATGGAGGCCGTGAGTCAAACCCTGGCGAACTTCCTCGGTTCGGGCGCCACGTGGGTGGTGCGGATGTTCTTGGCGATCCTCGTCCTCTTCTTCGGGATCATGGTCGCCAAGGTCATCAGCAAGATCGTGCGCCAGATCCTTCTTACGGCCGACGTGGACGAGCGCTTCGGCCGCTGGGTAGGCCTGGACCTGCTGGAGGGCAGGGACAAGGCCCGCAGGCAGGTGGCCACGATCCTGGAGAACGTGGCCTACTGGCTTCTCCTGGTCATCTTCGTCATCTTCGCCCTGGAGGTCCTCGGCGACCGCACCATCTCCATGGTCCTCCAGAACATCCTGAACGAAATGGGGTTCGCCATCCCCCGGATCCTCAAAGCCATGCTCATCCTCGCCGGGGCATGGCTCCTCGGCCTCCTCGCGAAGCTCGCCACCATCAAGGTCCTCCGGAAGGTGGACCTGGACGGCCGCCTGAAACGCGTCGCGGCCGGGGAGGCGGCGGAGGGGGTCGAGCCGCCCGCCGCCGGCCCGGACACCCCCGAGGCCATGGGCAACTTCGTCTTCTACTTCATCCTCCTCTTCGCCCTCCTGCCCTTCCTCGACGCCCTCGGCCTCCAGGCCCTCGTGGATCCCCTCAAGGGCATGTTCGCCAAGGCCCTTGGCTACGTGCCGAACCTGTTCACGGCGGCTCTCGTGGTCCTCCTCGGGTATTTCGTGGCGCGTGTCTGCCAGCGCCTGGCGGAAAACTTCGCCCGGGCTGCGGGTTTCGACCGGGTCGTCTCGGGCCTCCGCTTTGAGAGCGTCCTCAAATCCCTGGACGTGCCCCGCTTCGTGGGGACCGTCGTTTTCGTGGCGGTCCTCATCCCCGTCCTCGCCACGGTCTTTGACATCCTCAACCTTCCCGTGCTCTCGGGCGCCTTCGGGGTCATGCTCAATGAGGTGGCCGCCTCCATCCCACGGATCCTCGCGGCCTTCCTCCTCCTCGTCCTGGGCCTCATCCTGGGCCGCTACCTGGGCGACGTGACCACCCAGATGCTCAAGGAGATGGGCTTCGACCTCATCCTGGGACGGGTGGGCCTCTCCAAGCTCGAGAAGCGTGCCGAAGGGGAGGAAGAGCCGGCCTTTCAGCTTTCCTCCGTCGCCGGAAACCTCGTCACGGCGGTGGTGGTCCTCTTCTTCCTTATGGAGGGCTTCCGGATGGTGCGGCTCGACCTCATGGCCGACGCCGTGGACCGCCTCCTCCTCTTCCTCCCCAACGTCCTGATCGCCTTCGTCATCCTGGGCCTGGGCTTCTACCTCGCCAAGGTCCTCGAATCCATGGTGGCGAGGTCCTTCGCCAGCGAGCCCACTCTGGAGGCGGGCCTCGTGGGCATCGTCCTGCGCTACTCGGTCATCGTCTTCGCCTTCTTCATGGCCTTCGACCAGCTCGGCATCGCCCACTCCATCGTCGTCAACGCCTTCACCATCCTCCTCGGCACCGTGGGCCTGGGCCTCGCCCTCGCCTTCGGCCTGGGAGCCAAGGATCTGGCGGGCGCCTACGTCAAGGGCCTCACCGAGCGCAAGGCCCACAAGCACCACGCCAAGGAGGCCCCCCGGGAGGAGCCCGACGAGCCCGCCCCGGAGAAGCCCTAGGAGCAGGAGCGCGACTGACGCGCCCACGAAGGGGCGCCCGGTTCCCCCCGGGCGCCCCTTTGCTGGTGTGCCGGGCATGTTCAGCAGTTCGGGGGTGAAAGTCTCCTACCCAGCCGGATGGAGGTGAAGGGTCAGCGAAGCGCAAGGGCCTGTCACCGCGAGGTGGGGTCTGAAGGAAGCGTGGAGCAAGGGCGCGGGCCGATGGACAAGAACCGGATAAGGGGCCCATCTGTGCAAGCTGCGAAGCAGCGAGCGGGAGGACCCTCCGGTGGCGGGTCCGATCGATGGGAGTGCGTGAGCGCCGGGCGAGCGGGCAACGGACCGCGAAGCCCAACTCCATCAAGGGCGCAAAACGGAAATCCGGCGGTTGGGCGCAAAAGGCGGCTGAACTTACCCCTGTCGATCACCCTGGCTCCCTTTGTTGCTTGTCCCATATGAAACCTTAAACAAGCCTCCACACTCGTCCCTCATCCTCGCGGTGGGAGCGGGGGCGCGCCCGCGACGGCGACGGGGAATCGTAGGTGTTCACACACACCCGGGCGGAAGGCTCGGGCCATGAGGTGCACAAAGCACCAGGGGAGGTTCCTGTCATGCGGAAAACCGGGAGAGGCCCATTCAAGGTCATGCCGAAGCTTTGCGTCTCGGTGTTCATCCTGCTCGCCGCCCTAGGGGCATGGGCGCAGAACGGGAACAACGACAGCGTCATCGTCCTCATGTTCGACGGAGCCGGCGCCACCGTGCCCACGGTTGCCCGCTGGTACAAGGGCGCGCCACTGAACGTGGACTCCATGTATCTATCCGGAGTGAGAACCTACGGTGCCGATTCGATCATCACCGATTCCGCGCCGGCGGCCACGGCCTTCGCCTGCGGCGTCAAGTCCGATGACAAGTACGTGGGCATCATGCCCAGTGCCATCACGGTTCCTGTGAGCGTGGACGTGAGCGATTCTCTGAAATACAAGCCCGTGGCGAGCGTCCTGGAGGGGGCCCGCCTCGCGGGCAAGTCCACGGGCATGATCGCCACCTCCAACGTCCAGCACGCCAGCCCAGCGGGCTACAGTTCGCACGTGGTCTCGCGCAGCGACTACAACGAGATCGGCGAGCAGCAGGTCTACGGCAACGTGGACGTCTGCCTCTCGGGCGGAAGCTGGTACCTCCTTCCCACGAGCCTGGGCGGGAAGCGCACGGACGGCGCGAACCTCGTGGACGTGCTCAAGGCCCGCGGCTACGGCTACGTTCAGACCAAGGCCGAGATGGAGGCCTTCACGGGCAAGAAGCTCTGGGGCATGTTCGCCAATGACGCCCTCGCCTACGACCTGGACCGCCCGCGCTTCGCGCCCACCCAGCCCTCCCTCTCCGAGATGACCTCCAAGGCCATCGAACTCCTCAAGAAGAACTCCAACGGCTTCTTCCTCTTCGTGGAAGGCAGCAAGGTGGATTGGGCCGACCACGCCAACGATCCCGTGGCAAGCGTCACCGACTTCCTGGCCTTCGACGAGGCGGTGGGCGTGGCCCTGAACTATGCCAAGGCCCACGAGGGAACCATGGTCCTCGTCTTCGCCGACCACGCCACGGGCGGCATGACCCTGGGCAACGCCTCCACGAGCGACACCTATTCGCACCTACAGCTTGAGAGCCTCCTCACGCACCTGAAGGCCGCCAAGCTCACCGGCGAGGGCATCGAGCTGGCCCTCGGCGCCGACCGGTCTGAATCCAGCGTGCGCACCGTCATGGAGCAGGAGTACAGCATCTCGGACCTCACTCCCGAGGAGGTGGCCGCCATCCAGGCCGCGCCCGCGGGGTCCATGAACTACGTGGTGGGCCCCATAATCAGCCAGCGCTCCTCCATCGGATGGACCACCAACGGACACACGGGCGAGGACATCTTCTTCTGGTACTACGGCTACAAGAAGCCGCTCAGGCTCATCGAGAACACGGATATCGCCAAGATGTGCGCCCATCGCATGGGGTTCGACCTCCAGGACGTGGACAAGAAGCTCTTCGTGGAGGCCGGCCAGGCCTTCGCCGGCACCGGCGCAACCCTGGCCATCGATGCCACCGATCCCGCCAACAAGGCCCTGGTGGCTACCAAGGGGACAAAGTCCGCGCGCATTCCCTTCGCCACCGACCTCATCCATCTCGCGGACGGGACGAAGCACAAGGACGCCACCATGAAGGGCATCGCGGTCTACATCTCCAAGACCGGCAAGGCTTACGTGCCCAAGGAGGCGGCCGCCCTTTTCCAGGATTTCTGATCGGGCTGGCTTGACACCATCCCGCCTTTGAAAGCGAGGCCGCCCCGCCCCCGGGGCGGCCTCGGCCTTTTTGTGCCGCGAGGAGCCCGAGGGGCAGTTCAGCGGTCCAGGTGAGCCTGGAGGAATGTCCAGATCGTCTCATGGTCTCGGGGGGAGAATAGGAATCCTGAGTTCAGCACCCGGCCGCCCTCGCCACACTCCATAACTCCCCGCACCGCTCCTAAAAATACCTTAGGTCTCCCCCCAGCTGATCCCATCGCGGATTTTGGGCGCCTCCATCCCCTTGACCCCGGCCCCCGCATCCGCTACCATGCTGAAGCCCTGCTCCCGGGTAGCTCAGCTGGTCAGAGCGGGTGACTGTTAATCACTAGGTCGGGGGTTCAAATCCCTCCCCGGGAGCCAACAAAATCAACTACTTGCGAGGCCGCCGAGAGGCGGCCTTTCCTTGTCTTGCCCGCAGCTTGCCCAGGAGAGAGCCTTTCAACAGGTCCGGTTGCATGTGGATGAAAAGGGGGTTCTGCCCCCAATGGGAGGGTTGATTCTCCGCCGAGTCGGTAGGGGCGTAGTCGGGGGTCTCGACGAACTCCTTGTACGCCTCGTCGAGGATCACGAGCACGTTCCAGGGGACCCTCTCCAGGAAGGCCGTGAGTTCGTCCCGGGGCACGTACCGACCCGTGGGGTTGATGGGGTTGTCCAGGATGAGAAGGCGCGTCCGGTCGTCGAGGGCCTCCAGAAGGGCGTCGAGGTCGTGGTTGCGCTCGCGCATGGGCACGGCCTTCTGGGGAGCGTCCACCACCTGGCACGCGATGGGGTACATGGCGAAGGAGCCCGCGCTGTAGACGGCGCCGGCCTCCCGGTTCAGGTAGGCCCGGGCGGACATCTCCACGAGTTCCACGGACCCGTTCCCCAGCACCACGTTCCCCACCTCCACCCCGAAGCGACGGGCCAGGGCCTGGCAGAGGTAGAAGCCGCTCCCTTCGGGGTAGATGTGGAGGTCCCCCAGGAAGGCGCGGACGGCCTCCACCGCCTTCGGGGAAGGCCCGAGCGGGTTCTCGTTGGAGGCCATCTTCACGGTCCCCTTCAGGCCCAGCTCCCGCTCCACCTCCTGGACGGGCTTGCCGGGGACGTATGGACGGGGCTCCTTGGTGCGAGAGGGCTTCCCGGAGGGACGGCCCCGTGGCTTGCTTGGGGGCGGACCTTTGCGGGGAGGCCCCCGGGGGACGGGTCGGCAACCCCGTCGCGCCTGGCCTTCGTCTCTCAGATGTGGTCCACCGGACATTTCCCCCCATTATCCCTTGGTCGAGACTGCCTTCTCGCTGGCCCTGCCCGAACGTGGCAGCACTGCGAGCGGGAGACGCGCCAGGAGGCCGGACGTTTGACGAAACAGAGAGAGGCGAGGTGATCCTGTGGGAGGAGGACGGTCGATGGGTCAGGGATCCTCAGGGGCGCCGGGGGTGCCGTAGAGTTCGGCATCTGAGACGTCCGTCTCGCTGGGCAGGAGAAGATACTGGACCCTTGCTTCCCTGTGGGCTTCGTGCGGGTCCATCCCCCCGTCCACCATCTGCCCGTAGGCTTCCTTCGCCTGGTCCGCGCTGTTCTGGCACACCTCGTCCAACTTGCCCGCCTCCAGGAGATCCCGGTACATCTTCGGCCGGAACTCCTTGAGGTGCGCCTTCATCTCCAGAGCCCACCCGCTTAGGTACGTCATGGGTCTCTCCTTCCGGCAATGTAGGTCCTTCCTCTACTCGAGGCAACGAGGCGGGGGGGGAGCCCAGGCCGCCCACGATCCGCTCCTTGTACGCCTGGAAGGCCTGGGCCTCCTCCTCCACCTGCTCGGCCCACTCGGGGTGCGCCTCGGCCAGCTTCACCATCTTCTCGGCGTAGACCTGGGAGCCCACTTCATCGGGCTTGTACCGCATCATCGCCTTGAAGGCGGCGGTGTACTGCGCCTTGAAGTCCTCAAACGAGGACGGCGCTATTTCTGTGGGAGGAATGTCGCCGCTGGTTACGATTGGCCCAGCGGCGGAGGCCTCTGGAGGTCCCCCACTCTGAGTGGAGGACGGGGGTACGGTCAGCCGCGCATCATCTCCACCAGGTCCACCATCTCCGACCACACCTCGAGCGTCTTCCGCTGCTCCTCGCTGGGGAGAGACCGGAACGCCGGGCTTGCCTGGAGGGACTCCAGGCCCCGCTGATCCCACGACGGGACGGTCAGGTATTCCTCCCCCTGGAACATCTGCTTCGTGGTGGGCTCGCCCTCGGACAGCGTTAACCGCATGGGTTTCTCCTTCCTGCAATGTAGGGCGTTCGCCCGCCCGCTTCAAGCCCGGGCTGTTCAGGGGGATGTCCTCCGGGGTCCCGATCCAAAGCCGCGACAGGTCGTCTTTGCCCGTGGTGTTCCAGCGCGACCGCCTCCGCACATTCCGAAGCTTCCTTGCTGGCGAGGGCAAAGTGCTTCGTCAGGCTATGTTTTCTTCTCGCAAGGACGGAATCAAGAAGGTGTGAATCGGAAACGCATGGGGAGGGGTAGAACCGGGCAGAAAGAAAGGCCGAGCAGGCGAGAGGAAGCGTACAACCTCCTCGTCCGTGTACCCATCCATTCGGGCTGCTTCGACCACGAACGCGCGGCGACGCAAATCTGAGAGGAACTCGGCACTCGCCTTTGCTGGGATGCCAAATCGGGCGGCTAGGTCCGCCAAATAGCTCCCGTCAGGGGTTAAGAATGCTGCGGGGGAAGGCCTATAGACCTCGGTCCTCCCCTTGGGAGATTGATTCCTCATGGACCGATCTTCACCCATGACCGTCCGTCCTCCGAAAGCCGGTGCTGCTCCGAGAGGAAGAGGTCGTGGAGGGCCTTGAGGCTTGGGGCTTCCAGATTTCCCACGGCCCGGACTCCAGCCTTGAGGATGCGCAGGTCCAGGAGGTCGAAGTACTGGTAGGCTCCGCCGTTGACCTCCCCGAAGATCGCCTCGGCGATGGCGTCCTGGCTCTCGGCGAAGTCCGCGCTGCCGGGTACGGGCTCGCGCATGGGGTTCCAGCGGACCGACTCCTCGCCCAACGGGTCGAAGACCCAGACGGGGGGGTCCCCCGGCCGGGAGGCGGGGTGCCGGATCTGCCCCGCCATGTCTCCCTTGAAGTCGAGGACGAAGACCGACTGGCCCTTCCTCGGCAGCTCCCGGCTCCAAGGCAGGGCTAGCGAGGTGGTCTTGCCGGACCCGGTCGGAGCCACGACGAGGGTCTGCTGAAGCTTGGTGATTTCCGGCGCGACGAAGAAGCCCGTAGGGCGGCCCTCGTCGTAGAGCCTGCCTATGCAGAGGCGGCCAGTCAGACCTGGCGAAGTTGCATGGGGCCACTCCGAGGAGCGCACGAGGAGCCCGGCCCGCTTGAGTTCCGCAAGTCCGGCAGCGCCGGAGAGATCCATCAAGTCGTAGGCGTGGGGTTCGTTGAGGATGTCCCTTGTTCTGATGCTGGCCTTTCGGACATTCAGCAACCCTGCTCCGAAGAGGCCGAGAGCCGTTCCCAGCAGAGCCGTCGTCCGCCACCAGGCCTCCGCGAAGGGCGAGAGAGACTTGGGCAGGACGGCGAGAGGAAGCAGGAAGGCGATCCCCAAGCCGAAGGTGACGGCCATCGCCCAGACGGCGAGCGAATGGTTGTTCCGCCAGAGCCCCCTGCTTGCGCCGTAGGCGAGCGGCGCCAACGCCAGAGCCGAAGCGACGACGAAGAAGAGGACCGGCCTTGCGAGAAAGGGATTGAGGACGATCTTCGTAAGGGCGTTGTGGTCCCAGATCAGGAGCTTTGCCATGAACGCCGCCTTGGTGCCCTTCTCAGCCCCGAGGTAGGGAGCGAACTCGAAAGCGCCGCCCAGCCACATCAGGGCGGTAAAGGTGGCCGCTCCGGCGACGAGCAGCGTGCGCTGCATGCCTTCAGCGCGATGTGCGAGCCGTGGTTGCGTGACGTTGGCCATCGGGTGTTCCCTCCTGCGGCAGCGCTGAACCGGGCTACCACCTCTCCATCCGGTCCTCGTGTCCTTCGTGGTGCCTCGGCCGCTCATATCGCAGGTCCTCGCGCGTGGGCAATCCCTCCGCCGCGCGCCCGCCGTGCGGTTCTCGGGAGGCCGATTCCACCTGCCGCATCAGGGCGGCGACCAGCCCGCCCGCCTCCCGTCCCGCCGCCTGGGCGATGTTGGGGACGGTTGTTCTTTCCGCGTTTTCCTGGAGTCGCACGGCGATGCGGTCGGAGATTCCCCTGTAGAGCTGTTCGGCCTTGACCTCGGTGTGCGGCAGGCCGTGCCGGTCCTGAAACTCGAAGCGGTAGCGTCCGTTCCCACTTCGAATCGCCTTCACGCCTTGGCGCTCCAAGGCCGCCTTGAACCCCTCGTGGTCCTTCGATGTCCTCAAGGCTTCCGCGATCCTGCCGCGAAGGTCCCGCTGCCAGGAGTAGCGCCCCGCTTGCTCCTCCTTGAGTCGGCGGCGGTAGCCTTCCGGATCGCGCTTGAGCTGGTCCCTCTGCTGGTCAAACTTCTCTAGGAGGACCGCCCGCCGGTAGCCCTCCCCGAGGCGCCCCTCGCGGCAGGCCCGCTGCTTCCCGGTCTTGTCCTTCATGCCGTAACTGAGCTTCTCCCCGCGGACGCGAAGCTCGACCCCCCGCTCCTTGAGCCGCCTGGCGAACTCCTCCTCCGAGAAGGAGCGGCGCGCCGCCTCCCGGATGCGGTCCTGCATGTCCAGCTTCCAGGAGTAAGTCCCGCCGCCCCTCTCGGCCTGCCGGAGGAACTTGTCGGAGGGGCGGTGCGGGTCGCGGACGCGGTCCAGCTCCCGCTGGATGCCGTGCGCGCGAGCAGTCCTGTCGTTCACGTCCCTCAGTCGGTCGATGTTCCGGCTGTCGCTGTTGTACTTCCGTCCCTCTCGATCCGTCGCGTTCCAGATGACGTGGGCGTGGGGGTGACCCTTCTCGCCGTGGACGACCACGAGGTAGTCGTGCCTCTGGGCGATCCCGGCACCCTTTGCCCACTCTTCCCCATAGTCCCTAAGGCGTTCGGGCGAGGGTTTGCCATCGGGAGTGGCGAGGTCGCCCAGGTCGCGCCTCTCGAAGCTCAAGGCGACGTGGTAGTACTCCCGCCCCCCTTGCTGGCCGAACTGCTCACGGGTCGTTCTGAACTGCCTCTCGATGGATTCGGAATCACCTCCCGAAACGTTTCCCCCCAGAGCCTGGACCCTGTTGCCCGCCTCGTTCTGGTTGAGAAGGTAGGAGATCATCTTCGAGCTGTCGCCGCGCTGGGAGATCTTGAGAACCGGCATCGTTCAGCGGTGGAGCGCCTTCAGCAGGTCGTCCACGGACCGCCTCAGGGCTTCGACCGCGCTCAGGTGCGCTTGGCCCACGTTGGCCTGCCGGGCGAGCTGATTGAGGTTGTTCCCGAAGCTGCAGACGGCACGGTAGACCTCCTTGGGAAGCCGAGGCGTCGGGCGCAGGGTGGAGCCGAGGGACAGGTCCCGAAGAAAGGTCCCTGGCCTGCGGTTCACGATCCGGGCCTGTTCGAGGAGGTGCCGGTACTCCTCGGCCGAGAAGCGCACATTGACCCGGTGTGGACGCGGCCTAATCTTCCGAAGGGGCACTTGGTCGGTGTCGCTCATTCGCTGTCTCCTTCTTTCGGGGCGTCGGGGCGGAGCCCTGACACGCCTCCCGCCAGGCGGGAGGACCCGGCGGATGCCGGGGTGGGATGGGGCGCCCCCCGGGGCGCCCCATCCGATGCTTGCGCTCCTCCCTTCGAGGGTCTCCCCGGCCGTGTTTCGTCGCCGCCCGTGGAGGCTCCCTCGTGCGTTATTCGGTGTGGGAGACTGGATCGGTAGGGCCTCCGCCGCCGGAAAATCCCCGTTTCATCCGCCACATCCGCCACGGAGCTGATTTCGCAAGAGTTAGGTGGAAAGGCCATCCGCCACAAAAGTCCCATTTCTCGGGTGTTTCGGCTCGCGCAACTCCTTTGTGCTGAGGTCTGTGGCGCTTGTGGCGGATATGATTTTCGGGAAATCGCCCCCCTGATCATCGTGTGGCGCTTCCCGGCGAGCAGGCTAATTTCGCATCCGCCACATCCGCCACATCGCTGCAAACACGGGACTTGGCTCTTCCCCTGTCGCCCAAAACGGGCCCGTTTGTGGCGGATGAGGAATCCTCGGAAGTGCTTTGTAATGAGGCGTGTGGCGCTTGTGGCGGAATGGGAGGCAGATATCGGGAAAAGGCGTCGGTGAAGTGGGCTGGGTCGTAGCCGCGTTTCGTGGCGTCGTCCTGCCGCCACTTGCGGGAGAGATTCCAAAGGGATGGAGGATGGCAGCCATTTGACGGGCGCTGAGTGGGCTCCGGTCCCTCCACTCGGGCCAGGGGCGCTCCTCCATGGCGTGAAGGTGGTCGAGGATCTCTTCGGAGAGGAGCTTGACGTTGCCCCGCACCGCGAAGAGAGTCCTGAGATCCTCCAACAGGGTGATGCCCACCGAAGTGTCGTTGGCCGCCAGGGCGCAGAGCCGGCCGGCGCTCTCCCGCGCCCGCCGGGGCCATTCCTGACCGCACAGGTCGGCGATGGCCAGGAGGGGGCGCCAGTTGTCCCGGGCCCGGTCGCGGTTGATGCCCTCGGGGATGAGGGGGTCCGAGAAGCGCAGATCGTCCAGGTGGTCCCCGGCCCACCGGGCGGCCATGCTCCGCAGGTCCTCCATCTCGGCGAGGCGGTGAAGCTGGAGCCGCTCGATGGGCTCGCCCCGGGCCCGCCTTCGCATCCGGATGGTCACCGAGCGGTCGGCGAGGGTCGGGGGCAGTTCCCCGATGAGGGCGATGGCCTTGGGCGTCCACGTGCTGAAGGTGCAGACCTGGTGGTCGTCGCCCGAAACGCGGGTCACGTACGCCTGGCTTCGCATGTGGCCGCTGTTGAGGATGCCCCGCAGGCCCTCCGAATCGGAGAGGAAGGTGTCGGCCTCGTCGAGAAGGAGGCACGGCTTGAAGTAGTCCGTGACCCGGAAGACCGCCGAGGGGGTGATGTTGGCCGAGGTGATGGGGCGGGGGACCAGGGCGCTCAACAGCGCCAGGGCGGTACTCTTGCCGCAGCCCTTGTCGGGGCTCGTGAGGGCCAGGAGGGGAGAGATCTCGAAGGCGTCGTGGGCGTGGGCGAAGAGGATCCAGAGGGTGTAGGGGACGATCTGGTCCGCCGCCAAGGCCAGGAACCGGCCCACGGTCTGCTCCAGCGAGGCGAGGAGGGTCGCCCCGTCCACGGGCTCGGGCCAGAGGTCCGGGTCCTGGAGCCCCATGCGGCGCTCTTCGCCGCTCCTCGCCGTGGGCATGACGGTGTCCACGAGGCGCCCGGGGCTCGTAAAACCCAGGGCGCGCAGTCGCCGCACGGCCCCCTCCCGGGCCAGCTCGCGCCCGATCTCGTCCATGTTCTGGAGCCCCGCCCGGAAGTGGTCCAGGGCCGCGCGCACCTGCGCGGTGTCCGGCTGCTCCTCCAGGCGGTCCAGGAGGGCGAGGGCCTCTTCCGGAGTGGAAGGGGCTTGGGCCGCCGCCAGGGCCGTGAGGTTTCCCCCGGCCGGAATCAACGCAACCCCCTGCGCCGCAGTTCCGCCCCGGCGATGGACTCGATGGTCCGCATCAGTTCGGACTCAGTGAGGGGCGGGCGGCAGTTCGCCTCGTTCCAGCTCTTGAGGAGCCCGAGGCAGACGTAAGGATCCACCCGGTGGCGGAAGAGGTGGCCCGCCAGGCGGACGAGGCTCGTGTTGCGCTGCCCTGCCGCGACCCCCGTAAGGACGAGGTCGCACAGGGAGGATCGGCGGAAGGGGGTGAGCACCCCCCTGTCCGGCCGGACGGCGCGGTCGAGAAGCCATGGAGGCATGGGGGCGGGCTCGATGTGTCGCGGGTGCCTCGCCGGGTCCCACGTGTACCGCCCGCCGCTGGCGTGGCGGGACGGGGGGGCGACGATGTACCCCCCGTCCCCTCGGATGTCCAGTCCGCTTCCCATGGCCCCCGCGGAATTCGGCACACGGACCCCGGGGTGCCGGAAGAAGAGGTGCAGGCCTCCGCCCCCCGTCTGCGCCCGAAGGGTGGGCGGAAGCTCCCCGAAATCCCTTTCGAGGGCTTCGAGGGCGGCATCGCCTCCGTGCCTCGGGTCCACGTCGAGCACCACGAGACCGGAGGCCTCCCCCGTGACCAGACCGATGTTGGCTTCGGGCCACCGGCGCCACCAGCTTCGGATGGTGCCCTCCGAGGTCGTGGCGTTGTCGGGCCATTGCACGATTCGGGGATGCTTGCCCACGGCCTCGCAGTCGGGGCGGCGACAGGAGCACCCCCCGCCCTCGGGCGTGTGGAGCGGGAAGACGGGGTAGCCCCGTTGCCCGTACCCCTCCGCGGCTTTGGCCATGCCCAGGGCCGGCACGGCTCAGCTCGCCCTTCCCGAGGATGCGGTCTCCTCCGCGGCCACGCTCGTCGCGTTGATCTCCAGCATCCGGTCCAGCTCCGACTTCTTGAATCGCAGGAGGCGGCCCAGCCGCGTGCAGGGGAGCTTCTTCTTGGAGATTCGCACGTAGAGGCTGCCAAGGGGGATGCGCAGGTAGTCAGCCGCTTCCTGCGCCGTGAGGAGGATTGTGGTCTCTTGGGCGGAACCCGATTCCATCGTCATCGTTTGTCCTTTCTGGTCTTCAAGAGTGACCGCGAGGACTGTAGCCGGGTTCCTTAAGCATCCTCCATGAAATTGACTCCCCCAATTGGACGGGGGCTTTCAAAGGGGTCACAGGCATCAAAGGCCATCCCAACGGATGTTCCATGAGAGAAGCGCTCTGAATGTCCCGGGGGAGTAAGGTCTAGTGGTGGCTCCGATCGGAGGGGTAGAGCGCCGCCCGCACCCGAAGCCCGTACATGGACTCGATCCACTCCCACGCCGATTGCTGGTCGGCCTTGCTCGGATAGGGGAAGCGCCCCTCCTCGGCGGGAGAAGGCGAGAACTTCTTCGCCCCAACGATCCGGTGGAGGCGCTCCCAGTCCTCCTGATCCAGGAAGCAGAGCTCAGGATGCCATTCGAGCTTCTCGGGCACCTGCTTCACGAGGCGCAGGGCCTCCTGGAAGAAGGGGCGCAGGTCGAAGATGGGGAGGCCCAGAAAGGGAGGGGAGTAGGGCGAAGTCCTGCCCGGGGTGGCGGGCCGGTCCGCCTCGGAGTCCGGGATAACGGCGAGCCGGATGGTGTCCCGGTGGTTGCAGCGGACCTCCCCGATGAACTCCCTGTGACGCTCCCGGTCGTACGCCCAGTTTTCCAGGGCCGGCATTTCGAAGGCCTGCACCGCCCGGTCCATGGCCCGCTTCACGTCCCGCTCCACTTCCGGTGGCACGACCTTCTTCCACCGGCCCTCCTGCGCCCTGCGCTGAAGCTGGCTCTCCAGGGGGCCGAAGATCGTCGTGGTCTTGATGTAGCGCAGGAGCAGGAACAGCTCGATCTGGCGCGGAGTCAGGGTGGGGAGGTCCGTGAGGGGAAAGGCGGCTTGGGCCAGCAGGTCCCGCATCTCCTCGGGCACCTCGGAGGGGCTAGTCGGGAGCAGGACGGGCGAGTGGATGAAGCCGTCGGTGAGGCCGCCGTAGATGCCGGCCGTGGGCCCCGCCGCCAGGTGGCCGCTCCCCATGGCCGGGATGCACAGGAACCAGGCCGCGGCCTGCAGGGTCAGGGCCGCGTTGTTCGGATCCGTCGAGTGCGACTTGCCGTCCCGCGTTCGGTACCCGAACTCCGGCCCCGGCAAATAGGCGTAGGCCCCCCTTCCCCCCTGCGCGTTCTTGAAGAGCCACAGCGCCGTGTGGATCGGGAACGTGTCCTTCCGCCCCCGCTCCATCACCTCCCACAAATTCGCCGGAGGATCCACCTCCTCCGGCGCGAACGATCGAAGCTTGCGAACGCCAGGCATGGTGTGCCCTTTCTATTGCCGTTTCTTGGATTTAAACCCTCTTCCGTGCGCTAGCCGGTGCCCGTACCCCGTTCCGGGCCGTCCAAGCGGCCGCTTGGCGGCAAGTCCTTTCAGCCCGATAAGACATTTCAAGAAGCATTCCTCCAATGAAACGCCGTGCCTAGGTCGCTGAAAAGAAACAGGGTCGCTTGGGATCGTCCGTGTTCCATGCGCAAGTCGGGTAGCGACGAATGGAGGTCGTAGCCCGCATCATTCGATTCGAACCGACGCTGCCAACCCGAGTTCCTGAAGGGCCTGTCGCAATTCGCCTTCAAGCGCAGAAGCCGCGTCTACTGTGACAGTAACCGAGAATTCCACGCCGATTCGAAGCTCCGTGCCTGCTCGAAGCTTGGGAAGGATCCTCGTTCCAAGGCGATTCCATATCTCGGGAGGAATGGCCCCGCACAAACGCAACGTTCTCGTGCCTGCTGCGGGCGACGGTTGGGGGCTCTTAGCTGAGTCGGCCTCGGACGGTGGCGCCACCGGAAAATCGGATGGCGGTGCGGGCGGGGACGTCGAAGCGACCCCAGCCTTGAGCGCCTCTGCGATGCCCTTCCTCAGCAGAAAGACCCCTGCCTCGAAGGCCACCTCGTCTCCGCCGACCGGTTCCTGGAACCATACACGATCGAATGTCCCGTCCGCTTTCTTTCCCGATGCAAGCCCGAAGTCACCGTGTTCGACGAACTCGACGATCTTGGACTTGAGCACCGCGTCCGGATCGAGAAGGCGCGTAAGCGACCCATTGAGAAAACTTTGCCGCAGGCTCGCGAGCGGCCAAACCCCTTCGGCCTTCAGGGCCGGCGGCCAGTTGCGCTCGATGTATCCGGCGCCCACTGACTCGTTCAGGAGCGCTTCGGACTTGAGGGCGGCGATGACGCGCCCGCAAAGCGTCTCGCCGCTTGAAGAATGTCCCGCACCAAGGTCGATCACCTTGAGCCCGTCCACTTCCTGGCCGTCAGCAAGGATCGCGAAGCGATAGCCGCCCCAGACCTCATCCTTGGCGGCCTCTTCCGCGTCCTTCACCTTCGATTGGAGCTCCGTCCGGTCATTGCGGTCGAACTCCCCGCCGAGGGTGCCCTCGGCCACTTCGCGCGCCACCCGCTTCCAGGCGAGCGACATCTCGACCCTCTCGCGCAGGTCCCGTCCCCGCTTCTTCAGGCACCAAACGAGCGCACCCGGATAGGTCCGCGGCGTCTTTCCCCGGCTCCTCGTCCACTCCGCCACCTGCGAACGCAGGGTCCCGCCGTCCGCCCATTCCGTCTCAGGATCCGCGATGACGAGCGTGAGTCGGGGCGTGTCCGGGATCTCGGTGCCATCCTGCGGAAAGGCGGCCACAGGAATGCTCGCGCCGCGCCTGAACTCCTCCTCAACGAGCCTGCGGATCGCGGGCTTCACTTCCGTTTCGTCGTCCAGGGAGGCTCGGCGATCGCTCACCACCTTCTTCATGGTCGGCTGGTGGCCGATTCGGAAACCGTCGGTGCCCGCTTTGCGCAGGAAGTAGGAGCGGTCCTCAAGCGCAAAGGCCGCGTTGTCGACCGATGTTGTGTCGAGCTCGGGTTCACTCAGCGCAAAGCGCAGTTCCGGAAGGTGGGCGACCTTGTCGGTTTGCCCGCCGGAGGACTCAAACAGGATCGCCGTCCCGACGCGCCGGTGGATGTCGCGCAAAGGACCCTTCGTGTCGGCATCGAGCGCCTTCGCGTGCGCCTGCTCGCCGGCGATGTCGGTGTCGATCGCGGCCACAAGCCGCGACTCGCCGAGCTGGCCGAGCACCACGCTACGGAAGCCAGGCTCTCCGAGCGGTGCCGACCCGAGCGTGATGAGCGGTTCGGTGCGCGCCTTGCGGAAGGCGTCCTGGGCCGCGAGGGAGATCCACTGCGCGAGCATCGCGAGGGTCCCGCGTGTCTGCTGGTACTGCGGCAGGGACTGCCACTTGCGCTGGAAGACGGAGAGCGTCGCCGGATGGAAGGGGTAGCAGCTCTCGAAGCGCCCTTGAAGGAATTCCCGCGCTTTCGCCTCCGTTGCCGCCGAGTCCACCGCCGTCCATTCGGGGGGAAGCTGCGCCCGGCGTTCGAAGCACCAATCGCCGAACGCCTTGGAGACGTTGCGCCGGATCTTCTCGCTGCCGAGGTCCTGGAAGAGACGCCGGCGGACGACCTCGCTGATCTCGGCCTCGTCGTTCGCGATCAGGTCCTTGGCGACGCGCCGCACGACCTTGGCGATCCTGTCCTGCCACTCTTGATCCCATTCGGTCATCTCTACCTGGCTACGGGGTAGGGAGATCACACAGGCGCCGTGCGTCGTACCGGTCATCGCCACGGTAAGATTCTGGATGAGAGCGTGGAACGACTCGGCCATGCCGCGATGCCGGTTGAGATAGTTGAGCACCTCGTCGAAGAGAAGGAGCACGGGGGCATCCGCCGCCTGGAAAACGCGGCCAATGGCTTCCGTCCCCGGCGGCGTGGCCTTGGCCGCGGCACCGAGGGCATCGACGCCCTTGTCGCCCGCGAGCTGGCGCGCAATGTCGATCCATGGTGTCTCGCGTCCCGGCTGAGGGTCCCACGCGTTGCCCACAAAGACCGCGACCTTCGCCTGCGGCAGCGACGGGATGCCCGCATGGCGAACGAGATCTGCCACGCCGTCCATCCCGGCCACGGCGCTTCCGCTTTTCACCAGGTGGTAGAGGGCCGCGAGCGTGTGCGTCTTGCCCCCGCCGAACTGCGTGATGAGCGTGAGTACCGGCGCGGTGTTCTCGGTCTTTCCCGAGAGCCGCCGAAGGACCATTCCCGCATGCTCGCGCAACGCCCTTGTGAAGCAGGTGCGCGCGAAGAACTGGTCGGGCTTCCGGTAATCCTCCGGCGCCGTCCCGGCGACGACCTGCTCAAGCGCGATGGCGAACTCGTCAGGGTTGAACGACCGGCCTTCGCGGACTTCCTTGCGCGGCGTCGCGACCTTGTACCAAGGCTCCATTGCGATCCCCCCTTCTACGGTCTCTGCAGCCGCGCGAACAGGTCGGCCGCCGGCCTCTTCAATCGGGCCAGATTGGCGTAGGCCACGGGCTCAAAACCGCGACCGCTCACGTGCACTCGGTAGTAGTTGATGCCTTGCCATACTGTCGGTGAACAGAGCGTCATCCGCTCACCTCGATCGCTTCGAGATCGCGGACATATTCCTCGGGAAGGTGCCAGTGGCGCGCTCCCGAAACTATGAGTTGCTTGTATTCGCTGTTTGGCAGGGGCGGATTCGGCTGCGGGTCGCCGAAATAGCTGCAGGCCGTCAGCGGGCGCTGCTCATCGCCGTCCAGCAGCACCAGACATTCTCGCCGCCAGTACGAGTTTTTCTCTCGTCCTGGTCTGTAACCCTCCGATAAATCCAGTTTGCCGACATCGAGATCCTCGATCTCGTAGACGACACCCCAGATTTTTCGGCCGCGTTCGCGCACCGCGTCGGCAACTCCACATCCGCGATTTACGGATTTCCGAGTGAACGCGAGCTTGTGGTCCGCGAGCAGGGCAACGCCCACGAAGCGCGCCGACGAGCAGCGCTCCCGCATCTGCTGCCAATTCATGTTTGAGCCGTATGCGAAGTAGAGCATCGGTTCACCTCGGCACCGCGAGAAGCATCGCGTCGAGCAGACGCTTTTCCTCACTACCCTTAGGGTACAACGCGGAAAGCGCGTTGGCGAGGCGCAGGAAGTCCGGGCTCCGGTCCTGCTCGGCCTTGAGCAACGCGCGCAAGGCATGGGTGCGGCCGGAGGATTGGAGCAACATCGCGGCATGCACGCGGTCGAGTGTCGTCGCCCCTGCCTGCGCCGAAGCTTCGGCAGGCAGGTCGTGCGCCATGGCGGGATCGGGTGCGGCAACGGCCGCTGAGGCCCGCCGCCCGCGCCCTTTGCGGGGGCGGATCGCCGGCGGTGCGTCTGGCTCGGGAAAGAGGGAAAGCTGAGGACTCCTGCCGAAGGCCGCGTCTTCTTCGATGCGCGCGGCCACGGCCTGTGCGCCATCCTCGCCGAAGAGTTGCTTCGCCCTCTCCGCAATCGGTAGAAGCCATACGACGCCCTTTTTCGTCTCGATCACGCGGCCTTCCCACTTGGGCAGCTCGATGCCGAGCGGCTGGGCGAAGCGGCGCACCACGTCGAAAATGAGCGTGAACCCTTTGGGCTTGCTGCGCAAGCCGCCCTCCTCGTCCTCCACGTCGTCCGTTTCCTCCCCCTCCGCGCTCTCCGCGTCTCCGCGGTGAGACTCTTCTCCGTTGGTGCTCTGGAGCGTCCAGAGGAAGAGCGCCGTGAGCCGGGCGTCCTCCTCCACGGCGCCCGCCGCCCCGTTACGCGCCTTCGCCTCGGCGGTGCCGAGCACCTGCCCGAGCGCGGCCCGGCCAACCACCTCCCAGACCTTGGCCAGGTACTCGTCGAGCTTGACCTCGCGCCCCTCCGCGGTCTCTACCTTCGTGTAGCGGCTGAAGATTTCGAGCGCCGGCCCGATGCAGGCGAAGACGAGGTCCGCGCCGCGCACGCCTTCGCTCTGCAGGCGCTCCATCCAGTCGCCGACGCGGTTCGGAAGCTCGCGCAGTACATCGGCCCAGTCGCCGACGCCAGCGCCGTCGAAGCGCGGACGACAGATGAGGTGGACGCTCGTGGCCAGGGCGGCGGAATCGCGGGCGCGAAGACGATTACCAGCCTCCGTGGCGAGCGGCCAAGACCCAGTGACGGTCCATCCACCTCGTATCAATCCTGACAAAAGGGCTTCCCAGCCCTCGGTCGTCTTGTGGGCAAACACCACAGCGGCAACGCCATCGTCGACAAGTACTCTTCGACCCTCTGCAAACGCTCGCGCCATCACACTCTCAAACCATGCTCGAGTCTTGGGCTCACCGTTTGCAACCTTGGTTTCATCTTGAACAGCTTCACGCGTCTTTGGTGACAGCAAGTTCTCGCCATCGAAAGGGTCACTGACAAGTGATCGTGTCCTGCTTCGCTTGAGCCAGACAAGAAAGAAGTCCGACAGGTCTGCGTATGGAACTGCGTCATAGTATGGTGGGTCGGTAAACCAGACGCCGACTGAGTCATCCGGCAAAGGATGTGCCGTCGCGTCGCATTGCTCGACCTGTGCGACCCTGCCCTTCGTTCCGACTTCGATGACCTTAGCAACAGCATCGATTGCGCTGGACCAGCTGCGGGATGCGTCCGCGAGATAATTCGATTCGCCGAAATCCCACACGATCGGCAATGCTTGCCGAGCAAAGACGTGTTTTACCTCCTCACCTGAAGCGAGCCAGCCCGAAACCGACGCGCTTCCGTCGGCGACACGATCAACCGAGACAGCTAGGAAATCCCGCAGATTGCCCTTCACAACAGCAGCACATCGAGCGAACTGTATCAGCCCCACCTTCTGCCTCGCCGTGAACAGATCGCCCCATTTCAACATGCCGTAGCGCTG
>CAZPSH010000003.1:0-173175 GCA_964589625.1 uncultured Thermoanaerobaculia bacterium
GCCTACAACAGAGGAGGCACTTCCTTTCAATTGCCATTTTGGACAGGTGTGATGGAAACCATACCACGTATTCTCATTCCTTCTCGACCGAACGGAGCTTCAATGAGGCCATCCTCTTTCGAGGATGGAAACCCGCCTCGCCTCAATCCATTCGATGTCGTGCACGTCGAGCTTCAATGAGGCCATCCTCTTTCGAGGATGGAAACCCATCCGCTTCTTGGCCATGCGATCCTCCTAAATGTGCTTCAATGAGGCCATCCTCTTTCGAGGATGGAAACTCGACGACCACCCCGACGCCACAGTGGCCCTCGACGGGCTTCAATGAGGCCATCCTCTTTCGAGGATGGAAACGCGATCGCGTCAGCCCGATGCACCAGGCGCCAGCGTGCTTCAATGAGGCCATCCTCTTTCGAGGATGGAAACCGCCGCCGCCGTAAACACAATAACGGACTACCACGTTGCTTCAATGAGGCCATCCTCTTTCGAGGATGGAAACCCGGGATCTGCGGGCATCCCTCGAAGTGCTACGCGAGCTTCAATGAGGCCATCCTCTTTCGAGGATGGAAACTCGAAGCTCTCCGGGATTGATCTCGACAAGGTCACGGGGCTTCAATGAGGCCATCCTCTTTCGAGGATGGAAACGGTTCGCGGACGAGAGGCACCCGGAGTTGAGGGGCGCTTCAATGAGGCCATCCTCTTTCGAGGATGGAAACACGGCCAGCAAGGAGGAGATCGTCGTCCCCGACACCGTGCTTCAATGAGGCCATCCTCTTTCGAGGATGGAAACCGGCTCCCGGCTCCATTCTCATCGAGGACGGAACCGCGCTTCAATGAGGCCATCCTCTTTCGAGGATGGAAACAGGCCACGGAAGGCGTCACCACCTCGAGCGGGGCCCGCTTCAATGAGGCCATCCTCTTTCGAGGATGGAAACAAGGCCTTCCGGCCTTGCTCGGCCGCGGGGGCCATGCTTCAATGAGGCCATCCTCTTTCGAGGATGGAAACCGAGCAGGGGAGGCGGTTTTGCCGGAAGTGTTCCGGCTTCAATGAGGCCATCCTCTTTCGAGGATGGAAACCTACTCCTGGGGCTCCATCGCGGCCCTCATCGGCGGGCTTCAATGAGGCCATCCTCTTTCGAGGATGGAAACCTCCGCCGACTCCGCCGCCCGATCTGTACCATCGAGCGCTTCAATGAGGCCATCCTCTTTCGAGGATGGAAACCCAATGCCCACGGCGGGCTCGAGGATGCGCCCCGATTTGCTTCAATGAGGCCATCCTCTTTCGAGGATGGAAACGGCCTACTGATGATGACGAGGAGCCCATGCCCTCGCCGCTTCAATGAGGCCATCCTCTTTCGAGGATGGAAACAGGAGGAAATCACGGGGACGCCGAGGATCGTCGGCAGCTTCAATGAGGCCATCCTCTTTCGAGGATGGAAACAGCTTCGCGTCGAGTATGTTTGTCATTGGTTACAGCCCGCTTCAATGAGGCCATCCTCTTTCGAGGATGGAAACCCGCTGCCCTACGTGCCGCTGGGCGCGCCTGGTGGGCGCTTCAATGAGGCCATCCTCTTTCGAGGATGGAAACTCTACATCAGCACGGGCACGGCGTCATCGGCGGACTGGCTTCAATGAGGCCATCCTCTTTCGAGGATGGAAACGGAAGGGGCTGGGCAGGCCCGCGCGCCGCGTAGATGCTTCAATGAGGCCATCCTCTTTCGAGGATGGAAACGGGGTGGCGGAATGACACGCTCCCTCGGCCCTTACATGCTTCAATGAGGCCATCCTCTTTCGAGGATGGAAACCTCTCAAAGGCGACAGGGTTCTGGCGGAAATGCGGTTGCTTCAATGAGGCCATCCTCTTTCGAGGATGGAAACGTGGCGTCTACGAGTGGATCGGCGAGGGGTACTGGCGCTTCAATGAGGCCATCCTCTTTCGAGGATGGAAACGCAACGGGGTTTCGCGACGTGTGGCGGGCCGAGGTTGTGCTTCAATGAGGCCATCCTCTTTCGAGGATGGAAACTCACGGACGCCGACGGCTGGACGCGGCGGGCATACGCGCTTCAATGAGGCCATCCTCTTTCGAGGATGGAAACCGGACATGCACCGCATCAGCGTGCGCGTGGTGCAGGTGCTTCAATGAGGCCATCCTCTTTCGAGGATGGAAACGGAGCCTCCCATGATGGAGCGAAAAGCGTTCCGGTTCGCTTCAATGAGGCCATCCTCTTTCGAGGATGGAAACCCCCCATGCAAAGATTCGGCGTGCCAAACGTGGGCCAGGCTTCAATGAGGCCATCCTCTTTCGAGGATGGAAACGTCTCACTGTCCGGGTCGCCGCCCTGGCACGTGTCCAGCTTCAATGAGGCCATCCTCTTTCGAGGATGGAAACGACTCTCCGCTCTTCCAGGCATATCAGCCTCCTGTGCATGCTTCAATGAGGCCATCCTCTTTCGAGGATGGAAACTTGCGCGATGCGATTATCTCCGCATTGGAGGCGGATGCTTCAATGAGGCCATCCTCTTTCGAGGATGGAAACATCGCCGGTCACGTAGCCATCGCATGGGCTGGGGAATGCTTCAATGAGGCCATCCTCTTTCGAGGATGGAAACCAAGCGTATCCGCATTCTGCTTACCGGAAACCACGAGGCTTCAATGAGGCCATCCTCTTTCGAGGATGGAAACCAGCCATTGCCATTCAACCTCACACGGCGCGTTGTTGGCTTCAATGAGGCCATCCTCTTTCGAGGATGGAAACATGATAGCGACCTTGCGGGGACGCCGTTCCTGACCCGGCTTCAATGAGGCCATCCTCTTTCGAGGATGGAAACGTCAATTCGAGCGGGATTTTCTTCCCGGCTTCCACGTCGCTTCAATGAGGCCATCCTCTTTCGAGGATGGAAACCAGCCAGGCCATCACCCTATGCGAGGCCACCGCCGCGCTTCAATGAGGCCATCCTCTTTCGAGGATGGAAACTGGACAAGGCCGGTGACGTGCTCCAGCAGTTAGCTGAGCTTCAATGAGGCCATCCTCTTTCGAGGATGGAAACGATCTCGTAGTAGCTGGAGGTGATTCCGCAGCGCTCGCTTCAATGAGGCCATCCTCTTTCGAGGATGGAAACCTAGTCCCTCACGGTAGCGCCCTCCAGGGCTCACGATGCTTCAATGAGGCCATCCTCTTTCGAGGATGGAAACAGGCGATGGGGCGAGGAGGAGCGCAGTGATGGACAGGCTTCAATGAGGCCATCCTCTTTCGAGGATGGAAACTGACCGCACTGGCGCTGCAACCCGTTCCGTTCCACGGCGAGCTTCAATGAGGCCATCCTCTTTCGAGGATGGAAACCGATGTGGTCGAGATGCTAGTGGCGGTAATCGTGGTGCTTCAATGAGGCCATCCTCTTTCGAGGATGGAAACTGGGCATCCGTGGCCCCGGCCGTATTGACCGTAGTGAAGCTTCAATGAGGCCATCCTCTTTCGAGGATGGAAACGTTTTCTCCGCGCTGATCACGCGCTGCTCACCGTCGGCTTCAATGAGGCCATCCTCTTTCGAGGATGGAAACGGATCGTCGCCCCTCGGGAGTTCTGGGTGTGGTAGTTGTTGCTTCAATGAGGCCATCCTCTTTCGAGGATGGAAACACGGCACCGTGGGGCCTGTCCCCGTGCCCGTGTCCGCCGCTTCAATGAGGCCATCCTCTTTCGAGGATGGAAACATTCTGACCCTCCGCCTCCGTCCGACCTCGAGGTCTAGCTTCAATGAGGCCATCCTCTTTCGAGGATGGAAACTGGTCGGAATGAAGTGGGTTGACGACGAGCTCGTGCCGCTTCAATGAGGCCATCCTCTTTCGAGGATGGAAACCCGCTGGTGCTGCCACGTCGGGTTGACTCCGTGAGAGCTTCAATGAGGCCATCCTCTTTCGAGGATGGAAACTGCGGATGGATTTGTAAACTTGGCGAAGTCAATTTAGCGCTTCAATGAGGCCATCCTCTTTCGAGGATGGAAACGGCGGACTCAAGCCCTACAAACTGGGCCTCACGCAGCAGGCTTCAATGAGGCCATCCTCTTTCGAGGATGGAAACAGAGCCTCGTGTTTACGGTCGGCCGCGGCCAGTGGAGCTTCAATGAGGCCATCCTCTTTCGAGGATGGAAACCCCGTCGAAGTCGGCGTAGGGCACAGAGTTGTCTGCGCTTCAATGAGGCCATCCTCTTTCGAGGATGGAAACCTCGTTCACTGCGGGGCGCTCACCGGCGTGGACTCCAGGCTTCAATGAGGCCATCCTCTTTCGAGGATGGAAACTCCGTGGTGTAGGTGGCGAGGAGGCGAACCGCTGCGCCGCTTCAATGAGGCCATCCTCTTTCGAGGATGGAAACCGCTCGCATGGGGCGCCGCGCCAGCAGGGCCTCCCGACGGCATTCTGCGAGCGCTGCACCCGCTATCAAGCGGAACATTGGGGACCATGTCGCCGAATTTTCAAAGAGCCGCTGGCTGCAGGGGTTTGAAGGGCGCGAGCGCTCCCCCGGCGCAGCCCACGCGCACCACCTCTCGCGACCCCGGGCCGTCCTCGGTTTCAAGGTAATCTCTCCTGCCTCCTCATGCAACGCTGGGCCCCGGCAGGTGGAACACCTTGGGCCGCCCGATCACCACGATCTCCCGGATGACCTCCTGCGTGCTGGGGCCCAAATCCACGAGAATCACCTGATCTTCGTCGTGCTTGACGATCTGCTCGATCAGCCCCCTCAAGCGAACCGCCTGCATGGGTTCGAGGTCGCAGCGGAAGACGCTGAGTTGGACGTGCTCGCCGAAGGACTTCATGAGGTTGTAGAGCCGCTTCCAGCGCTTCGGATGGGAGATGTCGTAGGTGACCACGAAGCAACGGGTTTCCATGGCTTCCTCGTTCAGCGCACCTTGAATGCGGGGTAGGTTGAGATCTCTCCGAAGAGCAGGCGGCCCAGCAGCCGCGCCTGGATCTCGAAGATGCGCCGGTAGGTCGCGGCATAGCCGAAGAGGGGGTGCTGGATCTCCTGCATGAGCCGCCGCTCGTAGGTGCCCACAAAGCGTTTCCTGGCCTCCGGCTTGAGGAGTACGGCACCCTCGCGCTCGAAGAAGTCGCCCGGACCCACCTCACCGTTGTTGAGCGCCGTGATGACCACGCTATCGGCGATGACCGGACGGAAGGGCTCCATGAGATCGAGGGCCAGCGCCGGCCGGCCGTACCGGGGCTTGTGGTAGTAGCCCATCATGGGATCGAAGCCGACACTCTCCAGGATCACCGCCCAATCTTTGGTGAGCAGCGTGTAGGCGAAGGAGAGAAGGGCGTTGACGGGATCGGTGGGAGGCCTGCGCGTGCGGCCTTCGAAGTCGAAGCGCTCACCGAGGGCCTTTCCTTCCTTGATCATGGTGGCGAAGGCGGAGAAGTAGAGCCGCGCCCCCAGGCCTTCGACGGCGAGAAGGGTCTCGGCGTTGTCCGCCTCGTCGGCCTGCCGGGCCGCGGCCCCCATGGCGTCGAGGACCTCCTGCGAAGGCTGGCCGTTGCGGCGCAGAAGCACGCGGGCGTTGGTGATCTTGGCCGCCACGAGGCTCTTGGCGAGCGCCAGGGCGAAATGACCGTCCGATGCGGCGGCGAACTGGCGGGCCCTCAGCTCCACGTTCTTGTGGGAAAGGCCCTTGGTCATCCCGTAAAACCACCCGGCCCCGCTGAGGAAGACCACGGGCACGCCGCGCGAGAGGCACTGCTGGAGGGCGCCCGTTGTCATGTGGACGAGACCCATGAGAACCACCTGGGAGACGCGCTCCAAGCCCACGGCGGCCAGCTCCCTCCCCTTGGCCTCGGCCACGAGGCGGTCGTGGTCCAACCGGACGGTGGCGCCCGGCTCCTGGACGACAAACGGGTAGAGAGCCGGATCGGCCACGGCGATGGGGCGTACGGAACCCGCCCGGGTGAGGAAGCGCACCTCCTCCGGCAGGCAGATGCCCACGAGGGAACAGCGCGGGCATTTGGGACTGTCCTCCAGGGGCTCCGGGATGGCAGCCTCGGCCAGGCGTTCGCGCATCTGGCTGAGCAACTCCAAGGTGCGGGCTTCGAGTTCCGGCGTGAAGCGAATGCGAACGCGCTCGTGCGAGCCGGCATAGTAGATGAGACCCTCGTGGCACTCGTAGCCGCGCTCGCGAAGCAGTAGACCTTGGGCGCAGAGCTGGACGCGCTCGGGCTCGTAGGCACCCTCGGGCAGGAGCGGCGTCTTGCCGCGCTTGTATTCCACGGGCCGCACGCGGTTGCCCTCGCGCTCCACCACGTCCACCACGGCCGTCAGCCCCAGGCTCTGGCTGGAAAGGTGAAGCGAGCGGGTGTGGACCTCTGCCCTCGGCCCCTCCGGCTGGTCGGCCTTGCGGTGGACGTAGCGGCCCTCCTCCGTCTCCAGGTTGTCGGCCCATTCCCCCTGCACCCACATGAGGTAGCAGAGCCGCGGGCAATAAGCGAACTCGTTCAACATCCGAGCGGGGATGAGGTCAGGGGGGGCAGGGATCATGGCCATTGCCACTGGATGACAGGGTTGCTTCGCGCTACTGTCCCAAGGGCCCGGATTGCCTCTCCCTTTTCATCCATGATAGTCTCCTCCCGATCAGGGGTAGCCTTCTTCCCGAGAGCAATCCCAAGACCCTCCCAGTTCGCTCGCAAACCGCGCCCAATACCATGCCCCTTTTCCTGTCATTCCTTGTGACGGTGATGCTTAGGGTTGATCGCCCATGCCCGCTCCGCCGGACAACCCTATTCCTTCGCTTCGTCCGCCGCGAGAAAAAGCCCGAGGCCGAAGTGCGAGGAATGCCCTAGGGCGATAGGGCCCCGAACCGGCACAGGAAAGACGATGCGGAAAGCACCCGCAGCCAGGCGGCCCCCATCGTCGCCTCGTTTCCTCCGGAACCGCTTGAATTGGATCGGTCTGAGACGGTGCGCCCCCATCCGATGCTCGGGGTTAAGTGCCTCGATCAAAGTTGGCTCTGGGATTTCCGGACGCCGGGCCCGAAGCCGATCGATCTCTTCAATGAGGACTTGCCGGGCGAAGGCGCGCTGGTTTTGTGCGCCAAGGATCTCCCCGGGGTCCCTTTTCCGCCCGGATCGCTTGGCGTGCCGCGTCGCCAAAAATGGTGTAGCCGACTCCCAAAGCCTGGACGGCCCCAGGAGTTTGTCAGCCGCGATGGCTTCTGCCTGTCCCAAGGCGATAAGCACCAGGTTCAGCGGCTCGCCCTCGTCTCGTTTCAGCTTCACCATGCGGTCCAGGGCTTTGACCTCCGACGGCCCAAAACCCATGCCGGCAACGATGGTGAGGTGGTCGATGCGGCCGTCACCGTCTTCGTCGGTTGGAAGGTAATAAGCGTGCTCATGTACGAGAAGCGGCTTCCCCTCTGCATCCTTGCCGGAAAAGACCTCGGAACGGGGAATCGGGAAGGCAGCCAAGGCATCATCGCGCCGTTGATTGGGCCCTTCCACGCGCCGAAAACAGCCCATGGCCGTGATGCGGGCCATCTCGGCGATAGGGAGCGAGTCCTCTACGAGGGGAAGAACAGTTCCATCTATGGCGAAGCGGGCCACCGTGGGGGGGAGCCGCACGGGCGATCGGAAAGGCCAGCGCGGCTGCACGGCGAAGCAGTCCTTTGGGCGCAGATACGTAACCCACTTCGAACCGGGAGGATCGGACCACCTCTTGTCGTGCAACTCCAGGGTCTCCATGCACAAATGCCAGTCGGGGGCGTAGACGGGTGTTGCGAGTTGCCTCTTGGCCTTGCCCCTCCCCTCGGTGCGCGTCACCTTTGGGGTGTATGCGTTGCCGAAGGCACTCTGGGGGTCGGGGCACAAAACCGCCACGGGTTCCATGCCCAAGCTCGAGGTCAAGTGTGTGCTCCCTTGCGGTGCGCAGTTAATCCTTGGCAGGGCTTTGGCTGCTTCTTCATCGGATAGGACACCCACCTCGACCCAGCTTTCGGCACGCCCGAGGAAGCTCAGGTTCTCGGTGATGGCCTCTAAGGCACGCCGTTCCTTTTGCCCAAGCTGCCCATCGGGCCACAGGATCAAGAGAGGTGTCTGCTTCCCGATCGAGACCCATGCGTCGAAAACAAGCGTTTTGTCGCCGGGACCCTTCTTGAACCATGGCATGAAGGCGCGCGCATGCCCCAAAGAAGCCGGTGGCAGACTGAAATGGGGGGGGGCGGCCAGGGCCCGCAAGAGAGTCTCAACCGCCTCGGGGGGACAACTCGACGCGCCGTCCAGCTTCCGCTTCCACGTCGCCACCATGGCCCGGTGTAACCTCCACGGCGACGGCGGCCATTCGGGCGCGGCCTCATTGACGTGCCTCCCCCAGGGCGTCGCGTGGAAGCGCCCGGCGAGGAATCGGATGGACAGGGCAATCATTCGTTGTCCTCCTCGGCCTCCGCTTCCTGCTCGTCTCCTTTCTTCGACTTCTTGTTGCCTGGCTTCCACTCGACCTGGGTAACGGGCGGATCAGCGAAGAGCGGTTGGCATTGCTTGATCAGGCCCTTGCATTCCGTCAGCAAGCCGCTCTCCGCAGGCACAGTGAAGCCCTCGGGCTTTGTCACCACGAGGTCCCCCTTCACTTCGAGGTCGCAAGCGGTGCGAAGGCGCAGGCCCGTGGAGAGGAAACGGCGGACTTTGAAGAGGGCTAGGGCGATGAGCAGCTTCGTCGCATCATCGCCGAGACCATACCCTCTCAAGAGCGCCAAGTCCAGGTTAAAGTACGCGGTGATTTTGCCGGCAGTGAATTCGGTGCGGTGGAAGGGGACATTGCCGAACCCCTGCTTCGTTTCTCCGCTGGGATTCACGCGGTCGTTCTTTACGCCCCCGCTCTCCGCTACCCGCAGGTCCTGGGCCTCGATGAAACCGGAAAGCAAGCGGGATAAGCGCAAGCGGCCACCCGCAAGCTCCTTCTTCGCCAGAAAGACGCCGTGCAAGATTGCGTTGGCGTCATACTTGAAGACCATTCTGGCTAGGTCTGAGATCCTAACAGGGCCCATTTCGAGGCCGACGGCATCTCTCTTCAATAGGTCGAAAACGGTCCTGTCCTCGCCTTCCAAAATGTAAGGCGAGTTGATCCGGTGCGCTTCGAGAACGGAATTGGTGAGCCGCCTACCGTCAGGAAGTGTGACCAAGATGTAGGGCAATCCGTGGAGGTCGGCCAAGAGGTCGTCCGCTGGCTCATCCCAGCAGGCCGATTCCATTCTGTTGGCCACCGACTGCGCCGACTCCACGAGTAGCATTTCGGTGCCATCGGGCAAGGTGTACCGGGCGGGCCCCAAGTCCGCGAAACCGGTGGGCTGGAAGCGGTCACCCTGGAGCGGTTTGAGTTCGGCTTCGAGAAGCAAGCGCGGAGCATCGTTCAACTTCGTGAAATCGATCGCCATGGATTCCTCCTCTGTTCGTTAGCGAACGGCCTCTTCGTTCACGGTCTCGGGCCTCGAGACCAGCTTCACCAAGTGCTTCACATCGCTCTTTGAAACCGGTATCAGCAATGCGGCGGAGAGGCGGCTCGGGCTGACCGCCCCGAGCGCGCCTGTCCACTCGTCGTCGCGGGAAGTTCCCCTTGCATGGGGCATGGGGATCAGGCCGGTGGCACGCAGGCGCCGCGCGGCGATGGCGCAAGCCTCCGGCATCCGGTCACCGCAAAGAAGTCCCAGCACGCGAGACTCCGGCCTTACAGGGACTTCTCCCGTTTGAGTCTCAATCCCGTGAGGCAAAAATAGGAGCCGAAGCAGGGCGAAGGCCCGCGGCAACGGCGGGGCATCGACCTGGGGGCGCCTGAGCGTGGGATAGGGTTTGTGGTGGTCTATGAGTATCATCCCCCAAAGCAGTTCAGCGATGCGCTCGTCATCGGTCTCGCCATCAATGAACGCGGAAATCGCTGGGAGCCCAGCGCCCCGGCGGAATGCGAGAGGCAGCCCAGTGCAGCCCAGGCGTTTGCCGTCGAGGAGACGACGCTCCAGGAGCGCCGAGAGGTTAGTCACAAGGTCGGCGCTTGTCCATACAACGGCGTGACCCGCCTCGGTCCATTTCGCGGCGGCCCCGCCGCTTTTTCCCCTCCAAACCTCTGCTGGTTCAAGGTTCGCTCGCAGGGGCCCGACCTTCAGTTCGTGATCCCAGAGGCCCGAAAGGGCCAGGGCTATTTCGAACTCGATGCGCTGGTCATCAGACGCGCCTAGCCACTGTGGGGACAAGCCACAGATCGGAGCGAGATATTTCTCCTTACGGAACCTTTCACCAGTGGACAGCTCACGTTCGGCTCGTCCCAGCGCGCAAAGGATCTCCGCAAAGCGCGAGGGGCCGCCGTGTTGGCAGAAATCAAAGATCGCTTCCTCGATCCTTCGCAGGGCCGACTTGAACCTTGGCGGAGCCTTGTCATCGGCCGCCGCCCGGCGGAACCGCTCCAGCCAGGGGTCAACCTCGCGAACCAAATCCACCTCCGGCCGCGCACGGACATCAAAATGTCCAAGGGCCGTGGCGAGATAAGCTTTCCCGTTTCGCTGCAGAAAGCCGTAACGAGTGAATCCGTCAATGCCCCGGTCGACCCCAAGTGCTGTAATAGCACGCGCAATCTGGACGCCTGTCGTGGCCTGCTGTTTGGATATCTCGGCCCTCCCCTCGGTGAGAACTTGCGTTAGTTCGGCAAGGCCAGCCAACCGACCCCAAAGAGGCAGCCACATCTCGCCACGTGCCGCTTTGGAGTCCTTGCCGGCGTCCATAGCTCTTCCAACCGATGAGGAGTAGACCGTAAACGGAAAGGCCCCTTTCGCGGAGACTGAAGCGCCAAACTTGCGGCTAATAGAACCGGCGAATAGCAGCCCCCCCTCTATCATTAGGATGAAATCGAATGGATTCGTGAGAGAGCCACCCTCAAACCCTTGGGTGGCATTGGGCCCACCAATCTGGCCGGGTGATAGTTGACCAATGGACGTTGCCACCAGTTTTGCGGTTCCTATGCCCCAGATTGCTTGTTCGATCCATCCACTCCGCTCGCCACGGGAGAGAGCCATGAAATCGAGTACATTGCCCAAGTAGTTCGCCGAGAACTCAAGGCGTCCGTCGCAACCTCCCGACCCAAAAAGTGGAGCAGAAGAGAAGCCATCTGGCTGGATCGCCAGGCATGCATCCAGCCATCGCACGACTTCATCAGGGAATGTGCCGCGCACTTTGAAAAGGATGGTTTCCTTGATTTCCTTGACCCTTTGCGAAGCCTGTTTAAGCTTCTCAGCTTCGGCCTCGGAGAACACTCCCCGCCCCTTCTTGGAGGCCTCTCTTTTTCTTCGAAGTTCCTTCTCGTCGGCACGCGTTTCTTTGAACTCTCTAAGGATTCCCACCTGGCCGATTTCGTCGACTGCGCCCTTGAGCGAAGAGAGCCTGGGCGAATTCGATTTGCGCAGTCGGTCTATGAATTCCATGTTCTTGCCTTTATCGGTAAGGAACCCTCCGTCGCCGTTCCAGGGAGCGAAAACGGGGGTTGGTTTGTATTCATCCAGGAAGAAGTCGAGTAGCGCCTGTTCGTCAAGGCTTGAACGCAGGGTGAAGAAACGATCCCGCCAGCAGCCCTTAGCATCAGGATCTTTCTGCTCGGCCACGAGGCGCAGGATGCCGAGGGCCTTGAGGTAGCTCATCAGCGGTTCGGGTGTGCAACCAGAAAGCGTGATATCGGGCATCACCGGACCTCCTTGCCGTCGCTGGCGCGCCAGTCGGCGACGCGCAGAAGCGCCTCGAGGAACGCGAGACGGAAGGGGCCAAGCTCGGGCGAATCTCTCAGCGCGAGTATGCGCGCGAGCCAGCTTGGCCCTGTGTCCTCGTCATCACCAAGCGCCATGTACGACAACCGCAGCTTGCTGGCAGGCAGGGTCGTACCACCGCCGAGAGCCGTTTCGGGAAGTTCGTCGCCATCCCAGATTCCACGGGCAAAGAGCTGCGCAGGGTTGTCGCAGGGCGCCTTCTCTTGCGGCATCGAACGGATGGAGAGCCTGACCTTGCCGTGGTGGGCCGCCGCGAGATAGGCCGCCAGGTCCGGCTGGCCGTTCGCCAGCATGGCCAGAGCCGACGCCAATTCATGCCGGAATGCCGGGCGGTTGTACTTCTTCATTCTGCCCATCGCTTTGGCCCACACGCCGGGGGGCGCACCTTCAGGCATGGCCCCCTGGAAGACGCCATGCGCCTTTCCCGCATCGTGCCATCGCGCCGCAAGGCGGAAGGCGTTGGCCCAAGATTGCTCTTCCAAGTTCAAGGCCGATAGCAATTGCTCTGCCTCGTTAACGACGGCGTCCGTGTGATCGGCCACGGAAACCCACGCCTCGGCCTCGGAACGACGGTCGTAGTCGTAACCGGAGCCACTCGCTTGCCCGTTGAAAACCGCAACGGGCGACTTGTCCTTTGGGCTCCACCCGAGTTCAGGGAGGTAACCACCCTCAGAAGCCGCAAGCATCAAGGTGAGCCCGGGGAACAGCGAACGTGGCTTTTCCCAGCGGCCTTCGAGGTGATCCCAGCGCCATGCGGCGCGTTTTTTTAGGTCGAGGTCGGCTATGGGAGCAGAGCACAGTTCCTGCCGTTCAGGTCCAGGGGCATTCTCGGCCGGTCCTCTTTTCGGATCCACCTCTCTCCAGAAGACGTGGACATGGTGCTCGTCGGACTCACGGATAAAGCGCGACACATCGATATCCGCGCCAGCCAAATCGGGCGTGGTGTCGAACAGCTCGGTCATGTCCTTCCGGCGGATCACGTGGGAGTAAGTCATTGGCTCGGTAACCGCCGGCAGTCCCGCCGGCCCAGCATCGGTGAGTCCCGCCAGACGCGCTTCCGAGGCGCGAAGCTCACTGGCTGTGTAGGGCGCCAGCTTCTTCTCGTCGTCGAAGCTCGGCGGGGCGATCCAGATGACCCGCGCATCCTTGGTCTTGTTAAACTCGCCTTTTCTGTTGCAACGGCCAAACCGCTGCACCAAAGACGACCACGGGGCAAGATCCGTGATGAGCACACGCGCGGAGACATCCACGCCCGCCTCCACCACCTGGGTAGAGACGCACAGGGTTCCATTGGGGCTAGGGTCGGCAAGCAGGCGGCCAAGGGCGCGGTCGCGGTCTTGTTGCCGAAAGCGAGAGTGCAGGAGCACCAAATCGGCGGTGGGCTCGTACTCTTGCAGGGCTATAAAGACCTGTTGCGCGCGCCTCACGGTATTGACGACCACAAGCGTGCGCGTTCCCGGGGCGTGCACCTTGATGGTCAGCTCGGCCTCGGCTTTCCCGTCCGCCGAGGCCATGAAGCCGGCTTTTTCAATTGGCTTGATTGATTCCAATCGCTGTCTGGCTTGCTTTCTGTCGCTTTCCGAAAGAGACAAGGTAACAGGTGCATCGGCATCTTTCTCAAAATCAACGGTCTGAAGCCACTCGTCCCGCATCGTGGCGCTCATCCAAAGGGACCGAACCGGGAGCACCGTGCCAGCTTTTCGGCGAAAAGCCTGAAGTTGAGCGGTGGTCGCCAGGCCGCTCCCCATGAGCTGTACCTCGTCCATCACCCATAGGCAGTCATTATTCAACAACCCAAACTGAAGCGGCCACCGGAACCGGCTCATGGCATAGCCTCGGTTGAGCGCGCGGGAGAGGAGCATATCTTGGGTGCCGATCAGAATCTGGTCCCGGTCGGGCCAGCGGTCCCAATCCCTTTCCAAATCGCCGCCCATGAGGAGGTGAACGGCCACTTTGTCGGGGGGATGAACTTTCGGTGCATCTTCAGCCAGCAGGCGGAGATTGGCCAGCCAGGTTCTTGCGCAATCGCGGGTTTGTTCGGCCAAGACGCGCATCGGAAGGCAATAGACGAGTCGGCGCGGCGTCTCGGAATCGGGCTCCAAGACCCTCTCGCCGTCACGCCAGCCCCTCTTCCAGAGCCAGGCCAGGATGACGGCTGCAGTCTTTCCCAACCCAGTCGGTACATCCAGCGTCAGGCGCCAGGCCTCCAAAGCCAGCTTCTCCTGATAGGGGAAAGGCCTGCCCGGAGAATCTGACCTCCAGCCCATTGCCTTTTGGAAAAAGATTCCGAACTGGTCCATTCAATTCCTCCAACGGCTCTTGTGTTGAAGAAAAGCGCCCAATACATAAGTCCTGTGACCATGTGGTGCGCCATTCAAGACGGCAGTGCCTATTTGACGTACGTGCCCGAATGAACGCAGAGCGACTGCCTTGATAACCAGAATAGGCCCCCGCGCGGGGTCGCGCTCTGGAGAGCGCTCCTACAAAGACAGGTTGGGGTGGGGCGTTTAAGGCGTCTCATCTTTGCATCTCCTTGTCCCGGTCGAGGCCGAGTTCCTTCCAGAGCCAGCGGAAGTCGTAAGCGGGGGTGTCGGGGTCGGTGCGGCGGGCCTCGTCCACCTCCATGGACTTGAGAAGCTCCACGACCTTGGGGCGTGAGCGGGGGTGGGCGGCGGTTTGGCGGGGGGTTTTTCCGCCGAAGATGGGAAGGGGGGTGTCGGGCCATGCACTGTAGTGCCGGTCCTTGTGCTCCTTGAGGATCTTCACCTTCCACTCCGGCAGAACCGCTTCCGCTTTCTTTTTCTTCTCCTGGGGGGTGGGCTCCTTATGCGGGCGCGCATCGAGGGCCTCGTAGGGGTCTTGGCTGACGGTCCCCTCGTGGCGGAGGAAAGGACCGGCGAGGGCTTCGAGCCTTCGCCGTCCCCGCTTTCCCCTCTGGGAGGAGAGCACGTCGAGGGTCAGCCGGTTCTTGCGCAGGGCGAGGGAGCCCAGGTTTCGGAGGCCGCCCTCGGGGTGCGCCTCGGTCCAGGTCCAGGAGGCCTTCCCCACGGGGGAGATGTCCTCGGGGCCGTCCAGGGCCCGGCGCAGGGCCTCGGGGTCGGTGACGGAGAAGCGGACCTTGGTGAGCAGGACCGGGTCCCCTTCGGGGGTGCGGATTTCGGGTCGGGGGGGGTGGAGGAAGGTGTCGAGCCACTGGTACTGGAAGGCTATGGTGGCGCGCTTGAAGAAGACGGCCTCGGAGCAAGACGGGTCCTCTTTGCGCAGGGCCTTGAGGAGTTGGAGAAGTGGCCTCTTCTGGTCGGGGTGGAAGGGAATGATGCCCGCATCGATGGTCCAGTGGCCGCCTCCGTAGTCCATGAGGCGCATGGCGGCCACCTCCCACTGGTGAAGGGAGCGGGTGGCCCTCCTCTCGTGGACCTCCACGGTTCCCCCGGCGAAGAGGTCCTTCAGGAGGAACCCCTCCTCGGGACGGACCGCGAGGATCTCGTAGAGACGGAAGTGGGCCGCGAGGCCCTTGTGGATGTAGGCGCGTTCGCCGGGGGATAGGCTGTATCCCCGCCGCCGCAGGAAGATCTCCGCCAGGGGAGCCCCCTCCCGCACGGGCAGGTCGAAGAGAAACCAGGATTGGAGATTGATCTGGCTCATGTCGGACTGAAGGGCTTCCAGGGCCGCCGCCTCGTCTTCTTCCAGGAAAGGGCCGCCGAAAAGGGCGAAGGCCAGAGCGCAGTCCTCGTTGAATTCGGTCCGGCAGGAGAAACGCAGGAGTTTTTCGATGGCCGTGTCGCGCTCACCCAGGGTGAAGTCCCATGAGGGCTTGGGGACGGGGGGCGCGGGGAAGGGCAGGAGGGGAGCGGAGTCCGGGGAGGGGCTCGGCCCGGCCGGAGAGGGGGCGGGCAGGGGGTCCTTTCCCAGACAGCACTTCTTGAACTTCTTCCCGCTCCCACAGGGGCAGGGGTCGTTTCTTCCGGGGCCGGTCACGACTTGGTTTCCTTTCTCTTTCTCCCCCCCGGTGCGGGGGGCTCCAGTCCGATGAGGCGGGCGAGTTCGCGGTGGAGGAGGGCGACGCGCTCCACCTGGCCCTTGGCGGGGAAGCGCTCGTAGAAGCCCTCGGAGCGGAAGTCGCGGCTCCTCTCGGCCCACGGGGCGAGGCGCTCCTCCCACCGCTCCGCGCGGCCCTCTTCGGGCTGGCCGTCCTGGGCGGCGAGCTGGGCGCAGACGCGGAGCATGGCCTTGAGGGTGACGGGCTCGGTGATCCGGTGGGCCTTCGAGCCCCAAGCCTCGCCCCAGACGCGCTCGGCGGCCTTGAAAAAGTCGCGGACGGTCCGGTAGTACCCCATGGCCTCGGCCTGGGTGACGCGCTGGCGGCCCGCGTCGGCGTGGTCCTGGGTAAGCCAGCGGTGGAGCTCGTTGAAGAGTTCGGCCTGGAGGATCCACTTCTCCTTGCGGCTCCGGCCTCCCAGGCGGTTGATGCGGTAGCGCAGGGGGCTGTCGGGCTCGCCGTAGAGGAGGCCCGCGACCTCGGCGGCGAGGCGCCGGTCGGGGACGGTCCAGTTCGCCTTCTCCCAAAGGTCCACGATGTGGCTCTTGTTGATGCGGGTGGCCGTGGAGTTGATGGTGACGAACATCTCGGTGGCGAAGTCGGTGGACTTGCCGTCGAAGACCACGCAGGGGACGAGGATGCCCGCCGCCTCCTGGGGGCGCTCCTGGAGGTAGAAGTGGAGGGCGGCGAGGCGGTGCTGGCCGTCGATGATGAGGAATTTCTCCCGCGGCTCCTCCAGGTGTCCCACGTTGTCGTAGGGCGAGACGGGGTGGAAGGCCAGGGTCTCCTGGGTGAAGAGGAGGACCGTTCCGGGGATGGGCGGCTGGCTTTCGGCGGTCTTGTAGAAGTTCTGGATGGCGCGCACCTTGAACCGGGAGATCTCCCGCTGGAAGGCCCCGTCGCTGCGCTCGATGGCGCTCACGAAGCGGGCGATGTCGTCTTCCTTGGCGGGGCGGGCCGCCTCGGGGCTCGGCCCGTCGCCGTAGAAGCGGCGCATGAAGCGGACCCGGTCCAAAAGGTCCCGGGCGGGGTAGGCGATGAAGTAGAACGTGGCTCCCTTTTGGCGGACTTGGGTGGCGAGCATGGTTCCTCCTAGGTCTCGAAGCGAGCAGGGGCGTGGGCGCGGGAAAAGGAAGCCGGCCTCCGAAGGAGGGGAGGCTTGGTTTCGGTGCGCTGAAGGAGGCAGACGCTCATGGGATCCCCCCGTAGTGCAGCGTGGGTCCAGGGTAGCCCTGTCAAGCCGTCCGTGTCCAATTTCTCGGGAGGGGTCAAGGACTCCGCGCAGGCGGGCCGGCGCAGGAGACCGCCGTTTGGGCCACGGACTTCCGAGGGGGTCGTGGCTGGGGCCGCCCTGAAGAGTCGAGTTGGCTTTGTTCTGAAAGGCTGTATGGCCACGGCAAACGCCTCCGCAGGTCCCTCATCGAGCGCCTAGCTTGAAGAAGATACGTCGAGGGAGTGCACAGGACGGACACTCGTGGAAGGAAAAGGGGAGTAGGTGAATAGGAGAGTAAGGGAGTAGGTGAGTAGGGGAGTAGGGGACTGGGGGACTAGGGGACGAGGAAGAATCAAAGGAAGGCGGGCGATGGCGCCCGCCCCGCGGATCTCACTTCCCTCCTTGTTTGCAAATCCGAAATCCCCAATCCCAAATCCCAAATCCGAAATCCGAAATCCCCAATCCCAAATCCCCAATGCCCCTTTCGTTTCTCGTCTCCCGTCCCACGTCCCCCTCAGGGGGTCAGGAGGACCATTCCCTCCAGCCGGGCGGCGTGGCGGTCCAGGGTCACGGTGTGACCGCATCCCGCTTCCCGGTTGGTTGAAGCGAGCAGGGAATCGGCAAAGTCTCCCTTCGCGTCGCGATAAGCGGAGAGCGCCTTCCATGCATGGGGGAAGCCTTCCACGGCGAGCTGGCGGGTGCGAAGCAGTCGCTCCAGGACGCCGGCGATGTGCTCGCGGGAGTATCCGTAGGCCCGGTCAAGAACCCAGACCAGTTCGCACAACACGATCCGGTTCACCCAGCCTGGCTCCTCGGTAGTGCATTGCTCCCGAAGGAACCGCTCTGCGGCCTTCGCCTGGGCCGCATCGTCGCGCACAAGGAAGCGAACGAGAACATTCGTGTCCAACCCCGTCATGGCGCCCTCCTCCGGATGGCCCCTTCCCGAACCGCCTGGTCCATTTCCTCCAGGGAGACCTCCCGCCGAGGTTTGGGAAGGGCTCCATAGAGGTCCATGAGGTCCAGAGTGACGGGGAGAAGGGTGGCCTTGCCGCCCGGCTCGAGAACGAATTCCAGCCTGTCCCCTGGTTGAAGATGGAGGTGTTCCCGCACCTCCTTGGGGATCGTTGTCTGTCCCTTGCTCGTCAACGTCGAAATCGGCATGGGGGATCTCCTTACACCAAAGTAAGAATATGTGAAAAATGTAAGGCCTTCGGGCGACCCCGTCAAGGCGGGAGCCAGGTGAGTAGGGGGACGAGGGGACGAGGGGATTAGGGGATTAGGGGACGAGGAAGAATCAAAGGAAGGCGGGCGCCTCCGCGCCGCCGGCGTGTCACATCCCGAGGTATCTGGCGTAGAGGGCGCGGGCGCGGGCGGGGTCGGGGGTCTTCTGGATGAGGGCTCGGCCGTCGGCGTAGAGGGTGACGGGGTGGCCCTCCCACTCCGTCTGAATCAGGTAAGGGTTGCGGAAGACGGGGCCGAAGGACCGCAGGCGCGCTTCGAGGGAGGCGAGGTCGAGGGAGGTGCCCTTTGGGGCGAGGACCATGACGCCGTCGCGGCCGCAGAGGCGGTGGGTGCGGCTCGTGCCGCGCTCTTCGAGGAAGTCGAAGGCGCGGGCGCCGCAGCAGGGGCAGGCGGGGTCCCGCGGGGGGTGGACGCGGGAAAAGGAGCCGTCCAGAAGGTCCAGCCCAAGCAGGCCCGGCGCGCACAGGTCCTCGCGGCCGGCGAGGACCTTGAGGGCCTCGCCCGCCTGGAGGGCCCCGACGACGGCGGCGGCGGGGCCGAGAATGCCCGCGGTGTCGCAAGTGGGCGCGCTGGCCGGGGCGGGGGGATCGGGGAAGAGGCACCTCAGGCACGGGGTGAGGCCGGGGAGGACGGCCAGGAGCGCGCCGTGGGAGGCGACGGCGCCGCCGTAGATCCAGGGGCGTCCCGCCTCGACGGAGGCGTCGTTGAGGAGGTAGCGGGTCTCGAAGTTGTCGGTGCCGTCGAGGACCACCGCGGCCCACCGGAAGAGATCCCGGGCCCGTTCGGGTCCCAGGTCCTCGGCCAGGGCCTCCACTTCGAGGCCGGGCCGGATCTCCCTCAAGGCCTGCTCGGCCGCCACGGCCTTGGGGAGGCGGGCGCGCCAGTGGGCCTCGGTGAAGAGCGCCTGGCGCTGGAGGTTGCTCTCCTCCACGTGGTCGCGGTCCACGAGGATCAGCCGGCCCACGCCCGCCCGCGCCAGGAGGGCGGCGGAGGCGCACCCGAGGGCGCCCACGCCCACCACGGCGGCGCAAGCCCTTTCGATGCGGTCCTGCCCGCCGGCGCCTATCCAGGGCAGGAGGACCTGCCGGGCGTACCGGCCGCTCACGGCACGAACCTCCGCATCCGCACGTTGGCGGCCAGGCCCGCGAAGAGGCTCATGCTGAGCAGGAAGGACCCGCCGTAGGAGAGGAAGGGCAGGGGGAGGCCCGTGGTGGGCAGGAGCCCGAGGACCATGCCCACGTTTACGAGGAGGTGGTAGAGGATCATGGCGAAGCCGCAAAGGACGAGAAAGCGCCCCTCGGCGTCGCGGGCCACGCGGAGCGTCGAGAGAAACCGGGCCAGGAGGGCCAGGAAGGCCAGGAGGACGCCCACGCTTCCCAGGAAGCCCGTCTCCTCGGCCACCACGCCGAAGATGAAGTCGGTGTGGGGGGCCGGGAGAAAGTTGAGGCGGTTCTGGGTGCCCGAGTGGAGGCCCTTTCCCGTCAGCTCGCCGGAGCCCACGGCGATGCGAGCCTGGGCCACCTGGTAGCCCGCACCCTTGGGGTCGTGGGCGGGGTTCACGAAGGTGAGGATGCGTTCCTTCTGGTAGGGCTTGAGGAAGCTGAACCAGCCCAGGGCGAAGAGGAGGAGGACGGCGAGGATGGCCAAGCCGGCCCACTTCAGGATCCGGCCGAGGGGGTAGCGGCTGAAGTAGAGGGCGGCGCCGGCCAGGGGGAGGAAGGTCGTGGCCGTACCGAAGTCTGGCTGGAGGAAGGTCAGGGCCGCGGGGAGGGCGATGATCCCCCAGAGAAAGGCCACCTGGCGCCCCTCGATGGCCTTGTCGGGAAGGTCTTTGATGGCGTTGGCGCAGGCGAGCGCCACGGCCACCTTGGCGAACTCGGAGGGCTGGAAGCCGAAGGGCCCCAGGTAGAGCCAAGACTTGGACCCGGCCACCGTCCGCCCGAGGACCAGGACGAGGACCAGGGCCGCGAGGGCGGCGGCGTACAGGAGGTAGCCGTAGTCCACCCAGATCTGGTACGGCACGAGGAGGGCCAGGGCGAAGACGGTGGCGGCCAGGACGGCGTAGACCACCTGCCGGTCCCCCAGGGCGCCGTACTTCGTGGCGAAGGTGGCGGAGCGGACCATGACGGTGCCGAAGGCCAGGAGGGCCAGGTAGAGGAAGAGGGTCACCTGGTCGCCGAAGAGGAGGGACTGGCGGAGGGTCTGTCTCATGGCGGCGGCCTCACCCGGCGCCTTCCGCGGGGGCGGAAGCGCGGGCCTCCAGGGGAGGGGCAACGGCGGGCTCGTCGGCGGGGGCCTCGTCGCCGGGCTTTTTGCCGAAGAAGAGGTACTCCAGCCCGGCGCGGGCGATCTTGGCGCCCATGTCCCCCCCGTGGCCGCCGTGCTCCACGAGGACCACGAAGGCTACCTGCGGGTCCTGACGGGGGGCGAAGCCGGCGAACCAGGCGTGGTCCCGGATGGCCTTGTCGAGGAGTTTCGTGTCCACCCCCGCGCTGGCCGCCACCACCTGGGCGGTCCCGGTCTTGGCGCACACGGTCAGCCCGGGGATGTTGCAGGCCCGGCCGGTGCCGCTCGTGACGACGCGCTGGAGGCCCTCCTTGAGGACTTCAAGGGAGGAGGCCGACACGTCTACGGAGCTGAGGAGCTTCGGCTCCCCCTGGAGAAGCCGGGGCTGGTAGCGCTTTCCGCCGGTGGCGAGGGTCGAATAAAAGCTGAGGAGCTGGAGGGGCGTGACCGTGAGGTAGCCCTGTCCGATGCTCACCGAGAGGGTCTCCCCCGGGTACCACGGCCCCAGGCCTCGGGCCCTCTTCCATTCGGCCGAGGGCATGCTGCCCGCCGTTTCGGAAGGGAGGTCCACGCCGGTCTTCTGGCCGAGACCGAAGAGGGCGCCCCACCGGGCGAGGCGCTCGATGCCCACCCGGTCTCCGGCCCGGTAGAAGAAGACGTTGCAGGAGTTCTGGATGGCCGTCAGGGGGTCCACCCCGCCGTGGCCGCCGCGGGCCCAGCAGTGGAAGACGTGGCCGCCGAACTCCCAGGCGCCGGAGCAGTAAAAGGTGGTCCCCGGGGTCAGGAGCCCCTCCTCCATCCCCACGAGGGCCACAAAGGGCTTGAAGGTGGAGCCCGCCGGGTAGGCCCCCTGGATGGGACGGTTGAGGAGGGGGTGCCGGGGGTCCTCCGAGAGGGCCTGCCAGTCCTTGGACGAGATCGTGTGCGAGAAGAGGTTGGGGTCGTAGTCGGGGACGCTGACCCAGGCAAGGATCTCACCGGTGGAGGGGTTCATGAAGACGGCGGCCCCGGTCTCCTCCCCGAAGGCCGAGGTGAGGATCTGCTGGAGCTCCACGTCGAGGTTGAGGCGGATGTTCCGGCCGGGAACGGGCTCTCGCTGGACGCCGACTCCCGGGAGCCTCAGCCGGGGGTCTTCCACCTCCCTCCCCATGGCGTTGACCTGGGCGGTCCTCCGGCCGTTCACGCCCATGAGGAACGCGTTGGCGGCCTTCTCCACGCCCGCCTTGCCCACTTCGATGAAGGGGTCCAGTTCGCGGATCCGCAGGGTCTCGGCCTCCTTCTCCGAGAGGAGCCCGACGTAGCCGATGGCGTGGCTTCCCAGGGGGCCGTACGGATACTCCCGCCTCAGCTCCATCTCGATGCGGAGCATCTTGAGCTCGTCCTGGTGGACCTCCACCTTCTGGACCCAGTCGGGGGGCACGTCGCGGGCCAGGACGGCGAGGCTGGGGACGGCGCTGCGCTTCATGGCCGCGCGGACCTCCTCCAGGGTCATGGAGAGGCCGAGGATCCGGTTCACGGAATCCACGGTTCGCTCCAGGGAACCCTCCTTGGCCGTGTCGAGGACCAGGGAGAAGGAGATGCGGTTTCGGCAGAGGACCTTTCCATTCCGGTCCGCGATGACGCCGCGGGGGCTCCTCAGGACGATGGTCCGGGTGTAGTTGTTCTCCGAGAGGGTCCGGTAGGAGCTCCCTTCCATCACCTGGAGGTAAAAGAGCCGGGACGCGAAGAGGACGAAGACGGCCGCCGCCACGAATTGGAGGAAGAGGACCTTGGGCTCGAAGGTGGGGTCGTCGGTCCGGTCCACGGCTACTCCCGGGGGTAGAGGCGGCGGGCGGCGGCCTCCATGCCCGCGGCCAGGAGCCCCGTCAGAAGGCTCCCTGCGGCCACGTATACCCACAGCGAGGAGGGCAGTGACAGGCCGAGCAGCAGGTAGAGCAGGACCACCGCCGCGGAGTCCAGAACATACGCCCCGATCGAGAAAAAGAAAAGGGGAAGGACGCCTTGGATCACGACCTTGGAGCCGATCCACCCGAGAAGGTAGCCGATGAGGGTGAAGGCGGCGCCGTGGAAGCCCAGGTGGGGCATCGTGTAGGCGTCGCTCATGATACCGAGCCCCGCTCCCCACAGGGTCCCGGGCACCTTTCCCTGGCGCAGGGCGAGGACCGTAAGGAGGCCCAGAAAGGGGTTCGCGATGGTCAGGTCCCCGCTGGCCAGCGGAAGGAGCGCCTGCAGGCCCACGGCGAGGGCCAGCAGGATCAGCGGAGCGAGGAGGCGGCTACGCACGGCGCCTCAGCACCAGGACCCAGGCCAGGTTCCGGAGGTCCGCGGAGGGGTCCAGCCGCACGCGCTTGAGGTAGTCGCCGCCGTTCTCCGCCTCGGCCGTGGCGCCCACGCGGAGGCCGGGGGGGAAGATCCCGTCCTCCCCGGAGGTGACGAAGACGTCGCCCACCTGCACGTCGGCCTCGTTGGAGATGTAACGAACCGCCATTTGGTCGCCGCTCCCCACGGCCACGCCCCGGGCCCCCGTGCGCTCGGAGCAGACGCCCAGGGCGCTGCTCGGGTCCGTCACAGCGAGGATCCGATAGAGATCCCCCGCCCGCCCGCGCACCCGGCCCACGACGCCCCGGCTGGAGATCACGGGCGTGTCGTCGGAGAGGGGTGAGGCGCAGGAGATGAGGAGGTACCTCCCGAAGGGGGCCCCGAACTGCGTCAACGCCCTCCCTCCGATGACCTCCAGGCCTTCGGGGCGGGGGGCCTTGAGGAGGTTTCTCAGTTCGAGGTTTTCCCGCGCGAGGTTCTGGGCCAGGAGGAGTTGGGTGCGCAGGATGCGGTTCTCGGCCTCCAGGCGCTCGGCGCGGAGGGCCGCGTCCCGCTGGAGGACGTAGGCGCGGGCCCCCTCCCGCGTGAGCCGGGAGGCGGCGTCGAAGGCCGAGAGGAAGGGGCTGAAGGCCACCATGGCCGCGTCCTTGAAAACGGTGTTCTCCCCTCGCCGGACCTGGAGGGTCAACCCCGCCACGAAGCCGCCCACCAGCAGGAGCATCAGCGCAACGGGCTGGCGGGCGAAGGGCGGGGAGGCCATCAGTCGAGGGCGACCCGCTTGAGGAGGTCGAAATCGTCCAGCATCTTTCCGGCGCCGAGGACCACCGAGGAGAGGGGGTCGTCGGCGATGAGGACGGGGAGGCCCGTCTCCTCGCGCAGGCGTTTGTCCAGGTTCCGCAGAAGGGCCCCTCCGCCCGTGAGGACGATGCCCCGGTCCACGATGTCCGCGGCCAGTTCGGGGGGGGTCTGCTCCAGGGCCTGCTTCACCGCGTCGATGATGATGGAGACGGTCTCCGACAGGGCCTCGCGGATCTCCTCGGTGGCGATGGCGAGGGTCTTTGGAATCCCGTCCACGAGGTCGCGGCCCTTGACCTCCATGGTCTCCTCCTTGTCGAGCGGGTAGGCCGATCCGATGCGAATCTTGATCTCTTCGGAGGTCCGCTCGCCGATGAGGAGGTTGTACTTCTTCTTGATGTACTGCACGATGGCCTCGTCCATCTCGTTGCCCGCCACCCGCACGGTGCGGGAGTACACGATGCCCGCCATGGAGATGACGGCCACGTCCGTGGTCCCTCCGCCGATGTCCACGATGAGGTTGCCGGTGGGCTCGGTGATGGGCATCCCTGCCCCGATGGCGGCGGCCATGGGCTCCTCCACCATGGCCACGTAGGAGGCCTTGGCGCGGTAGGCCGAGTCGCGCACGGCGCGCTTCTCGACCTGGGTGATCTGGCTGGGGATGCAGATCACGATGCGGGGCCGGACGATGACCTTCCGGTTGTGGGCCTTCTTGATGAAATAGTCGAGCATGCGCTCGGTGTGCTCGAAGTCGGCGATGACGCCGTCCTTCATGGGCTTGATGGCGAGGATGTTGCCGGGGGTGCGGCCGAGCATCTCCTTCGCCTCGGTCCCCACGGCTTCCACCTTGCCGGTCTTTTGGTTGACGGCCACGATGGAGGGCTCTTGGACGACGATCCCCTTGCCCTTAACATAGACCAGGGTGTAGGCCGTGCCCAGGTCGATGGCGAGATCGTTGGAGAGGAATGAGAAGGGCGACCGAAGGCTGAATGGCATTCACGGCTCCTGACTGTAAATCGCGCAACGGTTCTTGGTGGATTCCTTGACCTCGTACATGGCCTGGTCGGCCCTCTGGATGAGCAGTTCGGGCGTCTCGCCGTGGGCCGGGTAGCAGGAGATGCCGAAGGAGGCGGAAAGGGTGAAGTCGAAGCCGGGGTTTGTGCCGTAGTCGTGCGATAGGATGGCCTCCCTCAGGCGCTCGGCTACGAGGAGGGCACCCTCCGAGTCGGTGTTGGGGAGGACGACGGTGAACTCGTCGCCGCCGTACCGTGCCACCACGTCCACGTTCCGGACCCCGTGCCGGAGGATGTCGCCCACGACCCGAAGCGTCTCGCTTCCCACCAGGTGGCCGAAGCGGTCGTTGACCTGCTTGAAGCCGTCCAGGTCGAGGAAGAGCACGGCCACGGGGTATCGGTAGCGCCGCCCGCGGGTGATCTCCACCTCCAGGGCCTGGCGTAAGTGGCGGGAGTTGTAGAGCTGGGTGAGGTCGTCCACGAGGGAGAGCTGGCGCACCTTCTGGAACAGGAACGCGTTCTCAAGGGCCACGGCCACTGGCTCGGCGAAGAGGAGCACCGTTTCCAGATCCTCCTCCTCGAAGCTCTGACCGCCGGCCTTGTTCATCACCTCGAGGACGCCGAGGGTCCGCCCGCGGCTCCGGAGCGGGACGCAGAGGACGGAACGGGTCGTGAACCCCGTGAGCTTGTCCAGTTCGGGATTGAAGAGGGGGCTGGTCTTCACGTCGTTGAGCAGGACCGGCCGTCCCGTGGCGGCCACCTCCCCTGCGATGCCTTCTCCGACTCGGACCCGGAGTTCCTTCAGTCCCTGGGCCTTCGTGCCGAGGGCCTCCTTGAAAACGAGGTGCTCCCCCGTCTCGTCCACCAGGAGCAGGCTCCAGGCTTCCGAGCGGACCAGGAGCTGGATGCGCTCCATGATGTAAGAGATGAGGGCTTCGGGCTCCAGCATGGAGTTGGCGGTCCTCACCACCTCCGCCAGAAGGCGCAGCTGCTCCGACTTCAGGCGGTAGGCCTTTTCGAGCGCTTCGTGGCGCGGGCCGAGGGGGGTGCGGGGGGGCATGGTCCTCTTCAGTAGGCCACGGACTGGAACTGCTTTCGCCAGAACTTTTCGTTGCCTTCCTCGTCGAAGGCGCGAACCTGGACCGACTGGATCCCCACGTCCGAGAAGAGGAAGATCTTGCTGAAGGAGCCGTCGGCGTTGACGGGGATCTCCAGGTCGTTTACGGAGACCGATACGCCCGGATCGGTGGCGCCCTGGAGGATGACGCCGTCTCCGATTGCCGTGGCGTCCACGATCAGCTTCAGGTCCCGCTGGATCTTTGGCCTCTGGTAGATCTGCAGGAGGCGGAAGCGGTAGATGGGGGACCAGTAGGTCTTGGAGGCCTCCCCTTCGGACTTCACGCGCCAGAAATAGGTCCCCGCCGGGAGCCCCTCCACCGTGAGGCGGCTTTCCCGGATCACCTGCTCGGGCGCCAGGAGGGAGGAGAAGAGGGGGCGCGCGGAAATCTGGAAGCGCACGGGCCCGCCGCTCCCGCCCTTCCACTGGAAGGTCAGGGGGGTGCGGGCGGGGTCCTCCACCCGCAGGATCTGCTGGTCCTTCGGATACTCCGCCACGGGCGGGGCGACCAGGGTCTCGGTGGTGGCCGCCCCCGAGGGGGTGGTGACGACCGCCACGCCGGTGAGGCCGGCGTCCACGCGCTGGGACCTGCCACCCGCCTCGATCTGCGAGGACCCGGTGAAGATCGACGTGGTCACGTCCCCCGTGGGCGATTGGGCCACCGCGACGCGGGAGGCCGGCGCCGGACGGATCCGCGTGGAGTCCGTGGCGATGATGCTCTCGTCCCTGGGCGTCATGGTCTCGGGAGTTTGGGTTTCGACGAAGCCCTGCTTGAGGGCGACCTCCACGCGGCTGGCGCCGTCCGGGGAGGAGGACAGGGCCTGGATGACCACCAGGGAATCGGGGGCGATGATCTGGAACTGCCCGTTGTGGTACTTGATCTTGGCGTAACTGCCCTGGCTCGTCCGGACGATGTCGCCGTCCTCCAGGATCATCTGTTCCTTGGCGCCCGAAAAGAGGTGCTGGCCCGTGCGCTTGACCTCCACGCTCCCGTCCGTCTCCACGAGGGTCGCGAACTTCTGGGAGGCGGGGGAGGCGCCCTGGAGGTCCTTCAGGGTCTCGATCACGTCGGTGGCGATCTGGCGGGCCTTCGGGTAGCGGCCGGCGCTGTATTCCGCCCGGCTCTGGGAGAGCATGGTCCGGGACTGGTTGACGGTAGGCCTCAGGGATGGATCGAGGCCGGGAGTGTCAAGGCCGTCCACGAGCTTCTGGGCCCGGCTAATGGCCCGCTCGGCCTGGACCTGCGGGTTCCCCCGCCAGCGCATGTACAGGAGTCCGCCCCCCCCCACGATCACGAGCAGGACCAGGATGCCGATCAGCGCGACGATGTCCTTGTACTTGATCGTAATCCAGTCCAGGTCCTTCAACCGCGTCCCAGCCATAGTCGCGCCCCTCTCTTGACCCTCAATGATAATCCAGTGGCGTGCAAGGGGTAAAGGGTCGGCGGGAAGACCGGCGCCCGGTGGAATGTCGGCAAAACCGGCGCTGAACCCGGGGCGGGGGGCGAAGCGCCGCGGTGGGAGGGGGGGCGGTCTTCCCGGTGGTTTCGTCGTCCCGCTTTTCCCTCCAGGGCTTGCCTCCGCGTGCCGTGGCCCTTAGAATCACCGTCCAAGGAGGTCCGGAATGGCCGCTAGCCAGCCCGCTCAGGGTTCACTCAAGCCCTTCTTTCTCGTCGTCGGCCTCGCCGTCGCGCTTCTGGTCCTGTACGTGGCGCGTTCGGGGAAGACCGGCACCCCCGCGGAGGTGCCCGCGGAACGGGGCCAGGCCGTGACCGTTCCCATCCTCGAGCCCGCCACAGCCGGGCCGCCCCTTCTCCCCGCGGCCGTCCAGGGAAAGGTGGTGGTTCTTCACTTCTGGGCCACCTGGTGCCCCCCCTGCCGGGTCGAGTTTCCCGAGTTCGCCCGCTACGCGCGCGAGTCCGCGGACCGGGAGTCCTTCCGGGTGGTTGCCATCTCCCTCGACCAGACCCCCGATCCCGTGGGTCCCTTCCTGGACGGGGCGGGCGGTGGATTCCCCGTGTACATGGATTCCGCGGGACTGGCGGGAGATCTCGACGTGACCGCCATTCCCACGACGGTGGTCCTGGACAAGAGGGGGCGGGTGGCCTACCGCGCCCAGGGCGCCGCCAACTGGAAGTCGGGCGGGGTGCCCGCCGTGGTGGAGAGGCTGGCCGGGGAATGAGGGACCGCCCGGGAGCGGGCGGCAAGGGGGTGAGTGCGATGCGGCGTGTCGGGCTCACGGCGGACTGGGAGGCCGGACCCTCGGATCTTCGCCTCGTGCTGAACCGCGGCTACGTCGAGTGGCTGAGGGAGGCGGGACTCCACCCCGTCGTCCTTCCAAGCCTGCCGGGGGACGAAGCGGGTTCCCTCGAAGGGCTTTCTGGTCTGGTGCTTACGGGGGGAGGCGACATCCCCCCCGCTCTGTACGGAGGCGACCCGGAACCGGGCCAAGAGGAAAGATATTCCCACCCGGACCGTTCGGCCTTCGAATTCACCCTAATCTGGCGGGCGGTCCGGATGGGCTTGCCCCTGTTGGGCATCTGCCTGGGATGTCAGACCCTAAATGTGGCCCTGGGAGGGTCTCTCGTTCGCCACCTCGAGGACCCCGAACGCCGGCACCGCCGCAAGACCCCCGATTCTCCCTCCCCCCGGCACCGGCTCAAAACCAAGCCCGGCAGCCTCATTCACGCCGTCTACCGCACGAGGGACGTGAGGGTGCTCTCCTCCCACCACCAGGCCGTCGGGCTCCTCGCCGAGGGCTTTGAGGCCACCGCGTGGGGGCCGGGCGGGGTGGTGGAGGCCATCGAAAGCGCCGCCCGCCCGCACGTCCTGGGCGTCCAGTGGCACCCCGAGCGGACCCCCCGGTCTCCCTTCTCGCGGGCGCTCGCCCAGTGGTTTCGAGACCGCGCCGAAGCCTGGGCGGCGGCCCGGCTGGTGAGGCGGTGAAGAGATCCACTCCAGCCCCGGCCGTGGGGGACCTCCTCGGCCCCGTCGGCCCCCTCTCCCGCGAGGCCTTCTACGAATTCCGCCCGGGGCAGGTCACCCTAGCCGAGTCGGTGGCCGAGACACTCCGTCTGGGAGGGGTGCTCCTGGCCGAGGCCGGCACGGGCACGGGAAAGAGCCTGGCCTATCTTCTCCCCGCCCTCCTCCAGAGCCGGCGCGTCGTGGTTTCCACTCGGACCAAGGCTCTGCAGGAGCAACTTGCGCGGAAGGACATTCCCCTTTGCGAGCGGCTCCTGGGCCGCGGCATCCGCGCCGTGGTCGTCAAGGGGCGGGCCAACTACCTCTGCCGGCACTACTACGAGCGCTTCTTGAAGGAGCCCCTGTTGAGGTCCCAGAAGGAGGCGCGCCTCTTCGGTCGCTTCAAGCGCTGGGCTTCGGAGACTGCCACAGGCGACAAGGCCGAGTGGGAGGGAATTCCCGAGGACCTCCCCCTCTGGGCCGACGTGAACGCCCGCGGAGAGCGCTGCCTGGGGTCCAAGTGTCCCCTCTACGCCGAGTGTTTCGTCGTTCTTCTTCGTCGCGAGGCCGAAGCCGCCGAACTCGTCGTGACCAACCACCACCTCCTCTTTGCTGATCTGGCGCTCAAGGGCCGGTGGGACACCGCGGCCCTCCCCGAGTACCGTCACCTCGTCCTGGACGAGGCCCACGAGGCCGAGGACGCGGCCACGAGCTTCTTCGGAGTATCCGCGAGCCGCCGGATGCTGGAGGAGTGGGTGCGGGACGCTACGCCCGCAGCGGCTTCGGATCCGGGCGGCGCGGCCTCCCAGCGGCTGGCGGAGGCCTCCCAGGCCGCGCGGCTCTTTTTCGGGGCCTTCGAGGGACCCGAGCGGAGGGAGGAGGTCCGGCCCGGGGAATGGCCCCCACGGGAAGCCTCCCTCCTGGCCCGCATGGGTGCGGCTCTGGATGCGGCGGCCCTCGCCCTGGAGGGGGTTCCCGATCCGTCGGGGGAGGCGGAGGGCCTGCTCATGCGCCTGGACGCCTGGCGGGAGGCCCTCGATTTCGTGGTCCGGCAAGGTGACGAAGAACACGTCCGGTGGCTCGAGGTGACGCCCCGGAACGTCACCTTCGGCGCCAGCCCCATCGAGGTGGGCCCCATCCTGCGAGGCCACCTCTTCTCTCGGTTGGACGCCGCGGTCCTGACGTCGGCGACCCTGACCGTGGGAGGGGAGTTCGGGTACCTCCGGGACCGGCTCGGCCTCCCGGAGGAGTGCCAGGAGTTGCGCCTGCCCAGCCCCTTCGACTTCGAGAGCCAAGGGCTCCTCTACGTGCCGGCGGCCTTTCCGGCCCCCAACTCCGAGGAGTTCGCCCGGGAGCTGAAGGGGGCCGTGCGCCGGCTGATCGGGTACTCCCGGGGGCGCGCCTTCGTTCTCTGCACCTCCGTCCGCGCCATGCGCGCCATCGCGGAGGACCTCGAGGACCTGGACCATCCGGTCTTGGTCCAGGGCGACGAGCCCAAAGGGGTGCTCCTGGACCGCTTCCGGGAGGCGGGCGACGCGGTGCTCGTGGCGACATCGTCCTTCTGGCAAGGGGTGGACGTGCAGGGGGAGGCCCTCTCCCTGGTCGTCCTCGACAAGCTCCCCTTCGCCGTGCCCACGGACCCGCTCGTCAAGGCCCGGGTGGAGAACCTGAGAAAGAAGGGGCGCGAGCCCTTCCTCGAGTACCAGGTGCCGACGGCCGCCATCCTTCTGCAGCAGGGGGCGGGCCGACTGATCCGGTCGAAGCGCGACCGCGGGGTGGTGGCGTGCTTCGACGTCCGGCTCCGCACGAAGGCCTACGGGAAGATCCTCCTGCGATCCCTCCCCCCGTTCCGAGTGACCGGGCGGGAGGAGGACGTGGCGGATTTCTTTCGGCCCGATCCAGAGGAAGACGGGCGCTGACGCGGGCGGCTGCCCTCGTTGCCCCCCCCGCGCCCGGGACTGTACAATAAGACGCCTCTCGTGAGAAAGGGACCGACCATGCCGACGATCGATCCGAACCTTTTGCCCGTGGACATCCTCCGAATGGCTCTGGAGCGCGAGAGGGAGGCCTACGCCTTTTACACGGAGGCCGCCGGACTCGTGAAGATCCCCGCCACGCGCGACGCGCTCCTCGAGATGGCCGAGGAAGAGAAGCGCCACATCCAGAAGATCGAAGAGGTCCTCGACCGGTATTTCTACCAGGACAACTGAGGGTCCGGGGCGCAGGGGATTCGCCCCGAGCGCCCCAACGGACCGCGGGGCCTAAACCGATGCGCCTGCCCGACGGACGAATTTACCTGGACTGCAACGCGACGACCCCCGTCGATCCGGTGGTGGCCGAGATCCTCGCCGGGGCCCAGACCTCCCTCTTCGGCAACCCGTCCAACCCCTATGCAGAGGGCCGGGCCGCGCGCGCGGCCCTGGAGGCGGCTCGGGCGCAGGTGGCCGCCTTCCTCGGGTGCGGTGCGGAGGAGGTGGTCTTCACGGGGTCGGGCACCGAGGCCAACCACCTTGCCCTTCGCTCGGCGGTCCTGGGCCGGGGCGGCCGGCGACGGGTGCTCCTCTCTGCCGTCGAGCACCCTTCCGTTCTCGGGCAGCAGGACGCCTTCGAGGCCCTCGGCGCGGTGGTGGAAGAGGTCCCCGTGGACGGCCGGGGCGTCCTCGACTTGGAGGCCCTGGAGGGGCTCATGGGATCGGACGTGGCCTGCGTCTCGGTCCTGCAGGCGCACAATGAGACCGGGGTCCTCCAGCCCCTCGATTCGGTGGGGGCCCTTTGCCGCAGGTGGGGCGCCCTCTTCCACACGGACGCGGTCCAGGCGGCGGGGAAGGTCCCGCTCCGTTGGACCGAGGCCCTGCCCGACTACCTCGTGGTGGCGGCCCACAAGTTCTACGGCCCGAAGGGGGTCGCCGCCCTGGCGGTCCGTTCCGGGGCGCCCCTCGAACCGATGCTCGTCGGGGGCGGACAGGAACGGGGGCGGCGCGCCTCCACCGAAGCCGTGCCTCTGGCCGCGGCCATGGGGGCCGCCTGCCGTCTCGCCTCCTCGGGCCTCTCCGGGTGGCCCGCCGTGGAGCGCCTGCGGGATTCCCTGGAAGAGCGCCTGCGGTCGGTCCACGGGGCGCGGGTCTTCGGGGAGGAAGCCCCGCGCCTTCCGAACACCTCCCTCGTGAGCCTGCCCGGGGCGGACGCCTCGGCCCTCGTCCGCGCCCTCGACGCGAGGGGGGTGGCCGTGGCCACCGGGTCGGCCTGCCACAGCGGCGGATCGGGCCTTCCGCGAGTCCTCGCCCGAATGGGCATCCCGGAGCGGTGCGCCGGCACTGTCCTGCGGATCAGCCTCGGGCGCGGCACGACGGCCGAGGACACGGCGGGATTCGCCGCCGCCCTCCGCGCGGCCCTGGCGGAAGGGGGAGGGTCATGAAGCAAGAGGTGGATCCGCGCGACCGGGTCTACGTGCTGGTGTGCAAGGGCGACGCCTGCTCCAAGAGGGGGAACCCGGAGCGCGTCCGCGTGGCCCTCAAGCAGGCCGTGAGGGACCTCCCCGCCAAGTCGGTGAAGGTCTCCTACGTCTCCTGCCTAGGCATGTGCGGGGAGGGCCCCAACGTCCTTGTCTGCCGCGGGGATACGGCGTACCATCGTTGCGACGGGAGCGAGGCCTCCCGGATCGTGGACGAAGTGAGGGGAAAACTTGGAGAAGCTGATTCCTGATCCCAACGCTCGGCGCATCCTCGATGCGATGAACGACGGGGTCATCGTCACGAACGCGGAGAGGAAAATCGTCTTCATCAACGAGGCGGCCCGGGGCCTCCTCGGCGTGAAGGAGGGCGACGCCCTCGACCACCGCTGCAAGAGCGTAACCCACTCCTCCGAATGCGAGTACTCCTGCCCCATGACCCGGGCGCTCCAGCAGGACAGCGACCTCTCTGGACTCTCCATGTTCTACCGCGGCCGGAACGGGCAAACGCTCAACTGCCGTACGAGCGTGATCCTCCTGAGGGACGCCTCGGGCAAGGTGGTGGGCGGCGTGGAAATCTTCACCGACACGACCCAGGTGGTACGCCTGCAGGAGCAGGCCGAGGAGCGCTTCTCCTTCTCCAACATCATCGGGGCCAACGCGGCCATGCATGAGGTCTTCGATCTCATCCGCATGGTGGCCGAGACCGACTCCACGGTCCTGATCACCGGCGAGAGCGGAACGGGAAAGGAGCTGGTGGCCAGCGCCATCCACTACCACTCCCTGAGAAAGAACCGCTCCTTCGTCAAGGTGAATTGCGCGGCCCTCAACGAGGGGGTCCTCGAGAGCGAACTCTTCGGCCACGTCCGCGGGGCCTTCACGGGGGCCGTGGCCGACAAGATGGGCCGCTTCGAGATGGCCCACGGGGGCACTCTCTTTCTGGACGAGATCGGCGAGATCCCGCCCTCGACGCAGGTGAAGCTCCTCCGGGTCCTCCAGGAGGGGGAGATGGAGCGCGTCGGCTCCTCCAAGACGGTCAAGATCGACGCCCGGGTGATCGCCGCAACGAACCGGGACCTGGCCGCCTCCATGCAGGAGGGCGGGTTCCGGCAGGACCTCTTCTACCGGCTCAACGTCTTCCGCATCCACCTGCCGCCCCTGAGGGAGCGCAAGGACGACATCCCGCTCCTCGTGGACCACTTCATGCGGAAAATCGCCGCCAAGATGCCCCAGAAGCGCATCGAGGGCGTGGAGGAGGAGGTCCTGGCGCGCCTGATCGAGTACGACTTCCCCGGCAACATCCGCGAACTCGAAAACCTCATCGAGCACGCCGCCATCCGTTGCCGGGACGGCATCATCCGGAGCCGGGACCTCCCGCTGCCGGCGGCTCCGCCCGAGGAGGCCCCCGCCGAGCTCTACCAGATCACCTCTCCCCTGGAGACGGTGGAGCGGGACCTGATCCTCAAACTGCTCGACGCCAACGGGTGGAAGATCAACCGCACCGCGGAGAGGCTCGGCATCAGCCGCGTCACGCTCTGGCGGAAGATGAAGGAGTATGGGATCCAGAAGCGCGAGGGCTCCTGATCCGCCGTGCCCCCGCCGCCCGGTCGTCCGGGCAGGGGAGACGCCCCGTCCCCCGGAGGAAAACGCCATGACGCCGAGAGCCTGCCCCTCCTGCCACGGGACGGGCTACGTGGTCCAGGAGAAGGAAGGCCGCCTGGTGGCGGCCACCTGCTCGTGCCGCAACGCCGACCGCATCTCCCGCCTCGTGGCCCGGGCGGGCATTCCCCAGCGCTACCGCAACGCCTGCGTCTTCGAGACCTTCCGGCCGCGAAACGCCTCCCAGGAGAAGGCCCTCCTCCTGGCCCGGAAATACGCCGAGGATTTCCCCGCCTTTCCGAGGGACAGGCCGTCGGGGCTCCTCTTCATGGGGCCGTGCGGCGTGGGCAAGACCCACCTCGCCGTTTCCGTTCTCCAGGAACTCCTGTTGAGGAAAGGAATCCCCGTCCTCTTCGCCGACCTCAACGAACTCTATCGGGAGATCTGGGCCTCCTACGGGCGAAGAGAGGCGGGGGAGACGGAGTACGACATCCTCGCGCCCTTGGTGGAGGCGCCCCTCCTCCTCATCGACGAACTGGGGTGCCGGGATTCGGCCTGGGCCCAGGACACCCTCCTCTACCTGGTGAGCCAGCGCCACAGCGAGCTGCGCCCCACCCTTTGCACCACCAACTACCTCGACGCGCCCGCCTCCGGAGAGGCCTCCCTGGAGTCCCGCATCGGAGTGCGCGCCCGCTCCCGCCTCCTCGAAATGTGCCTCACGGTCTCCATGGACGGCCAGGACTACCGGAAAAGATAGGAGCGGTCACCGGGCGGTCCGGTCCTCGGCCAGCCTCCCGGTGACGGAGGGGGAAGCCCAGAGGCTGTGACGCCCCTCGCGCAGGACGAGCGCGAGGCCGGGGACGTCTTCGTGGAGGGTCTTCTCGGCATCCCTGTCGGCCACGACCCACAGCCGGGGGTGGGCGGCCAGGTACTCCCTCAAGTGTTCGGGGTCCTGAAGGATGTGGGCGGGCCGGTCGGCCACGAACTTCTTCCGCAGGAAGTTGTTGTCGTAGGCCGCCACCTTGTCCCGCGCGTAGAAGGGGATCGAGAAGAGGGTCACCCGGTATTCAAGGATGACTTCCCCGGGCGCCCGCAGGTCCCGAAGGGCGATCCCGATGCGCTCGGCGGTCTTGATTCGCTCTTTGAGATCCACGGCGGCGTGGGGCACCGCCGCCTGGATGCAGAACAGGGCCGCGAGCGCCCCCGCGAAGGCCCACCGGGTCCGGCCCGCGGCCCCCAGGAGGCCTCCCGCGACTCCGCAGGCCGCCGAGAGCCCGAAAAGGCCGAGCGTGACGGATCCGAGGCCCGGCGGCGGCGCCTCCCGCTGTCCCAGCGAGGCGAGCACCACCGCCGCGGCCGCGGCGAGAAGGGGCATGAGGATCCACGGCAGGCGGGGCCTCGGCGCCTCCGGATCCTCCTTCAGAAGGGACGCGGCGAGCAGCGCCCACGCCGGAAGAGACGGGAGGATGTAGGTCGGCAGTTTGGAGGGAAAGAGCGACCAGACGAGGATCGGGGCCACGGCCCAGAGGAGCCACAGGCGGAGCTTCGGATCGCTCAGCTTCCGCCACCGGAAGGCGAGAAGGCCCCACCAGGGAAGAAATCCGCCCAGGAGGACGGGGACGTAGTAGTACCAGGGTCCCGGGTGGAAGCGCTTGGCCGAAACCGCCGCTTCGGCCGCCTCGCGTCCCGCCATGTAGGCCAGGAGGCCCGGGTGGCGGAGGCCCACGGCCACGAACCACGGCAGGGCCACCGCGACGAAGGTGAACCAGAGCCGAGGGTCCCCGAAGGGACGAAGGCAACGGCCGCGGTCCTTCCAGAGCCCGTAGGGGACCAGCGCGCAGGCCCAGACGAGGAGGGCCACCGGGCCCTTGGTCAGGAAGGCGGCGCCGGCCACCAGGCCGAAGGTCCAGGCGAAGGCCCTGGGGGAGAGCCTCCCTCCCTCGAGGAGAGCCCACAGGAAGAACCCCGCGGTGGTCCATAGGGTCAGATACATGTCGGTCGTCAGGACCTTGCCCATGAAGAAGAAGAGGAGCGAGGAGGCCAGCACGGCGGCCGCCTCGAAGCCCGTTCCCTCCTCCTCCTTCTCCCGGAGCAGCCCCGCCGTGAGGACCAGCACCCACAGCGCCGCGATGGAAAGGAAGAACCGCGCGCCGAAGGCCGTCTCCCCGAAGAAGGCGTATCCCATCGTTGTGATCCAGTAGGTCAGGGGCGGCTTGGTGAAGTGGTGGACGTAGTCCACCTGGGGCGAGAGGAAGTCCCCCGTGGCCGCCATCTCGCGCGCCACCTCGGCGTAGCGCGCCTCGGAGGATTCGAAAAGCCCCACCCACCAGTTTCCGTAAAGAAGGACCGCCCAAGAGAAGAACAGCAGGGCGGGCAGAGCCCACTTGCGTTTCATGCGGACGCGCTCCCCCGGACAGGCCACCATCCTACCACCCGGCCTGCTAGCGCGCCCAGGGGGCGAGGGCGAGGAAGAGGAGCGCCAGCGCCGCGGCCGAAGCGGGAAGTCCGAGGAAGGGAAGGAGAAGGAGGCCTCCCAAAAGGGCGCCCGCGAATCCTCCCGCCACGTCCGCCGCGTAAAGCCCTGCTCCGCGCGCCTCTCCGGCTAGAGAGAGGGCCGAGGGGTAGAGCGCGCCCGTCAAGGAGCCGCAGGCGAAGAGAAGCAGACTGGAGAGGGGGAGCCCCGGCGCGCCGCCCAGGGAGAAGAGGCCCGAGGCCCCCGCGCACAGAAGTCCTCCCGCCAGGGTTAACAGGACCCGCCGGCGGGCGGACGAGGCTCCCGCTGGGCGCGATCCGGCCGCCCAGGCGCCCGCCGCCAGCCCGCCCATAAAAGCCGCCAGCAGGACGCCGAGGTGGCCGAAGAGGACCCCGCGCCCCGCTTGGTAGTCGAGCAGGAAGGCCGATTGGAGGACCATGCCCGCGAACCCCGCCCCGAACGCGACGACCGTCCCGCGCAGGGGCCGGCGATGCGACAGCGCCAACCCCGCTCCGGCCGCGGCGAGGAAGAAGATCGCCGCCCCGGCGGCGCGTCCCGCCGTCCAGGCGAAGGCCCCGGGCGCTTCCAATCCCAGCCTTGGAAAGAAACGCGACGCCCAGAGGAGGAGGGTCGTGGAATAGCAGATGGGCCGGGAATCGCGGTTGGCGGGGGCGGAGGAGGAGTCCAGGAGGGACGCGGTCTCGGCGAGCCGGGCGTTGGTCAGGAGGTAGCGCAAATAGGGGGGGGTCACGAGGGCGGATCGAATGCCCCGCCTTTCCAGCCTGGCGACCAGGACCTCGGGGTCGCGCGGAAGGGGTTCGGAGGAGGCCAGGAAGAGGGCCGTGGTCCCGGGAAGGACGAGGACGTCCCGGAAGACCAAGGAGAGGGCGCGGTACACGCTCCCGTTTCGTGAGAGGAGCGCGGGGCTCCACAGGTTCTCGGCGGAGCGGAGCCTCAGGGCGAGGACGCCGTCGGGGGTCAAGGCCCGGCGGCATTCGTCGAAGAACTCCTCGGTGAAGAAGCGGTTCGACTGGCCGGAGTCGGGCTCCCCCGTCGCCACGAGGAGCAGGTCGTAGGGCCCGCCCCTGCTTACGGCGCGGCGAGGGTCCCCGAAACGGAGGGTGAAGGCCGGGTTCTCCATCGCGAGGCGGACGCTCTCGGCCAAATACGGCCGCGCGAGAGCCGCCGCTCCTTCATGGATTTCGATGGCCTCCACCGAAGCGAAGCCGTGGGCCAGGATTTGGGCAGCCACGCCCTCGGCCACCCCGCCCAGGACGAGGGCCCGGCGCGGGGCCGCCACGGCGAGGGCCGCGGGATGGGCGAAGGCCTCCGCCGAGGGGCCCTGGGTCTCGGAGGACAGGGCGTCGTTCCAGTAGAGGACCGTCTGGCCTTCCCTCCGCGTGACCGCGAGACGACCGTAGGGGGTATCGAGCACGGCGGCTAGGTCGGGATGCACCACCCGCGTCGCGAGGAAGTCGAGTCGAGGCGACAGGAGAAGGCACGTGAGGGAGGCCGCGGCCAATCCAGCCGGGGCCCACCGCGGATCCGCTCCGCCGGGGAAGGCCGCGAGGCCTGCGGCCGCGGCCAGGAGCGCCGCCAGAAAGGCGGCCGCCAGATTGGAGAGGCCCAGGCCGAGAAGGCCCGTTACCAGGAGGCCGCCTGCCGCGGAGCCGGCGCACTCCACCGCGTAGGCCTTGGAAAAGGTTCCTCCCTCCCGCGACGCGAGGGCCGCACACCGCTGGAACACGAGACCCGAAAGGAGACCCGGGGGAAGGAAGGCGGCGGCCGCCAAGCCACCCTGGAGCACGGCCGGGAGGAAGGCGCCGGGGACGCCGCCGAGGAGCGGACGGGAGAGCCGAAGGAAGAGGGCGAGGAGGGGGATCGCGAAGCCCAGGGCCAGAACCAGACGTCTGGCCCCACGCATCGAAGGGGACCGTAGCCGCGCTCCAGCGCCCGCCCCGAGGGCGGTCCCCACGAGCCAAAGCCCCAGCCCCACGAGCGCCGCCAACTCCGCTCCGTAGGCCGCCACCAGGGCCTCCCTCAGGAGAACCACCTGGCCCAACAGCGATACGAGCCCCACCGCAAAGAGCGCCGCTCCCATGGAGACATTAGAACCCATCGGGAATCGGGTGAACAGGCAAAGGCGCGAGGGGGACGGGAAGCGGAGGCTCGGGCATCGACCTTCGAGGGGCGTACCCGGCTTCTGGGCTTGTCCTCACCGCTCCCTGACGCTTGTCGCGCCTCCGGCCCCTGCCCAGGAGGCCGACGCGGCGGCACAGGCGGGTCCGGCGGGATCCACGGAGGCGACGGTAACGGGATCTCTTTTGGGCCTCGGCCTGAGGCCCACGTCGACGCTTACTTGGGGGGAACCGGGCTCTCTTTCCGTCTTCGACCCGGTTTCCGCGCTCCTCTACCTTCCAAGTTCCGCGATGGAAACGGGGAAGCCTTCGAGAAGGCACCCCCGATTCCACCGAAAGGCTTCTTCTCCTCCACAGGGAGGGCCATTCCCTCCCCGCTCCACGGGCAAAGCCCGTGGAGCCTCACCCCACCCTTGGGGCCCTCTCCCCTCCGGCTCGAGGGCACCCCAATCCCCTGATTGTGGACGGGTTCCCGGTCACCGACCCCCAGACGGGGCGCCACCTGATGGAATTCCTCCCCCCCGCGGAGGCCATCGAGCGCGTTGAGGTCCTGAAGGGGCCCGCGTCGGCGGCCCACGGACCCGGGGCCTTCGGAGGCGTGGTTCATGTCGTGACCCGGCGCCCCGCGCGGGAGACGGTCTTCGAGGCGGGGGCGCACCAGGGCGCGGGTCTGCACGGTTTCTCCAGACGCGCCCTATTTCCTATCGCGGTTCCCCTCCCCGAACACCTCGGCCTGAAAGGTGAAGAGTTCGCAGGGGCCTCGCCAGGCGTCATCGGGAAGGCCTGCCTTTCGGCAGAGGTGGGTGAGGAGTTCTTCCCGCCCCCACCCTTGCTCCGGGGCCACTTGGGGAAGGAAGACGGCGCGGCGCCCCCCCTTCCGGATGAGGACTCCGTCCCGGCCCACGGCGACGGAGCCGGGGCCGGGAACCCGCGCGAAGGGCGTGAGGGCCGAGATCTCGATCTCCAGAAGGGGCAACTCCTCGGCGCGGACGGGCTCGAAGCGCGTGTCGTGGAGGGCCGCCTGGATCGCCATCCGGCTCACCGTGAGGGCGAGGGGCGTGTCCTGGGCCATGTGTCCGATGCACCCGCGCAGTTCGCCCTTTTCATGGAGGGTCACGAAGGCGCCCCGCTCGGCCCGCAGGGCGAGAGAGGCGGGCCGCGGGAGGGGCACCGTGTCGGTGGCGTAGTACCGCTCGAGGGTCCGCCGGGCCAGGCGAAGGAGAGTCTCCCGGTCGGAGGCCGGGAGGGGGCCGACCGCTGACGCGGCGGCGGGGGGATTCAGGGCCGTGGTGTCCGAGGGTCCGGCCCCGGCGGTAAAAGCCACCGCGCCGTACCCGACGACCCGGTCCACCTCGCCGAAGACCGTGTCCCCCGAGTTGGCGTAACTGACGACGATTCCGCGCCGGGCGCCGAGGGTCTTGGCGGCCTCCATCAGGGACAGGAGCGGGCCTTCGCCGCAGGCGCAGGTCTGCAGGCCCGGCCGGCCGCGCCTTTCCTCCCTGTCCAGCGTCGAGCGCAGGGCTTCGGCGTCGAGGCTGGCCACGGCCTCCAGGGTCCGGCGATCGGCCTCCACAGCGTCCCCCCATCCGGGGTAGTGGGAGAGGTCGGTGGAGGCCACGAGGAGGGCCTTCCTGCCGGCGAGGGCGCGGGCCAGGGCCTGGCCGAAGCGCCGGCAGATGGCCGGTTCGGCGGATCCCACGACGGCGGAGAGGATGGGCACCTTGGGAAAGAGAATCTGGAGGAAGGGGATCTGCACCTCCTCCGAGTGCTCTCGGGCGTGGGCCTCCGGGCGGTAGGCGAAGGAAGGGTCCGTCTCGTGGAGAGCGCGGGCCAGGTCGCGATCGGCCTTCGCGAGGCCGAGGGGTGTGCGGTATCCGTCGCCGCCGAAAACGGACACGCCGGGGAAGGGCTCCACCGTGTGGTTGGTGGCCAGGATGACCACAACGTCGTACTCGAAGCCGGCGGCTTGTCGGTAGGCGTCGGCGGCGATCTGCCCCGAGAAGACGTAGCCCGCGTGGGGGGCCACAAGGCCCACGGGGCGCTCTCCGCACGGGAGCACGGCCTCGTCAAGAAAGGCCCGGACGGCGGCCTCGAGCTTCCTCGAATCGGCGGGGTAGAAGCGGCCTGCGTGAGCGGGCTCGCGCAGCGCGGCGGGGGCGGACGCGCTCCAGAGGAGGCCGGCCAGGAGGACGACCACCGGCGTCAGAACCGTTAACGCTCTCATGACCACACTCCCGCGATGGGGCGCCCGCAGTGGGCGCACGCGCCGTCCTTGAGACTCTTTGAAATGACGAAGAACCCGTTTCGTTCGATCACGACCTTCCCGCACCCCGGACAATACGTGTGGTTCCCCGGGTGGCCCGGCACGTTTCCCACGTATGGGTAGCGCAGGCCGTGGCGGAGGGCCGTCTCGCGGGCGCGCTCGAGTGTGGCCACGGGGGTGGGCGGAAGATGGAGCATCTGGTAATCGGGATGAAAGCGCGTGAAGTGCACCGGCACGTCGGGCCCGACCTCCCCGGCGACCCATCGGCAGAGTTCGTCCAGATCCCGGGGCGAGTCGTTCAAGGTGGGGACCACGAGGTTCACGATCTCCAGGTGCCGCCCGGACTTGGCCACCTGGCGGATGCTGCGAAGGACCGGCTGGAGTTCGGCGCCCGAGACCCGGCGGTAAAAGTCCTCCGAAAAGCCCTTGAGATCGATCTTGATGGCTCCCAGGACCTCGATCATCTCCTTCAAGGGTTCCTCGTTCATGAAGCCGCACGAGACGAGGACCGAGCGGATGCCGTGCTTTTTCGCCTCCCGCGCCGTGTCGCTGAAGTACTCCAAGAAGACCGTGGGCTCGTTGTAGGTGAAGGCCAGAACGGGCGCCCCGATCTCGCGGGCGCGGTTCGCCAGGGCGCCCGCCGAGACAAAGTCGGCGCCGTAGTCCTCGGGGGAAGCCTGGGAGATCTCCCAGTTCTGACAGAAGCGGCACCGGAGGGGGCAGCCCGCGGTGGCGAGGGAGTAGGCCTGGGCCCCGGGAAGGAAGTGGTAAAAGGGCTTCTTTTCGATGGGGTCCACGTGCTCCGCGACGGGGTGGCCGTAGCTCAGCGTCCGCATCTCGCCCCGGACGTTGATGCGCACCCGGCACCGCCCTCGCTCGCCGTCCTTCAGGACGCACCCGTGGGCGCAGAGGAGGCACCGAACGGGGGCTGGCTTCCGGTGGCCCTTGGCGGCGGCTCCCTTGGGCACCGTGGAATGGCAGTCGGCGCAGACGGCGCCCGCCGGAGCCCAGTAGCGTGCCACCGGGGCGCGGAGCAGGAGATCGGAGAGATCCGTGCGCCCGGAGGCCTCGACCCACAGGAAGAGGGCCTTCCCCCTCAGGGCTGGCGAGGAGAGAAGCAGGCTTGCGCCGCAGGCGGCTCCGCCCAGTCCGGCCAGGCGCTCCAGGAACCGGCGGCGGGACGTGATTTCAGGGTCCATGCGCTCCCTCCCCGGAGAAACGGTAGGTCGTGGCGGTGGGGGTGTCAATGGGTGGGGGCGGATTCGGCGTCCCCGGTTTTCCGGGGCCCCGGCAGGCCGGATGAATCGGCGCGGCGCCGGTCCGGACGCCCCCGGGGGGCCTGCTTCCTTGCCTCCTTTCGGGCCTAGGCGTTCAGGTACAACTCGAACTCGCGCGGATGGGGGCGCTCGGCGAAGTCGCGCGCCTCCTGGCGCTTGAGGGCCACCCAGGTTTCGAGGAGGTCCTCGGTGAAGACACCGCCCTCCAGAAGGAAGCCGTGGTCGCGCTCGAGGGCGTCCAAGGCCCAGTTGAGGGAGGTGGGAAGGGCCGGAACGGCGTTGAGTTCTTCGGGGGGCATGTGGAACAGGTCCTTCCCGAGGGGAGAACCGGGGTCCAGTTTCTTCTTGATGCCGTCCAGGCCAGCCATGAGCATGGCCGCGATCGCGAGGTGGCTATTGCTTGTCGCATCCGGAGGCCTGTACTCGATGCGCACGCTGTCGGGGGCCTTGGCGTACCCCGGGATCCGGATGGCGGCGGTGCGGTTGCCCACGGAGTAGGTGAGGCGGACGGGGGCCTCGAAGCCCGGCACGAGCCGCTTGTAGGAATTGGTGCTGGGGTTCGTGAAGGCCGCCAGGGCCTTTCCGTGTTGAAGGAGACCGCCCACGTAATGAAGGCCCGTGCGGCTCAAAGGGCCCTTGCCCGAGGCCGCGTAGAACGCGGAGGTCTTCCCGTCTGTGAGGTACTGATGGTAGTGGAGGCCGGAGCCCGCCTCTCCGTATAGGGGCTTGGGCATGAAGGTAGCCACTAGGCCGTAGCGGAGGGCCACGTTGCGGACGATCCACTTGGCGAGGGCCACCGAGTCGCCGGCCTTGAGCAGGGGCATGAAGTTGAGCTCGATTTCCACCTGGCCCGCCGGGCCCACCTCGTGGTGGTGGTACTTCACGGGGATTCCCACGGCGGCGAGGCGGGTGCATATCTCGGCGCGAACGTCCTCGAAGCGGTCCTCGGGCGAGGCGGCGTGGTAGCCCTTCCGCCGTGGCTCGTGCTCGGGCACCCGGGGGGAACCGTCGGGCGCGCCTGCCTCCCGAGAGAGGATCTTGTATCCGCTGTATCCGGGGCGGCCGAAGACCCGCACTTCGTCGAACAGGTAGAACTCCAATTCGGGAAGCCAGAGGCTGTGTTCGCCCCTGCGGGCTCCCGCGAGGTGGCGCTCGGCCTTGCGTGCCACGTAGCGCGGGTCGCGTGAGAAGCCCTCGCGGGCGTCCACGTCCACCAGGTCGCCGATAACACACAGGGTGGGCCGGTCGGCGAAGGGGTGGAGGAACGGGGAGGAGAGGTCGGGAACGAGCACCATGTCGCCCGACTTCACCTTTCGGAAGCCCGTGACCGACGAGCCGTCCACGCCCACGCCCGCCTTTGCCGTGGCCGGCGTGAAGCGCTCGGCGGGGAGGGAAAGGTGGTGCCACCCCCCCAGGAGATCCGTGTACATGAGGTCCACGAACTCGATGGAGTGCTTCCGGAATTCGGAGAAGACGTCGTTCTTCATCGGATGCTCCGCGGATCGCCGCCGATCCTTGCCGTTCGTCAAAGGCCCCTCACGCGTCCACTACTCCTCGTCGTCGAGGCGCCGAACGCCCGAGGAGGGCGGGCCGGGTATTTTGAGGGGCTGGGAGTCCGAGGGAATGAGTTTGCGCACGCCCGACTCGGCCGGGTCCACCCGGTGAAGGCCCGAGTCGCCGAGGCCGGGCCGGGGGGTTGTTTCCGGGCGGCCTGCTGCCGAGGCCCGTCCCAGGCGCGCCAGCATCCACGCGCAGAGGGCCACTCCCCCCGCGAAGAGAAGGAAGAACAGGAGAATGGCGCCCCACTGGGGCACCTCGACCGAGCGGCCGGCGGACTGGGCGGCGAGGGCGGCATCCCGGGTGACGTCGCGCATGAGCACCATGGCGAGGATGGTCAGGACGAGGCAGCCGCCGGCGGCGTGGAGAAAGGCGCCGGCCTTCACCGAGTTGATCCCGAGCAGGGAAAAGACGAGGGCGCCGAGCCCGGCCGCCAGTCCCACCGCGAAGGCGGCGGTGCCCAGGAGGCTGCCACCCATAAGGGACCGGATGGACTCCGGCGACAGGGCGAGGAGCCACCAGATCCCCACGACGAAGTTCACGAGGGTCGCCCCCGCGAACCAGGTGATTCCGCTTCGGAACTGCCAGCGTCCCGCCTCCGGGTCAGCGGGCAGGCGCCTCGCTCCCCGGATGGCCACGTAGAGGCCGGCCAGGGCCACGGAGGCGAACAGGATGTGAAGGAACCGAGGCAGGACCGTGAAGTCGGCCAGGTTGAACTGGAGGCCCGCCGGGTGGTCCAGGTACTTCTGGCGGAACCTCTCGGGATCCGTCAGGAGGGCGAACACGTTGGCCTGGACGAACCCCACGTACCCGAAGAGTGTCGTGACGAGCAGGGCCACGTACGGGCCGGGCCTCCACGCATGCGCGAGCTTTCTGCGCAGGAGGTAGAGGAGGGAGTAAGCCGTCAGGAGGACGGGAATGACCATCAGGAAGGGCGCGCCCAGGAGGATGCTGGCCGAGTAAAACAGGCGACCGTGGATCACTTGGATGAACAGGAGGGGCGCCACCCCGAAAACGATGGCCAGTGCCGTAGCGTAGGGGAGGAGGGAGGCAAGGCTCCTGGCCACCTCGATGTGCTTCTCCCGCCCCTTGAAGAGGAATACGGAGAGGAGCAGGCTACCGCCCCATGTGGCGTTCATGAACAGCAGGTGGAGGAGGAAGGTCGCCCACAGGAGAGCCTTGAAGAGCCAATAGGGTCCGGGGGCGGGCAACAGGTCGGGCGAGGGGATGGGCATCACGGCGCGCCTCCCGCACCGGGGCCCGTGAGATACGCCGCGAGCATCTGCAATTCGGCGTCGGTTCCGGTCCACGGCGGCATCTTCTCGTTGATGGAATCCATTGCGGCGACGAGGTCGGCGGCGTCCCGGGGACTCATGCCCTTGAAGGCGGGCGCGAGGGGCCGGAAGGCGCCCCCGAAGGTGTGGCACGGAGCGCAGCGCCTGGTGAAGGCCTGCTCGCCGTCGGCGGGATCGGCAGGGGTGGCCCCCCCCAGGAGGAAGGCGGCGACGGCCCGGGCCTCCTCCTGCGTGCCCGGGAAGGGCGGCATGGGCGCACGCATGGAGTCGGACCGGTAGACGAGCGCTCCTGCGTAGTCGAGGTCGAGTCCCGAAAGCCGGGGCCGAAGGGCCCGGGGTCCGCTGGAGACCCCGTGGCACGCCGAGCAAGCGATGCGGAAGACCTCCGCCCCGGCCTCTGCTTCCCGGCCGGCGACGGTCGTCTGGCGGGCGTAGGGCCACGAGGCGAGGAGGCCTTTCTCCCGTAGGAGGGGCAGATCGGGGACGCTCACGTGGTTGGCGTAGACGTAGCCCGGAACGAGAAAGGGCTTCCTCAGACCCTCACGGGCCCACTCCGAGGCGCCCACCGCCACGAAGGCGAAGAGCAGGAGGACCAGGGCGGAGGGTCTCCCGAAGGTGCGCGGGCGCCGATACACGAGAAGGAGGGTAAGGAGAAGAAGGTGCACGAGGGCGGCCCCGAGAAGGATGGCCGCGTGAAGGACGGAGGGAGACGCCCAGAGGATGTCCCTCCGGTCCGCGGGGAGCAGGCGGAAGACCCCCCAGGCCGAGGGCAACAGGAGCAGGGCCGGAAGGACTACCCAGAGAGCCGCTGGCTTCGCCACCTCGGCCTTGAGGATGCGGTCCGAGAGGGGGGCGGCAGCGGCCAGGGCGTACGTCCCCGCGAGCACCAGACACAGGAGCGTCCGGAAACCCAGCGAGGGCAGGAAGTGGGGGTTGAAAAAGGCCGCCGCCAGGGAGGGGCTCTCCAGCCAGGAGCCCGGCGTGAGCTGGAATGCAAGAATCCCGTCGATGGCCACGAGGGACAGGTAGGCCGATGCGAAGTAAATCCAGCCCACGGCGAGGTGCGTCTTTCGCGGCAGGACGTCCCATCCGTAGACGTAGACCAGAAGGCTGACGATTTCCACCAGAAAGAAGACCCACTCGATGGCCCAGACCCACACGAAGGTGCGGATAAGCGCCGATGTGGCCTCGGGGCTGATGAGGCCGATGGTGAACCAGATGCCCACGCCGGTGACGGCGCCCACCACCAGGGTCCAGAAGGCGAAGAACCGGGCGAAGCGCTTCAGCCACTGCCTCAGGGCTGGATCCTCGGCGGCCCGGCCCCGGTGCTCCATCCACACCATGAAGAGCCCGCCGCCGATGGCGAACTGGGAGATGAAAACGTGGACGACCGCGATCAGCGCGATGATCCAGCGCGCGAAGGCCACGTCCCAGACCGGGTAGTTCATGGTTCTCCTTCCCTTTCCGCCCCCCTCGCCTCCTTGCCTGCCGTTTCTCGCGCCCCGCGGCTCACTTGAGCGTGTTCTTCGAAATGACCAGCCGCTGGACCTGGTTGGTCCCCTCGTAAATCTGGGACAGTTTGGCGTCCCGCATGATCTTCTCCACGATGAAGTCCTTGGAGTAGCCGTCTCCCCCCATGATCTGGACGCAGTCGGTGGCCACCTTCATGGCCACGTCGGTGGCGTAGTACTTGGCCATGGCCGAGTAGGTCCCCACCTCCTTGTCGGCGTCCGTCAGCAGGGCGGCGTTCCAGACGAGGAAGCGGGAGGCGGTGATCTCCGTCAGCATCTCCGCGAACATGAACCCGATGGCCTGGAAGGATGCGATGGGCTGTCCGAACTGGCGGCGGTTGAGGGCCCACTTCTTGGCCACTTCGTAGGCCTCGCGGGCCATCCCCACGGCCGCCGAGGCGACCCCCGCGCGGGTGCGGTTGAAGGTCTTCATGGCGATGAGGAAGCCCATGTTTTCCTTGCCGATGACATTTTCGGCGGGGACGGCGACGTCGTGGTACTCGATCTCCACCTGGCAGGAAGCGCGCTGGCCCATCTTGGGCAGTTCGCGGCCGATGATCACTCCCGGCGCGTCGGCGGGGACCACGATGGCCGACATCCCGCGAGCTCCGCGGCCCGGATCGGTGTTGCAGAAGACCGTGTGGAACATGGCCTGTTTGCCGTTGGTAATGAAGCGCTTCTGGCCGTTGATGATGTAGGAGTCGCCCCTCCGGACGGCCGTTGTCCTTACGGCGCCGGCATCGGAGCCCGCCTCGGGTTCCGTGAGGCAGAAGGCCGCGAGGCCCCGGGCCTCCACGAGATGCCCGAAGATCTTCTTCTTGAGGGCGTCGCTCCCCCCTACGAGCAGGGGCGTGAGGGCCAGGTTGTTGGCGTCGATGCAGATGCCGATCCCCGAACAGGCCGCGCCCAGCTCCTCGCTCGCAAGGCACCCCTCGAAGGAGGAGTGGCCGGCGCCGCCGTACTCCTTGGGGATGGCGCCGTTGATGATGCCCTCGTCGTAGGCCTTCTGCACCACCGGCCACGGGAACTCGCAGGACTCGTCGTACTGCCTCGCCACGGGCCGGACCTCCCGGTCCGCGAAGTCCTTCGCCTTCTCCACGAGTTCCCGGTGCTCCTTGGACAGTTCGAAATTCACCATCATCTCCCTCCAAAGTCGGGAGGGACTAGGGGACTATGTGACGGAGGGACTAGGATACAGCACCCGTTCGCACGGTCTTTCCCCAGTCCCCTAGTTCCTTAGTCCCATAGTCCCTTAGTCCCTTTTCTCTCATTTCACCAGCCCCTCGAGGGGCGAAGACGCCGTCGCGTATCGCTTCATGGGGATGCGGCCCGCCCGGAAGGCCTCGCGTCCCGCCTCCACCGCCTTGCGCATGGCCGAGGCCATGAGGACGGGGTCCTGCGCCCCCGCCACGCCCGTGTTCATCAGCACGCCGTCGACACCCAGCTCCATGGCCCGGACCGCGTCGCCGGCCGTGCCCACCCCCGCGTCCACGATCACGGGAACGTCCATGAACTCCTTGATGATGGAAATGTTGTGCGGATTCTGGATGCCCATCCCGGATCCGATGGGCGCCCCGAGGGGCATCACCGCGGCGGCGCCGGCGTCCCGCAGACGCTTGGCGTTGACGAGGTCGTCGTTGGTGTACGGAAGGACCACGAAGCCCTCCTTGACGAGGACCTTCGTGGCTTCAAGGAGGCCCGCGTTGTCGGGGAAGAGAGTCTTTTCGTCTCCGATGACCTCCAGCTTGATCCACTCCGACATGCCCGCCTCCCGGCCCAGCCGGGCGGCTCGGATCGCTTCGTCGGCCGTGTAGCACCCCGCCGTATTCGGGAGGAGGAAGTACTTCCTGGGGTCGATAAAGTCCAGGAGGGAGGCCTTGGTCCGGTCCAACTCGACGCGCCGCACGGCCACGGTGATGACCTCGGCCCTGCTCGCCTCCAGGGCCTTTGCCATGGTCTCGTAGTCCGGGTACTTGCCCGTTCCGAGGAACAGGCGGCTTCGGAATGTCTTGCCCGCGATCGTTAGGGTGTCGCCCATGGGGTCCTCCGGCGGAAGCTGAGAGCATATCAAAGACGGACTCTCCCTCCCAGGGGTGGTCCCGCCTCCCGTTGGGGCCAGGACACGGACGGGCGGCCCCGGAGGACCGCCCGTCGCGCGCCGGAGTTCCGGCGGATCAGGGCTTCGCGGACCAGACCACGGTTCGCCCGGAGGGATTCTGGGCGGCGGAGAAGAGGGCCTTCCAATCCCCGTAAACGTCCGGGGCCACCACGGAGCCGCCGATTTCGGCCTTCCAGTCGAAGACGAGACCCTTTTCGGAGCGTTGAAAACTTCGATGGAGGGAGCCCGCGCGGTTCTCGATTTTCGTGGACGCGGGCACGTAGAGGGGCCGGAGGCCCTCGGGGAGGGTGAGGTTCACCGTGACGTGCTCGCGGCCCGCGTGGGGCAGGACCGTCGGGAGGGACCGTCGGCTCACGTGGCTGTTGGCGAAGCCGGCCAGGAGGGAGGGCTTGGGCACCCCGAGGGCGAGGGCCTTGGCCCCGGAGGCCGACGGAGAGGGGGCCGTGAAGGTGGTCTTGATCACCACTTGGCCGGGCTCGAGCCGCACCACGTCGAACTTCGCCACCTCCGCCCCGGGGAGGACGGAGGAGAGGAGGGCCGACAGCACCGCCTTCTGGCCGTCGGCCGATCCCTGGACGGCGTAATAGGGACTGTACCGTCCCGAGAAGAGCGCGCTGCCCTCGCCGGACAGGGAAAGGTCCTTCGCCACGCGCACGTCCAGTTCAACCCCGAGAATGTCCTCACCGGGGTAGTCCAGGGTGTGGAGTTCGCCGATGCCGGCCACAAGGGGGAGCCCCTTGAGTCCGGCCAACTGCTTTTGGGAACTCTCCGAGAGGGGGGCGGAGGGGTCCAGCCACAGGGGATTCTGGCCCATTTCCACGCGGAGAATCGGCTTTTCCAGAAGGGCCAGGGAGGGCACCAGGGAGGGATCGAGCCCGCCCGGAACAGCGGGATAGCCCAAAGCGATGGCGGTCTGGAGGCCGGCCCGATTCATCATGGACTGCAGGAGGACCGCCTTGTCGAGGGCGTGTCCGTACCCGGTGTCGAAGGTGTCCGCGGCGGTCCGGGGAGCGTGGTCGAAGGCCGCGAGGGGCCAGCGCACGTCGTTGATGGACTCGGCCACGTAGGCGTGGAGCTTGAGTGCCCTCTCGAAGCCGCCCTGGACGTTCTTCAGGAGTTCGTCCACCTTGGCGTCGAGGGCGGGCGAGGAGGAGGCGGCGGCCTTCTCGACCAGTCTCGAAAGGATGCTGTTCTGGTGGCCCCAGTCCGGGCACGTGGAGAAGACGAGGGTGGGGAGAAACCCGTCGGCGCCGTGGTGGAGCTCGCCGGGCGGAACGGCGGGGACGTTAGAGAGGGTCCACGTGGTGGTTTCCGCACCGCCTGTCCGGGTGACGGAGGGGGCGGCTTCGGCGCCGAAGAGGCGGGCGTGGAACCCCATGCCTTCGGGGACCGTCAGGGAAACCTCCCGCACCAGGGCCGGCCGGTCGTTTTGGAGGACCACGACCCCCTCGAAGAAGCGGCGCCAGGGCTTGCGGTCGGCGACCGTGTAGTCCAGCTCGACCACGGCGTTCAGGTCGAGGCCCACCTTCGTGATGACCATCTCTCGCCATCCGGCGTAGGCCGGCGCCTTTTCCAGGGCGAAGGGGGTCCGCTCGTTGAAGGAGTTGGGTTTGGCGTCCACCGTGAGGCCTTCCACGGTGTAGGTCCGGCACCGGGTCACGGAGAGGTCCTGCAGATCCTTGTGGAAGGCGACGTAGGGGTCTCCCGCGTCGTCCATGCCCTGGTAGGTCAACATTTTCTCGCGCAGGGAGACGGACTTCTCCACCCGGCCGTCGGGATGGAGGGTGAAGGCGGTCTTCTCCGAGAGGACGAGGACGTCCGCGGAGGGGTACTCCTTGGCGGTGGGCGTTGCGGCATACTGCGGAGGAAGTCCGGCCGCCCAGAGGGGAAGGACCACGGCGAAAAGCGTGGCGATCAGAAGGGCTTTTCTCATGTCTCTCTCCGGCTTTCCAGCGTTGGATCGATCCGTCTCGCTCATTTCCCCACCACCACCAGGGCCTTGGACAGCCCGTTCACGGCCTCCACGGCGTCCCTCAGGCCGGCGTAGTCGGCGGCGGGCACGATCTTCTTCTTGACGGCGAGCCTTTCCTTCAAGACGAGTGCGCCGTTCTCCACGGAAAGGGACGCCGAGAAGTCCGCCGAGGGGGACTCCACGGTCTTCACCTCGGGGGCGGACTTGAGCCCGTAGCCCTTTGGAAGGGCCAGGCGCTCCTCGAAGAGGAACTCCCGGGTGGCCCTCAGGAAGATGTCGTGCTTGCGCTCCTTGCCCTTTACGGCCAGCAGGAAGTCCGTGAGCCTGGGGCTCTGGAGGATGTTCCGGGCCAGGGGAGGCGTGAGGATCATCTCCTTGCCGGTGGCCATGGCGTACCCGGGGGCCTGGACGTGGAGGGTCATGCGGAAGGGCTTCGTCACGTCGATGGGGTCCGTGTAGGCATAGTCCACGAGGCGCGCGGCGGGGGAGATGGCCGCCACGAACTTCTCGAGGTTCGAGCGGACCTCGGCGGCCGGGCTGTTCACGACCAGCCAGACCAGGTTGGTCTCGCTGTAGGCGCCCCCCGAGATGGCGAGGGTCGTGTCGAGGTCGCCCTTCTCGTTGATCGAGCCCGTCGAGACGACCCGAATGAAGTTCTCCGAGGCCTCCGCGGGAGGCGTCTCCATGAGGACTTCGCCCCGGGGAGAGCCGATGACGTAGTTCTGGGGCCTCTCGGCGGAGGACCAGACCTCCCGGCTGAAGGGGCACCAAGTCGGGTCGTAGAGCTTGTACTGATTGGGCGCGACCTCCGTGGCCACGACGCAATGGTTGAACTGGTCCGCCGGGATGTCCTCCACGCGGGCCCCGGCCATGGTCATGGCGGGGTAGGTGTTCTTGAACCCCGCCGCGCGGAACATGGTGACCAGCATGCCGGCGATGTCCTTGCAGACGCCCGCCCGGTCGTTGAAGTCCATCTTGCCGGGATGCAGGGTGTAGCCTTCGCCCTTGCCCATGCTGATGCCGCTGTATCGGATCTGCCGGGCCACCCACGCGAGGAGCGCGAGCCGCTTCTCGTCGTCGGTTTTCAGGCCGCGGACGATCTCCTGGGTCTTCGCGACGATGGCGTCGTCGTAGGCGAAGGTGTCCACGTCCTCGTTCACGTGGTAGAACCACCGGCTCTTCTCGGGCCAGTCCATGACCGTCGCGAGCACGAGTTTGGGGAAGGCGTCCGAATCCTCCACCATGCGGGGTTCGCGATCGGCGGCGGGGACGTTTTCCTTCCACCACGTGTAGGACAGGGTCTTCTCGTCGAAGCCCGTCTCGTGGCCCAGCTCTCCGTTGTACACGCGGGCCCGGATGGGCTTGTCCCTGGGCAGGACGATGGTGTAGCTCTTGCGCACGATGGGGCGGTCCCCCTGGAAGAGGACCACGTCGTAGTAGTGGCCGCGCATGGGAGGGATGTACCGCTCGTCGTCCTGCGATGCCTGATCGTGAAGGTAGGCGATGACGAAGCCCTTGGAGTAGGTCTTGATCTCCACGGCGTCGCCCGGATGAAGCTTGGGCACGCTCGCCACCTTCATCCGCGGCCCCCAGTAGATCATGAACTGGGGCTGGGGCAGGTCGTGGACGCGCTCCGCGGGCACCTCCTCCGGCTTCCCGTCTTTGCGGAAGACGGTGAGGCTCTTGACCTCGGCGTAGGAGGAGGCCGGGTCGTAGTCGAACCTCAACGTGACGCACTCGGCCGCCCCCTTTTCCGTGAGCACCTTGATGAGCTGGGTGCGGCTCACGTGGCTCAAGCCCGAGTCTTCCACGTCCACGCGGGTCTCGTCGGACACGACGACGGCGTCCGCTCCGGGATACGTTTCAGCCGTCACCCCCTTGAGCTTCTCGAAGGTGGGGCCGTACCCGGCTGCCTTCCAGGCCAGACCGCTCCATACCGCCAGAACGAGCGCCGCGACCAGCGCCCTTCCCGCTCTCCGCATCGGTGCCTCCTCGGTTGACGCGGCTCCGGTTCTACCGCCGGCGCCGCGAAGGGGGGATTCTAGCAGAAAGGAAAGGCGCGCGCAGGTCGGGACCTAAAGCCGCCGCCGCGGCCGAAGGGTCCGATTCGGGGGGCAAGCCGCCCGGAAAGGAAGGAGATGGAGGAGATCTGGCCGATGTCTTTTTCCCCTTCCCCTCGCGTTCTCCGAATCCCTTCGTTTCGCAGGCGGCGCGCCGCAAATGAAACGGGCTCCCCGCCGCGGCGGGGAGCCCTGAATGGGAAACGAGGCAGGCCCGGGTTACAGGCTCTTGAGCATCCCGTCGGCCTCGTCGCAGGTCTTCTTGACGCCGTCCACCGACTTGGCGAGGGCGGCCTTTTCTTCGGGGGTGAGGTCCAGCTCGATGACCTTCTCGATGCCGTTTTTTCCGACGATGGCCGGAACGCCCACGAAGAGGCCGTTGACGCCGTACTCGCCCTCGAGTTTGGCGCAGACGGGCAGGATCTTGCGCTTGTCGTAGATCACCGCCTCGGCCATCTCGAGCGCGGCCCACGCGGGGGACACGAAGGCCGAGCCGAAGCCGAGCAGGCCCACGACCTCGCCGCCGGCCTTGCGGGTGCGCGCCTCGATTTTGGCGAGGGTGTCGGCGTCGAGGAACTTGCTGACGGGAATGCCGGCGATGAGGCAGGAGCTGCGCACCGGCACCATGTCGTCGCCGTGCCCGCCGAGGACGATGGCGTTCACGTTCTCCACCGACACCTTGGCCGCCTCGGCCACGAAGTAGCAGTAGCGGCCGGAGTCGAGGACGCCCGCCATGCCGAAGAGCTTGTTCTTGGGAGGAGCCAGCCGCTTGTCCAGGGTGTAGACGATGGCGTCGAGGGGATTGGCGATGGAGATGATCATGGCGTTGGGGCAGTACTGCTGGATGCCCTTGGCCACTTCGATGGTCACCTTGAGGTTGATGGCGAGCAGCTCTTCGCGGCTCGGGAAGGTCCCGTCCGGGCGGGCCTTGCGGGGCACGCCGGCGGTGTTGATGACCAGTTCGGCGCCGGCCAGGGACGAGTAGTCTTTAGAGCCGACGAGCTTGATGTCCCGGCGGATCGTAGGCAGGCCCTCGGCGATGTCCAGGCACTTGCCGATGGACACCGACTGCTTCTTGAGCACCTCCTGGCGCTCCGGGGGATCGTTCGGGCCGGCCATGGGGGCCGGGTCCACCAACCCCACTTCTCGGGCGAGCCTCCGCTGGGCGATCTCCTGGGTGAGAACGCCGCCGATGAACCCACCGCCGATGAGACCGATCTTGTTCAGCATGTGCCCATCTCCTTTCAAAGTGCCTCTGGGTTCCGCCCCCCAGCGGTCCCGCGGCGTACCCACGCCGGGGTCCCACCGGACTCGTTGCGCCGAGTATACCACCACACGGGGCTTGTGCGGGACAAGGACGGCACTTGTCACCGGAGGTCCGTGGGGGTTATCATCCACCCTTCGGGGGCCTGGTGGACCGGGCCCTCCACTGCACGGGGGAGGCCCATGAGGACGGTGAAGGCTCAGGAGGTCACCGAGGCCCTGGCCAAGGTGGCCATGAACGCCAACTACGACATCGGCGCGGACATGCTCAAGGCCTTCGACGAGGCCCTCGCGCAGGAGAAGTCCGAAGCCGGGCGGGAGGTCATCCGCCAGATCCAGGAGAACGCCCGCATCGCCCGCCAGGAGTGCGTGCCCTACTGTCAGGACACGGGCTTCGCCGTCGTCTTCGCGGAGGTGGGCCAGGACGTCCACGTGGAGGGGAGCCTCACGGAGGCCATAAACGCGGGCATTCGAAAGGCCTACGGCGATGGGTTCCTCCGCAAGTCCATCCTGAACGATCCGATCCAGCGCAAAAACACCGGGGACAACACGCCGGCCGTGATCCACTACGAGATGGTCCCCGGCGACAAGATCCGGCTGACCTTCGGCGCCAAGGGAGGCGGGAGCGAGAACATGTCCAAGCAGGCCATGCTCAAGCCCGCCGACGGTCTCGAGGGGGTGAAGAAGTTCGTCTTCGAGACCGTGTCTGCGGGCGGCGCCAACGCCTGCCCGCCCCTGGTCATCGGCGTGGGCCTCGGGGGCACCTTCGAGAAGTCCTGCATCCTCTCCAAGAAGGCCGCCATGCGCTCGCCCTTCCACCGCAACCCCGACCCCTTCTACGCGGCCCTCGAGGACGAACTGAAGGCCGGCCTGAACAAGCTGGGCATCGGGCCCATGGGATACGGCGGAACGGTGACGGTTCTTGGGGTCAACATCGAAGTCTACCCTTGCCACCTCGTGGCCCTGCCGGTGGCCGTGAACGTGAACTGCCACGCCGACCGGCACGGCGAAGTGGAACTCTGAGGAGCGGAAGATGGCCGAATATACCTTGAAAACGCCCCTCGCCGACGCCGACGTGGAGAAGCTCCGGATCGGCGACAGCGTCCGCCTCTCGGGTGTGATCTACACGGCCCGCGACGCCGCCCACAAGCGCATGGTCGAAGGCCTCGACAAGGGCCAGCCCCTGCCCTTCGACATCAGGGGCTCCCTGGTCTACTACGTGGGGCCGAGCCCCACGAAGCCGGGCCACGTCATCGGCTCGGCGGGCCCCACCACGGCCTACCGCATGGACCCCTACGCTCCGCGCCTCATGGAGATCGGCATGAAGGGCATGATCGCCAAGGGCAAGCGAAGCGACGCCGTGAAGGAGGCCATGGGGAAGCACAAGGTGGTCTACCTGGGCGCCACGGGCGGGGCCGCGGCCCTCATCGCCAAGTGCATCAAGAAGTGCGACGTCATCGCCTACGAGGACCTGGGCCCCGAGGCCGTGCGGCGCCTCGAGGTGGAGGACATGCCCCTGGTGGTGGTCACCGACTGCCACGGCGGCGATCTCTACATCGAGGGCCGGAAGAAGTACGAAGTCTCCTAAGGCGCCTTCCGAACGGAAGGCTCGTTTGGCGTCAGGCTCGATCGGGGGCGGCCCGCCGTGGCCGTCCCCTCGCTCATCCCCACCCTAGCCGCCGTTCGCGTCCTTCGTCCCACGCCCCGCCTATTTCCAGTCCGCTTTGCTGATTCTGCTCTCCCCTCACAGCCGCGCCTTTCCGTTCCTTTCAAATCCCAAATCCCAAATCCGAAATCCCAAATCCCCATCCCCATTCCAACCCTCCCTTGCCAACCGGGGCGGGAGGAGCCACTCTTTAGAAGGAGGCGGCGGATGAAAGGCGCGGTGGCGGTTCTCCTTCTCGGTCTGTGGGCCCTCGGGGCGGAGGCGCGGCCCTTCTGGGTCGCCAACCTGGTCTGGGTCCGGGGCGGCCTCGACGCGCTGTCGGACGCGGCCTCCCGTCCGGAGGTGGAGCGCATCGCTTCCAATCCGCGGGTGAGCGCTCGCCTGCCCGAGGCGGAGGCGGCGGGCGGCGAGCCCCTGGCCGTGGAGTGGGGCGTCTCGCGCGTCAACGCCCCCTACGCCTGGGGCCTGGGCTACACGGGCCAGGGCGTGGTCGTGGCCGGGCAGGACACGGGCTACCAGTGGGACCACTCGGCCCTGAGGACCCACTACCGGGGCTGGAAGGGGACGATGGCGGACCACGATTACAACTGGCACGACGCCATCCACTCGGGCGGCGGGCATCGTGGTCGTCGCCTCGGCGGGCAACTCGGGGAGTTCCTGCGGAAGCGTCCGCGACCCCCCGGCGATCTACGACGCCGCCTTCTCCGTGGGAAGCACGGGTATCGGAGAGGCCATTTCCGGCTTTAGCAGCCGGGGGCCCGTGACCGTGGACGGAAGCAACCGCCTGAAACCCGACGTGTCGGCCCCGGGGGAAGGCGTCCGCTCCTCCATTCCTACGTACCCCTACTACGGAACACGAAACGGTACGAGCATGGCGGGGCCCCACGTGGCGGGCGTCGTGGCCCTCCTCCTCTCGGCGCGTCCGGACCTCAAGGGCGACGTGGACGCCGTGGAGTTCCTCCTGGCCTCCACGGCGGACCCAAAGACCTCCACCCAAACCTGCGGCGGCGTCCCCGGATCCTCTGTCCCCAACAACACCTTCGGCCACGGCATTGTGGACGCCCAGCGCGTCTTGACCCTCGACAGCGACGGCGACGGCTCGCGAAACCTCGACGACTGCTCCCCCGCCGACGGATCGGCCTACAAGGCGCCCACCGAGGCCCGAAGCCTGACCCTCTCGGGAAGGGAGACCACAAACCTTTCCTGGCAGGCGCCCTCGGCCCCCGGCGGGACGGGCGTCGTCTACGATCTCCTGCGGAGCGCCGACCCCGCGGACTTCACCGCCGCCGCTTGCGTGGCCTCCGGAACAACGACCCTCACGGCCTCCGACGGCGCCGCGTCCCCGGGCGTCGCCTACTACCTCGTCCGGTCCCGGAACGCCTGCGGCGCCTCCCTCGGGACCCGGTCCGACGGAACCCCGCGGAGCGCCCCCTCCTGCCCCTGACGGCGGGCACGAGAAGACGCACGCCCACGCTCCTTCGTTCGTTGCGGGCCTAGCCCTTTCGTGGTAAGGTCTTTCGAGGAAGGAAGGCCATGGCCCACGGACCCGCGACGTCCGAAAAAGAACCCCACCCGCTGCTCAGGCTCGTGGACCCCCAGAACGTCCCCGGGCACGTGGCCATCATCATGGATGGAAACGGGCGCTGGGCCACCGCGAGGGGCCTGCCCCGCATCGAGGGCCACAAGGCGGGCATCGAAGCCGTGAAGGACGCCGTCACGGCGGCCTCCAACCTGGGCGTCCGCAACCTCACCCTCTACGCCTTCTCCATGGAGAACTGGAAGCGGCCCCAGCCCGAGGTCCACGCCCTTTTCCGCCTCCTCCACAAGTTCCTCACCGACGAGGCCCACCGCCTCCTCGAAAACGGGATCCGACTGAGGACCATCGGGCGCATCGAAGACCTGCCCGCCCGCAACCAGAGGCTCATCCGGGACCTCGAAGAGAAGACCCGCGACGGGACGTGGACCCTCACCCTGGCCCTCTCCTACGGCGGCCGGACGGAGATCGCGGACGCCTGCGGCGCCCTCCTCAAGGAGAGGCTGGCGTCGGGAAACGGCGGGCCCGTCCAGCCCGAGGATCTGGGCCGCTACCTCTACGCGCCGGACCTGCCGGATCCGGACCTGCTCATCCGCACGAGCGGGGAGTATCGGATCAGCAATTTCCTGCTCTGGCAGATCGCCTACGCCGAGCTGGTCATTCTCGACGTCTTCTGGCCCGACTTCCGGGAACAGCACTTCTACGAGGCCGTCCTGGACTTCCAAAGGCGGGACCGGCGCTACGGAGGCGTTTCAGGCGCGGCCGACAGGGGGCCCTCGGGAAAGACGAGGCCCCGGTGAAGCGCATCCTCACGGCGCTCGTCCTGATCCCCCTCTTCCTCGGGACCCTGCTCGCCCCGCACCCCGGGTTCTTCGGGGCCTTCGTGGCCGTCGCCGTCCTGGTCGCGGGCTGGGAGCTTGGGCGCATCGCCCAGGCCACGGAGATGGAGCCCTTCCGGAAGACCCTCGCGCTGCTGGGGGCGGCCTTCCTCCTCCCCGTGGCCTGGCCCGATGTGTTCACGGTGGATGAGGTGCTCGCCGCCGGCCTGCTCATCCTCTTGATCCTGGGCCTCTTCCGCCGGGCCGGGCTGGGAAAGACCCTCGTCTCCGCCTCGGTGACCCTCTTCGGGGCCCTCTACGTGGGTTTCCTCCTGGCCTACATCCTCCGCCTGCGCCTGGAGCCCGGTGGGGTGGGGCTGGTCTTCCTCCTCGCCCTGGGCGTCTGGCCGGGTGACTCCCTGGCCTACTACGTGGGCAAGGCCTTCGGGAAGCACAAGCTCAACGAGCGCGTTTCTCCGAAGAAGACCTGGGAGGGAGCCGCCGCCAACGTGGCGGGCGGTCTCCTCGGCGTCGCCGTCGGGAAGGCCCTCGGCCTGGCCCCGCTGGGGTGGGTGGACGTGGCCGTCCTGGGCCTCCTCTTCCCGGTCTTCGGCATGATGGGCGACCTTTTCGAGTCGGCCCTCAAGCGGAAGGCGGGCGTGAAGGACTCGTCCGGGCTCCTGCCCGGTCACGGAGGCGTCCTGGACCGGCTCGACAGCGTCTACTTCAACGGCCCCGTCCTCTTCTACTACCACCAGGCTTTCCTCGCATGAGCCAGGGCGTCGCCATCCTCGGCTCCACGGGGAGCGTCGGCGAGACGGCCCTGCGGGTCCTGCGCGAACTGCGCGAGTCCTTCCATGTGGTGGGGCTCGCCGCGGGTCGCCGGGCCGACCGCCTCATGGAGCAGGTGGAGGAGTTCTCCCCCTCCGTGGTCTCCGTGGCATCCGCCGAGGACGCGCGGAGGATCAAGGCCCGATTCCCGCGCGTCGAGGTGGCCTACGGCCCCCACGGGAACACGGTGGTGGCCGACGCGCCCGACGCCCGCACCGTGATCGCGGCCATCGTGGGCGCCGAGGGCCTCGCCCCCACCTTCCGGGCGGTCCAGAAGGGCAAGCGCGTGGCCCTGGCCAACAAGGAGGCCCTCGTCATGGCGGGGCGGCTCGTCATGGATGGAGCGCGCCGGTCGGGGGCCGAGATCCTCCCCGTGGACAGCGAGCACTGCGCGGTGTACCAGTGCTCCAGGGGCGAGAGCGCCAAGCACATCCTCCGCGTGCTCCTCACGGCCTCGGGCGGCGCCCTGAGGGACTGTCCCCTGGAGGAGCTGGAGGGCGCCTCCCCCGAACGGGTCCTGCGCCACCCCACATGGCAGATGGGCCCAAAAATCACCGTGGATTCGGCCACCATGATGAACAAGGGCCTGGAGGTCATCGAGGCCCACCACCTCTTCTCGCTCCCCGTGGACCGGATCTCCGTCCTCATGCACCGGGAGAGCATCGTCCACTCGCTGGTGGAGTTCGTGGACGGCTCCGTCCTCGCCCAGCTCGCCGAGGCGGACATGGCCCTGCCCGTCCAGTACGCCCTCACCTACCCCGTGCGCAAGCCGTGCCCCATGCCCCGGCTGGACCTCGCCCACATCTCGGCCCTGACCTTCGCCGCGCCCGACGAGAGGCGCTTCCCCTGCCTGACCCTCGCGCGGCAGGCCGCCCAGGCCTCGGAGGCCCACAAGGTGGCCCTCAACGCCGCCAACGAGGTGGCGGTGGGGGCCTTCCTCGAGGGGAGGCTTTCCTTCGGCGGAATCCCGCGCCTCATCCGGCGCGTCCTCGACGCCACGGCGCCCACCACCCTCGCGAGCCTCGAACACATCCTGGCCCTGGACAAGTCGAGCCGCGCCGCGGCGCGCGCCCTTCTCGAACAACCGGAGCGACTCACGTGATGGTCCTCGACTCGGCGCTCACGCTTCTCCTGTTCCTCCTGGTCCTCGGCGCGCTGATCCTCGTCCACGAGATGGGCCACTACCTGGCGGGCCGGCTCCAGGGCTTCGCCGTGGACGCCTTCAGCATCGGCTTCGGCCCGCGGCTCCTGGACCGGAAGGGCGGCTACAACCGCTGGCAGATTCGCTGGATCCCCATGGGGGGCTTCGTCAAGTTCCGGGGCGAGGCGGGCCCGGACGACGAGGCGCCGGCGGACGCGGGGCCCGGGAGGCCCTTCTACGAGATGCCGAGGTGGCGTCGCTTCCTGGTCCTCGTCATGGGCGTGACCTTCAACGCCCTCCTGGCCTACGCCCTCTTCGCGGGGCTCGTCTGGCACGGGGTGGAGGAGTCCCTCCTGCGGGAGCGGGAGCCCCGCGTGGGCTTCGTGGCGCCGGGCCTCCCCGCCGAGAAGGCGGGCGTCCGTCCGGGCGACGTGCTGGTCCAGCTCGGGTCCCGGAAGGTCGCCAACTGGGACGACGCGCGGGAGGAGATCGCCCTCAACCAGAAGCCCTACGACCTGGTCCTGAAGCGGGACGGGGAGACTCTCTCCATGAGGATCGAGCCCGTGGCGGCCACCTTCCTCAAGCAGCCCGTGGGGGAGATCGGCGTCTTCCCGGCCCTGCCTCCCGTCATCGGGGCCGTAGCGGACCCCTCTCCGGCCCTTCGCGCGGGCCTCGCGCCGGGGGACCGCATCGTTTCCCTCGACGGCCAGGCCTTCGCCTTCTGGGACGAGTTCCAGCGGGCCATGGCCTCCTCCGACGGCGCGCCGCGGCGCCTCGTGGTGGAGCGGGAGGGGAGCCGCCGCGAGGTGGAGGTCGCGCCCGAGTTCAACGCCGAGGCGGGCCGCTACCTCCTCGGCATCGCCCCCCAGGAGTCGGTCTGGACCCGGTACCCCTTCCCCTCCAACTTCGCCAAGGCCGCCTCCCTCACCCTCCAGCAGTCCACCCTCGCCTACCGGACCCTTAAGCGCCTCGTGACCCGCCAGGTGGGCCTGAGCGCCCTCTCGGGGCCCGTGAGCATCGCCTACATCACCGGCAAGGTCGCCCGCACGGGGCTCTACAACCTCCTCATGCTCGTGGCCGTGATCTCCCTCCAGCTGGCCTTCATCAACCTCCTGCCCATCCCGGGTCTGGACGGGGGCCAGATCTTTGTGCTGGCCGTGGAGGGGCTCTTCCGGCGCGACCTGCCCATGGTCGTGAAGGACCGCATCCTGCAGGCGGGCTTCGTCCTGCTCATCCTCTTTTCGGTGGCCGTGCTGTTCCTCGACGTGGCCAAGTTCTTCAAGTGAGACGGCGCGCGCCGTCCGGAGCCGATCCATGGATTTCGAACTGAACGACGACCAGAAGATGATCCGGGACATGGTCCGCGCCTTCGCCGAGGAGAAGATCCGCCCCGGCGTGGCCCGGCGGGACGCCGAGGGCACCTTCATCGCGGACCTCCTTCCGGGCCTGGCGGAACTGGGCCTGCTCGGGATGGTCGTCCCCGAATCCCTGGGGGGATCGGGCCTCGACACGGTGGCCTACGCCGTGGCCATCGAGGAGCTTGCGCGGGTGTGTGCCTCCACGGCGGTCACGGTGTCGGTGACGAACTCCGTCTGCCAGGAGCCCATCCTCCGCTTCGGAACGCCCGCCCAGAGGGAGCGCTTCCTGCCGCCGCTGGCCAAGGGCGAGCGCCTGGGCGGATTCTGCCTGACGGAGCCGGGGGCGGGCACCGACGCCGGCGCCATCCGCACGCGGGCCGTCCGGGACGGGGACGCCTACGTCCTCAACGGCGCCAAGGCCTGGATCACAAACACCCACGTGGGGCGGACCTTCGTGGTGGTGGCCGTGACGGACCCCTCCAAGGGCGCGCGCGGAACGTCGGCCTTCGTGGTGGAGGCGCCCGCGGAGGGCCTAGTCTTCCTGCCCGAGGAAAAAAAGATGGGGCTGAAGGCCTCCATTACCTCGGGCGTGGCCTTCGAGGACTGCCGGGTGCCCGCCGAGAACCTCCTGGGGGAGGAGGGGATGGGCCTGAAGATCGCCCTGCAAACCCTCGACGCCTCGCGCATCGGCATCGCCGCCCAGGCCCTCGGCATCGGCCAGGGGGCCTTCGAGGAGGCGGTGCGCTACTCGAAGGAGCGGCAGACCTTCGGCAAGCCCCTGTGTGAGCACCAGGCCATCCAGTTCATGCTCGCCGAATCGGCCACGGCGCTGGACGCCGCGCGCCTGCTCACCTACCGGGCCGCCTCCCTGAAGGACGCCTCGTCGCCCTCCCTCGGCCTGGCCTCCAGCATGGCCAAGCTCTACGCCAGCGAGGCCGCCAAGCAGGTGTGCGACGCCGCCGTGCAGGTCCACGGCGCCTACGGGTACAGCCGCGAGTACCCCGTGGAGCGCTTCTACCGGGACGTGCGCGTGACCACCATCTACGAGGGCACCTCCGAGGCCCAGCGCATGGTCATCGCCAAGGCCCTCCTGCGCTAGCCCCGTTCGCATCGGTCGGCCGGCAGGAGTCCTGACTGCACCTCTCGTCTCGCTTCTTGTGGGAGGCGTCGCCGAACGCCGAGGTTCGCCCCGTCTGCATTCCCAAATCCGAAATCCCAAATCCCAAATCTCACATGCCCCTTGCCCCATCCGGCCCGGCGCCTTCGGCGCCTCCACCCGAGGTCGGGTCCGCGCGTCGAAAGGAAGGCCCTTCTCCTCGCGTCTCTCTCCCTCGGTCCGCCCTTCGGGCGGGCCGGATTCTTATGTCCACGTTCAGCCCTACCTTCGAAGAGGCCCTGCGGGGGAGCGGCGCGGGTCTTGGTTCCAAGGAGCCCCGGCAGGGCGCCCTTCGAGGATGCCCCGGGTGCGCCACCGACGGCGACGGCCCTATTGCGGCGTCAGGCTTCGGCGCCCGCGTCCTCAACGTACATCAAGTACGCCTCCGGCGCGGGCGCCTCGCCTTCCTTGCACGAGGCCCATCGGCGTCGGGACGCGCCTCCCTCCCTCCGGTCGATCGGCCACAGGCCTGACCCTCCCCTCGCGTCCAAGGTCTCCCGTCTTCCGTCTAGCGTCTCTCGTCTCGGCCGCCGCGCCCTTGCCAACGATCTCCTGACCCCCAGCTGCTTTACGGCTTACGCTCACCGCACATCCTGGAGCATGAACCACCGAGGGAAGAAGGCCGTTCGAGGGGAATGTGGCAATACAAGACCCCAGCATTTCACAGCATTTCATCGCAATCCCACGACGATCTTGCCGAAGTGGCCGCCTTCCTGCATGAGGCGGAAGGCGTCGGGGGCCTCGGGGAAGGGGAAGAGGCGACCGAGGACGGGGCGGAGTCCGGAGGCGGAGACGGCGCGGTTCATGCGGAGGAACATCTCGCGGCTTCCGACGAAGATGCCCCGCACGGTGACGCTCTTCATGAGGAGCCAAGTGACGGCGACGGGGGCGGTGGCGCCCGAAAGGACGCCGATCATGGAGACCTGGCCGCCGACGCGTACGGCCTTGAGGGAGCGCTCGAGGGTGCCGGCGCCGCCCACTTCGATGACGTGGTCCACGCCTTCGCCCGATGTGGCCTTCAGGACGGACTTGTCCCAGTCTGGGTCTTGGGCGTAGTGGAAGCCCGCCTCGGCGCCGAGCTCGAGGGCCCTGGCGATCTTCTCGTCGCTCCCCGAGGTGACCAGGACGCGAGCGCCCGCCATCTTCGCGAACTGGAGGGCGAAGACGGAGACGCCCCCCGTGCCGAGGACGAGGACCGTCTGGCCGGGCAGGAGGGGGCTGGGCCCCTCGAAGAGGGCGTTCCAGGCGGTGAGGGCGGCGCAGGGAAGGCAGGCGGCCTCCTCGGGGGAGAGGTGGGGAGGCACGGGGACGCACCCGGCTTCGGAAAGGAGGACGTACTGGGCGAGACAGCCGTCCAGGGGGCCGCCGAGGGTGGTCTTGCGGGCCTCCGCCGTGGGCTCGCCGGCGAGCCAGCCCTGGCAGAAGGTCCCCATGACGCGGTCGCCGGGGCGGACGGTGGCCACGTCCTCCCCCACCTCCTCCACGACCCCGGCCCCGTCGGAGCAGGGGATGAGGGGGAGGCGCTGGCGGGGGTTGTAGGAGCCCCGCACGGTCATGAGGTCGCGGAAGTTCAGGGAGGCGGCCTGGACGCGCACGAGCACCTGGCCCCGACCCGGCCGGGGCTTCTCGCGCTCGGCGGCCTTGAGGTTCTCCAGCCCGAAGGAACCCTGGATCTCGAAGACGTTCATGGCACCCTCCTTGGTTCAGAAGGGAAGAATCTACCACAGGGAGGCAGCGGAGAGGGGCAGGCTGCCCAAGCGCTGGATGCGCGCTTGGCTTCGGGCGGGCCGGCCTGCCTGGCCCGGTTCACAGCGCCCGCCCGCTCGCCTTTGGCGAACCTGGACCCACGGCGCCGGGACACCGCCTTCCGCCTGCGGGGGGGACGCGCTCCGGCTCGCAGGTTTCCACAGATTCTCCAGACGAGCCAAGAAAGAAGGCCCTCTGTGCCCTCCGTGGTTGAAGAGGTCTTCCCCTCCGCGGAGCGCTTCTTGGGTTGGCGGCCGGTCTGCGGTATGGTAGCCCTGGAGGTGCGGCGGTGGAGCGCGTGCGTTCGACGACGGTGCTTTGCGTTTCGAGGGGCGGTCGGGTGGCCCTGGGGGCCGACGGGCAGGTCACGCTGGGCCAGACGGCCATCAAGCACACGGCCAGCAAGGTCCGCAGGCTGTACCAAGGGCGCGTGCTGGCGGGCTTCGCGGGCGGGGTGGCCGACGCCTTCGCCCTTTTCACCCGCTTCGAGGCCAAGCTGGAGGAGTTCCACGGGAACTTCGAGCGGGCCGCCGTGGAACTCGTGAAAGACTGGCGCACCGACCGGGCCTTGAGGCGCCTCGAAGCCATGCTGGTGGTGGCGGACGGGGAGCGGCAGTTCCTCCTCTCGGGAAGCGGCGAACTCATCGCGCCCGACGACGGCATCCTCGCCATCGGTTCGGGCGGCCCCTACGCCCTCGCCGCGGCCCGTGCGCTCCTGCGCCACACGGATCTGCCCGCCCGGGCCATCGTGGAAGAGGGCCTGCGGGTCGCCAGCGAGATCTGCGTCTTCACGAACGGCAACCTGGTGGTCGAAGAACTGGAAAAGGAAAAGACAGCCGGGGTATGAGGGCCGTTCCCGGCCCGCCGTAGGCCTTTCCGTGCCCTCCCCCCGTCCTTCCCCGCGGGCCCATCCGGGCTTCCCCCCGAAGGTGCGAAGATGATCAAGACCGAACCGGGCTCCCTGTACAACCGCCTCGACGATCCCCTCACCCCGAAAAAGATCGTGGAGGAGCTGGACAAGTTCATCATCGGCCAGGCCGAGGCCAAGCGGGCCGTGGCCGTGGCCCTTCGCAACCGCGTGCGCCGGCAGAGCCTTCCCGACGACCTGCGCGACGAGGTGGCCCCCAAAAACATCATCATGATCGGCCCCACGGGGGTGGGGAAGACGGAGATTGCGCGGCGTTTGGCGCGCCTGACGGCCTCGCCCTTCCTTAAGATCGAGGCCAGCAAGTTCACCGAGGTGGGCTACGTGGGTCGTGACGTGGAGTCCATCGTGCGCGACCTGACGGAGATCGGCTTCCAGCTCGTGCGGGAGGAGAAAGTGGCGGCGGTGAGGGAGAAGGCCAAGGCCCAGGCCGAGGAGCGCCTCCTCGACCTCTTGATCCCGCCGGCCCCCTCCTACCGTCCCGGCGACACGGCCCCGCCGGCCGCGGGCGGCCCCTGGGAGCCGCCGCCGGTCCCGGGATCTGGGGCCTCCAGCCGGGAGCGCATGCGCGAGTGGCTGAAGGCCGGGCGCCTGAACGACCGCACCGTGGAGGTGAGCGTGCCCGAGGGCGGGGCCTCGATGAAGCTCTTCACCCCGGCGGGCATGGAGGAGATGGGCATCAACCTCCAGGAACTCCTGCCCGGCCTCGGCGGGGGGAGGCGCAAGACCCGCAAGGTCAAGGTCCCCGAGGCCCTCGAACTCCTGGCCCAGGAGGAGGAGGACAAGCTCATCTCCAAGGACGACATCGACCGCGAGGCCGTCACGCGGACCGAGCAGAGCGGGATCGTCTTCCTCGACGAGATCGACAAAATCGCCGGGAAGGGCTCGGGTAGCCACGGGCCGGACGTGAGCCGCGAAGGCGTCCAGAGGGACCTCCTCCCCATCGTGGAGGGCACCCGCGTCAATACGCGCCACGGGCTCGTGCGAACGGACCACGTCCTGTTCATCGCCGCGGGGGCCTTCCACATGGCCAAGCCCAGCGACCTCCTGCCCGAACTGCAGGGCCGCTTTCCCATCCGCGTGGAACTCGCGTCCCTGGGCCGTGGCGATTTCGTGCGGATCCTGAGGGAGCCCCAGAATTCCCTCGTCCTCCAGTACACCTCCCTCCTCGCCACCGAGGGCGTGGAGGTGGTCTTCACCGACGATGCGGTGGAGGCCATGGCGGCTTACGCCGACGCCATCAACGAGAAGCTGGAGAACATCGGCGCGCGCCGCCTGCACACCGTCCTGGAGCGGGTCATGGACGAGGTTTCCTTCAACGCGCCCGACCTCGGCGGCGCCAAGGTCACCATCGACAAGGCCTACGTGGACGAGTGCCTTCGCGACGTGGCCGCCGACCAGGACCTCAGCCGGTATATTTTGTAAATGGGTGACCCCAATCATTTCGTCCAGGTGAACTCGGCCCAGCCGCCGTCGGGGTTGACGAAGCGGAACAGGGTGGGGACGCCCTTTGGGACGAGGCTTTTGAGCGTCGAACCCTTGAGGACCACCTTGGCGGAACTCTTGTAGGTCACGGTGGCGTGGGGCGTCCCTCCGATGAAGACCTGCATCCCGTTTTGCAGGTGGGTCCCGGTGACGACGATGCGGAAGGGGTTGGTTTTTTTTGCGAAGGCGGTGACGGCGGGCGGGTCCACCACCGTGACGCTCCCCGTGCGGGTGCAGGTCAGCGCCCCGGAGGTGACGGTGAGGGTCCACGAGCGCGCTCCGGGCCCCGAGTAGGCGTGGGCTGAAGCGGAGGTGGCGGCGCCCGTGCCGTCCCCGAAGTCCCAGGCGAAGGAGGGCGTCGCGCAGCCGGCGGCTACCTGGGCGGTGGCGGAGAAGGCGCCCGGCTCCCCCGTGTTGAGCAGGGACGGCGCCGAGGCGGCGCAGGTGAGGGAGCAGGAGCCCACGGAGAGGGTTCCGCTCCGCTGGCAGGTCACTCCGTCCGCCGAAGCCGTCAGCGTCCAGGTGTAGGTCCCCTCCAGGGCATAGGAATGGGAAACCTCGGCCCCAAACGCCGGGGGCGAGCCGTCGCCGAAGTCCCAGGCGAAAGAGGGGGCGGAGGCGCACTGACTCAAAGAGGCGGAGGCCGAAAAGTCCACGGGTGATCCGAAGAGGACAGAGGTCGGGACGAGGGCCGAGCAGGAAACCGAGCACCCTCCCTTGAGGAAGAGGCTGTGATAGGCTCCCGCAGCGGCCAGGGAGGCGGGCCCGAAGCCGGCCACCTGGACCGGAGCGTGGGCATCGGTCCGGGAGCCTTGGCCCAACTGGCCCGAGGCATTCCAGCCCCAGGTCCAGAGGCTTCCGTCGTCGAGGACGGCCAGGGCGTGAGCGTAACCGAGGGCCACCGACGCGACGGGGTGGGGAAGGCCCGTTACCTCCACGGGAAGCGTGCGGTTGGCGGTGGTGCCGTCGCCGAGTTGGCCCATCTCGTTGTCACCCCACAGCCACAGGCTTCCGTCGTTGAGAAGGGCGGCGCTGAAATGGGCCCCCGCGGCTACGGCGATCGCAGGGAGTGGAAGGCCGAGGACGGGGCCGGGAGCGGTCCGGCCGGTTGTGGTCCCGTCGCCCAACTGCCCGCGGGGATTGTAGCCCCACGACCAGACGGACCCGTCCTGCCTCAGCGCTAGGGAGTGATAGGCGCCTGCCGCCACGGCGGTGGCTTGGGTGAGTCCGGCGGCCTGGACGGGGGTGGAGGTAGAGGTCGTGGTCCCGTCGCCCAGTTGGCCCTGAGAGTTGGAGCCCCACCCCCACACCGTTCCGTCGGACCGGGCGGCAAGGCTGAACACCGCTCCCCCGGCCACGCCGACGATCTGGGTGAGCCCGGTCTTCTGAATCGGGAAACGGGCGTTGTCGTACTCGTAGCCCCAGACCCATACGGTGCCGTCCGCCTTCAAGGCCAGCGTGTGGTAGGCGCCCGCGGCGACCTTCGCGACTCCCGCGAGACCGGAAACCGGAACGGGCGCCCCGCTGGGGGTGAACTCTGCGCTGGCCAATTCCCCGTAGTAGTTGTCGCCCCAGGAGGCGACGGTGCCGTCGGAGAGGAGGGCCACCGAGTGGGAGGTCCCTCCCGCCGCCTGGACGACGGCTCCCAGGCCCGAAACCTGGGCGAAGGAATCCCGGAAGGTGGGGCGGCCCGCGCCGAGCTGGCCGTCCGAATCGGAACCCCAGGTCCACACTTCGCCGGCGGCGTCCACGGCCGCGGCGGAATCCCACCCCGCCGTCACACGGCCCGCCTCCGCGACGGCCAGGACCGGGCCCAGGGAGGAGCCGGAGGTGCAGGTCCCATTTCCGAGCTGGCCGTAGAAATTCACCCCTTGGCCCCGGATCGTGCCGTCGGCGTCAAGGAAAAGGCTGTACTTGTTTCCGGCGGAGACGGCCTGCACCGAAGAAAGCCCGCCCACGGGAACGGGCGTGGGGCCCCCGCCGTAGCCCCACTGCACGGCCGTGCCGTCGGCGCGCGCGGCCAGGGCGTGGTCGTAACCCGCCGCGAGGGCGACGACGCCGGTTAGGCCTATCACCTGCACGGGACTCGTCCGGCTTAGAGTGGATCCGTCGCCCAACTGGCCCGACGTGTTGGCACCCCAGGCCCAGACCGTTCCATCCACTTTCCGCGCCAGCGTGAAGAATCCTCCCGCGGCGATGTCCACGACGTCCTTGAGCCCGGGGACGGGAGCGGGAAGGAGGCGGCCCGTGGTGGTTCCGTCGCCCAGTTCACCGAAAGAGTTGCCGCCCCAGGTGTAGACCGTGCCGTTCTGATGCAGGGCCACGCTGTGGCCCAGCCCGGCGGCCACCTTCGTGATGGTGTTCAATGACAGCGTGTGGATGGGCGTGGAGCGCGGGACCGTCGTCCCATCTCCGAGGCGGCCCGCGCCGTTGCAGCCCCAGGCCCACACGGAGCCGTCGGCGCCGAGGGCGAGGACGTGCTGCCGGCCCGCCGAGATCTGCTTGATGCCCGAGATGCCGGAGACCTGAACGGGCGTGCTGCTAGAAAGGAAGGTCCCGTTGCCCAACTGTCCGTCCGTGTTTCGGCCGAAGGCCCAGACCGTCTCGTCCTCCCTCAGGATCGCCGTGAATCCGTCTCCGGCGCTCACGCCCTTGGCGGGGCCGAGTCCCGGAAGGAGGAGGGGGGTTGCCGCCACGGGGGCCGCGCCGTCGCCGATCTGCCCCCGGTCGTTGCCCCCGGTACTGTGGAGCGACTGCGCGATGGGCGTGAGCCCCGCTAGGAAGGCCGCCGCGAGCGCGACCGAGGCCCCCAACCGCAGCCTCCCAAAAACCCACGAAAACGACCTGGCCATGCCGCCACCCGCCCGAATCCTGAATCTTGTCATGCGCCTCTCCATGACCTCCCTTAACCCCGTCCTCGGGTCCTCTATTCTCGGACGAGGGGATGGCTCGATGGGGTTCGAGGCGGGGGCCGATGGTTCCGCGGAGACGCGCCGAGGAAAGACGCTAACACGAAAGGCCTGGCTCCAATAGGACTTTTTCCAGGTATTCGAGGTGGATGCGGACGGAGCGCCGGGCTTGGGAGGGGGCGCCGGCCTCCACGGCGTCGAGGACGGAGAGGAGCTGGGTTCGGATGGCCTCTCCGGCCTCGGGGTGGCCCTGGAGGCGCAGGCGGCTGGCGGGTAGGGCGTTCTGCACGAGGCGGTCGATGGACCTCCGGAGGTGGTCGAAGAGAGTGTTGTGGGTGGCGGCGGCGAGGAGCGAGAAAAAGGCCACGTAGGCCTTGCCTCCCGTTTCCCGCCGGACGAGGTTTTCGGTGGAGTGGCCGAGGGCCTCCTTGGCCAGGGCGCGCAGGGACGCGATGTCTTCGGAGGTCCGCCGTTCGGCGGCGAGGGCGGCGCCCTCGGCATCGATGATCTTCCGGATTTCCAAGAGGTCCCAGAGGCGGGCCGGGTCCACGGCGATCATCTCCTGGATCCCTTCGGGGTCGTCCATGGAGAGCGCCTCGGCCACAAAGACGCCGGAGCGCGGCCTCACTTCGACGAGTCCCCGCGCCTCCAGGGCGCCGATGGCCTCCCGGACGGTGGGCCGGCTGACGCCGAGCTGGCGCGCCAGGGCCGACTCCGAGGGGAGCCGGTCGCCGGCCTTGAGGGCCCCTTCGCTGATGAGCCTCGCAAGGTATTCGCCGGCCTGGCGGCTGAGTTTCGGTCGGCGCTCCAGGGGATGGATCTGCATGGGCCGCTCCATCTGGTAAGACCACAGTTCTGGAAGCATCCTAGGTTAATGTTTCATAAAATGCAACCAGTTGGCTTGACAGGGAGGACGCACGTTCCTATAGTTTTCTACGTGGTCTGACCAGAAACGATCCCGCGGGACTCCCTGCGCCCGCCTCAGGAGGGGAGGATGAAGAGCGGAAGGCTTCCGGGGCGGAGGGTGGTCGTCGTGGACGGCTGCCGGACCCCCTTTCTCCGGTCGGGGACCGACTTCCTCGACCTCTCGGCCTACGATCTCGGACGGGCCGCGGTAGCGGGGCTCCTCCACCGGAACCCCATTGATCCCAAACAGGTGGACGCGCTCGTGATGGGAACGGTCCTCGCCGATCCGGACACGAGCAACGTGGCCCGGGAGGTGGGCCTGGCCTCCGGGCTTCCCTCCTCCTGTCCCGCGTACACCCTGACGGTGGCATGCGTTTCGGCCAACCTGGCCTTCGTGAACGCCGCCCACTTCATCGCCTCGGGCATGGCCGACGTGGTGATCGCGGGAGGGACGGAGACGCTCTCCGACGCGCCCATCCGCCTGAGCCGGCCCATGCGGAAGCGCCTCATGGGCGCCCAGAAGGTGAAGGGCCCCCTTGGGCTCCTTCGCCACTTCGCCGGCGCGAAACTCGGAGACTTGAAGCCCGCCGTGCCCGCCATCGCGGACTTCTCCACGGGGTTGTCCATGGGGCAGAACGGGGAGCGCCTGGCCAAGCGCCTGGGCGTGACCCGCGCGGACCAGGACGCCTACGCCCTGAACTCTCACCTGAGGGCCGCCAAGGCCAGGCAGGAGGGCCGCCTGGCCCGGCAGATCGTGCCCGTCATGGTCCCGGGCCGATTCCGGATCGTCCGGGAGGACAACGGGATCCGGGGCGACAGCACCCCCGAGAAGATGGGGAGCCTGAGCCCCGCCTTCGACCGCTCCTTTGGAAGCCTTACGGCGGCCAACTCTTCCTACCTGACCGACGGCGCGTCGGCCGTCCTCCTCATGTCGGAGGAGAAGGCGAGGGAGCTCAAGGTCAGGCCCCTGGCGTCGCTCGTCTCCTACGGCTTCACGGCCATGGATCCCCTGGACGAACTCCTTCTCGGCCCAGCCTTCGCCATCCCGCAGGCCCTGGACGGGGCGGGACTGACCCTGGACCAGATGGGGGTCGTGGAGATCCACGAGGCCTTCGCCGCCCAAATGGTGGCCAACTTGAAGCTCCTCGAGAGCGATTCCTTCGCGCGGGAGCGCCTCGGACGAGACCGGGCCGTGGGCCACGTGGACCCCGACCGCCTCAACGCCTGGGGCGGCTCCCTCTCCATCGGACACCCTTTCGGCGCCACGGGAGGGCGCCTGGTCACGACCTGCGTCCAGCGCATGCAAGAGGAGGGGGCCCGGTACGGGCTCGTCGCCGCCTGCGCGGCGGGAGCCATCGGGAACGCCCTGGTCTTCGAAAGGGCTGAGCCATGAATCCGGTCCGACTCGAAAAGCGCCTCGACGGGGTGGCGGTCCTGACCTTCGACAACCCGGCCGGCCCCCAGAACATCCTGTCCCGTAGCCTCTTCGGCCACTTCCGCTCGGCCATCGAGGAGGTCCTGGCCGACCCCCACGTGAAGGCGGCCGTCCTCGCCAGCGGCAAGAAGGACTTTTTGGCCGGCGCCGACCTCAGGGATTTCCTTGCCTGCAAGACGCCCGAGGAGGGGGCCGCCCTCTCGGCCGAGGGCCACCTCCTCATGGATCTCGTGGCCAAGAGCCCCAAACCCTTCGTGGCGGCCATCCACGGCCAGGTCCTGGGGGGCGGCGTGGAGCTGGTCCTGTGCTGCACCTACCGGCTCGCCACGGACGACCCGACCACGGTCCTGGCCCTTCCCGAAGTGACCCTGGGGCTCCTCCCCGCCGCGGGCGGCACCCAGCGTCTTCCTCCCCTTGTGGGTCTGCCGGCGGCCCTGCCCATGATGCTCACGGGCCAGAGGATCCGGAGCCGCAAGGCGCTGGGAATGGGGTTGGTAAACGCGGTGACCACCCCCGGCGGCCTCGTGGAGACGGCGGCCCAGGCCGCCCGCAGGCTGGCCGAAGGGAGCCTGCGCCCCGGCAGGAGGAAGCCCTCCCTGGTCGAGCGCCTCCTCTCCACTCCTCCCGGCCGGGCCTTCGTCCTGAAGAAGGCGCGCGAGTCGGTGCGCGCCAAGACCCGGGGCCTGTACCCGGCCCCCTTCGCCATCCTGGACTGCGTGGAGGAGGGCCTGAAGAGGGGACCGGAGGCGGGATTCCGGAAGGAGGAAGTCCTCTTCGGGGAACTCCTCGCGGGGGAGGCCGCCCGAGGCCTGTTGACCCTCTTCCTTCACATGACGGAGCTCAAGAAGCCCATCGACGACACGGCGCCGCGTCCCGTGAAGCGGCTCGCCGTCCTGGGCGGCGGTTTCATGGGGGCGGGAGTGGCGTCGGTCTCCCTCAAGCGGTCCGCCGTCGTGGTGAAGGACGTCTCGGACGAAGTCCTCTCCCGGTGCGGGAAGAGCGTTTGGGAGGGCCTGTCCAAGCAGGTGAAGTCGGGGGCCATCACCCGTTTCGAGCGGGACCGGCTCTGGGCGCGGCTCACGCCGAGCCTGGACTATGAGGCCATCCGCCACGCGGACCTCGTGGTGGAGGCGGTCTTCGAAGACCTTGCCCTGAAGCGGAAGGTTCTGGCGGAGACGGAGGCCGCCGTTTCCGATTCCTGCGTCTTCGCCTCCAACACGTCGGCCCTGCCCATCTCCGCCATTGCGGCACAGGCCCTCCGCCCCGAACGTGTACTCGGAATGCACTACTTCTCGCCCGTTCCCAAGATGCCCTTGCTCGAGATCGTGCGCGCCGAGAAGACCTCCCGCGAAGCCCTCGCCACGGCCCGCGCCTTCGGTGTCTCCCAGGGCAAGACCTGCATCGTCGTGAAGGACGGCCCGGGCTTCTACACGACCCGCGTCCTTTCTCCCTTCCTGAACGAGGCCATGGTCCTGCTCGAGGAGGGTGCCCGAGTGGAAGCGGTGGACCGGGCCCTGAAGGACTTCGGCTATCCCGTGGGACCCGTGGCGCTCCTCGACGAAGTGGGGATCGACGTGGGCGCCCACGTGGCCAAGGATTTCGGCGACACCTTCAAGGACCGCGGGCTCTCCTCCAGCGAGGCCCTGCCCAAGCTCTTTGCCGCCGGGTATCAGGGCCGGAAGAACGGGAAGGGCTTCTACGCCTACGGGCGCCGGAGGCGGGGCCCCAAGCCCGTGAACGAGGCCGTGTACGCCCTACTCGGGGGCAGGCCGAGGCAGGATTTCCCCGCCCTGGAGATGGCCGAGCGGCTCGTCTTCCTCATGGTGAACGAGGCCGTGTGGTGCCTCCAGGAGGAGGTGCTCGCGTGCCCGCGGGACGGGGACGTGGGCGGGATACTCGGGTTGGGGTTCCCGCCGTTCCGGGGAGGGCCCTTCCGCTACCTCGACACCCTGGGCGCAGGCGAGGTCGTGCGGCGCATGGAAGCGTACGCGGGGCGCCTGGGGCCGCGCTTTCGTCCCGCCCCCCTTCTTGAGGAGGTGGCGCGGAAGGGGAGGAAGTTCTACGCTCCGGGATAGGGCGGGCCGCCTCCCGCGCGGGGGGGGCCGGGGGTCTTCATGGGATACGAGAACTTCGTGCAGGTGATGCTCGACCGCTTCCGGGAGCGGTCGGGGAAGCCCTGCATGCGGTTCTTTCGGGACGGGGCGTGGAGGGCCCTCACCTACGCGGATGTGGAGGCGCGCGTCCGGTCCATCTCCGCGGCGCTCGTGGGGGCCGGACTGCGTCCCGGTGACCGCGCCGCCATCTTCTCCAGGAACCGCCCCGAATGGGCTCTGTGCGACCTGGCGATCTTCTTTTCCGGCGGGGTCGTGGCGCCCGTCCACGCGGACCTGAAGAGCGAGGAGGCGGCCTACGTCCTGCGCCACTCGGACTCCCGCGTCGTCTTCGTGGAAGGCGAGAAGGAGTTGGAGAAGGTCCTTTCGGCGAGAGGAAGCCTTCCCCTTCTGGAGCGAGCCGTCGTGTTCGATCCGGTCTCTGGCGGCGACGGCTTCGCCTTACCGCTGTCGGCCTTCGAAGCCACGGGCGACCCCGCCGCGGGAACGAAGAGGATCGAGCAGAGCGCCCTCGCGCCTTCCTCCACCCCGCTCACGCTGGTCTACACGAGCGGGACGACGGGGGACCCCAAGGCCGCCATCATGACCCACGGAAATGCCGTGGGCGTGGTGGAGGCCGTATTGGCCGCCGTGGGTCCGGCCTACTTCCTGGACCTGAACCTCAGCTTTCTGCCGCTGGCCCACTCCCTGGAGCGGGTGGCCGGACACTTCACGCCCCTCTACCTGGGAGGCACCATCGCCTATTCCCGGGGTCCCGAGTTCCTGGTGGAGGACTTCGCGGCGGTCCGGCCCGAATACGCCATCGCCGTGCCGCGCTTTTTCGAGAAGGTCCACGACCGGATCCAGTCACAGATCGCGTCCGGGCCCGCATGGAAAGGGCGGCTAGCCCGGTGGGCGTTGGAGGCGGGACGGGAGCGGAGCCTCCGCCTGGAGGCAGGAAGGCCGCTTCCGCCGGGCCTGCGCCTGCGATGCGCAGTGGCGGACCTCCTGGTCTTTTCAAAGATCCGGCGGCGCCTCGGGGGTCGCCTGAGGTACTTCATTTCAGGGGGGGCGCCCCTGGCGGCGGACCTGGCGCGCTTTTTCCACGCCGCGGGGATCCTCGTCTGCGAGGGCTACGGCGCCACGGAGACCTCCGCCCCCGCCACGTGCAACACGCCCGAGGCCTGCCGCTTCGGCACGGTGGGCCAGCCCCTTCCGGGAGTGGAAATCCGCCTTGAGGAGGACGGCGAGGTCCTGATCCGGGGCCCCAACGTCTTCGCCGGGTACTTCAAGGACCCGGCGGCCACCGCCGCCGCGTTCACTCCCGACGGTTTCTACCGGACGGGGGACGTGGGGGAGATGGACGCCGACGGCTTCCTGAGAATCACGGACCGCAAGAAGGAGTTGATCATCACGGCCTCCGGGGAGAACATCGCTCCCACGAAGCTCGAGAACCTTCTCAAGGCCCGGCCCGGGATCTCCAGCGCCCTCGTCCACTGCGACCGCCGGCCCTACGTGGTGGCCCTCCTGACCCTGGACCGGCCCGCCCTGGACGGAGTGCGCCCCGGCCTTTCCTCGGCCCCTCTCGACGCCCCCGAGCTCCTCTCCCACGTGCGGGCCCAGGTGGACGCCGTGAATGCGTCCCTGTCGAGGGTCGAGCAGATCAAGGTCTACCGCGTCCTGGAGGAGGATTTTTCGGCCGAGGGTGGCACCATGACCCTCACCTTCAAGCTCAAGCGGCGCGTCATCGAAGCGCGGTACCGGCAGGTCTTCGAGGAGATGTACCTCGGCCACGTGGGCCGCACGGGAGGGCTGTAGGATGAAAAGCGGAGGAGGATCGTGAGCGGCCCCCCCTGGACTCCCGAACACGAGGCCTTCCGCAGGGCCGTGAGGTCATTCCTGGAAAGGGAGGTGGCCCCCCACGCGGACGATTGGGAGGCCGCGGGCCGCATTCCGAGGGAGGTCTTCCGTCGGATGGGGGATCTGGGCTTTCTGGGCATCACGGCGCCCGAGGCGTACGGCGGTGCGGGCGCCGATGTCTTCATGGCCATCGCGTTTCTCGAGGAACTGCCGCGTTCCCGCATGGGGGGCTTCTGCGCCTCCGTGTCCGTTCAGCAGTTCATGGCCACGGCCCACATCGCCGCGGCGGGGAGCGAGGCCCTCAAGAGGCGCTACTGGGAGCCCTCCGTCCGGGGGGACAAGGTGGGCGCCCTGGCCATCACCGAGCCCGACGCGGGTTCCGACGTGGCTTCCATCCGGACGCGGGCGGTCCGGGAGGGAGACGCCTACGTGGTGAACGGCTCCAAGACCTTCATCACCAACGGGGCGGAGGGGGATTTTTGCACGCTGGCCGTTCGTACCGGGGGAGAGGGCGCCGAGGGGATCAGCCTCCTCGTCGTGGACGCGGACACGCCCGGGGCGACCGTTTCACGCCGTCTGAAGAAGATGGGCTGGCACGCCTCCGACACGGCCGAACTGGCCTTTCAGGACGCGCGGGTGCCGGCCGAAAACCTCGTGGGGGAGGAAGGACAGGGCTTCGGGCTCATCGTCGGGGCCTTCGCCCTGGAGCGCCTGTGCGCGGCCGCCATCGCCGTGGGCAGCGCGGACCTCGCCCTGGAGGAGACCCTCGCCTACATGAAGAGCCGCACCGCCTTCGGGCGTCCGTTGACGCGCTTTCAGGCTCTCACCCACCGGTTGGCGGACCTCGCCGCCGAACTCGAGGCGGCCCGCCACCTCACGCACCACTGCGCCGGCCTCATCGGCGAGGGCCGCCCCGCCGTCGCCGAGGCGGCCATGGCCAAGCTGGTGGCCACGGAGCTTTCCGTCCGAATGGCGGACGCCTGCCTCCAGTGCTACGGAGGCTACGGTTTCATGGAGGAGTACCCGCTCGCGCGCTTTTTCCGGGATGCCCGCGCCGCCACCCTCGCGGGAGGAACCTCCGAAATCATGCGAGAAATCGTAGCCCGATCGCTCGTCGAACGCGCCGGAGAAAAGGAGCACCCACCGGCTCCGGCCGCCCCGTCTTCCAGAAGGAGTGAACCCGCCATGGACCCGTCCGAAAAGCCCGCCGCCGAAACCCCGCCCTCCGCCGAAGCCTGGACCGTGGAGCGCATCGCCCGATCCCTGCCCGGACGCCTGCGCGCCGACAAGGTCGAAGGCTGGAAGAGCGTTTTCCACTACCGGCTCAAGAACTCGGAGCGCCCCGACTGGACCGTTCGCATCGAGAACGGCGCGTGCACGGTGGAGGAGGGCCTCGGAGGCACCCCGGACTGCATCGTCGAGATGAAGGAGGAGACCTTCCTCGCCATCGAAACCGGAAAGATGAACCCGCAGACGGCCTTTCTCATGGGCCGGGTGCGCGTCACCAACCTGACGGAGATGATGCAGTTCATCAAGGCCTTTCGGCCCCTTGAGGGGTGATCGAAGGAGAGGGAGAAGACCGAGGGGGGGCAATGGGCGGCATCCTGGAACGGGCAGGGAGGAGACGATGGAAGGACCCTTGACGGGGACCGTGATCGTGGACGCCTCGCGCATGCTTCCCGGGGCCGTCCTCGACCGCCTGGCCTTGGACTTGGGCGCCACCGTGGTCAAAGTGGAGGACCCCGCCGCGGGGGACCCCCTGCGCCACGCCCCGCCCCTCGACCCGGAGAGCGGCGTCGGGGCGGCCTTCGCGTCCCTGTGCCGAGGGGCCGAGTCCGTCTGCCTGGACCTGCGGGAGGAGGCGGGGGCCGCGTCCCTCAGGAGGCTGTGCCGCCACGCCGACGTCCTGGTGGAGAGCTTCCGGCCGGGGACGATGGAAGGCTGGGGACTGGGGTGGGAGAGGGTGCGGGCAGTGAATCCCCGGCTCCTCTACCTCTCCCTGTCCGGGTACGGCCACTCGGGCCCCGACCGAGAGGCCGTGGGCCACGACTTGAACTTCACCGCCGCCTCGGGGCTCCTCTCCCTCCTGCCGAGCGGGATGCCCCGCGTTCCCCTCTCGGACATCGCGGGCGGCGTCCTGGGTTTCACGGCGCTCCTGGCGGCGCTCCTGGAACGCGGCCGCACCGGAAGGGGCCGCTTCCTCGATCAGCCCCTTTCCGCCGCCGCCGCGCCTTTCCTGGCCTGGCCCTTGGCGGACCTCGCGGCGGGAGGCGGCGGCCTCGGAGAGGACATGCTTTCGGGGCGGTGTCCCGCGTACCGCCTCTACGCCGGCTCCGACGGGCGCGAGGTCGCGGTCTGTTGCCTGGAGCCCAAGTTCTGGGAGGCCTTCCTCCAGGAGGTGGACCTTCCCGACCTCGCCGGAGCCGCCCTGGAACGGGGGGAGGCCGGCGAAGCCGCCGCCGCCCGCATCGCTCAGGTCCTCGCGCGAAGGCCCTCCGCCTGGTGGACCGAGCGTTTCCGCGTCCTGGGGCTCCCCGTTTCCCCGGTGCGCGACCTGCAGGCCGTCCGGTGCCTCGCCCTGGCCTCCGGGTCCGGGGACGGTTTTCCGTTCCCGCCCCTCCTCGCCTCCTTTGGGCGCGGCCGCGCAGGAGCCGTGCCCCGCCTCGGGGAGCACACGCGGAACCTGCCGGATCTCTGATCGGATCCCTTTCACGGCTTGATGCCCTGGGGATGCAGGCTCCTCGGATTGACCCAAGGGACCGTTTCCCGCTACAGTCCGCGTGTGGAGCCAACGCATCGGGAGGCGGGGACCGAGGGCTGGGGTGTCGTGCTGTCGGAGGTGGCGGCTATGGGGCCAAAGGCGATGCGCTCCGCCCTGCGGGGTCCGGCGGCCGGCCTCCTCATGGCCGGGGCCGGTCTTGCCGCCCTGAGCCACGATCTCGGGCCCGCCGCTCCGGTCCGGTCGGCCTGCGAACCCGACTACCCGCCGTACTGCATCGTCCGGCCCGACGGACGGGCGGACGGCTTCTCCGTGGAGCTCATGCGGGCGGCCCTGAAAGCCTTGGGCCGGGAGGTCGTCTTCGCCACAGGGCCCTGGGCGAAGATCAAGTCGGATCTGGCCCGTGGTGAGATCGAGGCCCTCCCCTTGGTGGGCCGGACGCCGGAAAGAGAAAAGGACTTCGATTTCACCGTGCCGTACCTGACGATGCACGGGGCCATCGTGGTGCGGGAGGGCGAATTCGGGATCCGCGGGGTCTCGGACCTCAAGGGAAAGCGCGTGGCGGTCCTTCAGGGGGACAACGCCGAGGAGTACTTGCACCGGGCGCGGCTCGGCGCGGTCGTCGTCCCTCGCCCCTCCTTCGAAGAGGCGCTCCAAGAACTGGCCCGGGGCGAGCACGACGCGGTCCTCGTCCAGAAGCTCGTCGCCCTGCAATTGATGAGGGGCTCGGGCATCGCGAACCTCCGCTTCGCCGGTCCACCGCTCTTGGATTTTTCCCAGGACTTCTGCTTCGCCGTCCGGAAGGGAGACGACGCCCTTCTGGCCCAGCTCAACGAGGGGCTGGCCATCGCCATCGCGGACGGGACCTTCCGCCGTCTCCGGACGAAGTGGTTCTCGGAGATCGAGGCCGGCGAGCGCATCAAGAGCCGAATCGTCGTCGGCGGCGATGACCGCTTCCCCCCCTACGAATACCTGGATGCGAACGGACAACCGGCCGGTTTCAACGTGGAGCTGACGAGGGCCATCGCCCGGCGCATGGACCTCGCGGTGGAAATCCGCCTCGGCCCCTGGGCCCAGATTCGGAGGGGCCTGGAAAACGGCTCCGTGGACGTGATCCAGGGCATGTTCTACTCCCTGGAGAGGGACAAGCAGTTCGCCTTCTCTCCACCGGGGTCGGTGGTCCGGTACGCCGCCGCCGTGCGCGTCGGGGACCCCGAGCCGTCTAACCTGGCGGACCTTGCGGGCAAGTCCATCCTCGTCATGGCGGGCGACCTCATGCACGACAGGGCCGTGGAGAGTGGCCTTGCGGACCGGGTGCGGGCGGTGGTCTCCCAGGAGGAGGCCCTCCGGCTCCTCGCCCAGGGGGAGGGCGATTGCGCGCTCGTCGCCGAGGTGCCGGCGCTCTACTGGATCGAAAAGCACGGGTGGAAGAACCTGCGGATCTGCTCTCCCCCCCTCCTCTCGGCGGAGAACTGCTACGCCGTACCCCGCGGCAACGAGAACCTCCTGGCGCGGTTCTCCGAGGGGCTGGCCGCCCTTAGGGGGACAGGAGAGTACCGGAAGATTCAGTCCAGGTGGCTCGGTCCCTACGAACCGATTCAGCAGGACATCCGGCTCTACGTCCGCTACGGCGCCGCGGCGGTCCTCACCCTGGCCCTTCTCCTCGCGGGGGCCCTGTGGTGGTCCCGGACGCTCCGGCGCCAGGTGGAGCAGAGGACCCGGGAGTTGACGGCGGAGATCGAGGAGAGAAAGCGGGGGGAGGCCGCCCTCAGAGAGAGCGAAGAGAAGCACCGGAGCATCCTGGAGGGGATGCAGGAGTCTTACTACGAAGTGGATCTCGCCGGAAACCTCACCTTCTTCAACGACGCCATGTGCCGGCTCATGGGGCGGTCCCGCGAAGAACTGGCGGGCCTGAACAACCGGCAGTATACGGACGCGGAGAACGCCAAGAAGCTCTTTCTGGCCTTCAACGCGGTTTACCGGACAGGGGAATCCGTCCGGGGGATCGATTGGGAGGTCCTCCGAAAGGACGGGACGCGGCGGAGCATCGAGGCCTCCGTCTCCCTGAGGAGGGACTTCACGGGCCGCCCCGTCGGCTTCCAGGGAGTCATTCAGGACATCACCGATCGGAAGCGCGTGGAAAGAATCCTCAAGGCCCGCGTCCGGATCGCCGAACTCTCGCTCACGGAGTCCCTCGACGCCCTGATGCAGGCGGCGCTGGACGAAGTGTGCGCCCTGACGGACAGCCCCATCGGCTTCTTTCACTTCGTCGAGGCGGACGAGAGGAGGCTGTCCCTCCAGGCGTGGTCCACGGGGACGCTCGCGGGGATGTGCACGGCCGAGGGGCGGGGACGCCACTACGACGTGGACGAGGCGGGCGTGTGGGTCGACTGCATGCGCGCCCGCGGGCCCGTGATCCACAACGACTATCCCGCCCTCCCCCACCGGAAGGGCCTGCCCGAGGGCCACGCTCCCATCGTTCGAGAAATGGTCTTTCCCATCCTTCGGAACCGGAAAATCGTCGCCGTCATGGGCGTCGGAAACCGGGCCCAGGAGTACGCGGAGGAGGACGCGGCGGACTCCCTCCAGCTGGCCGATCTGGCGTGGGACATCGTGGAGCGCAGGCTCGCGGAGGAGGACCTGAGGAGGGCGGACCAAGAACGCGAGCGGGCCCGATTGTCCGAAACCACCGCCCGCCTGGTCCAGGGCCTCGCGCACGAGGTTCGGAACCCCCTCTTCGCCATCGACGTGAACGCCGCGGTCCTGGAGCGGAAGGCCGGGGCCGTTCCGGGCGTGGCGGAACACGCCCGATACCTGAAGGAGCATGTGGGGCGGCTGGACGTGCTCATGAGGGACCTCCTGGAACTCGGACGCCGGCCCGCCGCCGAGGAGCGGATCGAGTGTCGCCTCCGGGACGTGGCCGAGAACGCCATCCTCACCGTGGAGGGCAGGGTTCCCGGAAGCGCCGGCCGACTTCGGCTGGAGGCGGCGTCGGAGCCGTTCACGGTCCCGGCCCTTCCGGACCGCCTCCAAAGGGCCCTCGTCCTCCTCTTGGAAAACGCCCTGCAGAACTCGCCGCCGGGGGCCAGCGTGAAGGTCCTCGTCTCCCGCACCGACGGCGAGGCGCACGTGAAGGTCGTGGATGCGGGGACGGGGATTCCGGAGAAGATCCGCGAGAGTCTCTTCGAGCCCTTCGTCACGACCCACACGGGGCGGAGGGGCCTGGGACTCTCCCTGGCACGGCACTACGTGGCGGCGATGGGCGGGCGGCTCCAGGCGGAAGACAACGACCCTCCTCCGGGGGCCACCTTCACGGTATCCCTCCCCACGGAGGCGTCGTGGGCCGAGGAAGCCCCGCCAAAGGGCTAGGAACCGCCGAGCCAGTTCGGCGCCCATGCGCCGCCCCTTCGCGGCCTTCCCGAACCTGATCCGGTCCCCGGTTGCGCCCGCCCTCGGGTACGCGTAGAGTGTCGCCTTGATTCGGGGGAGGGGGGCCTCATGAACTCGTTTCCCATCCTGGTTGGCGCCCTGTGCATCCTGGCGTTGGGCTACCGGTACTACAGCGCGTTCCTCGCGGCCAAGGCCCTCGTCCTGGATGCGAGCCGGGAGATGCCCTCGCACCGGTTCGAGGACGGCCACAACTACGTCCCCATGAACAAGTGGGTCCTCTTCGGCCACCACTTTGCGGCCATCGCGGGCGCGGGACCCCTCGTGGGGCCGGTCCTCGCCGCCCAGTTCGGCTGGGCCCCCGGCCTCCTCTGGCTCCTCGCCGGGTCCGTACTCGCCGGGTGCGTCCACGACTTCACGATCCTCGTGGCCTCCGTCCGGCACAACGGCAGGTCCCTTCCCGAAATCGCCCGCGCCGAGATCGGGCCCGTGGCGGCCTTCACGGCCGGGATCGCTGTGCTTTTTATCGTCGTCGTGGCCCTGGCGGGCCTGGGACTGGTGGTCGTCAACGCCCTGGCCGCCTCTCCCTGGGGCACCTTCACCATCGCCATGACGATCCCCATCGCCGTCGTGATGGGCCTCTACATGTTCAAGATCAAGCCCGGAGCCATCAAGGGGCCCTCCCTCGCGGGCGTGGCGGCCTTGGTCCTCTGCGTCGTTCTGGGAAAGTACGTGGCGGCCTCCTCGTTCGCGGGGGCATTCACCTTCAGCCACCACCAGCTGACCATCCTCCTGGCCCTCTACGGGTTCGCCGCCTCCGTTCTGCCCGTGTGGCTCCTCCTGGCCCCGCGGGACTACCTCTCCTCCTACATGAAGGTGGGCACCATCTTCGCCCTCATCGCCGGCGTGCTCATCGTCCGCCCCGACCTGCACTTCGAGGCCTTCACCCGCTTCGTCTCCGGCGGCGGCCCCATCATCCCCGGGAAGCTCTTTCCCTTCATGTTCGTGACCATCGCCTGCGGGGCCATTTCGGGCTTCCATTCCCTCGTCTCCTCGGGGACCACGCCCAAGATGGTGGACAAGGAGACCGACACGCGCTTCATCGGCTACGGGGCCATGCTCATGGAGAGCCTCGTGGGCGTCGTCGCCCTCATCGCCGCCTGCTCCCTCCATCCCGGCGACTACTACGCCATCAACCTCTCCCCGGAGGCCTTTCGGACCCTCGGCCTCGACACGGTGGACCTCGGCCGGCTCAACGAAGAGGTCGGGGAGGACGTGACGGGAAGGGCCGGAGGGGCGGTCACGCTCGCCGTGGGCATGGCGGAGATCTTCGGGGCCATTCCCGGCCTGCGGCCCTTCATGGCCATCTGGTACCACTTCGCCATCATGTTCGAGGCCCTCTTCATCCTGACGACCATCGACGCCGGCACGCGCGTGGCGCGCTTCCTCCTCCAGGAGTTTTTGGGCAACTACTACAAGCCCCTGGGGAACCCCTCCTGGCTTCCCGGCAACGTGGCCACCACGACGGTCATCTGCGCGGCCTGGGGCTACTTCATCTACACGGGCTCCGTGCAGACCATCTGGCCCATGTTCGGCACGGCCAACCAGCTCCTCGCCACGGTGGCCCTCGCCATCGGGACCACCTTTCTGGTGAACATGGGGAAGGCCCGTTACGCCTGGGCCACGGCCGTCCCCATGGTCTTCGTGGCCGCCACCACCCTCACGGCGGGGGCCCTGGGCATCGCGAACATCTACCTCCCCCTGGCCCGCCAGGCCGGGAAAGCCCTCCAGGGGACCCTCCAAGCCTCCCTCACGGCGGTTATGATGGTCCTCGTGATCGTGATCCTGGCCGACGCCCTGCGCCGCTGCGTCGCCACCCTGCGGGGCCGTCCCATCCCCCCCAAGGCCTTCGGTCCCGCGAAGGTCACCGAGGGCGTGCCCCAACGCTGCTGCTGAGAAAGGGCGAGGGCAGCCGGGTCTACTCCTCCTTTCCGGTGCAGGCGGACCTGCCCCAGAATGCGCTGGCCGTGTCTCCAGGGGAGACCCACACATTGGCGCTTTTCGAGGACGGCACGGTGTGGGCCTGGGGGGACAACACGGGGGGAAAGCTGGGGGACGGGACCGACGTCCAGCGCCTGACGCCCGTCCAGGTGGCTCCGCCGGGAACCGCCTCGGCCGTGGGCGCGGGCACCGGATTCAGCGCCTACGCGGAGGAGGACTGCGCCGTGGGATGCACGGCCACGGTGCCCCGGGCGGGCGTCCCGGGGGCCAGCCTGGCCTTCCAGGGGGGAGTGGCCGCGGCGGGGTGCGCGGGCACGCCCTCCTACGACTGGGACTTCGGCGACGGGTCCCCGCACGCCTTGGAGGCGAGCGCCAACCACTCGTACGGAAGCGCCGGGGATTACGCCTGGACCCTGGAGGTGATCCAGGGGGGACGGACCTGCCTGAGAATGGGCACCCTGGCGGTGGCCCCCTGCGTCTTTTCTTGCACTGCCACCGTTGCAGGGCAGACCCCGGTCCAAACGCCCGTCTCGTTTACGGCCTCGGCAAATCTCAATCCCTGAAGATCGTCCTCAAGGGAGGGGCGGCCCTCAAGACGGCCGTCCCGAAGAACACCCCGGCGGACTTCGTCTTCCAGAATCCCGACGGAGGGACCCAGAGCCTTACCTGGCAGTGGCCCTAGACGAGTCAGCCCGCCCAGCGAAGGGGCCGGCAGGGTGCTGAATCGTGAAGCGAGAGGGCGGCCGCTCGGCCGCCCTCTTCGCATTCCTGGCGGCCAGCCCCGTCCTTCGAGACGCACAGATTTGGAAGAGGAGCCTCACTGAAGAAGCAGTTGGTTGTCCGGGTTTCGGCTCTCGCCGATGGGGGTGACATAGATGGCGGGCCGGTCGAGGACCGGGCACTTCGTCTCGCAGATGCCGCACCCGATGCACAACTCGAGGTCCACGTGGGGCTGTTTGAGGAGCACCTCGAGGCCCTCGCGGCTTCTCTGAAGGACCTCCTCGAACCAGATGGCCTTGGTGGGCGTCGGGCAGACCTCCTCGCAAACGATGCAGGGGGTGGCGTGGGCGAAGGGCAAACACCGGGAGCGGTCCATCACGGCCAACCCGATCTTCACCTTGACCTTTTCGTCGCGCGGGAGCTTCGCGATGGCCCCCGTGGGGCAGACCTGCCCGCAGAGGGTGCAGTTGTACTCGCAGTAGCCGATGCGCGGGACGAGGACGGGAGTCCAGAGCCCCTCCAGGCCGGCCTCCAGGAGGGCGGGCTGGAGGCCGCCCGTGGTGCAGACCTTCATGCACTCCCCGCACTTGACGCACCGCTCGAGGAAGTCCTCTTCGGGAAGCGCGCCGGGAGGCCGGATGAGGGCGGGATGGACGCGCCCGTCCCGGGAGGAGGGGGCGACCCTCAGGAGAGGCACGGCGACGGCGCCCGCGGCGGCGGCGAGGAGGATCCGGCGGCGGGAGAGGTCCACGCCGTCCGGGGATGGCCTCGCGGAAAAGCCGAAGGAGGCCGAGGAGGTGGGGCAGGCGTCGCCGCAGTTGAAGCAGGCCACGCACTCCGAGGGGCGCCATCCCTGTCCCTCTCCCGTGCTGGCTCCCCCCTGGCACCCGTGGTCGCAAAGGCCGCAGGACGTGCATCCCTCGCTCACGTTTCGCTTCAGGAGAGTCCAGCGTCCCGCGACGCCCAGCAGGGCCCCCAGGGGGCAGAGGTAGCGGCACCAAAACCGCCGCTCCACGAGGTTGAGCGCGAGAATTCCGGCGAAGAGAGCGCCGACCAGAGCCCCCTGGACGAAACGGGGCGGTTGGAAGGCGAGGACGGTCTGCTGGAGGAAAGAGGAAGCGCCTTCGGCGACGGCCCTGAAGAACGGCGCGTCCGGGGTGTACAGGACGTCGAGGAGGGCGTTCAGACCGGTGTTGAGCGCCGGGTAGACGCCGAGGGCCAGGGATCGGACCGTGAGGGAGAGGGGATCCAAGACGCCGACCCATTGGAACCCGAAGGCGGCGGTCAGGAGGCCCGCGAGGACCAGGTACTTCACGTGAAACCACCCGCGGAGGCGGGGGCGAGCGGGCCACTTGCGGAGGGTCCCCACGAGGTTGTTCAGGGTTCCCAGGGGGCAGACCCAGCCGCAGAAGACCCGCCCCAGAAGCGCCGTTACCAGGAGGGTGGCGATGGAGAGCCAGAAGGCTCCCACGAGGGCGTGGGAAGAGAGGAGCGCCGCGAGAAAGAGGAGGGGATCGAAGTCGAGAAAGAGCTTCACCGGGTAGCCGAGTTCGTCGGCCCCCTTCTGCTCCGTTTGGAGGAAGAGGAACAGGAAGAGGAGGAGGAAGAGGCCCTGCACGGCCCTCCTCGCCCAGACGGTTCCGCTGGTGGTCCTCTCGCGCTTCAATCCGCCCCCCGGGGGATCAGAGGTCCACGCGCTTCACGGAGAGCTTGGCGAGGTCCATGGAGCCCAGGCCGTGGCGCGCCGCCTTGGCGATGTAGCCGATGTCCGACGGGACGCGCCCCATGAGCGTCGCACCGAAGGCGTCCACCGCCACGACGTCCGTGCCGGCCGCCACGGTGTCGAGGGACTTCACGTCGTCGAGGCTGCCCCCCTGGGGTCCGTGGGCGGTGAGGACCCGAACCGCGTCGAGGACCGTCAGGCAGGGCTTGACCACGGTGGCGAGGTCCACGAGGGACTGGTGGATGTTCTGGTGGATGCGCCCGCGGGAGCCGCCCATGATCCCCATCCAGTTCTTCAGCCCCAGGGTCAGGCCCGAGAGGCCGTGGTGCTTGGCGATGGGTACGTTGATGACCTTGTCGGCCTCCAGAAGGTCCTGGTAGAGGGGCCAGGACTGGATGGCTTCCCCGCGGATCGCCACCTCTTTGAAGCGGCGGTCGTCCACGAAGGAGACCTCGGCGCCGGCTTGGCGAGCCGCGGGGGCGATCCCGCTCTGTTCGTAGCAGCGGCGGGCGTCGTTGCACGTGCGGTCGAAGACCTTGACCTTCTTCGCGCCCGCCTCCAGGCAAAGGGCGACGAGGGTAGCCACGACCAGGGGATTCGTGTCGGCCGCCTGCTCGGGGGTGCGGTCCCACCCGATATTGGGCTTGACCACGACGACGTCGCCCTTGGAGACGAACCTCCTCATGCCTCCGAGGGCTTCCACGGCGGCGCGCGTCACCTTTTCGGGCGAGCCCCCGTGGGCCACGGCGAGGTCCGGAGGGGTCGGGGCGGCGGCGAAGAGGGAAGGGGCGGCGGCCGAAGCCGCCAAGGCGGCGGCGGCACCCGCCGTGGTCTTCAGAAATCGTCTTCGGTCGCTCATGGGATCTCTCCAGCCAGGCGATTCCGAAACCCTGCAAACGGAGGCGCCCCCGGAAGGCTCAGGGGCGCCCGCGCTTACGGACGGCTCATCTCACCCCGAATGTAGGGGGGCAGGGGCCCCGCCGCCACCTTCCGACGGGAGGGGCCGTCACGGTGGATGATCTGCCCCACGCCCTTCACGGCGCCGCCTCCCCAACGAAGGAGGCCGCCGCTTCGGCGACCGAGTCGTGGCACTCGAAAACGCTGGTGAGTTTGGTGATGACCAGCAGGTCCTTGACCTTGCGCGTGAGGTTGGCCAGCTTCAAGACAGACCCGCGGTTTCGAGCCGAGGTATAGGCGGCCACGAGCTCGCCGAGTCCCGTGGAGTCCATTCCGGGGACGGCCGCCAGATCGATGACGACGCGGGACTTTCCTTCGGCCAGCAGATCCTGGATGAGGTCGCGGAGGGTCTTGTCGCCGCTGCCCATGCTGATGGGGCCGCTCAGGGCCAGGACCACGGCGCTGCCCTCGGTGTACCGCTTCCACTTCAGGTCGGCCATGGGACGCCTCCTTTCGAGTCCCCCGTGGGGGCGCGGGACGCCCCGGCTCCGCATCGGGGGATATGCACAACTATACGGCAGGCGGAGGGAAGTGGTTCCGGACACTCCTCCCGGCGTGCTACCGTAAAGGTCCGAAGCGGGGGGCGTGCATGACGGAAGACCGCACGCGCGGTCGTGTGGAAGAGCGGATCCTGCAAAAGGCCCTTTCGCGGGGTTGGCTGGGTCCGGACGCCTCAGCGGAGGTGTCCGGCAAGGAGGCCGAAGCTCTCGTGGAGGGGCTTGTCCAGAGCGGGCGGCTCACCATCGGACAAGTCCTGGCCCTGACCCGGGAGGTTCTCGAGGATTCCGGCGAGACCGGGCGATGGGCCGGGCCGGCCACACCCCCCAAGGGGATTCCGGCGGGTCCCTACTTCGACCGCGACGCCTCGGACCCCGGATCTTCCCCCTGGCCCGCCTCCGAGTCGGGCCCACAGGAAAGCGCGTGGGGTTCCGTCCGCGGCGAGGAAAAACCCCGGTACACCCTCCTCGAACCCCTGGGTGCCGGGGGAATGGCCGAGGTGGTCAAGGCCTACGACGAGTCCCTCCACAGACACGTGGCCTTGAAGTTCCTCCACATCCAGCACCCCGCGCTCACCGAGCGTCTGCTGCGGGAGGCCCGTCTTCAGGCCCGGGTGGAGCACCCGGACATCTGCCGGGTTTACGACGCAGGAGAGCTCGACGGAAGGCCCTACATCGCCTTCCAGCTCGTGGACGGGCCCACCCTCGATCGGGTCTCGTCGGAACTGCGCTTGGAGGAAAAGGTCCTGCTGGTCCGAAGGGTGGCGGAAGCGGTTCACGCGGCCCACCGGCTCGGCCTCATCCACAGGGACCTGAAGCCCTCCAACGTCCTCGTGGAGAAGACGGAGGAAGGCTGGCATCCCTTCGTCACCGATTTCGGCCTTGCCAAGGAGGTCGCCGCGCCAAGCCTCTCCGTTTCGGGCTCCATTACGGGCACGCCCCACTACATGGCTCCGGAGCAGGTGCGGGGCGAGGTGCACGCCGTGGACCGCCGCACGGACGTGTACGGCCTCGGGGCGACGCTCTTTGAACTCCTTTGCGGGCGTCCGCCCTTCGAGGGCGACGCCGCCGTCGATGTGATGGTGAAGGTCCTCGCCGACGAGCCTCCCGCCCCCAGATCTCTGCGTCCGTCGATCCCGCGGGATTTGGAGACCATCGTCCTGCGCTGCCTCGAGAAAGATCCGGACCGCCGGTACGACTCGGCGAGGGCCCTCGCGGAGGACCTCGGGCGCTTCCTCGACGGATCACCCATCGAGGCCCGCAGGGCGGGAGCGGGATACCGGCTGTGGAAGATCGTCCGGAGGAACCGTCTCCTGGCCGGCGTCAGCGTCGCGGCCCTGGCTTCGGTCCTCGTCCTTGGAGGGCTGTGGATTCAGGCCCGCGTGCTCGCCACGGGGCAAGCCCAAGCCGCACAGCGCTTCGGACGGGACCTGGAACAGGCCGAATCGGTGCTCCGCTTCGGCCGCCTCCTCCCCCTCCACGACACACGTCCCGAGAAGAACATGGTCCTGGAGAGGGTCAAGAGGATCGAGCGGGACATGGCCGATATGGGAGGGTCGGCCCAAGGGCCGGGAAACGCCGCCATCGGGCGCGCCCTCCTGGCCCTCGAGCGCCATGAAGAGGCGCGGACCCGCCTGGAGCGAGCCTGGGAACTCGGCTATCGGGAGCCCGATGCGGCCTACGCCTTAGGTCGCGTCCTCGGGGCCCTCTACCAGGCCGAACTGGCCCAGACCGCCCGCCTTGGCGGGAAAGAGTTGAAGGAGGCGCGGCGCAAGGAAATCGAACAGAGCCTCCGGGATCCGGCCCTCAGGTTCCTGGCACTCGGGCGGACCTCGCAGGTGGATTCGGCGGCCTACCTGGAGGGGCTTCTCGCCCTCTACGAGGGGCGTACGGGCGACGCCCTCGCCCGGGCCGAAGAGGCGGAGCGAGCGCTTCCCTGGCTCTACGAGGCCACGCTCCTGAAGGGGGACGCCCACCTGAAGCAGGCCATGGAGGCCCAGGACCGGGGAGAATGGGAGGCCTGCCTCGCCGCGCTGGCGCGGGCCCGGGTGGCCTACGGACGGGCGGCGGAAGTGGGCCACAGCGATGCCAGGGTACACTCCGCGGCGGCGGGGGCCTGGGTCCTCGAGATGGACGTCCACACCGCGCGCGGTTCGGATCCGGAAGCGGCCTACGCGGCGGCCCTCCAGTCCTGCGATCGCGGACTGGTGGCGGACGCGGACTACGGGCGGCTCCACAACGTTGCTTCCCGGGCGCACCTTCTGGCCGCCCAGCACCAAGCCTCCAAGGCCGGACCGGCGGGACCTCTCTTCGAGCGGGGAATCGCCTCCGCCCTCGCCGCGCAGGCCCTGGACACCAAGGATGCGGAGGCCCCTCGAAACCTGGCCCTCGCGTACTTCCGGATGGGCGAGTGGGCCTCCGGCGTGGGGCAGGATCCCTTCCCCCTGTGGGACAAGGCCGCGGAGGCATGCGGCCGGTCCCTCGCCCTTAGCCCGGGGGATCCATACGCCCTGAACACGCTCGGGCTGACCCACTGGAGGAGGGCAGACCAGGAAATGTCGCGTGGGATCGACCCGAGGGACAGTCTGGGACGGGCCGCCGACGCCTTCCGCCAGGCCCTCGCCCCACGCCCCTTCTTCGTGTACCTGATCAACCTGGGCAACGTCTACTTGTTCCGGGCCATGTACGAAATGGGAAAGGGCCACGATCCCGGGCCGTCCCTGGACGAGGCGATCCGGAACTATGAGGCGGCGGCGGCCCTGAATCCAAGCGTGTCCCAGTGCTTCAGCAACCTCGGTTCGGTGTACTTGAAGCGGGGGGAGTGGCAGATGGGCCGCGGCGAGGATCCCATGCCCTCCCTCTTGAAGGGAAGAGAGAACCTGCAGAAGGCCGTCGAACTGAATCCGAACCGGCCCGCCGGCCACTACAACCTGCACACCAGCTGTCTGGCCGTGGCCGTCCAGGAGATGCAGGCAGGAAGAAGTCCCGAGGCTTGGCTCGGGCAGGCACGCAGGGCCCTGGACCGCGCCCTGGCGCTCCGTCCCGGGTTCTACGAGTATCTGAGGGCCCAGGGAGAGGTGGAGCTCTACCTGGCCCGGTGGCGGATGCGGGCGGAGGGCGACCCCGAAGCCCATTTCCGGGCGGCCGCGGCGGCCTTCGAGGCCTCCCTGAAGGCCAACCCGGCCGCTCCCCACACCTTGCTGAACGTGGCGCAGGGCCACCGGCTTCGGGCCGAGTGGCTCCGTGAGAAGGGGAGGAGTAGCGCGGCGGACGTGCAGGGTGGACTTGCGGCGGCCGAGAGCGCCCTCCAAATGAACCCGGAATTTCACCAGGCCCTCGCGGAGAAGGGCGCCCTGCTTCTCGTGCGGGCCGCGGCAGCCCCCGGGGACTCTCGGCGCAGGACCGCCGCGGAGGCGGTGAAGATCCTGGAAAAGGCTCTGGCCGCGGATCCTTCTCTGGTACCCGACCTGCAGAGCCGTCTGGAGGAGGCCAGGAGGATCGCAAGGCCTTGAGGCGGATGGAAGAGGAGGGGAGGACCAGAGCGGTTCGAGGGCGATTGACGAACGACCGCGTTTTGGTACACTCCCCGTGGTAAATGCGCCGCGGCGTGGCGCCGGGCGCCCAGGTTTGTCCTGAAGAGGAGGAGAGATGTCCGTCCGGTTGTTTGTCGGAAACCTTCCCTACGACGTCACGGAGGAGGAACTCAAACAGCACTTCGAGCCGGTGGGGCCCCTCTCGTACGTCTATCTCCCGGCGGACCGCGAAACCGGAAGGCTCAGGGGATTCGCGTTCATCGAATTCAGTGAGCGGGAACAGGCCGACGAGGCCGTCCGGCGGCTCAATAACCAGCCTCTTCGGGGCCGGCCTCTCACCATCAACGAGGCGCGTGCACGGGACGCCTCCGCCCCGTCTCGACCCAGAGACGGGGGGCCACCCTCGTCAAGGCCCGGGGGCGGTTTTTCTCCCCGGCCTCCGGGCTCCCGCCCCATGGGACCCCGCCCCTCCGCCTGGGCGCCGCCCGAGGACGGAGAGGCCGAGGCGCGCAGAGGAAAGACCGGGGGGGGCCGGACCTTCGGCCCCGACGCCCCCGCGAAAAAGCGGAAATGGGAGAAATCCGACAAGGCTCCCAAAGGCATCCGGAGGCGGCTGGACGAAAAGGTCCGCTACAGCGAGATCGACGACCCGGAGGACGACTTCGACAACTTCCGGGGGGACAACATCGCGATCAAGGCCTCCGATGACGACGACGGGCAGGAGTAGCCTTCCGCCCGCCCCCCGGGGGGATTCCCGGGATCCACGCGCTCACGTACCCGTTCCCATCCGAGCCGGTGCGGTTCCGCCTGGAGGCCCTGCCGCGGGCCCCCTCGCGGAATGGAGGTGAGGCCATGGTGCAGAGGATCAAGCTAAAGGACCAGACCGCCCTGCCCAAGTGGTCCATCGAAGAATCGCGCGAGCTGTACAACATCCCGGAGTGGGGCAAGGGCTTCTTCGAAATCAACGAGAGGGGCAACGTAGTCGTCCTCCCGGACAAGAACCGCCAGCGGTCCCTCGATATCAAAGCGCTGGTGGATGCCCTGACGGACCGGGGGCTGAGCCCGCCGCTGCTCATCCGATTCACCGATATCCTCCGGAAGCGGATCGAGGAACTCCAGGGCGCCTTCGACCGCGCCATCCGCGAGTACGAGTACGGCGGACGTTACCACGGCGTTTATCCCGTGAAGGTGAACCAGAACCGGCAGGTCGTCGAGGACATCGTGGAGTTCGGGCGGGAGTGGAACTTCGGACTGGAGGCGGGGACCAAGGCCGAACTGCTCATCGTGCTCGCCTCCCTGGACAACGAAAAGGCCCCCATCGTCTGCAACGGGTACAAGGACGACGAGTACGTGGAGATGGCGCTCTGGGCCACGAAAATGGGGCGCCGGGTCTTCCTCGTGGTGGAAAAACCCTCCGAACTCGACCTTGTGATCAAATGGGCCAGACGGCTGAGGGTCAAGCCGTACATCGGCGTGCGCGCCAAACTCTCCGCGAGGGGCCGGGGAAAGTGGGAGAGCTCCGGCGGGGACAAGTCCAAATTCGGGCTCTTTCCTTCCGAGATCCTGGATGCCGTGGACAAGCTCAAGGCCCTCGGGATGGAGGACCGGCTCCAGCTCATTCATTTCCACCTCGGGTCCCAGATCACATCCATCCAGAGCATCAAGGACGCCATGCGAGAATCGAGCCGGATCTTCGCCGAGCTCGTGCGCCTGGGTGTCCCCATCCGCTACTTCGACGTGGGCGGCGGGCTCGCCGTGGACTACGACGGGAGCAAGACGAACTTTTCCTCCAGCGCGAACTACTCCATGGAGGAATACGCCAGCGACGTGATTTCCGCCCTGTCCGAAATCTGCGCCGAAAAGGGCATCGAGCACCCGCACATCATCTCGGAGAGCGGGAGGGCCCTGGTGGCGTATCACTCGGTCCTCGTATTCAACGTCCTGGGCAGCAGCGAACTCATGGACGAGAACCTCACCATCGAAATCCCAGAGGACGTTCCAGAGGGGGTGGATAATCTGGCGGAGGTTCTCAAGGGCCTCTCCGTAAAGAACTTCCAGGAGTCCTACCACGACGCCCTGCAGATCCGCGACGAAACGCTGACGCTCTTCAACGTGGGGATGATGTCCCTTCAGCACCGGGCGCTTGTGGAGCGCCTTTTCTGGGCCGTCTGCTTCAGGATCTCTAAGATCATCCACACGCTGGATTACGTTCCCGATGAGCTCGAGCACCTCGACCGCTTCATCAGCGACACGTACTACGGAAACCTCTCGGTCTTCCAGAGCCTGCCCGACCACTGGGCCGTGAAGCAGCTCTTCCCCATGTGCCCGATCCACCGCCACAGGGAGAAGCCCTCCCGCAAGGCGACCATCGCGGACATCACGTGCGATTCGGACGGGAAGGTGGACCAGTTCGTGGACCTCCACGACGTGCGGAACACGATCGACCTCCACCCCCTCGAGTCAGGAAAGCCTTACTACCTCGGCGTCTTCCTCGTCGGGGCCTACCAGGAGGCCCTGGGGGATCTGCACAACCTGTTCGGGGACACCAACACGGTCCACGTCTCCGTGACGGGGCGCAACAAGTACCGCATCGACAAGACCATCGAGGGGGACAGGGTGCGGGACGTCCTCTCCTACATGCAATACCAGAAGCGCGACGTGATGAACGCCATCCGGGCCGCCGTGGAGGAGAGCATCGACAAGCGCAGGATCTCCATCAAGGAGTCGGCCCGCATCAAGCGCTTTCTCGAAGAAGGCCTCGAAGGGTATACGTACCTGGAGTAGACCGCTCGCTCGGCCCGCCCTCGGTGCCCCGGACCCCGGGATCCGCGCCTTCCGGCTCGGCACGACCGGTGAAGGCGGTCCACTGCGCCTGTAAACCCCCCTTCTTCTCGGGCTTCTTGCCGGGCTTGACAACGGCAAAAAGCGGCCTATACTGCGCAACTGAGCAATCGCTCAGATATGCAGTAAGGAGGCTTCATGCCGAGGCACGACCTGGAAAAGAGAAGGGGGGCGGGGCGCGCCCGCGTGCCGGCGTTTCTCTTCGCCCTGGCGCTTGCAACCCCGCTTGCGGTGATGGCCGGCAGGCCGTTCGTGACGGAAGATGGGTGCGTGTCGGAAAAGGGAGAGGTCTCCCTTGAGGCCAGCTTCGAAACCTGGGAGAACGAGGATGGGCTCTGGGACCAAGTCTGGGTCGCGGCCCCGGCGGCAGGTATCGGGGGCGGCGTGGAGGTGTTCGCGGAGGTCCCCTTCGTGGCCCTCGAAGGTCCGCGAGGGAAGGCGGAGCGGGGATTCGGGGACCTGGTTCTGGGCGCGAAGGTCCGCCTGTCCCGGGAGGAGGGTTCGAGACCGGGGATTGCGCTCCGGCTCGCCTGGAAGACCCACACGGCGGATGCGCGCACGGGATTGGGGTCGGGGGACAACGATCTGACGGCCGTCCTCGGCGGCACCAAGGGCTTCGGCCGCTCCACCCTTCACCTCTCGGTCGGGTTCACGCGGGAGGGCGACCACCTGGGCGGGGCCGTGCGCGACTACGCCTTCTATGGCGCGGCCCTGGAAACGACGCTCTCGGAAAGGGTCCGCCTGTGCCTCGAAGTCCAGGGCAGCCAGAATCCGGAGAGGCACCTTCGGGAAAATCCGACCTTCGTCCTCGTCGGCCTGACCGTCCAACTCACCGAACATTTCCTGCTGGACCTGGGATACAGGCGCGCTCTCCGGGGACCGGGCCCCCGGGGTGCGGCGCTCTGCGGCGTGACGTGGTGCTTTTGAGCCGGGCGGCGGGGAGGTGGTCCGCCGGGACGCCTCACCCGGCTTCGCCGCGCGCGGGAAGTCCCTCCAGGGAGTAAAGGAGATCGATTTCCCGCTCCCACCGGCCCGGCTCGGGAGTCTCCAGGATGAGAGGCATCCCGTCGAATCGGGGGTCCCGCATGATGGACCGGAAGGGCTCGAGCCCCAGCTCCCCTTCCCCAAGAGAGGCGTGGCGGTCCAGGTGGCTGCCGAGGTTACCCTTGCAGTCGTTCAGGTGCCATCCGAGCAGGTTGGACAGACCGACAGTCCTGTCGAACTCCCGGAGGACCGCGTCGAAGGCCTCGGGAGTCCTTACATCGTATCCCGCGGCGAAGAGGTGGCAGGTGTCCAGGCACACGCCGGTCCTGGACCCGTCCTCGATTCGGTCGAGGAGCGCCGCGAGTTCCTCGAAGGTGCTTCCCATATAGCCGCCCTGGCCGGCCGTGCACTCCAAGACGGCGGATACCCCGCGCGTTTTCTGGAGGGCCAGGTTGACCGACTCGGCGATGCGCTCCAGACAGTCGGCGGGGGCCATCTGCTTCAGGTGGCTTCCGGGGTGGAAGTTGAGGAGCTTGAGCCCGAGTACCTCGCAGCGCCGCATCTCGTCCAGGAACGCCTCCCGAGAGCGCGCGAGGCCCGCCGGATCGGGATTGCCCAGGTTGATCAGGTACCCGTCGTGGGGGAGGACCTTGTCCAGAACGAAGCCGTGCGCCTCGCAGTTTCGGCGAAAGGCCTCGGCCTGCTCCTCGGCGAGGGGCGGAGCGGACCACTGCCTCTGGTTCTTAACGAAAAGGGCGAAGGTGCGAGCGCCGATGGCCGCCGCGTTGAGGGGGGCGTTCTCGACGCCTCCCGTGGTGCTCACGTGCGCCCCGACCCATTTTCGAGAGGACGGGTCCGCCGCACGCCGAGCCGAGGGTCTTTCCTTCGAAGCTACCATGGCTTGGCCTCCCGGGCTGGTTCTCGATATACAATGAACACCCCCGCGGGGGCAAGAAGGGAGAGTCTCTCCCCGATCCCTCGATGAGGCGCGGCAAGGAGCAATATATGGCCTTGAGGACAGCGACTTGACCATGAAATCGTTGGATCACCCGAGAGGGGATCGGGATACCCTCACCCCAAGGGCGAGAGGGCCTCAGGGTGGGGGTGGGGCTCCGCGGGCCCTGCCCGTGGAGCGGGGCCCCGAAGGGAAGCCCTCGCACGAACGGGCTTTGCCCGCCGTACGAGGGGGGAAGAAGCCTGGCCCTCCCCGTCCAGGGGAAAAGAGGGGTCTCATCAAGAATGTCAGCCTTTCTCGAAAGCAGGGCTGTTTCCATCGCGCAATCAAGGAGTCTATCGGACATGTGCGGCATCTTCGGAATCGTGGCGGAACGGGAGCGGGAACTTGGACAGGTCCTCAGAGATGCGGGGCGACGGCTTTCCTACCGGGGCTACGATTCGGTGGGCTTCGCGGTTCTTCCCGACGACGGTCCGGTGGACTTGCGAAAGGACGTCGGAAAGGTAGACGATGTGGCCGACCGGTACCGCGTGGACGGCATGCGGGGCCGGAGGGGGATGGTCCAGCTCCGGTGGGCCACCTTTGGGGCGCCTTCCCAGGTCAACGCACAGCCGCACCTGGACTCGCTCGGCGCCATGGTGGGCGCGCACAACGGCAACGTCGTGAACAACGTGGAGCTGAGGGCGCGGTTTCTCGCGGAAGGCCTCACCGTGCGCTCCACGAACGACGGCGAGTCCTGCGTCCACGCCGTGGAGCGCCACCTCAAGCGGGGGCTGTCCATGGTGGACGCCATCCGCGGCGCCCACGGCGACCTTCACGGAGACTACGCGTTTCTTGTGGGCCGGCAGGGGGAGGACCGCCTCTGGGCGTTCAAGAAAGGGTCGGGCCTCGTGGCGGGGGTTGGGGAGGGCTTTACCTGCGCGGGCTCCGACCTGCCCTGCCTCCTCCCTCTCACGAGACGCGTGATCCGCGTCCAGGACGGCGAGATCCTGGAACTCTCGGCGGACCGAGTTCGGATCTACCGCGTGGAGGATGGGGCGGAGGTGGAGCGCGCCCCCGAAGACGTCACGGAATCCATGGAGGCCGCCGAGAAGGGCGGATACCCCCATTTCATGCTCAAGGAGATCCACGAGCAGCCAAAGGTGGCGGCGGACCTGATCCACCTCCTCGCCGATTCTCCCCATCTGAAACCCTTCGCGCGCCGTGTAAAGGCGGCGCGGAACCTCTACCTCGTGGGATGCGGGACGAGCTACCACGCGTGCCTGCTGGGCGCCGTGTACCTCGCGCGCCTCGCCGGGCGGCCCGCCATCCCCGTGCTGGCGCCCCAGTTCCTTCCTCAATACGCCGCCACCGTCGGTCCGGAGGACGTGGTCCTGTGCGTCAGCCAGAGCGGGGAGACCAAGGACGTCCTGAACGCCATGGAGGCGGCCCGCCTGGGAGGAGCGCAGATCCTCGGCCTCGTCAACGTCCTCGGCTCCACCCTCATGAACGTGAGCGACCGCTACCTGCCCCTGGCGTGTGGGTACGAAATCAGCGTTCCGGCCACCAAGACCTTCGTGAACACGGTCATCGCCTTCCTCTGCGTGGCGCTGGTGGCCGGGGGGCACGACACGGCACCGCTCGCGGCGCTTCCCTCTCTGCTGGAGCGCACCCTCGAGCAGACCGACCCGCTCATCCTGGAGGCCGTGGAGCGGCTCCGGGACAAGGACGACCTGTATTGCCTCGGCTACGGTCTGACCTACGCCATCGCCCTCGAGGGGGCTCTGAAGCTCAAGGAGATCACGTACGCCCACTGCGAGGGCATGCTCTCCACCGAGTTCAAGCACGGACCCCTGTCGGCCGTGCGGGAGGGCTTTCCGGTGCTCTTCGTCGCGGGGCCGGAGGACGTGCCTCTCATGGTGAGCGGGGTAAACGAGTGCTCCTGCCGCGGTGCGGAAACCCTTGCCGTGGCGGAACCCGACGAACGCCTGAGGGCCAACGTCCGCCACTTCCTGCCCCTTCCCGTATCGGGCCCGCTTCTCGCGCCCATCCTGTCCGTGCTCCCCCTACAGGTCCTGGCCTATCGGATTAGCGTCGCCCGGGGTGTGGATCCCGATTTCCCGAGAAACCTCAGCAAGACCTTGACGGTGGATTGAAGTGCGGGCCAGATCGTGCCGGGTGAGCGCCCGGGGGGGGAGGGGAGAGGCCATGATCTCGCGAGACCTCGACACGGCATCGCGCAAGGACGTATACAGGATCCTCTCGAGCCTTGTGATCCCCAGGCCCATTGCCTGGATCCTCACCCTGGCCCCCGACGGCGGATCAAACCTGGCCCCCTTCTCGAGTTTCATGGGGATCTTCAACCCGCCGGCGCTCGCGGTGGCCTTCGGCCGAAAGAGGGACGGATCGCCGAAGGACACCCACCGGAATCTCCGCGAAAGGAAGGAGGCGGTGGTCCACGTGGCCGACGGGGATCTGCTCGAAGCCCTGCACGCGACGGGGGAGGAGCTTCCCTTCGGGGTGAGCGAGGCGGAGCGGCTGGGCCTCAAAACGCGGCCTTCGGACCGCGTCCGGCCTCCACGACTCGACGCGGCTCCGGTCGCCCTGGAATGCCGGTATCGCCAGGAACTGCCCATGGACGCCCAGTGCGACTTGGTGCTCCTGGACGTCCTCCGGGTGCACGCCGCCGAGCGAATCTGGAACGCCGACCTCGACTGCGCCGACGGCGGAAGGTGGAACCCCGTGGCCCGGCTTGGCTCCCTGGGCGGCCCCAACTATGTCCTTCTGGGAGAGAGGTTCACCCTGCCCAAGCCGAAGCTGCCCGTATAGGGCCGGCCTCACCGCCGTCAGTAACGACTGTCGAGGCGGAGGTCGGTCCGGATTCCGAGGCCTGCGAGGGCCGCCTTGTTCCCTGCGGTTTCCGCCCGTTCGGCGGTGATCCGTTTCGGGCCCTGGTATCCGGAGTCCGAAAGAACGGCTTGCGCCGTCGACTGCAGGAGGGCGGAAACCGATTCGGGAGCCGGGCCCAGGGCGAGAGCCACCCCCTGGGAGGCGAGCCCGCAGTCCAGCGCGAGGGGCACCATCCGGGCCTGCAGGCTCTCGGTAACGATGAAACGAAGACGGTAGGGATTGTCGGTCACGGGATCGGGAAGGAGAAGGAGGGCCGAGTAGCGCCCCTTCAGCCTCGAGAAAAGATCCTCCATGAGGGGGGCTTGGGAGACGGCCACGGCCTCCACGTCCAGTCCCTCGGCCCGCCATTCCCGGACGAGACGCGCTGCGGTCCCGGACACGCGGACCGAATGGAGAAGGGCGGCCTTGCCCTTGACGCCCGCATGGGCGAGGAGTTCCTTGGCGGCCCGGGGAACGGTGAGCGCGTCGATGCCCACGGCCTTGGCGTCCGTCAGGAATCCCTCTTCCTCGGGAAAGGGCACCAGCGCGTAGACGATCCATGCGGTGGGAAGGGTCTGGCGGGCCATCCGGACGGCGTGAGGGCCCAGGGCGATGACCGCGCGGGGAGAGGAAGTAGATAGGGCCCTGGCCAGCCCCTCGGGCACTTCGGGCGACAGGGGGACGAGAAGGGTGGCCCCAGGTCCCGCCTCCGCGGCGATGCGGTCTGCCATGGCCTGGGCCTCGGGAATCTGGGCCACGTAGAAGACGGGCAGTGGGGACTGAGTGCGGATAGCCTTGGCCGACAAGGTCAACAGCAAGGCCGCGATCAGAGGCTTCGCAGAGGCGCGCATGACGGACTCACCCCCAAGAGGCCGGGTCTTCCGGCGGCTTCCCGTTTAGAGGAGAATGTTGGCGAGCGTGTTGCAGCGGTATTGCGGCAGGGCGGGTTTATCCGAGGAAGAGGGTGGAAGAAATCAGCCGCCCGAGGCGAGGAGCCGTTCGAGGAGTTCAGACTCCCTCGGACCCAGGTCGAGGAACTCGACGCCCACCTCGTAGCCGTCGCCTCCCCGGAAGAACTCGTAGACCACGCGGGCCGTCGTGACCACGCAGCCGTCCGTTCCCGCATCGATCTCCAGGCCTACGAGGGTGCCCGCTCCCAGGGATTCGGGATGGTAGAACATGCACCCTCCGAGCCCCAGCACGCGGGTGCTCGACAGGCCCATCAGCCCTTCGGGGTCCAGGCGCGACACGCGGATAGACCTCTCGGACCGGATGCGGGGGAACCGTCTGGAGTTCTTCACCTCTCCGTTCATCGAGTCCTCAGTTGGCTACGGATAGAATGTAGACCCGCTGGGCACCGAAACGCAAGGCCGGGACGGAGGAGGCCTACGCCGTCAGCCCGCCTTGGGCCTTCGCAGGGCGGCCACGGATCGAAGGGCGGCTACGGCCCGGTTCACGTGTGCGGCCGTATTGAAGGGCCCGAAGGAGAAGCGGACGGTGCCGCGCGGCGAGGTCCCCATGTGCTCGTGCACCAGGGGGGCGCATTGGAGGCCCGTCCGCGTGACGATCCCGTGGTCCACGTCGAGGAAGGTCCCCACGTCCGAGGGGTCGAACCCCTCCAGAGTCGCGGAGCAGGTGGCCACCCTCCGATCGAGGCGGGAGGTTCCGCACAGGCGAAGGCCGGGGATGTCGCGTACTCCGTCCTGGAAGGAGGATAGCAGGCCCATTTCGTGACGGTGAATGTCCGCCAGTCCTCTCCCCTTGACCCATTCCACCCCCGCGTTCAGGCCCGCGATTCCCGCCAGATTGAGCGTGCCGGCCTCCAGCCGGTAAGGGTACTCCTCCAGGTGATAAGGGTACGCGCTCTTCACCCCCGTGCCTCCCCACAGGGTTCCCTCGATCCGGGCCTCGTCCGCCACGCAGATTCCTCCCGTGCCGGTGGGCCCGAAAAGCCCCTTGTGGCCGGTGAAAGAGAGAAAGGAGATGTGGCAGGTTTCCATGTCGATGGGGAGAACCCCCGCGGTCTGTGCCGTGTCCACCGCGAAGGGCACCTCCCTCTCGGCGCAGATCCGGCCCATGGCCTCGATGTCCTGCACGGCGCCCGTCACGTTGGAGGCGTGGTTGACGATCACGAGCCGGGTGTTCGGGCGGATCGCTTTCCGGACCTCGTCGGGGTCCACGTACCCCTCCCCGTCGGGTCGGACAAAGTCGGCCTCCACCCCCGCCTTCTCGAGGTGGTGAATGGGGCGGAGGACGGAGTTGTGCTCCATCCACGTGGAGATCACGTGGTCTCCCGGGCTCAGCGTTCCCTTGAGGATCAGGTTGAGGGCGCCCGTGGCATTCAGGGTGAAGACGAGCCGGTCCGGGTCCTTCCGGATTCCCCTGGACTTGAGGGAGGGATTGAAAAGGTCTGAGAGTTGCTTGCGGGTCCCCCTGACCATTTCCTCGGCAGCCAGCGCAAGATCGCACCCCGTCCGGCCCGGGTTCACGCCGTAGTTTCGGTAGAAGCTCGCCATCTTGTCGTGAACCACCTCGGGCTTGGGAAAGGTCGTGGCGGCGTTGTCCAGGTATACGAGGTCATCCATCTCCAGTGCTCCCCGTAGGTAGGATCCGTCGGACGGACCGGAGGGCGCAGTCTATGGGGAATCGACGGCGCGAACCACGTCCAGCGAGGGAAGGAACGGGTCTTGGGTGAAATCCACCAAGCGGCGAGGCGCTCAGGATCCGTGCGGGTCGGACTTCTGGGCGGCTTTCCATTCGGAAGCGAACTGGACGGCGAGACGCTCCGCGAAGCCGATGACGTCCCCTTCGCTTCGGCAGGGCGACCCGTCCTTGAGCCACCAGATGGGGCGCCCCTCCCGGCGAAGGACCAGGCTCCCTTCGCAGGCGGCGAAGAGGAGAGCCCCCCCCGTCGCGGCGAGGAACTGCAGCAGCAAGATCCAGCAGGTTTGGATCCGACTCATGGCGCCCCCACCTCGGGCTGAGTATAAGGCCGCCCGGGAAGGCGTTCCACCTCACCGGGGAAGGGCGGGCTCCCTGCGAAGGCGGCTCTTTGAGAAGCCGTAGGCGAAGTAGAGGGCCAATCCCGCCAGGAGCCAGACTCCGAAGCGGATCCACGCGGTGGTGGGTAGGCCCATCATGAGGTAGAGGCAGGCCGCCATGCCGAGGAGCGGCACGGCGGGGACGAAGGGCGTCCGGAAGGGGCGCGGCCTCAGGGGGTCCCTGTACCTCAGGACGAGGATCCCGGCGCAAACGATGAAAAAGGCGGAGAGGGTTCCGATGTTGCAGAGGTCCGCCATTTCGTCGAGGCTGGCGAAACACGCGGTTCCGCCCACGAACAGGCCCGACAGAAGCGTCGTGACATAGGGAGTCTTGTACCGGGGATGAACCTTGGCGAAGGCCGGCGGGAGGAGCCCGTCGCGCGCCATGGAGTAAAAGATGCGGGGCTGTCCCATTTGAAAGACGAGGAGGACGGCCGTGTGGGCGACCACGGAGCCGAAGGCCACGACGCCCGCGGCCCAATCCATTTGCACGCCACGCATGGCCACGGAGAGCGGCTCCGCCGTGTTGAGCAGGTTCCAGGGGACCATCCCCGTCAGCACCGCCGCCACGACGATGTAGATCACCGTGCACACGGCCAGGGAGCCGAGGATGCCGATGGGGAGGTCCCTTTCGGGCCGGCGGCACTCCTCGGCGACCGTCGAGACCGCGTCGAAGCCGATGTAAGCGAAGAAGATGACGGCCGCCCCCGCCTGAATGCCCGGCCAGCCGTTTGGGGCGAAGGGGTGCCAGTTCTCCGGGCGCACGTAGGCGAGGCCGACGAAGACGAAGAAGCCCAGCACCAGGAGTTTGATGCCCACCATGATGGCGTTGAAGCGGGCGCTCTCGCGGATGCCCAGGACGAGGATCGCGGTCAGGAAAGCGACGATGAAGAAGGCGGGGAGGTTGAAGGCGATGGGGACCCCCAGGATTCTCGGGGCCTGGGCGAGGATCTCGGGCGTGTGGAGCGCCGTTCTCAGGTCCGTGGACAGCCACCGGGGGAACTCCAGCCCGAAGCCCCGGAGGAGTTCGCAGAAGTAGCCCGACCAGGAGACGGCGACGGCGACGTTGCCCACCGCGTACTCGAGGATGAGGTCCCACCCGATGATCCAGGCCACGAGCTCGCCCAGCGTCGCGTAAGCGTACGTGTACGCGCTGCCGGAGATGGGAACGACGCTGGCGAACTCTGCGTAGCAAAGGCCCGCGAAGGCGCAGGCCAGACCGGTGATGAGAAAGGAGAGGACGATGGCCGGGCCGGCTCCGGGGCGGGCGGCGTCGCCCGCCGCGGCCGTCCCAACGAGGGCGAAGATCCCCGCACCGATGACCCCGCCGATTCCGAGGGCGATGAGATCCACGGGCCCCAGCACTCGCTTGAGACGGTGGGCGGAGACCTCCGCTTCCGCCTTGAGCCGCGCCGCGTCCTTCGTGCGAAAAAGCCCCCCGAGGAACGTCATGGCGCCAAGGGTAGCGCCACCGTCCCTTCCATGGCAAGGGCCGGCCCTGGCGTGTTCGGTGACGCGCGGAGGGAGCCGATTGCCTTTCCCGGTGAGCCGGATTATTTTGTACCCACAGGCCAGGAGAGTCTTCGAAGACTGGGCGGACACCAGCGCCGAGGGGAGGGCGTCCCATGTCACGTCCATCTTCTACAGTTTGACCCCTCCTTTTCGGTAACAAAGGCTACCGGAAGTACCTCAGTGCCGCCGGATCCCGCTTCGAGATCCACCGGGCGAAGGCGGAACCCCGTTTCGTGTGCTCGTAACCAGGGGAAGAACAAGTGCTTGTCAAAGTGAACTGTAGAAGATGGGTCAAACACTAGCCAGTCTGTCGTCGCGAAAATCGGAGTTATACTAACACAGGTCCACGCGCGGTCCCGCAACCGCCGAGGAGAAGGCCGTGGAGATTCGTCTGCCGTGGGGGGATTCGAGCCTGGCGCTCCAGGCGCCGGACACCTGGAGGCTGAGCTTTCCCGCGCCGGCTCCCTCACCGGCGCCCCCGGAAGGGGAGGCGCCGGACGAGAGGCAACGGGTGATGAGCGCCCTGCGGCTGCCCCTCGGCTGCCCCCGCCTGGCGGAGATCCGCCCGCGGCGCGGCAAGGTCGTCCTTATCGTGGACGACAACACCCGCCCCACGCCGGCCCACCGCTTCCTCGACCTCCTCCTCGATGAACTCGATGGAGCGGGAATCCCCGCGCGCGACGTCCTTCTCATCCCCGCCCTGGGCATCCACACCTCCATGACCCAGCAGGAGATGGAGGCGAAGGTCGGCGCCGCGAACCTCGCCCGCATGGCCTGGGAGAACCACGACGCGTTCCGGAAGGAGGCCAATCGCTATTTCGGCGAGACGAGCCGTAAAACGCCCGTATGGCTGAACCGGCACATCGAAGACGCCGGCCTCGTGGTGCTCGTGGGCATGGTCGAGCCCCACCTCTGGGCGGGCTTCGGCGGCGGCCTCAAGAACATCCTGCCCGGCGTGGCCCACGCCGAGACCATCGCCGCCCACCACGGCATCATCGCGGAGCCTCCCTACCTCTTCAACCGCGTGGGGATGGACCCAGGGGCCAACTCCTTCCGGGAGGACCTGGAGGAGGTGGGCGCCATGATCGGCGTCCCCATCTTCTGCCTCAACGTGGTGCTCGATCACGCCGGGTCCATCCTGGCGGCCTTCGCCGGAGATCCGGTCGCCTGTCACCGCGCCGCCGCGGCATTCAACCGCGACCTCTCGGGCCGTCTGATGGGGCATCGCGTGGACGGCGTCATCACCGCCTCCCATCCCATGGACATCAACTTCAAGCAGAGCATGAAGTGCGTCGGCAACGCCCTCCCCGCCCTCAAGCCCCACGGCGTCGTCATGGGCTTTCTCCGCGCACAGCGGGGCATCGACGACGTGAAGGTCCCCGAGAACGCCAAGCCCCTCTGGCTCGTGAAGCGGCTCCTGCGCCTTCTGGGCCCCTCGCGCGTCATGGGTCTGCTGGAAAGGGTCCGCCCGGGGCTGAGCGTGGAAGAGAAGTTCCTCGCCTACTACACGATGCAGCTCATGCGCCAGCACGACCTCTTCCTCCACGTTCCCACGCTGGAGGCCGAGTCGGTCCGCCGCCTGGGTTTTTTCCGGCACGCGGCGGAGCCGCAGGAGGTCATCGCCCTGGCCGCACGGCGGCTGCCAAGGAACGCCGAGGTGGCCGTCTTTCCCGAAGGCGGCGCCACCTTCCCCATCCTTAGGACCCGCGCAGAAATAACTTACTATACAGCGCGACGGAAGTCCGGCGCGCTGGTTGCGGGTGGAGGTCCGGGGGAGGCGCCGCCGCGCCTCTCCCGGTAGGGCCCGCGGGGAGGGCTCAGCCCTTGCGCGGACCGCGGGGCCGCACTCGCAAGGGATGGGGCCTTCCCCGCGAATACAGAGCGGCATACCCCAAAGCCCCACCGCCTCATGCCCATTCAGTTTTGCCGCTCTGTATAATCCGAGAGGGAAGGGGTCGGCCCCTACCCTCCCCTTTCGGCAGGCTCGGGGCGGGCGGCGCTCGGCTCGGCAAAGCCCACCGTGTGGGGCGGGTTCGCAGGCTGGCCCGCGGCTTCGGCCCCGCTGCCCTCCGTTCCCCACGGCGAAGGAGGCCTTCGAAAAAATCAACCCTACGGGTGCCGGAGCGGTATATGATCTACGATGATATCGGAAGGCACCATCCAGGCCTAGAGAGCCGCGTGCCGAAGGTGTCCTCCATCCTGGGCGCGCGGATTCAGCGGGCCAGGGAAGCGAACGAAGACACCCTGTCGCGGGCGGGACGCTACCACGTGAATCACCCGGAGCGCCTCACGTCCAAGGTCCGTCCCCCCTGAAGGTTAAGGAAGCCTTTGCCGGCGGCCACCGGTACGTCGTGTGCGTCAACGAGGAGCAGGCGGGAAAGGACGCATTTGACCGCGAGGCGATCCTCTCCTCGCTGAAGGACCAGATGAAACGCGGGATGAAGAGCCTCGTGGGAAACAAAGGCTACCGGAAGTACCTCAGTGCCGCCGGATCCCGCTTCGAGATCCACCGGGCGAAGGCGGAGGCCCGTTTCGTGTGCTCGTAACCAGGTGAAGAACAAGTACTTGTCAAAGTGAACTGTAGAAGATGGGTCTTGCGGCAAGAAGATCGCTGCGAGAGGATCCATGATGAACCGGAACCCGCTAGAAACCTTCGCCAGGCCCTTTGCCCGGAGAGCTTGAGCGGAGAGGCGCTTTCTGCCACCCTGTCCCGAGAGACTGAGCCGGGGAGCGCCATGAGGGTGCTGGTCGTGGAAGATGAGCGAAAGACCGCGCAATTCCTGAAGAGAGGGCTCACCGAAAGCGGTTTCGTCGTCGACGTGGCCTCCGATGGGGAGGAGGGCCTCGCCTCCGCCCTGCAGCGGATCCACGACATCCTGATCCTGGATGTGATGCTCCCGAGGCGGGACGGCTGGTCTATTCTGAAGGAGCTGAGGCGGGAGGGGGTACAGACGCCTGCTCTCTTCCTGACTGCGCGCGATGAAGTTCAGGACCGCGTTCGTGGTCTGGACCTTGGGGCGGACGACTACCTGGTCAAACCGTTCGCTTTCTCCGAGCTGCTCGCACGCGTCCGCTCCCTCTTAAGGCGCGGCGCGGCCATCCAGCCCGAGCAGATCCACGTCGGCGACCTTCTGGTGGACCTCGGACGAAGAAGGGCCTGCCGGGGAGATAAGCCGCTTCAGCTCGCGCCGCAGGAGTTCAACCTCCTCTCGCTACTGGCGCGCCACTCGGGAGAAGTCCTGACCCGGACGCGAATCGTGGAGCAGGTCTGGGACATGAACTTCGACTTGGACGCCAACGTTGTGGACGTGGCCGTGCGCCGCCTGCGGCGCAAGGTGGACGAGCCCTTTTCTAATAAGCTCATCCACACCGTCCGGGGAGCGGGATACGTATTGGAAGTCCGGGATGAGGGGGCCTGAGGTGTCGTGGGTCCCCGCCCGTCTGAGGGTCCGCTCCCTGTCGGGCCGTCTGGCCGTGCTTTTCGCGGCCGCGACCCTGCTCCTGCTCGCGGCCTCGGAGACTGTCATGTACGCGGTGCTGGCCGAGATCGTGCACAGGCAGGCGAACCTGATCCTTTCCGGGAAGGTGGGAGTGCTCAGGAGGATCCTCGCCGAGCGTCCCGGCGACGCGGATGCCCTCCGGCAGGAAGTCCAGTGGGAGGAGGGGGCTTGGCGTCACCAGCGCTGTTTCAGCAGGGTGCTGGACGCCCACGGGAAGACGCTCCTGGAAACCGAGGGGATGCAACGCGACCTGGCAGGAGCCCGCTTTCCTGAGCCCGTCGGCCCGACCCAGGGCATCAAGCACGGCACCATCTGGGAGGGCGAGGAGGAGCAGTTCTATCTGCTCGGCTCTGCGCACGCGGGCACGTCGTTGCCGGAGAGCCCGGGACTCATTCTCCAGGTGGCGCTGGACCTCTCCCGGGAGGAGGACATTCTGGAGGACTATCGGCACGGGATGGCGCTCGCGCTGATGGCCTGCTCCGGCCTGGCCGCGTTCCTGGGGCTGATCACTGCGAGACGCGGGCTCCGTCCTCTGGAGGCCATCGTCCGGGAAACTCACGCCGTGACGCCGGGGCAGCTTCACCGGCGCATTGGGGGCCGCCCGTGGCCTTCGGAGCTACAAGAGCTGGCCGCGGCCTTCGACGCCATGCTCGCCCGGCTCGACGAAGCCTTCGAACGGCTTTCGGCCTTCTCTTCGGACGTGGCGCACGACCTGAGGACGCCGCTGAACAACTGCCTGGGGGAAGTGGAGGTGGCGCTCTCAAAGCCCCGGGAGCCGGAGGAGTACCGGCGCATCCTCGAATCCAGCCTGGAGGAGCTGAAGAGGCTGGCCCGCATGGTGGAGAGCCTGCTGTTCCTCGCCCGCGCGGACAACGCACGAGCCCGTTTGGAGATGCGCCGGCTTGCCGTGCAGGAGGAGTTCGAGGCCGTTGCCGCGCTCTACGACGCCCTGGCCCAGGAGCAGGGTGTCCGGCTCTTGTGCTCGGGGACCGGGACGGTCTGGGCCGATCCCACCCTTCTAAGAAGGGCGCTGAGCAACCTCGTGGCCAACGCGCTGGCCCATACGCCGGACGGGGGGACGGTCTCGCTCGAGGCTTCGCCCGTGGAAGGAGGCGGGGTCAGGCTCCGCGTCCGCGACACGGGCACGGGAATCCCGCCCGAGGACCTCCCGCGGCTTTTCCAGCGCTTCCACCGCAGCGCCACATCACGCGACCGCCATCCCCAGGGGCTTGGACTCGGCCTCTCCATCGTGAAGTCCATCATGGAGATGCACGGGGGGAGCGTAAGCGTGGAAAGCGCATGGGCTGCGGGCGCCACCGTATCTCTCGAATTCCCCTCCAAACGCACCTGACCGTTTCGACAGGAACCGGTCATCCTCCCGTCATCGCGAGCTGATAACCAGTTCCCCTATGCGGTGGCCCCGGTCATCCGTTCCCGTCCTCATGCTCTGTGCGCTCGCGCTGGCGGGTTGCGTACGCTACAGCCCCAAGCCACTGGACGTCGAGAGGAGCGCGAAGGCCCTCGATAGCCGGACACTGACGGATCCCGGCCTGCGGGATTACGTCGAGCGCTACTCGGGCGAGGGCCTCACGGAGTGGCCTCCCGGGCGATGGGACTTCCCTCTCCTCACCTACGCCGCGCTCTACTTCAGCCCCGACCTCGCCGAGGCCTGGGCCGCGGAGCAAGGTGCCCGCGCCGACCTCCGCGCGGTAGGCCTCAGGCAGGACCCTGGGCTTTCGGCCAGCGTGGAGCACCGCCTTAACAACCTCGGGGAAGCCCCGGCCTCCACGTGGGGCCCCACCCTGGACGTCCCCATCACGACCGCTGGTAAGCTTGCGATCCGTCAGGCGGAGTCGGTGGCTCCCCTGAAGGAGAGCCATCACCAGCTCGTCCGTACGGCTTGGAGGGTCCGCATCTCTCTGCGCTCCGCGCTGGTTGAATGGGACAGCGCCGAGGAACAGGAGTGGGCGCGGGTGCGCCTCGTGCAGTCCCGCGAGGAAGTCCTGGACTTGATGGAGGCCCACCTGGATGCCGACGAGGCTTCCGAACCAGAGGTGGAGCTGGCGCGGGCCGAAGCGGAGGCCACAAGGCTCTCTCTCGCGTCGGCGCGCCAGGCCCGAGCCGTCGCCCGCGCCCGTCTGGCCAAAGCCCTGGGAGTCCCATCGGTGGCGCTCGAAGGTGTCGTACTGCCGCCGCTTGAGGCAGATCTCCCGGATTTCCCCGCCGGGCCCGATGCGCGGCGTCAGACGCTCACCGGACGCTCGGACCTGCTAGCCGCGCTCTCCGCCTATGCCGCAAGCGACGACGCCCTCCGCCCGGAGGTGGTCCACCAATATCCGGACCTTCACCTCCAGCCGGGCTACCTCCGTGACCAGGCCTCCGACGCCTGGGCGCTCAACCTGTTGGTCCTGCCCTTCGCCGCCCTCCACTTCGGGCGTTTCCCAAGTGATACCCAGGAGGCCGAGTGATCCAGGCGGATTTCAAAGATAGAGCGGTGAGCGCAGCCTTGGACTGGCTCGCATCGTGCGTTGGCCGCTTGCCGGAGGCGGATTGATGGTCCGCCGTGGCTTCTTGCCCGCCCTCCTGTTCCTGGCTTTCCTGGTCCTGCTCAACGGCAATTCAGCGGTCGGGCTCTTCGAGTCCTCCGAGGCGCGCTACGCCGAGGTGGCTCGGGAGATGGTTGAGACGGGGGACTACCTCTCTCCCCAGATCGACTACGTCCACCACTTCACGAAACCGCCTTTGACTTACTGGATCACCTCCGCCGCGTACGGCCTCTTCGGCGTGAACACCTTCGGGGCCCGCTTTTTCCTCGCCGTGGCCGCAGTCCTGATCCTCTATCTCACGGCCCGCCTTTACCGGCTCGACCACCCCGGTGCCGACGGGGTGTGGGCGGCCGCGTTCCTCTTCTTCTCCTTGGAGTTCTTCGCCATGGGGAAGGTGCTCACCACGGACCTTTACCTCACGCTCTGGATCACGGCGGGCTTCCTCCTGTGGTCGCTCCGGGAGCGGGGGATGCTGGGCGGGCGCGCGTTCTCGGTCCTCTGCGGCATGGCCGCGGCCCTGGGCTTCATGACCAAAGGTCCGGTCTGCCTCCTCTTCTGGGGAGCGGTCCTCGTTCCGTACGCCCTCTGGAAGGACCGAGGGAGGAGCCTCTCGGGCTTCTTGAGCCCCTGGTGCTGGGGCACTTTTCTGGTCCTAGTGGCCCCGTGGTTCCTGGCCGTGGGCTTTCTGCACCCGGGCCTCCTCTCGTATTTGATCCTGAGGGAGTCCTTCGAGGCGGCCTACTCCAGCAACCGCTATCACCCTGGGCCTTTCTATTACTACCTGCCCGTGTTCCTCGCGGGCTTCTTGCCGTGGTGGGTGCTGGTTGCGGCCCGATGGAGGGAGGCCCTGAAGCCCGAGCGGAAGTTGTGGTTGCTCTGGGCCGTGGTGCCTCTAGTGCTCTGGTCTTTCTTCGCAGCCAAGCTGCCTACGTACATCCTGCCCACCTTTCCCGCATGGGCGCTCCTCGCTGCTGGCGTGAGCCTGGAAGGGAAGGGCGCACCCCGATGGTCCTTGATCGTGGCGGCCTTCGCCACGATGGGAGTCCCCGCCGCCGTCCTGTACTACCTTGGGTCCTGCAGGAGAGGCCTGCCCTCTCCCGGATGGTTTGCCGCAGCTCTGCTTTGCGTCTCGTCCGCCTTCGCCATCTCTTCACTGGTCCCCGCCTGGCGAAGGAAGGTCAAACCCGCGCTGGTCCTTATCATGGCGGCCTGTCTCGCGATCCAGATCGCAGCGCCCTCGCTCTGCAGGAGCTTGGAGGAGGAGATGAAGATCCGGTACAAGCTGGGACAGATGCTGGCCGCCAAACGCCTCCCGAACGAAAGCATCCTGGAGTACCAAACCACCCTCTATTCCATCCCCTTTTACGTGCGGGGTCCTGTTGCCGCATTTCGGAATATGTTCGTCAAGAAAAAGTACGTAAAGGGGATTCCCCACCACATAATGGTCAAGAAAGAGACGCTGAATGCCTTCCTGAAAGAGCACCCCCGGGTCTGGGTGGTCACGGACAGGAAGTGGGAAAGCCAGATGCAGGAGGACGTCCCGGGGCTCGTCCTCGTGATGCGGGAGGGGCACCACAGCCTCTGGGCCACTAAGCCAGTGGCCCGTAAGCTCTCGCTCTTGCCAAGTGGGCGCAGCGTTACAAGCCGCGCCACGGAACCTGGGGGCGGTCCCCGTCCTTAATTTCCTGGCTCATCACGATTTCCCGTGTTTGCTGGCTTTCATGGGACGATGCCTGCCCACGGGTTATTGGGGAGAGAGCAGCGTTGGTAGATCTTGAAGCGGAAGTGTGGTTGGTTGCGGATGCCGCGGCTCTCCCGGCGGATGAGAGCGATCTTGCCGTTGATGGCTTCGACGAGGCCAAGGCGGACGCAGGCGCTGAAGCCAGCGGCCACCTTTCGGTGGCCTTGAGCCGCTCTCTCGCAGTAAGGAGCATCACGGCTGTCCAAAATAATTCTCTGACCCGATAAAGGTCTAAGCGGAGACCGGGTCTTGGACGGTTCAGGTACATGCCTGTCCAAGATCTTTTTGCCCGTCTTGTGTCGCCTGCCTTCCGGAGCGAAGCGGAGGAAGGCGCGTCCCGGCGCCCGGCGCCGGTGGGCCTAAGGGGTCCGGCCCCCCGGGGATCTCTGGCGCGACGGGAGCGCCCTGGGATGCACGGCCCGGCGCTTCCGGTTTCTCAACCCCGACGGCGGCGTGGCCGTTCTCGTCTGGCAATGGCCATGAAAGCGCGGGCGTTTCTTTCAGGCGGACTTTCCAGATTCGCCGCACCTCGCGACGGAAAGGAGTGAGCGTCCCGCAAACACCCACAGAGGCCGCGCCCCGAATCTCTCATCGGGAGGTTATGCTCCGTGTGCCCGGGTGCGGAGGGCCCTACCCGAGGGCCGGCCTGACGTAGGCGTCCCAAACGAGCTTCGCGAGGACGACGACGACCATGATGAGGAGCGCGGGTCGAACCAGCCGCGCTCCGCGGGTGAGGACGAGTTTGGCGCCGAGTCTTCCACCGATGACCTGACCGGCCGCCATGGCCACGGCGGGCGCCACCAGCACGTGCCCTCCCAGAGCGAAGAAGAGCAGGGAGGCCGCGTTGCTCGTGAAGTTCATCACCTTCGTGGTGGCCGTGGCCGTCTTCATGTCCTGGCCCAGCCCGAGCATCAGCGCGACGACCCAGAAGGAGCCCGTTCCCGGGCCGAAGAAGCCGTCGTAAAATCCGAGCCCGAGCCCCGCCAGAAGATAGAAGGGGAGGCGCTCCAATCTCGGCCGGGTCGGAGCGCGCCCGAATCCAGGATGGACGAAAACATACAGGGCCGCAGCGGCCAGGAGGAAGGGGATCAACCGCTTCAGCAGATCCGCATCAAGGCGCTGAACCGCCAGCGCTCCCAGGGAGGCCCCAAGGAAGGTCAGGGCGATTCCCGCGGCGCACTCCCGGAGGCCTACGGCGCCGCTCCGGAGGAAGTGGTAGGTGGCGCTTCCAGAGCCGAAGGAGGCCTGGAGCTTGTTGGTTCCGAGGGCATAGGCCGGAGGGATCCCAATTCCAAGGAGCACGGGGATGGTAATGAGCCCGCCTCCGCCCGAGATGGTGTCCAAAAGGCCCGCCAGAAGGCCCGTGGCGAACAGGACGGGGATCAGCCAGAGCGAGAGAGCCAAGAGCCCGGGGCTCCCGGCTCAGGGACGGGCGGCCCGCTCGTTTTCGCCGCCGAAGCCCGCCGTGGCGGCCCTCCAGCGTTCGAGGGTGGCCGGGCCGTACTCTCGGAGCCACGTGGAGAGCATGTCTGCCAGGGGGACGTGCGGGAGGTGCCCCCGGTCCAGAACGTACTCGATGTGGGGCCGGCCGCCCAGGTCGAGCGCGTGCAGGACGGCGTCCTCCCTGCCGTCGAACTCCACGACCCTCCAGCCCATCTTTTCGCAAAGCGGCCTCTCGAAGGAAGGAGTGGCTTTGACCCAGCGGCCTTCCACGAAGAGTTCGGCGTAGGTGTGATAGACCATGCGGTCCGATCCGAGGACCCAGCCGAGCCGCCCAGGGAGGTTGTGGTTCACGAGGTCGGCGTAGCGAAATCGCGCCGGGATTCCGGCGGCGCGGCAGAGCCCCACAAGCAGGGACGATTTCTGGGTGCAAAAGCCGTAGCCTCGATCGAGCGCCGCACGTCCATGGTAGTCCTCGATGGCCATGAACGGGGCGAAGGGGATGTAACGCACCTCGTCCCTTACGAAATCAAAAAGCCGCCTGGCCGCATCGGCCCCGCCGCGGGCATCCTCGGTGAGCCTCGCCGCAAGCGTCCTGATCTCGGGGTCGTGGCAATCCACGCCGGGCGTTGGCCCGAGGCACGCTTCGATTCCGTTCGGGTCCATCTTTTTCGCCTCCTTCATGCTGCATGATGCCAGAAAGCGGACCGGGGGGCCAGCGCCCCGGGGAAGGGGTTGACGGCTTTGCGGGCGAAACCGTCTAATGGTCCTTCGGCACGTCTGGACTCGGAGGTCTCTCCATGCGCCGTTTCACCGGGCTAGGGCTCCTTGCACTCACCATCGCCTTTCCGTGCGGGAGCGCCGCCCAGGTCCTCCCCTTCGAACGCTTCGGCACGGTGGAGGGGGTGCCCCAATCCCAGGTTTCCTGTGTCACCCAGGACGCGGATGGATACCTCTGGGTGGGAACCTGGGGTGGGTTGGCGCGCTACAACGGAAGCGCCTTCACGGCCTTCTACATCGAGGACGGCCTCCCCAGCAACCGGATCCACGAGATTCTTTCCTCCCGGGGCGGGGCGCTCTACGTGGCCACGACCAACGGCCTGGCCCGCATGGAAGGCCGCCGGCCCGTCCCCGTCGCCGACGATGCCGTGGCGAACGTCCGTTGCAGGGCCCTCGCCGAAGACTCCGCGGGCCGCCTCTGGGTGGGAACCGATCACGGCGCGGCGGTCCAGGGGGGCGAGAGGTTTGAATTGGCGACCGGCCAGGGGACCCCAGGCCCTCGCGTCTACGACCTCCTGGCCTTGCCGGAGGGGATGCTGGCCGTGACGTCCCGGGGCTTGTTGGTGTATGGGGGTTCGGGTCCCCGGGAGGAGGCGGGCCCGCCGATTCCCCCCGAGCTGTTGCGGTGTGCCGCCCGGACGGCGGATGGACTCTGGGTGGGCACCCAGGGGCGCGGTCTCTGGAAGCGGAGCGCGGGGACATGGGCCCCCGTGGAAGCCACGGCCTCCATGGACGTGTGGCGTCTGGGTTCGGGGGCCTCTGGCACGCTCTACGTATCCTGCAACAACGGGGGCCTCTTCTTCCGGCGTCCGGGAGAGGAGGGTTTCCAGCGGTGGAAGAAGGAAAACGGCCTTCCCTCCGACGTGGTGAGCGACGCCTTCGAGGACAGGGAGGGAAACCTCTGGGTCGGTACCGACATCGGCGGCCTCGGCCGCCTCGGAAGCCTCGCGGCGCTGAATTTCTCCGAGGCGGCGGGCTTTCCCAGCGCGTGCGTACTGGGAATCTCTCCGGCGGGGCAGCCCGGTGAGATTTGGGCCGGAACCCTGGAGGGCGCGGTGCGGTTTCGCGTCCATCCCAACTTCGAAATCCTCGAAGTTCTCACGATCGCTGAGGGCCTTTCGAACAACTACGTTTGGGAGGTGATCGAAACCCCGGAGGGCCAGGTGTGGGTGCTCACCGACTCGGGGTGGCGGGTTCGAAGCCGCCCGGGCGGCAGGTTCGAGGAGCCGCAGGGGATCGAGTTCGCCGACGGATCTGGAGTGGACATGTGCTTGGACGGGGCCGGCCGCCTCTGGCTTACGGGAGACGACCCCAGGGGCGGCCTGTGTTTGAAGGAGCCCTCCGGCGTCTGGCGGAGGTGGAACCGAACGGCGGAGGGAGACACCCTGGCGAACTGCCGGGCGGTCACCCCGCGAAAGGCGGGCGGAGTCTGGGTGGGATACGAAGGAGGGGTCGCCGTGTGCGACGGCGGGACGGCCTCCTCCCTGCCGGGTCCGGTCCCCTTGAAGGGGTTCGTGGGCGCGCTCCTCGAGGATCGGCGGGGGCGGCTCTGGGCGGGGAACGACGGAGGTCTCGCCGTGCGGGAGACGGACGGCAGGTGGCGTCTCCTTAATGGGGAGCCGGGGTTCACCAACCACCACGTCTACTTCCTCGGCGAAGACGTCGGGGGGACCATCTGGGTGGGCACCGCACGCGGCGTGTTCCGCTTCCGCGAGGGCTTGCCGATCCAGGCCCTAACTCCGGAGGACGGCCTGGCGGGCCTGGAGGCCAACCAGGGGGCCTTCTTCGCGGAACCTTCCGGGGCGATCTGGATCGGGACCGTGTCGGGCCTGTCCCGCTTCGAGGCCCGGCTCCAACCGGCAAATGCCGCGCCGCCACGGCTGGTGGTCGAGGGGGCGGAACTCTCGGACGGGAAGTTGGTCCCCTTTCCGAGCGAGGTCCGGATGCGGTGGCCCGAGCGTGGGGTGACCTTCCACGTGGCCGTCCTTTCCTTCAAGAGCCCTCAGCGGTGCGCCTACCGGGCGCGGATGGAGGGGATCGAAGAGGAGTGGCTTCCCCTGAGGCGGGCCGGAGACCTCCGGTATACGAACCTCCCTCCCGGTAGGCGGAACCTCCTTCTTCAAGCGGTCAACGAATCGGGCGTGTGGGGAGAAGTGGTCCGAGTTCCCCTGGAGGTGATCCCCTCGTTCTGGATGACGGCGTGGTTCCGGGTGGGCCTCCTGGTCTTGGTGGCGGGGTCACTCGTCGCCGGGCACCGGTGGCGCACCGACCTGCTCAGGCGCCGCGCCGAAGAGCTGGAAAAGGTGGTCGCCGACCGCACGAAGGCCCTGGCGAGGGCCAACCTGGACCTGGAGCAGCTCGCCACGTACGAGTCCCTGACGGGCCTGTTCAACCGGCGGGCCATCCTGAAGTCCCTGCGAGAGCACCTGGAAGTCCGGAGCGGAATCGTCCGCCGCTTCGGAGTCCTCCTCGTGGATCTGGACCGCTTCAAACAGATCAACGACACCATGGGCCACGCGGCGGGCGACCAGGTTCTCCAGGTCCTCGCGAATCGGATCAAGGGGGCGCTTCGGGAGGGGGACCACATGGGGCGATTCGGAGGGGACGAGTTTCTCCTGGTCCTCCCCGGCGCGGACCTTGCCGCCGTCGAGTCCGTGGCGAAGCGAGTCAGCTCGCTTTCCGAAAGCTTCACTTCCCTCGGCCGCACGCTGACGGTGACCGCATCGTGCGGTGGGGTGGCCGTGGCGGGTGGAGCGGCCCCCGAGGAGGCCGCTCTTCTCGCCGAGGCGGACCGTCTCCTGTACGAGGTGAAGAAGGCGGGCGGGAGGGGGTTCAGAGTGGAGGAGTGCCGCTAGCGGATTCGGCCGCGCGGGTGTCGAGCAGGACCTGCACCGAGGGCCTCACCCTCGGGAGATGGGCGAGGAAGGCCATCGCCGAAACGAGGGTCAGGACTCCTCCGGCGAAAAGGACCTCTTGCACTCCGAATCTCGACGAGAAATGCCCCATCGCGAGGCTCCCCAAAGGGGTCATCCCCACGAAGGTCACCACGTAGAGGCTCATCAGGCGGCCGCGCAGCGGCTCCGGCACGAGGCTCTGGAGGAGCGTGTTTACGGCGGCCATCTGGCTCATGAAGCAGAAGCCCAGAACGACGAGAAGCGCCGCGGAAAGGGCGAAGCGCTCCGAAAGGGCGAACAATGCCAACGTGGCGCCGAAAAGGCTCGCCATGAGGCCCGCGTGGCGCCCGAGGCCCTTCAAGGAGGCCCGTCGGGCCATGGAAAGGGCCCCCGCCAGGGATCCGATTCCGGCGCAGCTCATCAGGAGGCCCAGGCCGCGGGCGTCGGTTCCGAGGACGCCCCCCGCTATGGCAGGCAGGAGCGCCGAGTAGGGAAGGCCAAGCAGGCTCGTGGCGGTTATGAGCCCGAGGAGGGCGCGGGTGTGGGGTGTCCTCCACGCGTAGGCGAGGCCCTCGCGGATCTGGTGCCATGCCCCCGGCCCTGAGCGGCGCCGCTCGCGGTCAAGGCGCATGGCGGCGAGGCTGGCAAGGACGGCGCCGAAGGAGAGGGCGTTCAGCGCGAAGCAGGCCCCCTCTCCCCACAGGCCCGTGACGAGTCCGGCCACGGCGGGGCCCACGATCCGCGCTCCGTTGAATATGGAGGAGTTGAGCGCGATGGCGTTCCCGAGGTCCTCCAGGCCCACCATGCGGACCAGAAAGGCTTGCCTTGCGGGCATGTCGAAGGCGTTCACGGCTCCCAGAAAGGCGGCGAGGACGATTACGTGCCATATCTGAACGGCCCCCGAGAGCGTCAGCGCGGCAAGGACGACGGACGGAACGAGAGAAGCCGTTTGCATGAGCATCACCAGGCGGTGGCGGTCGAACCGGTCCGCCGCCCAGCCGCCGAGGAGGCCGAGCAGGAGGACGGGGAAAGACTGGGCGAATCCAACGAGGCCGAGGAGCCAGGGCGATCCGCCCAGGCGCCAGACCAGCCAGCCCTGGGCGAGGTTCTGCATCCATGTCCCTGCCAGTGACACCAGCTGGCCGAAAAGGAAGAGCCGGAAATTGCGGTGACGAAGGCCCCTTAGCGTCGCCGCAAGGGAATCCGCCAGCGCGCCCACCGCCGCCGGACCCCGCTCACCGGATCCAGAGCGCCACCGCGATGCCCGAAAGTCCCGCGATGACGCACCAGAACGCCCACCGATGCGGCCCGTGGCGGATGACGGAGCGCCGCCAGAGCCAGAGCGCGAAGCAGCCCACCGAAAACGAAATGGCCGCCCCCAGGAGGTCGTCCAGAAGGTGGGGATTGGCGGAGGAGAACGCCTGACGGGCTTCCAAAAGGAAGGCCCCGCCGATGGCCGGGAGGGAGGCCAGGAAGGAGTACCGGAAGGCGGACTCTCGGTCCAGGCCGAGGGCGAGCCCGGAACTGATGGAGGCGCCGGAGCGGGACACCCCGGGGATCACCGCGAGGCCCTGGGCCAATCCCACCAGGGCCGCGTCCCTCCACCGCATGGTCTCGAAGGTCTTCTGGCCCTTCGGAAGGTACTGGGTGCACCACAGGTAGACGGCCGTGAAGAGAAGGACCGACCCGGCGATGCCGGGGGAGGTAAGGAGACGCTCCGTGACTGGCTTGAGGCCGAGGCCCAAGGCGCCCGTGAAGGCCGTCGTCACGGCCACCAGGCCCGCGAACCGCCAAGCCTTCCCATCGCCGCGGAGGGCCCCGAGGAGGAGGTCCCAAAGGTCCCTTCGAAAGAAGACGAGGGTGGCGGCGAGGGTCCCGAAGTGCAGGACGAGGAAGAAGACCAGCGCGTCTTCTTCGCGGACCCCCGCAAGGGCTCCGAGGATCGTGAGGTGGGCGGAGGAGGACACGGGAAAAAACTCGGCCAGGCCCTGCGCGATGGCGAGGAGGATCGTCCAGACGAGACTCAAGCGCCCTCCGGGAGGCGCGGGACGGAACCCGGGGGTCCGTCCGCGCTAAATGCCCATGACCACGGGGATGATGAGAGGGATGCCCGCTTCGTTGCGCTTGAGGACGCGCTTTACGGCGGACTTAACCTTGGCCTTGAGGATGGCGTCGTCGCGGATCTCCTCCTGGGACAAGCCGCGGAACAGGCCCGCGATCTCCCTCCGGATCTCGTCCGAGCCCCCGCTCTCTCCCTCGAGGAAGGAGTAGCCGCGGCTGATGATCTCGGGGTCCGCCTCCATCCGGCAGGTCTGCCGGTTGACCACGACGATGGGGACCACAACGCCCCCCGTGGAGATGTGGCGGCGGTCGCGGACCACGAGCCGGTCCACGGGGTCCGCCGAGTCTCCGTCGATGAGAACGCTACCCGCCGGGACCTCCTCCCGGCCCGCGAAGGCGCTCCTTTCGAACTTCAGGGCATCGCCTGTCCCCGCCAGCAGGATCCTGTGGCGTTCGTATCCCATCTCCTCCGCGAGCCTGGCGTTCCCCTTGAGCTGTCGGAACTCGCCGTGGACGGGGACGTAGTAGGTCGGCCTGACCCAGGAAGCCATGAGCCGGATCTCCTCCTGGGCCGCGTGGCCCGAGACGTGGACCCGATCGTCGCGGGACGTGACCACCTCCCCTCCGTTTCGGTAGACCTGGTTCACGACCCTGGCCACTCGCTTCTCGTTTCCCGGGATGATGCGGGCGGAGAGGATGAGGAGGTCTCCCTCCTCCACGAAGAGGTTCTTGTTCTCGTCGAAGGCGATCCGGCTGAGCGCGGAAAAGGGTTCCGCTTGCGACCCCGAGGTCAGGACGATGACGCTCTCCCTGGGCAGATCCGGCACGTCCTCCGGAGCCACCAGGACGCCTTCGGGGACCCGGAGATAACCGACGTCCTGGCCCACCCGCACGTTCTCCGAGAGGGACCGGCCGAAGAGGGCGACCTTGCGGCCGTACCGGGCCGCGAGATCGAACAGGACCTGGACGCGCATGAGGTTCGTGGAGAAAAGGGCCACGAAGATCTTGGTCGTCTGGCCCGCAACGTAGCGCTCCAAGGTCTGGCGCACGCGGGTTTCGGAGCCCACCATGCCCTCCACCTCCACGTTCGTGCTGTCGATCAGCATCGCCGTGACGCCGGCCCGGCCGGCTTCCTGGAAGCGGTGGTAGTGGGTGAGCCGGCCATCAATGGGGGCCTGGTCGAACTTGAAGTCGCCCGTGTGAACGAGCGTGGCGTCGGGAGTGCGGATCAGGAGGGAGACGGCATCGGGCACCGAATGGGTGACGGGGATCCCTTCGAAGCGAAAGGGCCCCGCCGAAAGCTCCTTTCCCGGTTCGAGGAGGGTGACCCGGGGGGCTTCGGCTCCAAGTTCGCGGATCTTTCTCCCCGCGAGTCCGAGGGTGATCGCCGTTCCGAAGAGAGGCGCAGGGCAGACCCGGAGGAGGAAGCCCGCGGCGCCGATGTGGTCCTCGTGTCCGTGGGTGAGCACGATGCCGCGCAGGCGCTCCGCCCGGTCCGCGATATACGTGAAATCGGGTATGACGAGGTCCACGCCGGGGAAGTCGGACTCGGGGAACTGGCTCCCGCAGTCCACCACCAGAAGGTCCCCGTCTTGGTCGAGGACCGTTAGGTTCTTTCCGAAGTCCCCGAGTCCGCCGAGAAACGCGATCTTGAGCATGGTCAGGGGACCCTCTGGGGAGGGGAGACGGTGACCTTGATCACCGACTCCCGCCGGCGGATGAGTCCGAGTATGTAGAGCGCGTAAAGGATCTTGGCCGTCGTGCCGGAGTCCGAGGCGGCGGACCGGATTACGTCGAGAAGCGTGCGCTGGCCGTCCACGAGACGGAAAACGTGGCGGTCCTCGGCCGTGAGCGGGAGGCTCGGGAGCAGAAGGAGGGCGTTGTCGCTGGTCTCGAACACGTCCTCCTTCCGGCCCAGCCATTTCACCACCCGCTTTGGGTCCGTGATGCCCTTGATCCCGCGGAGGATGGCGGCCCGCGTGTCGAGGCTCAATTTGATGACCTCGTCATCCTTGAACTTGCCGACTTTGAAGGTGACTTCGCCCTCCACCCAGTCGAACAGCGACCAAACGATGGCCATGACTTGTTCCTTCACGGTCTCGAAGAGGTCCTGGGGCGTCAGGATCCCCGCTTCCACGAGCACCGTCCCCTGACGCTTGCCCGTCACGCGCATGCGCTCCACCGAAAGGTCGTACTGCGCCTGCGTGATCCGTGCCCGGTCCAGGAGGAACTCCCCCAGGCGGTCTGGGCTATAGGACGACGTGGCGAAGATGATCTCTCCTCCGGAAATGAAGATCTGCTTGCTGCCGTCGTCCCGGCTCACCTTGAGGACGCCGGGCACTTTGTAGTAGTGGATCTTCTGCAGGACCTCGGGCAGGGGATTGTCCGCCAGCGGTCCCTGGAAGATGAACTCGGCCATGCGTCTCCCTTCAAACCCTTAGTATACCTTGGAGTACGTGAAGCTTCAATACGCGTTTTGAGAAGGGCGGCCGTCCGCGGGAAGGAACCTTCCGCGACGGGGAAGGGGAGAGACGCGTCACGCCGGAAGAGCCGGCTCGACGGGTCCGGGCGGATGCACTACACTGAAACGGGAGGCTGTTTCCATGCCCATTGACAAGGACTTTCTAGAAATCCTCGCCTGTCCGATCTGCAAGGCGCCCTTCGAATATCGCGAAAAGGGCGGGAAGGAGCAGCTCGTCTGCACGGAGTGCAGAAGGGTCTATCCCATCGAAGAGGGGATTCCCATCCTCCTGCCGGATTCGGGGGTCCTGGAAGAGGGCTGAGCGGCGCGAGGAACCCATGGCCCTGGCTCCCCTTCGGACTCCAACCTGGATCCGTGCCCCCGGGTGCTACCGCCCCCCGCCTTCACCGGTCTCGGCGAGCTTGTCCTTAAAGAGCTTCTGTAGCTTCGCCAGTTTGGGAGAGATGACCATCTGGCAGTAGGGCTGGAAGGGATTCTGCCTGTAGTAGTCCTGGTGGTAAGCCTCGGCGCGGTAAAAGGCTCGGAAGGGGGCCACCTCGGTCACGATGGGTCCGGAGTAGTCCTTTCTCTCCGTCAGGATTCGGATCGCCTCCTCCGCGGCGGATTTCTGCGCGGGGTCTCGATAGAAAATCGCGGACCGGTACTGGGTGCCCACGTCCGCCCCCTGCCGGTTGAGGGTCGTAGGGTCGTGAAGGGCGAAAAAAACCTCCAGGAGGTCTTTCAGGCGGAGCACGGAGGGGTCAAAGGTGATCTGGACCGCCTCCGCGTGTCCCGTGGAGCCCGAACAAACGTCCTTGTAGGAAGGGTTTTCCACCTCACCCCCCGAATACCCGGACTCCACCGAGACCACTCCTTTGAGATCCTGAAAGACGGCCTCGATGCACCAGAAACAGCCACCGGCAAGGGTGACGACTTCGCGGTCCATGGGTGCGCTCCTTGCTCTCCCCGGAACCTGGGCCCACGCCCGGAGGGAAGGGAGGGCGATCATGGCGAAGACGGCGGCAGCGACGTACATTCTGGACGAACGCATCAGGGCCTCCGGTACCATAACGCTCGGAGGTTCGGGATATTCTTCCCGGAGAGACACGCGGGCCGACCCAGTCGGTGGCACTCCCTTTTTCGGGCGGGCGTAGGGCAATGCGGAGGAGCGCCCCATGAAGCGGACACTTGCCGTCCTGTTTGCGGTGGGCTTTCTCCTGGCCGCCGGATCGTCGCCGAAGGCCGCTCAACCCCGGAAGTGGTTCGCGGCGCCGTCCCTCAGGGTGCTCACGGTGATTCCGGGGGCCATGCCCGGCCTCTGGGTGCACGCCCCAGGCTTCGGATACTCGTGGTTTCCGAACTATCTGGAGGCCGAAATGGCTCCCTGGGACTTGGCGCCCTACGGCTTCGGTAGTTGGTTCTTCATGCCGGGCCTGGGATGGGGCTGGGCCGCAGCGGCCACTCCCGCCACGGTGACCCCGTTTGGATGGGGTTTCGACGCGTGGTACGGAGGCTGGTACGGGATGACCCCGAACGGAGTCTGGGCGGGCATTCCCGAATTCCGGGCCTTCGTCCGATACGCGCCTCCTCTCCCGCGGAGGGTCCCGGTCGTGATGCCCGGGCGGAGGGGCGGGGAGCCCCGTCCACCTGGCCCAGTCCTTCGCGCGGGGAACCACGGTCCCGACCGACACCCGGATAGGGTCAGGGGACGTGGGATGAGACCGGGCGGCAAGCCCGCAGGGGGAACCGCAAGGGAGCCCAAGGGCAAACCCTCTCCTGGGGGGATGGCCGTCACGGCGGGGGCGGGCCCTCGTCCTGCGCCACCGGTCCGCCGCAGGAAGTGAGAGGGACGGCCTCCGGCCTTTGAAGACGCCCATACAGGAAGGGCCCGTCCGATGAAGGACGGGCCCTCTCGGTTCGAAGGGCGCCCGGTCAAGAGCAGCCGAGGCTGTTCCCGCAGTTCAGGCACTTGTAGCAGGAGCCGTTGCGGACGGTAATGTGGCCGCAGATGTTGCAGAAAGGGGCGTCGCCCATCATGCTGGAAAGGTGGGAGGACAGGGCGCCCCCCGAAGCCTTGTAGACCGGGACCTGGGGCGCGGGCGCCTTGAGGGTTTTCTCGGCGGCCTGGACCTCCTGGTTGCTGGCCGTCGGGGAGGCGAGCGTCTTTTCCGCCTCGATCTTCTCCAGCTCCTCGGGCTTTACCTGAACAAAGTCCGTCCGGCCAAGGTACTCCATGCCGAGCACCCGGAAGAGGTAGTCGATGACGGAGGTGGCGTATTTGATGTTGGGGTGGTCACTCACGGGGCCCTGGGGCTCGAAGCGCGTGAACGTGAAGCAGTCCACGTACTCCTCCAAGGGCACGCCGTACTGCAGGCCCAGGGACACGGCGATGGCGAAGCAGTTCATGAGGGACCGGAAGGCGGCGCCCTCCTTGTGCATGTCGATGAAGAGCTCTCCGAGGCGGCCGTCCTCGTATTCGCCCGTCCGGAGGTAGACCTTCTGGCCTCCGACGCGGGCCTCCTGGGTGAATCCGTGGCGCTTCTTGGGCAGACGCTTACGCTGGAGGGGCGTCCACCTCAGATCCGCGGTGGTGGCGGGGGCGGCCGGCTCGGCGGCGGCGCTTTTCTGGGTGGAGCCGTCCGAGAGGGGCTGGGTCACCTTGGAGCCGTCCCTGTAGACCGCCAGGGCCTTCAATCCGCGCTTCCAGGCCTCGACGTAGATTCGCTCGATCTCCTCAGGGGTGATGGAAGCCGGGAGGTTGACGGTCTTGCTGATGGCGCCGGAAATGAAGGGCTGGGCGGCGGCCATCATCTTCACGTGCCCCAGGGGGGCGATGAAGCGTCGGCCGAGCTTTCCGCAGCGGTTGGCGCAATCGAAAACGGGGAGGTGCTCGTCTTTGAGGTACGGGGCGCCCTCGATCGTCATGTGGCCGCAGGAAACCAGCGAGGCCTCGTCGATCTGGGCCTGGGTGAAACCCAGCGCGGCCAGGAGGTTGAACGAGGGCTTCCGGGCCTCCTCCAGGGAGAAGCCGAGTCGCTTGACCGCCTCCTCGCCAAGGACGTGAACGGAAAAGGCCTGAGGCAGATCCATGATCCTCGGGATCTGGCTCTCGACCCGGGCCGTCTCCTCCTCCGTGAGGCCCTTGGCCTGCAGGGACGCGGGATGAATGTGCGGGGTCCCCTCGAGGCGCCCCGTCCCCAGGATGTAGGTCAGGATCTCCTGGACCTGTGCGGGGGGGTATCCCAGCGCGTCGAGGGCCCTCTCCACGGACTGGTTGACGATCTTGAAGTACCCCCCGCCCGCCAGCTTCTTGAACTTGACCAGGGAGAAATCCGGTTCGATGCCCGTGGTGTCGCAATCCATGAGGAGGCCGATGGTGCCCGTGGGGGCCAGGACGGTGGCCTGGGCGTTCCGGAAGCCGTGCTGCCGGCCGAAGACGAGGGCGTCGTCCCAGACCTGCCGGCTGGCCAGGGCAAGGGGCTCGGGAAGAAGGTCCGTCTCCAGCTTGAGGCTCGCGTCCCGGTGCATGTTGATGACTTCCAGCATGGGCTCGCGGTTGGGGCCGTATCCCGGGAAGGGCCCTTTGCGCCGGGCGAGCAGCGCCGACACGGAGTAGGCCTGGCCCGTCATGAGGCTCGTAATGGCCCCACACCATGCGAAGCCCTTGGGGCTGTCGTAGGGGATCCCCTTGACCATCAGCAGCGTGCCCAGGTTGGCGTACCCGAGGCCCAAGGGCCGGTAGTCGTGGCTGTTTTGGGCGATCAGGTCCGTTGGGTAGGAGGAGAGATCCACCAGGATCTCCTGGGCGGTGATGAAAATCCCCACGGCGTGCTTGAAACCCTCCACGTCGAAGGCGCCGTCCTCGGACAGGAATTTCATGAGGTTAAGGCTCGCTAGGTTGCAGGCCGAATCGTCGAGGAACATGTACTCGGAGCAGGGGTTGCTGGCGCGGATGCGGTCCGTCGCCTTGCACGTGTGCCACCGGTTGATGGTGGAATCGAACTGCAGACCCGGGTCGCCGCACTCCCAGGCGGCCTCGGCCACCTGCCTCATGATGTGCCGCGCCTTGTGGGAGTGGGCCTTCTGGTCGGCGGTGCGGTAAGTGGTCGTCCAATCCCCGTCCTTTTCGTAGGCCTCCATGAAGGCGTCGGTGGCGCGAACCGAGTTGTTGGCGTTCTGCCCCGCCACCGTGTGGACGGCGTCCTCGATATCCACCCCCAGTTCGGCGAGCTTCCGGGCCTTGGCCTCCTCGCGGCGCTTCCAGTTGATGAAATCCAGGATCTCGGGGTGGTCCATATCCAGGATGACCATCTTGGCCGCCCTGCGGGTGGTCCCCCCGGATTTCGTGGCGCCCGCGGCGCGGTCGAGGACCTCGAGGAAGGACATGAGCCCGGAGGAGGTCCCTCCGCCGGACAGCTTCTCCTCCCGGGAACGGAGCCGGGAAAAGTTGGAACCGGTGCCCGACCCGTACTTGAAGAGGCGCGCCTCGTTCTTCACGAGCTGGAAGATGCTCATGAGGTCGTCGTCCACGCTCTGGATGAAGCAGGCCGAGCACTGAGGATGCTGGTAGGCGTTGGCGGTCTCCTCCACCTGCCCCGTGTCCGGGTTCCAGAAGTAGGATCCGCCGGACCCCTCGATCCCGTACTCGTGCCACAGGCCGAGGTTGAACCAGACGGGCGAGTTGAACGCGCCCTTCTGGGTAACGAGGAGGTGGCTCAACTCCGCTTCGAAGGTGTCTCCCTCCTCCCGGCTCTCGAAGTAGCCGCCCAGGCGGTCCCCCTCCGCCCGGAGGGTGTGGGCGATCCGGCGGACCACTTGTCGGACCGAAGTTTCATGGCCCGCGCCGGGGACGCCCGCCTTTCGGAAATACTTGCTGATGAGGATGTCCGAGGCGAGCTGGGACCAGTCCTCGGGCACTTCGGCGTTCTCCATGGCGAAAACCACCGAACCGTCCACGTTGACGATCTTGGAGGTACGGCGGCTGTACCGGACCTCGTCCATCGGGTCCACCTCGGGCCGGGTGAAGTGGCGCCTCATGCGAAACGGCAGCAGGGCCTCCACGCTTAACCCCGGAGCGGCTCCGGGCCCTTCGGCCTGGGGCGGGCCGGCGGCGGCCTCGCCCGAGGGGTTCTTGCGATGGGAGGTCGGGCCGTGGGGGTTTGCCGCGTTCTTTGTCGAGTCCATTTTTCCGTTCTCCTCGTCCGCCGAAGGGGGCCCGCCCCTAAGGTCCAGCAATCGAAGGGGTTATTCGACGCCGAATACCCCAATATGTTCAGGCGCGGCCAAAATATAGCGCAACATGTTGTGGCTGTCAAGGGGCGATGGGCCGCAAATGCAGGCCCCATCCAAGTCTCGGACCGAAAGGAAACCCGAAACTCCCTAAAAATGAAAGGAGAAGGGGCAGGGCGCCTGTGAAAAACTCTATCCGGAGGGATCCTCGCGCCCGGCCTCGGGAACATCGACGAGATGGGCCAGGGCCTGGTCCCTCTCTCCGTCCATGATCACCTCCAAGCGGCAGCCCGGGGCCGCCTGGTCCAGGTCGATCACCCGGAGGACCTCCTCCAAATAGGCGTATTCGGCAAGGAGCACCGGTAGGAGGTTCGGGGAGCCCAAGAGAAACGCCTCGTTGAAGACCACGCCCTCGTCGTCTGGGTAGAGCGCGAGGTACCGGATGCGGGATTCCACGAGGTCCTGAAAGAAGTGGGTCCCGAAGGAGAGGTCCGGTACGTAGGAACCCTTCCGCCGGGCCACCTCCACGAGCATGGCGCTGTTGCTGATGTCCGAGTAGGTCACGCGGACCCCGAGGAGGATGTCTCCCCGGCTTCCCCAGCGGCCTGGGCCCATGAGGATGAAGGACCGCGGCGGCAGGAGGGCGTTCAGGCGCCCCACGGCCTCTCCGACGGCCATCATGTCGGTCTCGGAGGTCAGGGCCGCGTACGCTGCTCCGTCCACGTATACAATGTACCGGATGCCCTTCACCTGGGCCGTCGTCACGTATTTCTGCGCCGTGAACACACGGCGTTCCGGGGCGACGTCTTCGGGGACCGGAAGGCGCCGCTCGTCGCCCGCCCGGCTCTGAGACCGGCATTGAACCATGTACAAGTTCCGTCCGTCGTGGGCGAACTCCACGTCCACTGGCCCTCCCATGGCTTGCTCGAGGAGGGTCATCATGGCCCGTATCTGCTTGAGAAAACCGGTTTCTTCGAAGAGACCGGCGAAGGTGATGACGAGGTCCTCGGGGCGAAAATCCAGGAGCTTCCCGGCGGGCTTCCGCAGCGTGCCGTCCTCCGAGAAGGAGACGACCTTGTTCAAAAGGGGATAGGCGTCCCCCACCTCTCGGAGCAGGTCCTGAAAGTCGACCGATTCAAAGCGTCCGGACTCCAGATTGATCACGTCCACCTTCCGCTGGGCGTACCGGATGGCCTGGCCCACGTCGGCGTTTACTCGGAGCCCGGGCTGGCCGGGGCTGATGAGCGTTGGATAATCGTCGCCCACCCGGTCCACGGCCCGCGTTCCGAGGCCGGCCACGAGACGGATGATCCCGTCCTCGCGCTTGAGGCGGGGGGACCAGCGGAACTCGTTGTGGCTGAAGGCGACGCCCGCGAAGGCGGGGAGGTAGTACTTTCCGCAGGGCACGCCGACGACCCGCTGGATCAGTATCCCCATCTCCTCCATGAAGTCCAGGAGGCCCCGCTCCCGCCTGTACTGGATCGGGTCCGGGCCGAGAACCGAGGCGTACACCTCGGCGATGGCGTCCTGGAGGGCCGAAAGCCTCTGCTCGGGGCCGCCCACGTTGGCCAGGAAGAGGCTGCGGTACTTCCCTGAGAAGGCCGTGCCCTCGCTGTCCTCGAGGAGGCTCGAGGAGCGGACGATGAGGGGGCCCTCCCCGAGTTCGTCCAGAGCCACCTTGAGCTGGGTGGTGAGTTCGGGCGGAAAGAAGGAATGCTTGAAGACCTGTTCGAGGTAGGGGTAGCTGCGGCGGACCTCGGCGGGGGGACTGTACTTGAAGGTCTGGGTGTCCTCCAGGGAGTTGTGCTTGACGAATTCGAAATGCCCGTCCGAGGAGAGAAACCAGGCCCTGGGGAACCGGATGCTCTCCACCAGCGGGTCCCCCGCGCCCTTTTGGCTCAAGATCTGCTCTGCCAGAAGGAGCCCCGAGGCCTTGCCGCCCAGCTTGCCCGTGCTCCGGGTCGGTCCGATCACCCTTCGGAGAAGGCGGGCGAACATGGAGATGCCCAGGTACTCCTTGGCCACGCGGATGAAGGGCAGTCTTTCCGTGAGGAAGCGCCTCGTCAGGGCCACGCGGACGTTGAGGGCGTCGGTGACCGACAGGGCCTCGCCCCCCTCGCGGGAGGCCTCGTCGATCCGCTCCACGATGTCGGCGATCTGCGGCAGGGTGAGGTCTTTCTGCTCCGTCGCGAGGGCGAGGAACCCGACGTGGTCCTGGCGAATCCATTTCTTGACCATGGCCGTGATTTCATCGTGAGACAGGATCACGCCGGCGACCACGAGGAGGTCGTCAAAGACCCCTTCGAAGGCCGAAACGTCGCGTTTCTGCAGAGGCTGGTTGGAGCCCCAGGATTCCCGGTCCCGCTCGGCTCCCGACCCCGGATCGAACCGGGCGATGAGGTCGTTGACGGCGGGGGCTCCCACGTTGGAGAGGTGGTTCAGGAATTTCCGCAGGAGCCTTTTCCACAGGTTCGGGTCGGTCTCCCGAAGGAGGTCGAGGATGATCTGCCACTCGGGACGCGGCCCCGCGGCCGAATCGGCGGCACGCGCCCCGCCCGTCGTCCCGGAAAGGGCCTTGGCGAGCTTGAGCGCCGCGACGCGCACCAGCTTCTTTTCCTCGAGCAGAAAGGCGCGGTCCCGGTGGATCTCCTCCGGAACCGACAGGTAGGCCACCTCCAGACTCCCGTGCCCCTCCCCTTCGAGGAGAAGCGGCTCCCGGAGAATCCATCCGGTCTGGCGGAACCCCTGGGAGGCGAAGGTCTCCCCCCGAAAGGAGATCCGGACCTTCAGGGATTCCGGAAACCGGAAACCCGTCGGAAGGATCTCTTGTGCGAGGGCCGCTAGACGGGGAGCGTCAAGGCCCGGCTCCCCGAGGGCCCGCGCCAGGTCGCGCAGGCACCGCAGCTCCTTGCTCCTCGCCACCACCTCGGGAAGGGGACCCTCCCCGTTGATCCACGGCCGGTCAGACATGGGGCCTCCCACGGCATGCATCCTCGGATCCCATAATGCCACAGCCGCGGGCTCGCCCGCCCGGGGTCAAGAGAAAGGCGGCTCGGCGTTGCCGCCGAGCCGGCTTTCCTGCCCAATCGCGGATTCCAAGTTTCAAAATCCGAAATCCCAAATCCCAAATCCGAAATCCGGTTACACCCAACCGCGGAGCTTGCAGGCCTGGGCCACGCGCTGGATGGCGATCATGTAGGCCGCGTCGCGCATGAACTCCTTCTTGTCGCGCGCGAGCTTGGAGACAGCCTTGAAGGCGGAGGTCATCTTCTGGTCGAGCTTGGAGAGGACCTCCTCCTTCTCCCAGAAGTAGTTCATGTTGCACTGCACCTGTTCGAAGTAGGAGCAGGTCACGCCGCCCGCGTTGGCCAGAAAGTCTGGGATCACGAAGATTCCGCGCTTCTTGATGACGGCGTCGGCCTCGGGGGTCGTGGGCCCGTTGGCGCCCTCGGCGATGATCTTGACCGAGTCCTTGATGCGGTTCACGTTGTCGCCGTTGATCATGTTCTCCTGGGCGGCGGGAACGAGGACCGTGACCTCCTGGTCGATCCAGGCGTCCCCGGGAAGCTGCTCCCAGCCGTACGCCTTGGCCTTGGCCTGGTCGATGGTGCCAAACTTGTCCACGGCGGCCATGAGCTGTTCGAAGGCGATGCCGTCCTTGGACTTGTAGGTGTAGGCCTTCTTCTCCTTCTGGTCCCAGCAGGAGATGGCGATGACCTTGCCGCCGTACTGGCTGAAGAGGTCCAGGGTGTACTGGGCCACGTTGCCGGATCCCTGGATGGACGCCGTGGCGCCCTTGATGTCGACGCCGAGCTCCTTCATGGCTTCGCGGAGGCAGTAGACCACGCCGTATCCGGTGGCCTCGGTCCGGCCCAGCGACCCGCCCATTCCCACGGGCTTGCCGGTGATGAAGCCGGGCAGCTTCTCGCCCCGGACCTTCTCCAGCTCGTCCATCATCCAGAGCATGTGCTGTCCGTGGGTCATGACGTCCGGCGCCGGCACGTCCTGGACGGGGCCCACGTTGCGGGCGACCTGGCGGACCCAGCCGCGGCAGATCCCTTCCTGCTCGCGGTCCGATAGGTCCGGCGGGTTGCAGATGACGCCGCCCTTGCCGCCGCCGAGCGGGATGTCCACCACCGCGCACTTCCAGGTCATCCAGGTGGCGAGGGCCCTCACCGTGTCCACGGTTTCGTGGGGGTGAAAGCGGATACCGCCCTTGCACGGGCCCCTCGCGTCGCTGTGCTGGACGCGGAAGCCGCGGAAAACCTTGTACGAACCGTCGTCCATTCGGACGGGGATCAGGAAGTGGTACTCGCGGAGGGGGTTTCGCAGCAGATCGCGCGTGCCCTGGTCCAGGCCGAGCTTCTCCGCCACCGCGTCGAACTGCTGTTGGGCCATCTCAAAGGGATTGAAAGGTTTCTTTTCCATCGGAACTCACCTCGCTCGTCGAGGGCGCCGGCTCACGTCGGCCCGCCCAAAGACAGGGACTGTAGCAGGGGGGGGCGCGGAGTGTCAACGCGGGCGGGCCTCTCTGCAGCCGATGGGGCTTTTTCCTCACCCCGCCGCCGATGAGCAGGCCGCGCGGTGTACAATGCGTCCGTCGCGGAGGGCTCCATGGCGTCAGTTGTCCACTTCCTGACCACGAGGTCCGCCGGAAACCGATCCGTCCTCGAGGGGATACCCCGCCTCTACGCCGCGGCGGGGAAGGGGATCGTGAAGAAGGGGGACCTCGTGGCCGTCAAGGTCCACGTGGGGCAGCCCGGGGCCACCCGGTTCCTTCGCCCCCTGTTCGTGCGGGCCGTGGTGGAGGAGATCGCGCGGGAGGGGGGGCGGCCCTTTCTCACCGACTCCAACACCCTGTACCGCGGCCCGAGGGACAACGCAGTGGACCACGCCCTCGTCGCCCACGCGCACGGATACGACGTATGCGGAACCGGGGCTCCCTTCCTTGCGGCCGACGGGCTCACCTCCAAGGAGTTCGTGGAGGTGCCCGTGCTCCTGAAGCACTTCCGGACCGTGCGATACGGGGCCGCCGCCCACCACGCCGACTCCCTCGTCGTTCTTACGCACTTCAAGGGTCACATGGCTGTGGGCTACGGTGGCGCCGTGAAGAACGTTGGCATGGGCCTCGGCAGCCGGGCCGCCAAGCAGCAGATGCACGGAAACGTCAAGCCGGCCTATGAGAAACCCGAAAGGTGTACGCTGTGCGGGACCTGCGCGTCCGTCTGTCCGGCCGGGGCGGTGGAGGCGGAGGAGGCGCTCATGCGCTTCGACTGGCACCTCTGCGAGGGTTGCGGGGATTGCATCGTCCACTGCCCCGAGGGAGCCCTGCGAATCCAGTGGGACTCGGCGCCGGAGGTCTTGGGCGAAAAGATGGCCGAGGTGGCCTTCGGAGTGCTTCGGGCGAAGGCAGGAAAAGCGCTGTTTCTGAACTTCCTCCTGGAGATGACCCCCGACTGCGATTGCCTTCCGTGGTCCGATCACCCCCTGGTCCCGGACGTGGGCATCCTGGCTTCAACGGACCCGGTGGCCATCGACCAGGCATCGGCGGACCTCGTGGAGGCGGCGCCGGGGTTGTCCAATACGCGACTTCGTAAGGCCTTCGAACCGGGGTCCGACAAATTCCGGGACCTTCACCCGTCGGTGGACTGGCGGGCCCAGCTCGCCTATGCGGAATCCCTGGGACTGGGGACGCGTCAGTACCGGCTCGTGGACGTCCTGAAGGGAAGTCCGCTGACTCCCATGGAGGCCCTCGTGTCTCCCACGGTCCGGATGGGGGAGGAACCGTGACGCAGGACCGCCTGGACCTCCTTCGTCGCCTTTACCGGCATGCCAAGACCACCGGCTTCGGCCAAGATTCCCCGGAGAGGCGCCGGGAATTCGATGACCTCTTCGCCGCTCTGGCGGCGGCGTTGAAGGGGGAGGAGGCGGGAGGGGCCGGTCCCGCGGGCGAACTGATCCTGCACACGGATGGGGGGAGCCGCGGCAACCCGGGGCCCGCCGGCGCGGGGGGTCTCCTCCTCGATGCGAAGGGAAGCCGGGTGGAGGACTTCGCCCTCCCCTTGGGCGTGGCCACCAACAACGAGGCGGAATACCACGCCCTCATCGAAGGCCTGAAACGGGCCAAAGCGAGGCGGCCCTCTCGCCTGATAGTGCGCGCCGACAGCCTCCTCGTGATCCAGCAGATGCGCGGGGCATGGCGCATCAAGGACCGGAAGCTGGTGAAGCTCCACCTCGAGGCGAGGCGCCATCTCCCCGCATGCCCCGTCGTCTTCGAGCACGTGCGCCGCGAGCAGAACGTGGAGGCCGACCGCCTGGCCAACCTGGCCATGGACCAACAGGCCCAGGAATAGGCCGGCGGCGGGGAGCCGCCAGGCTCCACCGACGCGAAGTCCGGGGAGGAGCCCGTGGCACCGCCTCGCACCCGAAATCGGGATCTTCTTGATTGCCGGCCGCATTCGACTAGAATGGCCGCGGGAGCGATATGGTGCCGGGCGAGAGCGACTTTCCGAAGGACATGGCCCGCATGCAGCGCCTCTTCGAGGTGGTCCGCCACCAGTACGACCTCTTCTTCGCGGGCGGAGCCAAGGACCCGCCCACCGCGGAGCACCGCGAGCTCGACCGGCTCGCCCGCGCCTACGCGGCAGTCGGGCTGAGCAAGATCGCCCAGCAGTTCCTCTTCCAGAGCTTCATGAACAAGTACATCCTCCACAACGAGCAGTGGAACAAGTGGCTGAGGGCCAGGGAAGACGGGCTGGTGAAGGATCCCCGGCTGGCGGGCTCCATCAGCCGGGCCAAGAGAGACCTGCAGGACCTGGAACTGGCCCGCCCCCAATCCGATTCCCGGAAGGCCCCGCCCTCGGCCGCCTCCAGACCGGCTGCGCCGCGGCCCGCTCCGGCCGATCCCCTCCGGGGCCTGTACGAGGAATTCATCAAGGCCAGGATCGACGCGGGAGAGCTGCCCCAGACCGATTTCAAGGCCTTCGAGGCCCACGTCCGAAAGCAGAAGGAGGCCATCGCGTCCAAGTACGGCGCCAAGGACGTGGTCTTCACGGTCTCCTCCAAGGAGGGCAAGGTCACGCTGAAGGCAAAGATCGTGAAATGACCTCGCCGCCTTCAACCTTGACCGGCCCGCGGCCGGGGTGCTATAAAGCCCGCTGATTTTCAGCCTTTCGAAAGGGACCGGAAAGCCATGCAGCGAGAGTTTCTCTTCACCTCCGAATCGGTTACCGAGGGCCACCCCGACAAGATCGCCGACCAGATCAGCGATGGAGTCCTCGACGCCATCCTCGCAAAGGACACGCAGTGCCGGGTCGCCGTGGAAACCCTCCTGAAGACCGGCTTCTGCGTGGTGGCGGGCGAGGTGACCACCTCGTGCTACGTGGAGATCCCCGAGATCGTCCGACGGACCGTCACCGGCATCGGGTACGTGGACAGTTCGATGGGCTTCGACGGCAACACGTGCGGGGTCCTGGTGGCCCTCGAAAAGCAATCCCAGGACATCGCCCAGGGAGTGAACCGGCGGAAGAACAGGCGGGGCGAACAGGGCGCCGGCGACCAGGGGATGATGTTCGGATTCGCATGCGACGAGACCCCCGAGCTCATGCCAGCGCCCATCACCTTCGCCCACGCGCTCACCCGCCGGTTGGCCGAGGCCCGAAAGTCGGGCGTCCTTCCGTTCTTGAGGCCGGACGGCAAGGGCCAGGTCACGGTACGCTACGAAGGGTGGAAACCCGTGGGGGTGGACTCCGTCGTCATTTCCACCCAGCACGCCCCCGAGGCTTCTCAGGAGGACATCCGGGAGGGGGTCACGGAGGAGGTGATCCGCAAAGTCCTGCCGAAGAAGCTGCTGCCCGACGCGGGGCGTTTCTTCATCAATCCAACGGGACGCTTCGTCATCGGCGGTCCCATGGGAGATTCCGGCGTGACGGGCCGGAAGATCATCGTGGACACCTACGGCGGCATGGGACGACACGGCGGAGGGGCCTTCTCCGGGAAGGACCCCTCCAAGGTGGACCGCTCGGCGGCCTACATGGGGCGCCACATTGCAAAGAATATCGTGGCGGCGGGCCTGGCGCGCCGGTGCGAGGTGCAGATCGCCTATGCCATTGGTATGCCGCAACCCGTCAGCGTTCTCGTGGAGACGTTCGGGACGGCCGCCGTGGCCGAGGATCGCATCGTCGCGGCCGTGAAGGCCGCCTTCGATCTGCGTCCCGGCGAGATCATCCACTATCTCAAACTGCTCCGGCCCATCTATCAGAAGACGGCCGCCTACGGCCACTTCGGGAGGCGGGAGAAGGAATTCACCTGGGAGCGGACCAGCAAGGCCGCCGAGTTGAGGTCCCGATGCGGCCTCCGGGGCGAGCCGAAGGGGGGAGCATGAAGGGCGATGTGAAGGACCGGGCGCTGGCGGCGAAAGGCCGCGCCCGCATCGAGTGGGCGGACCGGAACATGCCGGTCCTGGCGAAGATCCGCCAGCGGTTCGCGGCCGAAAGGCCGCTGGAGGGGATCCGGGTCGGCGCCTGTCTGCACGTGACCACCGAGACGGCCAACCTGATGAGGACCCTGGCGGCGGGGGGCGCGTCCGTGGCCCTCTGCGCCAGCAACCCCCTTTCCACCCAGGACGACGTCGCCGCAAGCCTGCTGGAGGATTTCGGCGTTTCCGTCTTCGCGGTAAAGGGGGAGGACAACGCCACGTACTACAGCCACCTCGGATCGGTCCTCGACACCCGTCCCACGATCACGATGGACGACGGCGCGGACCTCGTCTCCCTCGCACACGGCGAGCGCCGGGACGCGCTGGAGCACGTTCTCGCGGGCACCGAGGAGACGACCACCGGGGTCATCCGCCTCAAAAGCATGGCGAAGGCGGGTGTATTGGGATACCCGATCATCGCGGTGAACGAGGCGATGACCAAACACCTGTTCGACAACCGCTACGGCACGGGCCAGTCCACGATCGACGGCGTGATCCGCGCCACGAACCTCCTCCTGGCGGGCTCCACCGTCGTGGTGGCGGGGTACGGATGGTGCGGGAAGGGCGTCTCCATGCGCGCCAAGGGCCTCGGCGCCCACGTGGTCGTCACGGAGGTGGATCCCGTCAAGGCCCTGGAGGCCATCATGGACGGCTTCGCCGTCCTGCCCATGGCCGACGCGGCCCCCCTCGGGGACCTCTTCATCACCGTGACCGGGAACAAGCACGTGATCCGGACGGAGCACTTCCTCGCCATGAAGAGCGGGGCGATCGTCTGCAACTCGGGCCACTTCAACGTGGAGCTTCAGCTCGAGGGCGGCCTCTACGGGATCGCCCTGGGTCGCCGGACGCTGAGGGACTTCGTGGAGGAGTTCGACCTGCCCAACGGGCGACGGGTTTGCGTCCTCGCCGAGGGGCGCCTCGTGAACCTCTCGGCCGCCGAAGGCCACCCCGCTGTGGTGATGGACATGTCCTTCGCCAACCAGGCGCTCTCCGCAGAGTGGATCCTCCGGAACCGGGGCGGGCTGTCCAACGCCGTCCACGTGATCCCCGAGGAGATCGACCTGGAGATCGCCCGCATCAAGCTGGGTACCCTCGGATACCGCATGGACGTCCTCACGGAGGAGCAGGTGAAGTACCTGGCATCCTGGCAGGAAGGGACCTAGCAAACGGCTTGCGCCGAGGAACGGTCGCCCTATACTTTGAGTAGGTAGGCGGGTGAAGGGCCAACGGCCTGCCGGTGGTCGAGCGGCCCGGTGAAGACAAACGCGACGGGGGGAGCGCGCCCGCTCCCCTGTTCTTTTCAGGGAGGCCGGATCGAGGCGGTAGCAAGTACGGTGGGCGAGATCTTTTCGGGGTTGCGTATCGAGCGCCCGAGGAGGTGAATGCCATGGCCAGGAAAGTCGTGCACGTCGTCGGAACGGGGACCATCGGGGAGCCCCTCATCGGCCTACTCTGCCGGATGAAGGAGCACTTCGGCTTCGAGGAGGTGACCTTCCACAAGCGGACACCGCTTCTGGAGGACCGGTCCAAGGTCATCGCCCTTCTCCAGGACGGGGCGCTCCTGGCGGCGGATCCGGAGTCCTACGAGGGCTTTCACAAGATGGGGATGGAGCCCTCCCTGACGGCCTCCGACGCCCTCCAGCGGGCCACGGTAGTCATCGACTGCACTCCGGTGGGAAACCAGAACAAGGAGAAGTTGTACCTGCCCTACGCCAAGGGCGTGAAGGGCTTCCTGGCCCAAGGCAGCGAATTCGGTTTCGGAAAGATGTACGCCCGGGGCATCAACGACAGGGCCCTCGTCCCGGGCGAGGACCGGTTCGTCCAAATCGTTTCCTGCAACACCCACAACATCGCCGCGATCCTGCACGTCCTGGGCATGGAGAATGGCGAGAGCCCCGAAAACCTCGCCGAGGGGCGTTTCCTGTGCATGAGGAGGGCCAACGACATCTCTCAGGAGGGCTCGTACATCCCGTCGCCCCAGGCGGGGAGGCACGAAGACGAGACCTTCGGAACCCACCACGCCCGCGACGCGTGGCACCTTTTCAAGACCCTGGGCCAGGACCTGGACATCTACTCCTCGGCCGTCAAGATGAACACTCAATACATGCACACGATCTGGTTTCAGCTGAGGGTGCGCAAGCCCGCCACCCTGGAAGGGCTCATGGGGTGCGTCCACGCGAACCGGCGAGTGGCCGTCACGTACAAGAAGTCCTCCGGCACGGTCTTCTCCTTCGGGCGGGATCACGGCTACTACGGGCGGATCCTCAGCCAGACGGTCCTTCCCGTGAAGTCTCTGGCCGTATCCCGGGGAGGCACCCAGATCACGGGCTTTTGCTACACCCCGCAGGACGGGAACTCCATCGTGTCCAGCGTGGCCGCGGCCACCTGGATGGTCCACCCGGAGGACGTGGAATCGCGGCTGGAATGCCTCCGTCCCTTCATGTTCCAGGAAGTCTGAAGGGGCGTCGTTTCGCCGGGGCTTCCGGAAGGCGGATTGGGGGCGTATACTCTCCCCAGTGGGAAGGGAGGTGGCCATGAGTGACCCCGGTATGGTCGGCGGCGCGAAGCCGTACTCGGACGAGGACAAGATCCATCTGTTCCTGGCGTACTTCGGTATCCTGGCGCTGGTGCCTTTCTTCATGTTCAAGGACAAGCGCAGCGACCCTCAGAAGGAATACGTGTACTGGCACGGCCGGGAGGGACTGGCCTTCGCCGCGGTGGTCCTGGTGCTCTGGGTCATCGGTGTTTTCCTCTCCATCGTACTGGGCATGGTCCTCGGGGCCGTCACCATGGGCATCGGCGGCTTCCTCACGCCCTGCATCATGTGCGGACTTTTCATCTTCATGCTTGTCGTGAACATCATGGCCTGGATAAAGGCCTTCAAGGGCGAGAAGTGGGAGATCCCTCTGGTCCACAAGATCGCCGAGATGTTCGGTTGAGCCGGGCCGCCGGATCGCGGTTTTGAGCGGGGGGCCCGCGCCGCGGGCCCCTCTTCCCTTTTTAGGACGGACCGATTGTCCGACGCGCTCGTGTTGGGCCTGGATACGTGCACGAAGTGGCTTCACGCGGCCCTTGTAGGCCGGGACGGCGAGGTTCTGGCCAGCCACCGTGAGGAGGTGCGCACGCACACCACGCGGATTCTGGTGGCGGCGGAAGAGATGCTGTCCCGGGCGGGGCGATCCAGGAGCGACTTGGCCGGCCTAGGGATCGTCACGGGCCCCGGTTCCTTCACGGGACTGCGCGTGGGAATCTCCACGGCCCTGGGCCTTCAATCCGCCTTGGCCGCGCCCGCTTTCGGAATCGGAAGCCTGGAGGCCCTCGCCCGTTCCGTCCCTTGGGAAGGAGACGGAATGGCCCTTCTGGACGCACGCCGGAGCGAGATCTACCTGCAAAAGTACCGGCGGACTGGGGAGGCGGTGATCGCCCTCGAGCCTCCGGAGGCCCTCCCTCCGGCCGAGGTGGAGGAGCTTGCGCGCGGAGCCTCCTGGGCCGTCGGGGACGGGGTTCCGCTCGTCGAGGGCTGGCGACCCTCCTGCCGCCTTCTCGCCGAGGTTCCCAACCTAGCCATTCCGGCGGCGCTTCAGGCCTGGAAAGCCCTCCGTGAAGGCCGGCCGGGAGAGCCCTTGACGCCCCTCTACGTTCGGGCCCCGGACGTGCGGGCCCCCCGTTAGGGTCCAAAGGCGGACGGAGCGGAGGCCGCGGGGCGAGCGGGTCGGCCCGGCGAAAGAGCCGGATGTCGGACCTCCGGTTCCGCGTGCAGGGCAACGGCGATTGGCCTATACTGACGGTCCGAGGCCCGATGCGCTACGTCGAACCCGTCTTCCGCCCGCCATCCGAAGCCGACAGCCTCATCCTCCAGGTGACCGTGGGGTGCAGCCACAATGCCTGCACCTTTTGCGCCATGTACCGCAACAAGGCCTATCGTGTCCGAGACCTGGCCGAGATTCGGGAGGACGTTCGGGAGGCCGCCTCGCGGTGGCCCAATTGTCCGAGGGTCTTTCTGGGCGACGGGGACGCGCTGGCGGCGCCGGCGGAGTTCCTGAGGGAGGTCGTGGCGGAGCTGCGGGCGGCCCTCCCGCGCCTTCGCCGGATCTCCCTCTATGCCACGCCCATGAATCTTCTGGAGAAGTCGGAACGCGAACTCGTGTCCTTGCGGGAATCCGGAGTGGGTCTCTTCTACTTGGGAATGGAATCGGGTTCGGACGAGGTGCTGAGGAGCGTGGGGAAGGGCGCCACCTCCGCCGAAATCGTGGAGTCCGTTCGGAGGGGCCGCGCCGCCGGATTCGCGGCGTCGGTCATGGTGCTCCTGGGACTCGGGGGAGTGGAGGGTTCGGAAGCGCACGCCCGCGCCAGCGCCGAGGCGGCGTCCGCCATGCAGCCCGAGTACCTGTCGGCCCTCACGTGGTACCCGGTTCCGGAAGCCCCCCTCCACAGAAAATTGGCCGCCGGGCGCTTCTCCCTTCCCGACGATCTCGGGATCCTCGGGGAACTGGAGGTCCTCCTGCGCCACGCGGAACTTCGGGACACGGTGTTTCGGGCCAACCACGCCTCCAATCCCCTTCCCATCGGGGGACGGCTTTCGAGGGACCGGGATCGCCTCCTGGCCGCGGTGGAGGCGGCCAGGGCCGGAGTCCTTCCCCTGCGTCCTTCCTTCCTGAGAGGTACTTGATGAGGATCCTCGCGCCTGTACGAATCGCACTTTTTCTTGCCGCGACCCTTCCGGGAGCGGCCTGGGCAGACTCCTTCGCCGATCTCCAGTCCTCCTGCATCCGGGAGATGATGGAACACAGGTCCGGGCCCGAGGGTGTTTGTGCGCTGTACCGAGCCGAATCCCTGGCCCACGCGGTGGACGGGGACCGGGAGTTGGAGGGCGGCTTGCGGGCCCTCCTCGCGGCCCCGGATTCTGCGCCCGAGGTCAAGGCTCACGCCGCCTCGGTCCTCTCGGCCCTGTTGAAGGCCCGCGGGGTCTTCGAGGAGGCGGAGGCTCTGGACGCCACCCTCGCCTACGTCCGCACCTGGAGCCTCCTGGGCCCCTTCGAGGACGAGGCAAAATCGGGCTTCGACGCCGCCTACCCCCCCGAGACCGACCTCCAGACGGACGTCACCTACATGGGAAAGGTCCATCCCATCTCTTGGAGGGCCCTGCCCGTGCCGGCCCCGGGGGGCGTGATCCCTCTGGACCAGGTTCTTGATCCCGGGGAGAAGGTGACGGGCTACGCGCTCTCCTTCGTGCGGGTGGCCTCCGACACCCCGTGCGTGATCCGCGGCGGCTACAACGAAGCCCATAAGGTCTGGGTGGACGGGGAACTGGTGGGCTCTCGCCGGACCTACTCGGGCCGAGCCTTCGACCAGTACGCCTACGGCTGCACCCTGAGACGGGGCTGGAACACCCTCCTCGTGAAGCTCTGCAACCAGGAGTCGGGGTGGAATTTCACACTTCGCCTCACGGATCCCGAAGGGAACCCTCTCGGCGGATGGGAAGCCGAAGGAGATCCGCGCCGGGTCAAAGAAAAGCGCGAGGCCATCCTGGCGAAGGACGGAGCCGCGGCCGCCGGGTTCGTCCTTCGCGACCCGGAGGCCATCCTCAAGGAGAGGGCCGACGCGGGGGACCCGAAAGCCCAGGGGGATTACGGCTACTTTCTTCATCGGCTCCGATGGCACGACCGCTCGGACCCGCGCCACATCGAATACCTGAGGAAGGCCGCCGAGGCCCGTCCGCGGGATCCGCTCGCCTGGATGGCCCTTGCGGACGCGGAGGAGGACCATAACGCGCGGCGCGCCGCCCTGGAGAGGGGCGTCAAGGCCAACCCCGACCATCCCGTCCTCCTGGCGGGTCTGGCGGAACACTACATGGACCGGAACATGCCTTTTCCGGCCCTGGACCTTCTGAGGAGGGCCCGATCGGCCGATCCGGCCAGCCCCTCCCTCGAGGCCGCCGAGTGCCGGGTTCTCCTGCAGTTCGCCTCGGATGGCGCGGCGGCGGCCAGGCTTCGCCGTCTTCTTAGAGGCCATCCGAGCTGTCCCGACGTGCGGATCGCCGCTCTCGCCGCCCTCCGGAGTCTAGGGCCCCAGTCCGAGGCGGAGGCCCTTTCGGACCTGATTCTGAAGGCGAGACAGGACGACCCCGGCGCCTGGGCTTCCGAGGCGGAAAGGGCCATGGATCAGGGCCGGGTGGAGGAGGGGCGCCGCCTATTCGAGCGGGCCATAGCCCTCCATCCCCTCGACCGGGAACTTCCCGCCGCGTACGCCTCCAAGCTCTTGGATTTGGACCGCCCGGCCGAGGCCAGGATTCTACTGGTGCGGCTCTTGGGGTGGTGTCCGGACTGGTCGCATGCCCAGGACCTTCTGGGAGATGTTCTTGAGACCCTGGGAGACAGGGAAGGGGCCCTGGCCGCGTACAGGCAGGCCCTCATCCTGATGCCGCAGGACGAGGCCCTCAAGCGCAAGGTGGCCTTCATGAGCCCTCGCCAAGAGGAGTTCTGGGCCCCCTACCGGGTGTCCCCGGAAGAGCTTTCCAGGGATCTGGGGCCTTTCGCGGGCCAGCCGGCCGCGGTGCTTCTCGACTCGGAAGTCGTGCAGGTCCAGCCCTCGGGGCTGGCTTCCCGGTACGTTCAGCGCGTGGTGAAAATCTTGGATTCGTCCGCCGCGGAGCGTTTCCAGTCCGTGTCCGTGACCTTCGATCCGGACCGGGAGGAGGTCCAGGTTTTGGAGGCATCCATCCAAAAGACCGATGGAACGCGTGTCCACTCCGAGGTGATGGTGACCGACGCCCTCTCCGATCCGCAGGTGCGGCTGTACTATCGCAATCGGAACCTCGTCATGTCCTTTCCCTCCATCCAGCCCGGCGACCTCCTCTGGATGGAGTACCGGATCTCCGACATCGGTCAGGGCAACGAGTTCGGCCAGTATTTCGGGGACTTCGTGCCCTTCGGGGACTCTCTCCCCCAGTTGAGCAAGCAATACACCCTGCTCCTGCCGGCCGGTTTCCCGCTCTTCCTTCACCAGGAGCGCCTCGACGTGTCGCCCATGGTGGTTACGGGAAGGGAGGAGAAGGTCTACCGCTGGAACGCCCGCGACCTGCCTCCCCTGGAGCGGGAGCCCGGGTCGCCCGGATACACGGAAACGGCCCCCTACCTTCACGTCTCCACCTTCGAGGACAGGGACGCCATGGGGGTCTGGTACGCGCGCTTCACCCAGGATCAATGGGAACCCGACGCGGAGATGCGGGCGAAGGCGGCGGAACTCGTGGCGGGTCTGGATTCAGACGCGGCCAAGGTCCGCGCCATCCACCGGTGGGTGGTCCAGCAGACGCGGTACGTGGGGCTGGAGTTCGGGGTCCACGGCTATCTGCCCTACAAGGTGCGCCAGGTGTACGCGCGCCGCTTCGGAGACTGCAAGGACAAAGCCCTCCTGATGGCGGTTCTGCTTCGGCAAGCCGGCCTCGATGCGGCCATGGTGCTCGTAAGGACGCGCGACAACGGGGAGATCGCGGAGAAGCCGGCCTCCTTGGCTGTGTTCAACCACGCCATCTGCTACGTTCCCGAGCTGGACCTCTTTCTCGACGGGACGGCCGAGTACTCGGCCATGGACGAGCTTCCCGACATGGATCAGGGGGTCCGGGTGCAGGTCGTCTGGCCCGACGGTCGTACCCGCTCCGTTCGCACGCCCGTCGCCGGCCCAGAAGCCAACACCTACCGGGCGGTCTACCGGTTGGAGGTGGATCCGGCCTCGGCCGACGCCGTGGGGAGCGTCGAGGTTGAAATCCGGGGCCAGGAATGTGCGTGGATCCGGAGCCGATATGAAGATCCCGGTACCCTCCGAGAAGTGTTGGAGCGGGACCTTTCCGGGACCTTTCCAGGGTCCCGCCTGACTTCGGCCGAATCCAGTGATATGAGGAGCCTCGCCTCTCCGGTTCGGATTCGAATGGCCGGGCGGTTCGGACAGGCCGCGCGGCCCGACGGCGAGGGAATCGTGAGCCTGCCCCTTTGGATAGGGCGGCTGGACCTTTCCTCCCGGCTGGCCACCCTGGAGCGCCGTTCCCTGCCCCTCCAGCTCGACCACGGATGGCACCAGACCTGCGACGTCACATACGCGCTTCCCGCAGGAGCCGAGATCTTTCCTCCGCCACCCGTGCGCCTGGAGACGGCCTTCGGCAAGGTGGAGCGGGCGGTCAGCCGGAGCACGGAAGGGATCCGGGTCGTGACCACGGTGGAGGTGGCCGCGGAAAGGGTCGAACCCCAGGCCTACCCGGCGTTCCGCGACTTCTGCCTCCAGGTGGACCGAGTCATTCCCGAGAGGCTCAGGGTAAAGGCGAAAGGAGGTGCCCCATGAGACTTTCGACCGCTCGTCGAAGGTTGACAACCTTCTTGGCCGTCTGCCTCTGGGCCGCCGCCTCCCTGGCGGCAGGGCCCGAGGATGGCTGGCGGATCCTCCTGGAGGGGGGGGACTTCGCAAAGGCGGAGAAGTCTTTCCGCGCAGGCGTCGATCAAGACCCCCGGGACGCCTCCTCGGCCTTCGGGCTTGCCTTCGTCCTTCGGTCCGTGGGGGAGCCCGAGAAGGCCCTCCTGGCGGCGGCGGAGGGGCTGAAGGGCGCCCCGGATCACCCTCTGGCCTTCCTGCTGGAAGACCTCCTGAGCGAAGGGGCCGCCTTAAACGAGGTCACGACCCGGCTGGTGGAGGACTCGCTCCCCGCCCTGTCTTCGGCGCCGGCCATGGACCCCATGGTTCGAGTCAACCTACGGTGGCTCGCCCTCAACCTGGCCTCCCGCAGGGGAGACCCTTCGCGGAGGGCCGCGGCCCTCGGGGCGGCGGGGTTCTTGCCCGGCGCGTACTTCACAAGACCCCTGACGGATCGGCCCCGCACGTCCTTCACCGAGGCGTCGGCCAGCGAGCCTAATCTCAGGGAACTGGGGACCTGGACGTACTCGGGTCTGGACAGCCCACTCCTACGTCCCCCCCTTCACGCCATGGCCCAGGACCGCGACTCCCGGTACTACGCCTGCGTCCCTTTCCGCGTGCCCGCCAGCGGCCAGGCCCTGTTGATGTTCAACGCGGCCCGCTCCTTCCGGGTGTTCCTGGACGGACGGCTGCTATTGGCCAAGGACTTTCTGACCCGGCAGGAAAACCCCACCAACGTCTTGCGCGTGTCCCTGCGGGAAGGGCGGCACAGGATCACCATCGAAGTCCTTGCCGCCGGCCCCGGCGACGGCGTGTACGCGGCCCTCCTGGACCCGCAGGGGAACCCGCTTCCCGCGGAGTTCAGCACGGGTCCGGGGGAGGTTCCTGGGACCGTTTCCGGTTTCGTGCCGGAAGGCGAATTCGTGGACGCCTTCGCCTCGAAGTTCTCCCGCTCCGACCCCAGGCGCCCAGGATTCGCGGCGCTGTGGAACCGCTGGCGGGGGGACGTGGCGGGGGGGCGCATCCTCATGGAGAGCGCCGCGGAGGAGGCCGGCGGGGCCCCGATCTGGGACCTCCTCGCCGCCGAAATGTACCTTTTCGAGGCCGACGACCTTCCGCGCAAGATCGCCGAAAGCCGGGCGGAGAGGGCCGTGGACCGCGCCCTCGCCGCCGCTCCCGGGTGCCCCTCGGCCCGCTTTTTCAAAGCGCTGCTCCTGGGTGAGAGCTCCGATGGGGACGAGGACCTGGACGTACTGAGGGACCTCCTGGACGAGGCTCCCGCCGATCCCCGCTGGGGATTGGCTCTGGCCCAGAGGCTCCACGCGAGGGGGTGGAACACCATGGCGCGCCGCGTGCTCGAAGAGGTGGCGGCGGGGCACCCCCAATGCGAACGCGTGGAGTCGGCGTGGGTTTCCTTCTTTCACGACCTGGGCGACCGGGCCGGACAGCGGGAGGCCATCGGGAGGCTGGAGAGACTGCGCCGCGCCGACCCCGAGCGGGAGTCCTATCTTGAGGCCCTCGGCGACATGGCCGGACTGCGGGCGTTTCTTCTGGAGGAGAGGGATCGATGGGGGGACCGCGACCTCACCTTTGCTCTTCGAATCGCGGGAGTCGACATGGCGAGGGGCGACTATCCCTCCGCCCGGGCGGCCCTGGAAAGGCTCGCCGCCGAGAACCCGACGAGCGTGGGCGTCGCGCTGGACCTGGCCCGTTGCGCGTTCCTGCAGGGGGACGAAGCCGGCGGGCGCCAAGCCTGGAGCACCCTTAAGAAAGCCCGCCCCGACGCCTTCCAGGTGGATCTGGCCCGGATGGCCCTGGGAGAGCCGCTACCCTTCCAGGACAGGCACCTGGACCTCGAGGCGGTGTTGGCGGAGGACCACGGCGGGACGCCCGACCAAGCGCCCTCCTCCCTGATCCTGGACCAGCTTCTGACGCGGATCGAGCCCGACGGGTCCTCGGTGGAGCGGTACCACGGGATCCTGAGGATCAATGACAAGGAGGGCGTGGACCGGGAGGGCGAACAGCAGATCCCGGGCCAGATCCTCCTCTCCCTCCGGACCGTCAAGCCCGACGGCCGGGTCCTCGAACCGGAGCAAATCCCGGAAAAGAACACCGTGAGCCTGCAGGGGCTTGAGCCCGGGGATCTCGTGGAGTTCGAGTACATCACCCTCCGCCCGCCCAACCGCGTGAAGGAGGGAAGCTACATCACGTCTCAGGTCTTCCTCTTCCAGGACATCGAGAAGCCGTTCCACCGCACCGAGTGGACCGTCGAATATCCCCCCGGGCTCGCCATGGAGTTCCTGGAAAAGAACCTCCCCGGCCCGGGCGAGAGGGGGCGGAGGGGCCCGATGGCGTTCAGCCGCTGGGCCTTTCGGGACATGCCCAGGATCCCGCCCGAACCGGACACTCCCAACAAACTCCTGTTCGTGCCCATGGTGGAGGCCGCCGGGGCCATCGCCTGGAGGGACGTGGCCCTGTTCATGAGGGAGAGCATCCTGGGTACGTACCAGGTGACTCCTGAAATCGAGAGGCGATTCCATCGGGCGGCGGCCAGCCTCGGGTCGAAGGAGGAGGTGCTGGAGGCCCTCTTGAAATCCTGCCTTCAGGACGTGGACGGGGACGACGACGGTTCGTGGCAGGACCCCACCCAGACGCTTCTGACGCGCCAGGGCGGCCGATTGCCCCTTCTTTGCGCCTACCTGACCCTGGCGGGCATTCCCTTCGACGTCCTGCTGGCCGAACCCGTTCCCGACCGGGTGTCGCGGGAGAGCCTGCCGCGGTTGGGGCAGTTCCGGGTGCCGGTGGTCAAGGTCAAGCTCCCTTCGGGGGCGAAGTACCTGACCCTCTCCGGACAGCGCAGGGCCCCCTGGATCCTCCCCTGGTTCTTGCAGGGCGCCGAAGCGTTTCCCGTGACCGCCAGGGAGCCCTGGAAGGTCGAGACCGTCCCCGCCGATTTCGGACCCTGGGAAAAGGCCTACGAAAGGGAGACTCGCGTGATCCGGCCCGATGGCGACTTCCACGTGACCTACCGGGCCGAACTCGATCCCGACGCCAGCGAGGGAATGCGGTCGGCGCTGGCCCGCGTTCCCAAGGACCAGTGGCGAAGGGCCATCCAAATGGCGGTCTCCCACCGGTACGGGAGCGTGGACCTGGAGGACTACCATCTGGAAAACCTCGAAGCCCCTGAGGGGCCCGTGATCTGGTCCTACACGGCGGTGATCCACGGCGGCGCGATCAAGGACGGAAACCGGCTCACGGCCGCGGACCCCCTGCCCGCGTTCCACCTGGGTCAAGCCCTCGGCAGCCTCAAGGAGAGGAGGCTTCCCCTCGCCACCGGAGGGCCGATCTTCCTCCGGCAGGAGGTCGTCTTCCGCGTCCCCGAGGGAGCCGAGGCCGGCTTTCCGCCCGGTGACCGGGAGGTTCGCAGTCCCTTCGGCGAATACGTGCTGAAGGTGTCCAGGGAGAAGAACGACATTCGGGTTCTCAGGAGGCTCGCGGTTCCCAGCCAGGTGGTCTGGCCGAACCGCTACGCCGAGTTCCAGACGTTCCTGAAGGCCGTGGACGACGCGGAATCGGGACAGCTTTCGGTCACGTTTCCGCCATGACGGGCTTTTCGCGGGAGCGGCATTGATTTAGACTGAACCCACGCGTGAGGTGGACGGGGATGGGCCATCCGCTGAAGGATTTCGTCGTGCCCTTCCAGAAGGGCGACGTGGTGTTCAAAGAAGGCGATCCCGGCTCGGAGATGTTCATCATTCAGTCGGGCATCGTCGAGATTTTCCGCACCATCAACGGGGAGAAGTGTTTCCGAAGGCTCTTCGAGAAGGGCGACTTTTTCGGGGAGATGGGCCTCCTGGAGCAGGTTCCCCGCTCCGCCACCGCGGAGGTGGTGGAGGACGCGGAGATCATCGTCATCAACGGAAGCACCTTCCATCAGATGGTGCAGAGCAACATTGAGATCGCCGTGCGGATGCTCAGGAAGCTCTCCGGGAGACTGAGGGAGACCACGGACGAACTCGAGAACGCGCTTCTCTTGCAGGGCCTCACGCACGTGCCGAAGCCCGCCGAACTCCCCGCCGGTGGGCCTCCCCAGGAGGACGCCGAGGCCAAGCCCCCCGTGCTGGCCCAGTTCCTCGTGGAGGGGACCCTGCGGGTCTTCAGCATTTTCAAGGATGTGTCCCTCATCGGGCGCCGGGACCCCGTCACGGGCATTGTCCCCGACGTGGACCTGACCGAGGAGGACGTGAAACGGAGCGTGTCCCGTCGCCACGCCAAGGTCATTCACAGCAACGGCCAGTTCTACCTCGTGGAGGAGGTCGGCACGCTCAACGGCACCTTCATCGGAGGGAAACGCATCCCGACGGGGGTGCTCACGCCCATCAAGTCGGGAATCCAGGTGGGCTTCGGGACGCTCCGGCTCAAGTTCGTGGAGCGGACGGCAAGGGGGGGGATCGAATGACGGAGAGGCTTGTCATCGTTGGGGGCGTGAGGACGCCCATGGCGGAGTACAACGGCCACCTGGCTCATCTTTCCGCGGTGGACCTCGGGGTCCACGCCTCCAAGGTCGCCTTCGAAAAGACGGGCGTCGGCCCCGGCGACGTGGACCATGTGATCTTCGGAAACGTCCTCCAAACGGGGAACGACGCGATCTACCTGACGCGCCACATCGGGCTCAAGTCGGGCGTGCCCATCGAGGTCCCCGCCCTCACCGTGAACCGCCTGTGCGGGTCCGGTTTTCAATCTCTCGTAAGCGGCGCGCACCTGATCCGGATGGGGGAGGCCGCCACGGTCCTGTGCGGGGGCACCGAGAGCATGAGCAACGCCCCCTTCGTCGTGAGGGGCATGCGTCAGGGTCTGAGGCTCGGGCACGCTCCGCTGGTCGACACCCTCATGGAGTCTCTCCGGGACCCATACTGCGATCTGCCCATGGCGGTGACGGCCGAGAATCTGGCCCAGCGGTACGGGATCACGCGGGAGGAGCAAGACGCGCTCGCCCTGAGGTCCCAGCAGACGGCGGAAGCGGCCTTTCGGGCCGGGCGTTTCGCCGACGAGGTCGCCCCGATCCGGCTGGAGGATCGGAAAAAGGGCGCCTACGATTTCTCGGAGGACACCCACCGGAAGCCCGACACCACCGCCGAGGCCCTGGCCAAGCTCCGGCCGGTCTTTCGAAAGGACGGCACGGTGACGGGCGGAAACGCATCGGGAATCGTGGACGGAGCCGCCGCCATGGTCCTGTGCGGGGAATCGACGGCCCGCGAAAAGGGCTGGCCCACGCTGGGGTACCTGCGGGCGTGGTCCTACTCCGCCGTCCCACCCGAGATCATGGGGTTCGGTCCCGTTCCGGCCATCGGAAAGCTCCTCTCGGCGGAGGGGCTTACCGTCAAGGACATCGACCTCTTCGAGGTCAACGAGGCCTTCGCGGCCCAGTATCTCGCCTGCGAGAAGGCGCTGGGGCTGGACCGGGAACGCACGAACGTGAACGGCGGAGCCATCGCGCTCGGGCACCCCCTCGGGGCGACCGGGGCGCGGCTCACCCTGACGCTCCTGTGCGAGATGAGGCGGCGCGGGGCCCGTCTCGGCGTCGCCTCGGCCTGCATCGGAGGCGGTCAGGGAATGGCCGTTCTCCTGGAAGCCCCGGCATCCTGAACGAGGAGTCCCGAATGGAACTGACGAACCTCTTGTACGAGGCCTCCGACGGCATCGCCGTGATCACGGTGAACCGCCCCGACAAACTGAACGCCCTCAACCGGGAGACCCTGAAGGAGCTCGCCCAGGTCCTTCAAACCGCGGAAGAGGACGCCTCGGTGAAGGCCGTCCTCGTGACGGGCGCGGGGGAGAAGGCCTTCGTGGCGGGCGCGGACATCTCCGAAATCGCGTCCCTGGACGCCCAGGCGGGGAGGAATTTCGCCCTCTTCGGTCAGAACCTCTTCCGCTCCCTGGAGACCTTCTCCAAGCCCGTCATCGCGGCGGTCAACGGGTTCGCACTCGGCGGAGGGTGCGAACTGGCCATGGCCTGCCACGTGCGCGTGGCTTCTGAAAACGCCAAGTTCGGCCAGCCCGAGGTGAACCTGGGCGTGATCCCGGGATACGGGGGGACCCAGCGCCTGCCCCGGCTGGTGGGCAAGGGGCCCGCCCTGGAGCTCCTCCTTACGGGGGACATGATCACGGCCCAGAGGGCCTTCGAGCTGGGGCTGGTGAACGCCGTCGTGCCCCCGGGCCAGTCCGTCGGAAGGGCCCGGGAGATGGCCTCCAAGATGATCCAGAAGGGCCCACTCGCCGTGCGGGCCTGCCTGGAAGCCGTCCAAACCGGGCTCGACATGCCCGTGGAGGAGGGCTGCTACCTGGAGGCCACGCTCTTCGGGCTGTGCTGCGCTTCCGGGGACATGAAGGAGGGGACCTCGGCGTTCCTTCAGAAGAGGAAGGCCGAGTTCAAGGGCCGTTGAGGCGCGGCCGGATCCAGGGGAAGGCATGACGGTTTCCGCCGAGGATTGGATCCACGACTGGAACGCTCCGGAATCGGGGGCCGCGCCCGGACCGCGCCCGGCGGTGGAGCTCAACGACGAGACCCTTCGGGACGGCCTCCAGAGCCCGTCCGCAAAAGCGCCTCCCCTCCAGGCCAAGCGCGACTTCCTCCACATCCTGTGCGAGCTGGGCATAACGTCGGTGGACATCGGGATGCCCGCCTCGGGCGTCCAGGCCCTCGGCGATGCCGTGCACCTCGCCAAGGAGATCGTGCGCCACAGGCTCCCCCTTAGGCCCAACTGCGCGGCCCGGACGGTCTCCAAGGACATCCGCCCCATCATCGAGATCTCCCAGAGGTCCGGCACCGCCGTGGAGGTGGCCGCCTTCCTCGGATGCAGCGCCGCACGGCGGCGGGTGGAGGGGTGGGACATGGCCCACCTCCTCAAGCTGACCCGGGATTCCGTTTCCCTGGCGGTCCGGGCGGGGCTTCCGGTCATGTTCGTCACGGAGGACACCACCAGGACCCACCCGGAGATCCTCCGGGAGCTCTACCGCGCCGCCATCGAGAGCGGGGCGAGGAGGATTTGCGCCGCCGACACCGTCGGCCACGCCTCGCCCCAGGGCGCGGAGCGGCTCCTGGCGTTCCTTCGGTCCCTGGCCGATGCGAGCGGCGAGGAGGTCGCCGTGGACTGGCACGGGCACATGGATCGGGGGCTCGGCCTCGCGTGCACCCTGGCGGCGTGGAGGGCCGGCGCCGACCGCCTCCACGGTTCCGCCTTGGGCCTGGGCGAGCGCGTCGGAAACGCGCCCATGGACCTCGTGATCCTGAACCTCAAGCTCATGGGCGGGTGGCCGAGGGACGTGGCCCGGCTCACCGACTACGTGGCATGGACCTCCCGCTGGACGGGCATTCCCATTCCCTGGAACTACCCGGTCTTCGGCCAGGACGCCTTCCGGACCGGGACGGGCGTGCATGCCTCTGCCCTCCTCAAGGCCCGCCAGATGGGGGACGCCTGCCTCGAGGACCTCATGTACTCCGCCGTCCCCGCCTCCTGGGTGGGCCGCCGGCAGACCATCGAAGTGGGCCCCATGTCGGGTGACGCCAACATCGTGGCGTGGCTTCAGGACCATCGGGAGGAGGTCAACCAGGAGCGGGTGGCGGCCATCCGCCGGCTCGCCAAGGAGTCGGACACGATGCTCTCGGACGACGACATCTTCGACCTCCTCCAGCGCCTCGAAGAGCCATGACGCCGCGGCGGACGAAGAGGGAGTGGGAGTCCTTCCTGGAGGAGCTCAAGGTGGGCCTCTCCAAGATGGGCATCGACTTCCGGGAGACGACCCGCATTCGGAGCGCGGGGGCCCTGTGCCGGGTACGGGGACGGCAGGTGCTCATCGTCAACCGGACGCTGGACGCGGAAGAGAAGGCGGAACTGGTGCGGAAGGAGATTCGGGGCGTGGACCTGGAAGGGCTCTTCCTGAAGCCCGAGGTGAGGGAGTTCCTTGGCGGGTGACACCCTGACGGCCATCCACATCGGGGATCTTCGGGCCGAGTCCGGAACCGCGACCCTGGCCGTGTACGGGCTCGGCTCCTGCGTGGCCCTGGTGCTCTACGACCCGAAAGCGAGGATCGGCGGACTCGCCCACGTTCTTCTCCCCGGTCCGCGGCCGCCCCAGGATCTCCTGTCGGATCTCCCCGCCAAGTACGCCACGGAGGCCCTGGGGGCCCTCGTCGGGCGCATCGAGGCCCTCGGGGGCAGGCCGAAATCTCTCCGGGCGGCCCTGGTGGGGGGTGCGCGGCTCTTCCAAGCCGAGGAGGACGTGGACAGCAACATCGGCCCCAGGAACGCGTCGGCCGCCCGCCAGGGCCTCCAGGAGGCCGCCATTCCCATCGCCGCCGAGGAGGTGGGGGGCACCCAGGGCCGCACCGTGTACTTCCACCTTCCCGAACTCCGCCTGGAGGTGAAGACCCTCCGCGGAGGCCGCTTCGAAATCCCGCTGGCGCCATGAAACGGAAGGCGGGCGATCCCTTGCCCCCGACGGCCGCGGTCCGCGGCGCGGAGGCCTTCCCCTGGAAGGAGGCCATCGGAGGGCTCCTCGCCTGGTATGGGGAGAGCGCGCGGGACCTCCCCTGGCGGCGCGACCGGGATCCCTACCGCGTCTGGATCAGCGAGGTCATGCTTCAGCAGACCCGCGTTTCCACCGCCGGACCCTACTTCGAGCGGTTTCTCGAGCGGTTTCCCACCCTGGATCACCTGGCCGAGGCGGGTTCCGACGAGGTCCTGAAGGCCTGGGAGGGGTTGGGATACTACGCACGGGCGAGGCGCCTTCCAGAGGCCGCCCGCGCGATCCGCGCGCGGGGCGGCTTTCCCCTGGACGCAAGTGCCTTGTTGAGCCTCCCGGGATTCGGTCCCTACACGGCGGGCGCCGTGGCCTCCATCGCCTTCGGACTCCCCGAACCGGTTTTGGACGGAAACGTCCGCAGGGTCTGGTGCCGCCTCTTCGCCCTGGGCGAGCCCCATGGACCGTCCCTCCGGCGGAAGCTCTGGGGGCTTTCGCGGCTCGCCGTCCGGGCCGGTCCTCCGGGCGAGGTGAACCAGGCCCTCATGGAGCTGGGGGCCACGGTCTGCACGCCCCGGCGGCCGGCCTGTTCCGCCTGCCCGCTGCGGAGGGAGTGCGCCGCCGCCCGCGAGGGCCGCCCCGAGTTCTATCCCGCGTGGCGGGCGAGGAAGGTCCTTCCCGAGCGGACCGTTGCGGTGGCCCTGCTGTGGAGGGCGGACCGCTTCCTCGTGGCCAAGCGGCGGCCCGAGGGACTGCTAGGAGGCCTCTGGGAATTGCCCGGGGGGAAGGTGGAGCCGGGCGAGAGCCCGGAGGAGGCCGTGGTGCGCGAGGTCCGGGAGGAACTGGGCGCGGACTGCCGAGTCCATACCGACCTGCCGGTTGTGCGCCACGCGTACAGCCACTTCAAGGTGGTCCTTCACCCCTTCGACTGCCGGCTGGTTCGCGGAGCCTCCGAGCCCCGGTGCGAGCGTCCCCTCCGGTGGATCCTTCCTGAGGAGCGGGGGCTCCTCGCCTTCCCGGCCGCCACGAACCGGATCTTTGCCCGGCGTTTCGCGGAGCCGACCCTCCGCGCGGCCGAGGAGCCCGCCGGGTTCGGGGAGGGGGAGGGAACATGAACCCGCGAGGGGACAGGCCCCGAGGCTTTTCGGCACTCCCGCCCGAAGGCGTAGACTCTGCCGTGGAGGGCTCCATTCCGTGAAGCCGTTGACGCTCGATGCGCCGTCCAAAACCGCCGCCCTTGGGGCGAGCCCCCTTCTCCAGGGTCTCGCCGGACAGGACCTGGATTGCCTGGCCCGCATCTCCGTCGCCCGGCGGTACGAATCGGGCGAGATGCTTTTTCTGGCGGGGGACGAAGCCGCGGGGTTCTTCCTGGTCCTGGACGGGCAGGTGAAGGTGAGCCGCTTCGGGTCCGACGGCCGGGAGCAGGTGATCCACCTTCTGGGCCCGGGACAGCCCTGTGGGGAGGTTCCGGTCTTCGAGGGGGGCGCCTTCCCGGCGACGGCCACCGCTCTCGGCCGCATGGACTGCCTCTTCCTGTCGAGGGCCGCGTTTCTCGAACTCGCCGCCCGGCGCCCCCAGATCCTCCTCGGCATGCTGGCCATCCTGTCGCGACGCCTGCGGGCGCTGGTGGACCTCGTGGACGACCTCTCCCTCAAGGAGGTCACCGCCCGCCTGGCGAGGCACCTTCTGGACCTCCAGCGGGAAGCGGGCGTCGAAAGCGTCGAACTGGAGACCGCCAAAGGCACCCTCGCGAGCCGGCTGGGCATGAGCCCCGAAACCCTCAGCCGGACCCTCGGCAAGCTCCAGCGCCAGAGGCTCATCTCCGTGGACGGCCGCACCGTGCGGATCCTGGACCGAAGGGGGCTGGAGGGCCTGTGACGGGCTCCCGCTCCGGCTTGACCTGAATCAAGGCGCCCGAAGCGCCTGCGCCCTATCCTTTCCCCCGGAAGGAGAACGGCCCATGGCGCTTCGCAAGGTGGTTCACATCGACGAAGAAAAGTGCGACGGGTGTGGCGACTGCGTGCCGTCCTGCGCGGAGGGGGCGATTCGCCTGGTGGACGGGAAGGCGAGGCTCGTGGCGGACGTCCTGTGCGACGGCCTGGGCGCCTGCCTGGGAGAGTGCCCCCGCGGGGCCATTACCGTGGAGGAGCGCGAGGCGGAAGCCTTCGACGAGAGGGCCGTGGCGGCCCACCTGGGCCGAAGGGACCCCGTCCCCGCGGCTCCGTCCGCGGCGCCCCTTCCCCTCCATCCCCTTCCGGCCCACGCGGGGGGAGGGGGATGTCCCGGCTCCCGCACCCTCTCCTTCGGAGGGCCCACCCCGTCGGCAGTCGAAGCTCCCGCCGGTCCCTCCCCGTCGGCCCTCCGGCAGTGGCCCGTCCAGCTCCACCTCGTTTCCCCGGGGGCCCCGTACTTCCGGGAGGCCGACGTGCTGCTCGCGGCGGACTGCACGGCCTTCGCCATGGGAGACTTTCACTCGCGGTGGCTGGCCGGGAAGGCGCTCGCGGTGGCCTGCCCCAAGCTCGACCAGGGCCAGGAGATCTACCTGAAGAAGCTCGTCTCCCTCATCGACGAGGCGCGCATCAACACCCTCACCGTGCTCGTCATGGAGGTTCCCTGTTGCGGCGGGCTTCTGCACCTCGCCTCGGAGGCCCTGCGGCTGGCCCGGCGCAAGGTCCCCGTCAAGCGCGTCGTGGTGGCCCTGCGGGGTGATATCCTCGAACAGGATTGGATGTGACGGACGGGAGGGAGTGATCGGGCGATGCGGGCGCCGGCGGACGTGGCGAAGAAAACGAGGGCGGCGGGCTTGACGGAATTCGCGCAGGAGGAAGGGACGTCCGAGGCGGCGGAGGCGGGCTCGGGCGGATGGGCCGGGCGCGCGGCCCTCGTCCCCGCCGTTCTGTCCGCCTGGCTCGTGGGCGCCCACTTTCTCCGGACGGGCGGGCTGGGGATCGTGGCGGCGTGCGCTCTCTTCCCCCTCCTTTTCCTCATCCGGGAGGCTTGGGTGCGCCGCGTGGCGCTCGTCTTCCTCCTCCACGGGGCGGGCCTGTGGCTCTTCACGGGCTTTCGCATCGCCGCGGCGAGACAGGCGGCGGGGGAGCCCTACCTCCGCATGGCCCTGATCCTGGACGGCGTGGCCTGCCTCGCCCTGGCGGCGGCGGGCCTCTTTTGGACACCTGCCCTGAAGAGGCGGTTCCGTGGGGCCTCCGACTCGGCCGCCCTCTCCTCGGGGGCCTTCTTTCTGACCTCGGGGCTCCTGCTCCTCCTCCACGCCAAAGCGCCCGCGGGGATGCTTCTCCTGGACCGGCTCTTCCCCGGTGGCGGCGTCCTCGAGGCCCTCGTGTTGGGCGCGTACGCCGCCGTCGTCGCCGGGAGGATGGCGGACCGGAAGGCCCAACCCGCGTGGCGCATGCGCGTGTGGACCCTCCTGTCCGTGGTGGTCCTCGGGCAGTTCGCCCTCGGCCTCGCGGGATGGGATCGGTTCCTATTGAATGCCGAGAAGATCCACCCGCCCGTGCCGGCGCTCATCGTGGCGGCCCCCCTGTTCCGGGGGGAGGGCCTGTTCATGCCCATCCTGTTCGGGGCCACCCTCCTCCTCGTGGGCCCCGCCTGGTGCAGTCACCTCTGCTACATCGGGGCCTGGGACCTGAGGGCCTCGACGGCGCGCAAGCGCCCCCTCGAACTGCCCGCTTGGACGAAGGGGCTTCGGTGGGGTCTGCTGGTCGCCGTGGCGGGCGCGGCCCTCCTCCTGCGCTTCCTCGGCGTGCCGGGATGGATCGCGGCCTCGGCGGGCGTGGCCTTCGGCGCCGTGGGGGTGGTCCTCATGGTCCTCTGGTCGCGAAGGACGGGGACCATGGCCCACTGCACCGTCTTTTGTCCCATCGGCCTCCTGGCGAACCTGGGGGGCCGAATTTCGCCCTTCCGCCTGAAGATCGGGCAGATGTGCACCGACTGCAACGCCTGCATGCCCGTCTGCCGCTACGGCGCCCTCACCCTGAAGGACATCGCGGCGCGGCGGGCGGGCTTCACGTGCACCCTGTGCGGAGACTGCCTCAGCCGGTGCAAGGACGGCCAGATCGGGTACCGGTTTCCGGGGCTTTCGGCACCGCGCGCCCGGAGCCTCTTCCTGCTCCTCGCCGTTTCCGTCCACGCCGTGTTTCTCGGCGTGACCATGCTGTAAATCCCGTTCTTCGCTCCTGGTGCGAACTTGCGCGCTACGTAGGCCAAGCCGCCCAAGCGCCTGAGGCGCTTGGCTTCGGCCGGGAGGCGCCGGTCTGAAAGGCGACGGTCCGAAAGGCTCTTGGGGCAAGGCGGCGTTCCGCGCCAGATTGCTGGGCACGCGATTCTTGACGGGACCTTCGCAGGTCTTTCTCCCCATCGCCCCCATCGCCCGGAGGCCCTTCGGGCTTCCCGGCCTGCCGGATGACCCTCGACCCACCCCCCTCCACGCCGCGCCGACGGCGCCGGACCTCCTGCTGGGTCAAGCGTCGCGGCCGGGGGCGCTCCAAGTATCCGAGTACGAGTCGGCCCCCGGCCGCTCCTTTTCCTTGCATGAGACCCACCGGCGTCGGGACGCCTCCCTTCTCCGCTTCGCTTCGAAGGCGATGCATCATTGACCGGTGAGGAACCTTCGTCGTGGGATATGGCGTGAACACGCCCTAGGGCCTGGGGCGGACGCGCATGGAGCCGTCCTGGGCGGTGAGGACCTCGACCTCCTCGCCGGGCGTGAAGGTCTCGCCCTGGGCCTGCTCCTGAACGATGGCGTACAGGGGACCCGAATCCAGGCGCACCACGATTTCGAGGCCCTGCCGGGTGGTGGCGTCCTGCTCGATGGCCGAGCCGGCCAGCCCGCCGAGGATGGCCCCCGCCACCGTGGCCATGGCCTGGCCCGAGCCGCCGCCCACGCCGGACCCGACGGTGGCGCCCGCCACGGCGCCCGCCAGCCCGCCGAGGCCCGAGCGCGTCCCCTCGATCTTCACCAGGCGGACGCTGTCCACGACGCCGCGCTGGACGGTCATGGGCAGGCGGGCGTCCGAGCGCCCGTAGGCCCGTCCCGACAGGCTGGACACGCAGGCGGCGGAGGACGCAAGCAGAGCGACTAACCCCACGACGGCTGTCATACGACGCATCGGATCACCTCCAGGGGCGGAAGACGCCCGGCCCGCCCCGGCGCCGCCCCTCGGACTCGACTATACGCCGGAGCGGGCCGGAAAACCGTGAGCCGGGCCACAGGTCAAGGCGCGGAGGCAATGCGCACGTCGCCCGATCCCGTATCCACGCGCAGGTCCGCGGAGCCCGACCCGCCCGAGAAATCGAAGGAGCGGCCCCGCTCGTCGGCGGTGCCTGGAAAGTCACTGCGGACGCGGCCGGAACTCGTCTCCGCGGAGCCCGAGATCTTGGTCTCGCGCGGGAAGGTCAGGAAGACGTCGCCCGACCCCGTGTCGGCCACCACGCGGACCGCCCCGGGGGCCTTGCTCCAGACGGCCTCCACGTCGCCGGAGCCCGTGTCGAAGGAGGCCCGCCCCACGAGGCCCTCGGCGCGGATGGAGCCGGATCCCATGTCGCCGCGGAATTCCGAGGCCTCTCCACGGAAGTCCACGTCCCCCGACCCCGTGTCCACCGCCACCCGGTCCGCCGGAGCGGAAAGCCGAACCACCACGCGGCCGGAGCCCGTGTCGGCCTCCAGGTTCTTGCACGAGCCCTCGATCCGCACGTCCCCGGAGCCCGTGTCCACGGTGAGGTCCCGCCCCGGGTTCTCGCCCTTGAGGACGATTTCGCCCGAACCCGTGTCCAGACTCAGGTCCATTCCGGGGGGCAGGACCACGACCACCGAACCGGACCCGTTGAAAAAGCCCACGTGCCCAAAGGACTTGGGACGGCACCGGACGAGGAGCGTGTCGCCCGACTCCTGGAAGACCGGGGCGTAGGCCGCCAGGGCTTCCTCCGCGTCCGAGGGCCAGGAGGTCAGCTCGGCGTCCACCACGACCGCCACCTCCGTGGCGCCCTCCTTCACCTTTACGGAAACGTCGTGAAAGGAGGCCTCCACCTTGAACGCGCCCCCGGGCTTGGGGGCGAAGCGGTGCTCCTTGTGAAGCTTGGCCGTTCCGGCCAGGGTGGAGAGGGCCATCAGGAATCCCGAGACGGCAACGAGAATCGCGCGCGTTTTCATGGGCGTTGTCTCCCTCGCGCGAAGCGCCTCCGGGTCCATCGCCCGGCGGCCTTCGGACGTTGCATTAGACGCAGGCGCGGAGGAGCGGGTTTCAATCCCGTGCAGGGGTCCTCCAGGAGGACGGCGGGTGCGAGAACCCCGCGCCCCTCGAAGCCGTAGGATCTCTTGCCGCGGCGGAGACGAGGAGGGCCGCCCGGCCACCCCCCAGACGAGGACCCTATGGGTCCGGGGGGTTGTGGCGCGTTTGGGGTCGGCGGTATCCTGTCCGCGGAGCATGTCCCGGTCCTGCGGGCCGCGGGGGGCCGGTTGGTTTGCTACTCGGCGTGGAGGAATCGGAATGAAGGCACGGGTCCATTGGAGCAAAACGGCGGCGGTGTGCGTGCTCGGTGCGGTTCTCTGCGCGGGGCTTTCGGTGACGGCGGGAGTGAGGCTCGTGAAGGAGTGCGACGCGGCCCAGTGGCCCGCCCTCCTCCAGGAGCTCAAGGATATCAACCTGGACGCCAAGCCCTACTATTTCAGCAAGCGGTCGCGAAATTTCGACCACGAGATTCGCCTCATGACGCCCCTGGCCCAGACGGCGGGCTTCGTCCAACGGAACGAGAAGGACCCGGCGGCCATGACCCTGGAGCGGTCCCTGCCCTTCCTGACCTCGGGCGTGGTCACCCTGGAGGTCTCCTCCATGGCCCGGGGGAGGGAGCAGGCCGAAGCGGTCCAGGCGGCGCTGAAGACCGACGCCAAGTCCCTGACGCCCATCGCCAGCCAGCACGTGAACACGAGACTGCGCCAGGTGGGCTTCTACGCCGAGCCGTACTACCAGTCCTTGAAGACCTTCTCCTTCGACGCCGAGGACCTCGCCGGAGCGACCTTCCTCTCCATCGTCGTCACCGAACCCGAAGGGAAGACCCTCGAGATCGAGGTGGACCTCAAGAAGCTCCGGTAGCCGGGCGCGTCGCTTCCGTTTCCCGTTTTTCGTCTCACGTCTCACGTCTCGCTTCTTTTGGGAGGCGTCGCCAGACGCCGATCTCCGTCCCCCAAAGGCCTCCCTTCCACGTAGGGGCGGCCCTCCGCGGCCGCCCGCTTCGAAGGCCTCCACCGTAGCGGCCCTTGCTTGCAAGGGCCGGCCCCTCGGCCGACGCCAGCGTCGGCCGCTTCGAAGGCGTACCCCCGGCCCTTGCCCCTCTCCCTGGGTCGCGAGCTCGCTGATTCCCTGGTCCCTGGCTCTCCACCCCATCCGGCCCGGCGCCTGCGGCGCCTCCTCCGGGGCTCGGCCCGTTCCGTCGAAGCGCACGCGCTTCTCCGTCCCGACCCTTCGCCCCGTCCGCCCTGCGGGCGGGCCGGATTCCTCGGAGGCGACCGCCACCCCTGAACCGAGCCCCGCCCCTCACCCCCCAGAGGGCGCCGACGGCGACGGCCCTATTGCGGCGTCAGGCTACGGCGCCCGGGACGCTCCGCCGCCACGCTTACCCCTACCTTCGACGAGGCCCTTCGGGGGAACAGCGCTGGGTCTTGGTTCCAAGGAGCCCCGGTGGGAGGCCCTTCGAGGGTGCCCCGGATGCGCCGCCCTCGGGACGCGCCTCCCTCCCTCCGGTCGGTCGGCCAAACCGGGCCACGGACCCCAACCCGCCGCCGATCTCCCTCCCCCCCAAAGGCCTCCCTTCCACGTAGGGGCGGTCCTCCGCGGCCGCCCCCCTTCGAAGGCCTCCACCGTAGCGGCCCTTGCTTGCAAGGGCCGGCCCCTCGGCCGATGCGAGCATCCGCCGCGGCCACCACCTTGACTCCTTTTCCATTGTAGGCGTACGCTCAACCTACCTTGAGGAAGCTGAGCCACAGTGGGCAAGAGCCAAGAGGAGGGAAATGTGGCAATACAAGACCAGACCCCATTGGCTCCCTTTGGGATTATCCGCCTTCTCCCAGTCGCATATCACCTCCTGAGTCGTCCACTTAGCGTTGGCCCGAAAGAACAAGATTGAGAAACCGTATGACTTGTGACACCATGACCCCATGAGAAGTGCCCTTGCATATCAGCCAGAGCTATTCGCCGAAGGGCCGGATGTCGCCATGACTCACGCACGGTTCAACGGGCGGTCCGGTGCGTTCGGTGACAACATGTCCTTGCCCGTTCATCGATGGTATCGGTACTCGGCCGGTTTCTCCGCCGACTGGGTTCGCTCACTCATTCACGACCGGCGTTCGGGACCAGGCTCGTTTTCTGTGCTGGACCCGTTTGCCGGTGTTGGCACGACACTTCTCGCCAGCGAAGCAGAGCGCGTTCAGAGTTGGGGATTTGAAACCCACCCATTCATTCACCGGGTCGCGGTGGCAAAGCTTCGGGGGATTCATTCTGAACTTTCGACCATCCGCGACACATTCGACGAGTTTTTAAACCGCCTACCTGAAGCAGTCTCCGGGCTTCCCGAGGATGTGCCGGTGTTGTTATCCAAGTGCTACACGACTGATTCCCTCGCCATGCTATTTACCATGCGCAACCTTTTTCTCGCGGAATGTGACAACAAGACACCCGAAAACGAATTGATCTGGCTTACCCTGACCTCCATTCTGCGGATGTGCAGCGGGGCTGGAACGGCGCAATGGCAATACGTGCTGCCCAACAAAAGCAAGTCAGGAGTGCAACTCCCCGTTGCGGCATTTCACGCTAAAGCGGCTGAAATTCTACAGGATGTCGAGTACGCCCAGCGCAATGCTTGGTCTTCCCAAGGCACAGTAATCCTCACCGATGCGCGTGCCCCTGTAACCAACTCGCAGATTCACGTCGATGCTGTCATCACATCCCCGCCATATCCAAACAACTACGACTACGCCGATGCTACACGATTGGAGATGACATTCTGGGGCGAAATCAACGGATGGGGCGACCTTCAACGCTCCGTTCGCCGACACCTTATTCACTCATGTTCCCAGCACGCCGCAGCGGAGAGACTCGTACTTGATGACTTGCTGGCCGACCCCGTCCTTGATCCGATTAGAGAAGACCTTTCTACGGCGTGCAGAACACTGGCTGAAGTGCGCGAAACCAAAGGCGGCAAGAAGACTTACCACACTATGGCAGCAGCGTATTTTCGTGACCTTGGCTTGGTCCTTAAATCATTGCGCGGCCTCTGCCGTTCTGGCGGTGTTTTGTGCTTTGTCATTGGCGACTCAGCACCCTATGGAGTGTATCTAGATGTTGATGCATGGTTGGGCGAATTGGCCCTTAATGCTGGTTTCAAGTCGTATTCTTTCGAGAAGATTCGTGATCGTAATGTGAAATGGAAAAACAGAAAACATCGTGTGCCCCTCAAGGAGGGCAGACTTTGGATTGAGGGGTAAAGCATGGCAGAATCTCCGTCCCATAAATTCGGGCAACTGATCGGCAACCTTCTGGAAGAACTGATTGAGCCGTTTCTCACGACATTTGCGAATCGCAACGGTCTGTATTTGGACTACCAGAAGAATTCACGCACGGCGCGTAAAGGGAAGAAAGTAACTTGGGAAGATCCATACGGCAACCTGCATGATCTCGACTATGTGCTTGAGCGTGGCGGTACTGATGCAGTTTTAGGAACCCCAGTGGCTTTTATAGAAGTAGCATGGCGTAGGTACACGAAACATTCCCGCAATAAGGCACAGGAGATTCAAGGTGCCATTTTGCCACTCGCAGAGAAATACTACTGGTCCAATCCTTTCCTTGGGGCGGTTCTTGCCGGTGTTTTTACGGAAGGCTCGCTCGAACAACTGCGATCCCTTGGATTCCATGTTTTGTATTTTCCGTATGACACCATCGTTGCGGCTTTTGCATCGAGCAACATCGATGTTGCTTTTGATGAGAGTACGCCCGACACAGCATTCCGAAGGTGTGTTCAGCAAATCGAAATGGCACCGGTATCGGCAATGCAGGGGGCTAAGGACCACCTTGGAAATGCGAACAAGGCGAATATCGACAAGTTCGTGGCATCGCTCAAAGAGCGACTTGACCGAATGGTTGAGAAAGTGATCGTAATTCCGCTATACGGACGCTCCAACGAATTCGCCACGATTGACGATGCATTACGATTTCTTGATGGACATTCTGTTTACGAAGGCTGTGGGGACTTCCGAAAGTACGAGGTGTTCATTTCGTTCACTAACGGGGATCGGGTTGAAGGATCGTTCAAGGACAAGGCAAAGACTCGAGAGTTTCTGCAATTTGTAGCTAAACAATGAATGGGCCAACAACGTCCTGCTGCGTACGTCGCTTGTGCGCCGACGCTGATGCTGCGCGTTGGGCCGCAGAACGATTAGCATGAAGAACACTGACAAACTCCAACCCGGCCTGTCGCCGCCCGGTGCCAAGGCAGTGGGCCCGTCGAGTCCCGTTCAGCAGAGCCTCGCACTTCTCCGCAATTTCCTTTCCCTCGAGCCCACTCCGGATATCGCCACACCAAGTTCCAAGTCAAGCGGTCTGCTAGTCGGCAACCACTTGCTTCACCTTATCAGCGCCTGCGGTTTGCTCAATGGCAGCGGCTTCCACTCGGCGGCCGTCACGCTGCTCAGGCCGCTTGAGGATGCGCTGGACTGCTTCGCTGCGGTGACTATGGTGAGGGGAGCCGCCGAACGTTGGGGTGAACGGCAACTGAAGCCGAGCGACGCGGCTAAGATGTGGACCGAAATTGCCGGCGATACGTTTAGTCCAGTCAACGGCACCCTCGCAGGATATCGAGAGGCCCTGCGCGGTCAGTTCGCGCACTACATGCACTGCTCCTATGATCTCTGCCTATGGGACCTGTACTTCAGCCCTCGCGCTCGCGACCCTGACACAGGTGAGCTTTCCGGACCCTACGAACTCAATCAGGGTGGCCATGCGATCGACTCGAATGCCCATGCGATCGATGCCCATTTGACGGCGCATTATCTCGAGTGCATGGCGATCATGAAACGGGCGTACTCGCAAGAATTAGCGCGACGGTCGGCGCGGCTGGAAGAATTGATCCGTCTTGAAGGCGAGATCGTCGAAATTATGGAGCGCCATAACGAGCACAAGTGCCAGAATGTTCTCGTTCCACCTGAGTGGCGGCGTGGCAATCGGTGATCTGCGGCCCAACGGAGCGATGGAATCGCGTCAGCGAAGTCAGAAGGACGAGCGTAGATCGTTCGAGTGAGGCGATGCGCTGAGAAGGTGGGGAGTACAGTCCATGGTAGTGTCGGGCTATCCAACCATGTCCGGCCAGCGCTGTGCCTGATGCAGCACTCTCAAGATTTCCACCTGGCCTTCCCTGACTCGGTAAGCAACGATGTACATGGAGACCACAAGTTCTCTCGTGTCAGGTACACGTCCTGGCCTGCCCATACCGGGCATCTTAGCCAGTTTCTCCACCGCATCCAGCACTTTCTTGACCTCATTTGTCGCGGCACCAGGGTTTTCTTGGGCGATGTAGTCGTACAGGTGCTCAAGGTCTGCGGATGCGACGGACAGCCATCGGGGCTTCACCTGGTTCTCCGCCCTCTGCTTTTCAGGCCGAACTTCCGGGCCTTCTCTACTACTTGCTCATGGCCAAGAAACTCCGCGTCTGGCTCGTTCGCCTCGTGCACGGCCATTTGAATGGCCCTGATCTGCCATTCTTGTGTCGCCAGGTATTCTTCGACAGCACGGCTGGCCAAGTAGGCCTTGGACCGATCCGTGGCTCTTGCGAGTGCCTCAAGGCGGGCGATCGTTTCGGGCGGCAGCCTAAGGGTCATGGTGTTTGTGTGGGGCACATGTCACCTCCAGAGCACAACATAATGCAGGAGAACACATTGTGCAACTCCAGCCGTTACTTTATCACTATCACTTGCAACAGACTCCAGATGGAGGGGGGGGCGGGGCGATGATAGGCAACGGAGGGGGGTGGGGCGTCGCCGGCGAAGGGCCTTGGGGGCCCCGCGACTCCCCCGCGGCCTGTTTCGGGCGCGGGGCTTGTGCTATCCTCCGTAGGACCGCGGGAGGACGGCATGGAGGGGTACCTGCTCCTGGAGGACGGAAGCCTGTTCCGGGGCAGGGGATTCGGCTTCCACGGTACGGTCCTCGGGGAGGCGGTCTTCCAGACGGCCATGGTGGGGTACCAGGAGATCCTCACCGATCCCTCCTACGCCGGCCAGCTCGTGGTCATGACCTACCCCCACATGGGGAACTACGGCGTCAATCCCGAGGACGTGGAGTCCCGCCAGCCGCACCTCAGGGGGTTCCTCGTCCGCGAGGTCTCGGTCCTGCCCTCCAACTGGCGCGCCCGGGGGACCCTGGACAGCTACCTGAAGGAGCACGGGGTCGTGGGGCTCAAGGAGGTGGACACGCGGGCCCTCACCCGCCACCTCCGCAGCCGGGGGGCGCTGAAGGCCCTCCTGACCAACGAGCCCCTCGACGCGGCTCAGGCGCGGGAGAGGCTGGACCGCTTCCCGGGCATCGACAACCAGGACCTGACCTCGGAGGTCTCCTGCCGCAAGGCCTACGCCTTCCGCCACGAGCCCGGCCGGGAACCCCCGCACTTCAAGGAGACCCTCGCGCCGGGCCGGGTGGCCTCGGGGCGCCTGCACGTCGTGGCGGTGGACTTCGGCCTCAAGGAGAACATCCTGCGCAACCTGCTCCTGAGGGGCTGTGAGGTGACCGTGATCCCCGCCTACAGCACGGTTCGGGACCTGGTGGCCCTCGGCCCCGACGGGGTCTTCCTGGGCAACGGCCCCGGCAACCCGGAGATGGCCCGGGGGGCCCTCCCCCTCGTCCGCTACGCCGCCGAGCACTACCCCACCTTCGGCATCTGCTTCGGCCACCAGCTCCTGGCCCTGGCCTTCGGGGGCCAGACCTACAAGCTCCCCTTCGGCCACCGGGGAGCCAACCACCCGGTCAAGTGCCTCCCGAAGCAGAGGGTGGAGGTCACGAGCCAGAACCACGGGTTCGCCGTGGACGAAGCCAGTCTCCCGGACCTCTTCGAGGTGACCCACCGGAGCCTGAACGACGGCACCGTGGAGGGGATGCGCCACCGGGAGCTCAACGTCTTCTCGGTCCAGTACCACCCCGAGGCCAGCCCGGGGCCCCACGACTCCCTCTACCTCTTCGACGAGTTCGTCAAGCGCATGGAGGAGGGGACCCCATGAAGCCCTCCAGCGTGCTCGTGATCGGGTCGGGGCCCATCGTCATCGGCCAGGCCTGCGAGTTCGATTACTCGGGGGTGCAGGCCATCAAGGCCCTCAAGGAGGAGGGCATCCGGGTCGTCCTCCTCAACTCCAACCCCGCGACGCTGATGACGGACCCGGGCCTGGCCGACGCGGTCTACATCGAGCCCATGGTCCCCGAGGCCGTGGAGTCCCTCCTCGCGCGGGAGAAGGTGGAGGCCGTCCTCCCGACGGTGGGCGGCCAGACGGGCCTCAATCTCGCGGTGGCCTGCGCGCGCGCGGGCATCTTCGAGCGCCACGGCGCGCGCCTCATCGGCGCCACCACGGAGGCCATCGAGACGGCGGAGGACCGGGAGCTCTTCAAGGCCGCCATGACGCGGGCGGGCCTTCCCACCTCCCGCTCCTTCGTGGCGCGGTCCGTCGGGGAGGGCCTGGGGCGCATCGGCGAGGTGGGGTACCCGGCCATCCTGCGGCCCTCCTTCACCCTCGGGGGCGTGGGGGGCGGCATCGCGAGGGACCGGGAAGCCCTGGAGAGGCTCCTCAAGGACGGCCTCGCGCTGAGCCCCGTCCACGCCGTCCTCGTGGAGGAGAGCCTCATCGGGTGGAAGGAGTTCGAGCTCGAGGTGATCCGCGACGGGGCGGACAACGCCATCGTCGTCTGCTCCATCGAGAACCTCGACCCCATGGGCGTCCACACGGGGGATTCCATCACCGTGGCCCCCGCCCAGACCCTCACCGACAAGGAATACCAGATCATGCGGGACTGGGGCCTCAAGGTCCTGAGGACCGTGGGGGTCGAAACGGGCGGGTCCAACGTGCAGTTCGCCCTCCACCCGGGGACGGGCCGCATCGTGGTGGTGGAGATGAACCCGAGGGTCTCCCGCTCGTCGGCCCTGGCGAGCAAGGCCACGGGCTACCCCATCGCCCGGGTGGCCACCCTCCTCGCCCTGGGAAAGACCCTCGACGAGATCCCCAACGCCATCACCGGGACCACGCCGGCCTCCTTCGAGCCCACCATCGACTACGTGGTGACGAAGGTCCCGCGCTGGGCCTTCGACAAGTTCAAGGGCGCCGACCCCACCCTCACCACCGCCATGAAATCCATCGGGGAGGTCATGGCCATCGGGCGGACCTTCACCGAATCCCTGAGCAAGGCGGTCCGCTCCCTGGAGGTGGGCCGGTACGGACTCCTCGACGGCGTGGACCGGGTGCCCGACCGCGCCACCCTCCTCCAGAAGCTCCAGGAGCCGAACTGGGAGAGGCTCTTCTACGTGGCCCTGGCCTTCAACCACGGGCTCTCGGTGAGCGAGGTCCACGAGTTCACGGGCATCGACCCGTGGTTCCTCCAGGAGATCGAGTCCCTCGTGGCCGCGGAGAACCGCGCCCGGTTCTTCACCCTCGAATCCTGCCCGCCCTCGGTGCTCCGGCAGTTCAAGCGCAAGGGGCTCTCGGACCGCACCCTGGCGGGCCTCTGGCGGTGCGGCGAAGACGCCGTCCGCGCGCGACGCAAGGGCGCGGGGCTCGTGCCCTCCTTCCTCGGCGTGGACACGTGCGCCGCCGAGTTCGACGCGCGCACCCCCTATTTCTACAGCGCCTACGAGGACCACACGGAGGCGGACCCGCCCGGCGGAAAGACGATGGTCGTCCTCGGGAGCGGGCCCAACCGCATCGGCCAGGGCATCGAGTTCGACTACTGCTGTTGCCAGGCCGTCATGGGCTTCGCCGACGAGGGCTTCGAGACGGTGATGGTGAACTGCAACCCCGAGACCGTCTCCACGGACTTCGACACGGCCACGAGGCTCTACTTCGAGCCCGTGACCCTGGAGGACGTGACGGCGGTCCTCGACGTGGAGAGGCCCTCGGGCGTCGTCGTCACCTTCGGGGGGCAGACGCCCCTTAAGCTCGCCCGGGACCTGGAGCGCCTCGGGTATCCCCTGAGGGGAACGTCCCCCGCGGCCATCCACCGGGCGGAGGACCGGGAGGCCTTCCAGGACCTTTGCCGGAAGATGGATCTGAGCTTCCCCGAGGGGGCCATCGCGCGCTCGGTGGAGGCGGCCCGGCGGGAGGCCGACGCCCTGGGGTTCCCCCTCATCGTCCGCCCCTCCTACGTCCTGGGAGGCCAGGGGATGGCCGTGGTCACGGGCGAGGAGCACCTCGACGCCTACCTGGCCGCGGCCATGGCCGTCAGCGAGGACAACCCCCTCCTTCTGGACCGCTTCCTGGAGGAGGCCGTGGAGGTGGACGCCGACGCCCTGTGCGACGGCCGCGAAGCCCTCCTGTGCGGCATCCTCGAACACGTGGAGAAGGCTGGGATCCACTCGGGCGACTCCTCCCAGGTCTTCCCGCCCCAGACCCTGCCCGCAAAGATCCTTCAGCAGATCGAGGAGGCCACGCGCGCCATGGCCCTCGAACTGGGCGTCATCGGGCTCCTCAACGTCCAGTTCGCCCTCCGCGGGGACACGCTCTACGTGCTGGAGGTGAATCCCCGCGTCTCGCGCACCGTGCCCTTCCTCGCCAAGGCCCGCGGGGTGCCGTTCCCGAGGCTCGCCGCCCGGCTCGTGGCGGGCCGGCGCCTGTCCGAGGTGGCGCCCCGGCTGGCGGTTCCCTCCTCGGTCTACGTGAAGGCCTCGGTCTTCCCCTTCGCGCGCCTGCGCGGAGAGGACCCCATCCTGGGACCCGAAATGAAGTCCACGGGCGAAGTCATGGGCATCGGCCCCGACTTCGGCCTGGCCTTCGCCAAGGCCCTGACCGCCGCCGGCACGGCCTTCCCGGCGGAGGGCGGGGTCTTCGTGAGCGTGCGCGATTCCGACAAGGCCGCCTTCGTGCCCGTGGCGGCCGGTTACGTGGAGGCGGGGTTCCGCCTGTTCGCCACCTCGGGGACCCGGGCCCTCCTCGAGGCCGGCGGGATCCCCTGCGAGAGCGTGAACAAGGTGGGCGAGGGAAAGCCCGACGCCGTGGATCTCCTGCGCCGGGGCGACCTCCGGATGGTCATCAACACGCCCCTGGGCCGAAAGAGCCAGTTCGACGAAGCGGCGATCCGCGTGGAGGCCATCGCCCTCCAGGTACCCTGCCTGACGAGCGTGGAGGCGGCCCGGGCCGCCCTGGCGGGCATCCGCGCCCAGCGCTCGGGCCGCACCGACTACCGTTCCCTCAACGAGTGGCAGTCCGGGTAGGGCCGAGGCCTCGGAAGGGGATTGACGCGGGCCGGGGAGGCGGCCCGGCAATCCAGTTGCCGACCCCTGCGCCGTAAGCACCGGGAGGGCCCGCGGCTCCCGTTTACGGTCCGCGATTCACCGTTTGCCATGGGACTCCGACGCATCACCCGCAACGACTCGATTCGAGGGATGGGCCATGGACGCGAAGGAAACGACTCGGAACGACCTCTCTTCCCTGAGGATCCCTGAAGGAGCGAGGTCCGCGCAGAGGGGCCCGAAGCGGAGGCTGTGGCTCGGCCTGGCCATCGCCGCCGGCGTCGCCGTCGTCTTTCTCTTCCTCCGCTCGGCCGCGCGCCCCACGGAAGTGGCCGTGGCGGAGGCCATGAAGCCGGCGGGCGGAGAGGGTTCGGCGGTGCTGAACGCCAGCGGCTACGTGACCCCCCGCCGCCGGGCCACGGTGGCGGCGAAGATCACGGGCCGCGTGGTGGAGATGCTCGTGGACGAAGGGATGGTGGTGGAGGAGGGGCAGGTCCTCGCCCGGCTCGACGACTCGGACGCGCGGGCGCGCCTCGCCTCCGCGGAGGCCGACGCGAAGGTCGCCGCCGCCCAGGTTCCCGACGCCCGGGCCGCCCTGTCCATGGCGGACCTCGAATTTCAGCGAATCTCCTCCCTCCACCGCGCGGGCTTTTCCAGCGACAACGAACGGGACCGCGCCCGCACGGCCTACGACAGCGCCCGGGCCCGGCTCGATTCGGCCCAGGAGTCCCTGAAGGCGGCCCGGGCCCGGGAGAGCGTCGCCCGGCAGGACCTGGAGAACTGCACCGTGAGGGCGCCCTTCGGCGGGATCGCCGTCTCCAAGGACGCCCAGGTGGGGGAGATGGTCTCCCCGGTTTCGGCGGGCGGGGGGTTTACCCGGACGGGCATCGCCACCCTCGTGGACATGGCCTCCCTCGAAATCGAGGTGGACGTCAACGAGTCCTTCATCGCCAAGGTGCGGCCGGGCCAGCGCGTGGAGGCCGTGCTCGACGCCTACCCGGACTGGAAGATCCCCGCTTCCGTGCGCACCGTGATTCCCACCGCCGATCGCCAGAAGGCCACCGTCAAGGTCCGCATCTCGTTCGGCGCCTTGGATCCCCGCATTCTTCCCGACATGGGCGTGAAGGTGACCTTCTTGGCCGACGCCCCGCTGGAAGGAACGCCCAAGGCCGCGGCGACGGTGCCCTCGGAGGCGGTTCTGGAGGCCGACGGCGGGACCTTCGTCTTCGTCCTGACGGAGGGGCGGCTTTCGCGGCGCGAGGTCACCCTCGGCGAGCGCCGGGGCATGGACGTGGACGTTCTTTCGGGGTGCGCCCCCGGGGACCGCCTCGTGATCAAGGACCTGGCTGGCCTCAAGGACAACATGCGGGCCGCCGAGAGGAAGTAGGAAAGACGAAGGAGCAGGGGAGCCCCGCCCGCCGAGGCGCGGGCCCCGGTCCCTCCCGCCGTCGGCGGAGGCCGCGGAGTTCCTCGGAGGACCCATGGTACGAGTGGACGGACGGTCCGACGGGAGCGCGCTCATCCGGGTCCGCGACCTGGACAAGGAGTACACCCGGGGAGGGGAGACGCTCCACATCCTGAGCGGGCTCCACCTCGACGTGGAGCGGGGGGAGTTCGTCGCCTTCATGGGGCCCTCGGGTTCGGGCAAGACGACCCTTCTCAATCTCCTCGGGGGCCTCGACCTGCCCACCCGCGGCTCCATCACCGTGGACGGGGACGAGATCACCCACATGTCGGGTTCGAAACTCTCCGCCTGGCGGGCTCGCCACGTGGGCTTCGTCTTCCAGATGTACAACCTCATGCCCGTCCTCACGGCCTTCCAGAACGTGGAACTGCCCCTCCTCCTCACCCGGCTCTCCAAGGCCGAGAGGCGGGACCACGTGGAGGCGGCCCTCGCCCTTGTGGGCCTGAGCGACCGCCTGAAGCACTACCCCCGCCAGCTCTCGGGCGGCCAGGAGCAGAGGGTGGCCATCGCCCGTGCCCTGGTGGCGGACCCCACCTTTCTCCTCTGCGACGAGCCCACGGGCGACCTCGACCGGACGAGCGCCCGCGAGGTCATGGACCTTCTGGAGCGGCTTTCCGCGGAGTACGGAAAGACCATCCTCATGGTGACCCACGACCCCAGGGCCGCCGAGCGCGCCGGAACCCTCCTCCACCTCGAGAAGGGGGTTCTCGTGGAGGCGAAGGCGGGGGGAGTGGGGGGGGAGTAGGGGAGTAAGTAAGTAGGGGAGTAGGTGAGTAGGGGAGTAGGGAAGTAGGGAAGGATACGGACGCGATGCGGCGAGCGCGGCTGGCTTGGGTGAAACAGAGCGCGAGGGTAGGCGGGCGAGGGCGCCCGCCCCACGGGTCTCGCCTTTCGCCTTGCCCCTCACGTCTCCCGTTTTACGTCTCACGTCTCGCGTCTACGCGAGCATCGGCCGCTACGCAGGCCCGCCTCTGCCATCTCGCGGCTCACGTCTCACGTTTTGCACCAGTCGGTAGAACGGCGGGCGAGGGCGCCCGCCCCACGGATCTCGCTTTCGCCTGTGTTGTCCAAATCCCAAATCCCACATCCCAAATGCCCCTTCTTTTCCTTTCGGGTTCTTCTTCATGACCCGCTTCCTTCCTCTCCTGCGGGCGAACGTGACGCGGAAGAAGGCGCGGCTCGCCCTGACGGTGGGCTCCTACTTCGTGGCCCTCTTCCTCTTCGGGGTCCTGGCCGCGGTGCAGACGGCTTTCAACCAGGGCCTCGAAGTGTCCGGCGCGGATCGCCTCATCGTCCGCAACAAGGTCTCCCTCATCATGCCCCTGCCCTACGCCTACCGGGACCGCATCCTGCTCGTCCCGGGCGTCCGAAAGGTGACCTACGCCACGTGGTTCGGGGGCATCTACCAGGACGAGCGGAACTTCTTCGCCAACTTCGCCATTGACGCGGACCACTACCTCGAGGTCTACCCAGAGTTCCGCGTGGAGCCCTCCCAATGGGCCGACTTCCTGAGGGACCGGGAGGCCTGCGCCGCGGGGCGCAAGCTCGCGGAGCGCTTCGGCTGGAAAATCGGCGACCGCGTCCCCCTCCGGGGGACCATCTGGACGGGTGTGTGGGAGTTCAACGTCCGCGCCATCTACGAAGGAAGCCGCCCCGAGGACGACACCCAGCAGTTCTGGTTCCGGTACGACTACCTGGAGGAGCGCCGGCCCTTCGGCAAGGGTATGGTGGGGTGGTACGTCGTGCGGGTGGGCGACCCCGACCGCGCGGCCGCCGCCGCGGCGGCCATCAACGACCGCTTCGCCAACTCCTCCTACGAGACGGCGGCCGAGACCGAAAAGGCCTTTGCGGCGGGCTTCGTGCGCCAGATGGGAAACATCCAGGCCCTCCTCCTCTCCATCGGGTCGGTGGTCTTCTTCACCCTCCTGCTCGTCACGGGCAACGTCATGGCCATCGCCGTCCGGGAGCGCATGGGGGAGATCGGCGTCCTCAAGACCCTGGGCTACTCGGACGGCGCCGTGCTGGCCCTCCTCCTGAGCGAATCGTGCCTCTACGCCCTCCTGGGCGGGGGCGCCGGGCTTCTTGGCGCCAAGGCCTTTACCCTCGGCGGCGACCCCACCCAGGGCCTCCTGGTGGCCTTCTACTTTTCTCCGCAGAAGATGGCCCTGGGCCTGGGTTTCGCCCTCCTCGTGGGCCTGCTGGCGGGGCTCCTTCCCGCCCTCGCCGCCATGCGCCTCAAGATCGTGGATGCATTGAGGAGGGTGTAGAAGCGGAATGGGGCATTTGGGATTTGGAATTTCGGATTGCGGATTTGGGATGGCAGATGGCTGATTTGGCGACAGGGAGTCGGGCATGGCGGTGCCGCTGATCTACAACCTGCGCTCCATCCGGGTCCGGTGGGCCTCCACCTCGGTGGCGGTGCTGGGCATCGGCGGGGCCGTGGCGGTCTTCGTGGCGGTCCTCTCCCTGGCCCGGGGCTTTGAGAGGACCCTTGTGGAATCGGGCTCCCCCGGCAACGCCCTCATCCGGAGGGCGGGGTCCAGCTCGGAGATGGAGAGCGTCGTCCTCCTCGACCAGGCCCGCGTGGTGGCCGATGCGCCCCAGGTGGCCCGCGACCGCCGGGGGCGTCCCCTGGTCAGCATGGAGGTGGTGGCCATCGGAGCCTTCCGCCACCGGGCTTCGCGATCCGAGGCCCTGGCCCAGGTGCGCGGCGTTTCCGAGGATGCCCTGGCCGTGCGGGACAACCTCCGCATGGCCCAGGGGCGCTTCCTGACCCCGGGGCTGGCCGAACTGGTGGTGGGGAAGAACGCCGAGCAGATGTACGAGGGATTCTCCCTGGGTGACACGCCGGCCTTCGGCGGACGCACCTGGAAGGTCGTCGGCATCCTTGACGCGGGGAACAGCGCCTTCGACTCGGAGGTCTGGGCCGACGCCCGCATCCTCAACCAGACCTTCAAGCGCCCCGACCACATCTTCCAGTCCGTCACCGTCCGCCTGACCGACCCGGCCGACCTGCCCGCCTTCGAGAAGGCCCTCAAGGCCGACCCGCGCCTCACCGTCCAGGTGGACCGGGAGGACCTCTACTACGCCAAGCAGTCCCGGGTGGTCTCCACCATGATCCGCGTCCTGGGCTACCTCGTCGCGGTGGTCATGGGCGTGGGCGCCCTCTTCGCGGCCCTCAACACCCTCTACTCGGCCCTTGCCGCCCGCGTCCGCGAAATGGCCACCCTGCGGGCCATCGGATTCTCCCCCCGGGCCGTCGTCGTCTCCTGGCTCTTTGAGGCCCTCTCCATCGCCCTCCTCGGCGGCCTCCTCGGCGACCTCCTGGTCATCCCCCTCAACGGCGTCACCACCTCCACCATCAACTGGCAGACCTTCAGCCAGCTCGCCTTCGCCTTCCGCGTCACGCCGGACCTCCTCCTCCAGGGCCTCGGCTTCGCCCTTCTCATGGGCCTCCTCGGCGGCCTTCCCCCCGCCCTTCGCGCCGCCCGCATCCCCGTCGCCGCCGCCCTGCGGGAGCTGTGATCCACGCTTGGTCGAAATGACGTTAGACGGGAAGAGAGAGAAAGGGGAATTTGGGATTCGGGATTTCGGATTTGGGATGTAGATTCCGTTTCCAAATCCCTCATGCCCCTTGCTTCCGCCTTCCGCCTCGGGTGTTCGGGACTGGGTGACTAGGGGACGAAGGGACTAGGCGGGCGAGGGCGCCCGCCCCACGGATCTCGCTTCCGTCTGTGTTCCCCAATCCCAAATCCCTATTTCCAATCCCAAATGCCCTTCTTTGCCTTGCCTTTCCCGTCTCCCGGTTTTCGTCTTCTATGAAGAGGCCGGCGGTGTCAAGGCTGGGGGCCGGGGAGGCGCG